>CAZUXT010000036.1:12593-34515 GCA_964624145.1 uncultured Eubacteriales bacterium | reverse complement strand
TTCCTGGGAATGTGAGAGAACTGGAAAATATATTGGAAAGAGCCTGTTCTCTTTCAAATACCGGAGAAATTACAAAAGACGAAATTGAGTTTAATGACATTGCTTATCTTAAAAAAGAGAGTAAATCAAATATAACTCCGGAAAAGGCCATACAAACCATTAAAAAATTTAACGGGAATAAAACAAAAGCAGCAAAGGCACTGGGTATATCCAGACCAACTCTATATGAATTAGAAAAGAAAGCAAATAAATATAAGTGATTTCATAGAGAAAAACAGAAATAGTTTTAATTATGAAACTTAGAGACTACCTTAAAGAAGCCGCACAAGACATAAAATCAAAAGAGAAAACTCAGAAGTTCAAGTTTTCTTCTTTGAAACGCTTTTTTCCATACATAAAAGAACACTGGAAAAAATTTGCCTTTGGTTCATTCCTGATGATAGTGGTCTCTCTTTTAGCCCTCCCCACACCGTACATCATGAAATACATTATAGACGATATCATTGCTGCTAAAAATATCAAGTATCTCCATCTGGCAGTCATCATTTTATTAGGTATTCAATTAATTAAACTCATTTTTTCCTTTTTTACTAACTACTTTTTCAATATCTTTAACCAGGAAATCATAGTCCGGATAAAAAAAGACCTTTTTCACAGAATCCTGAGACTTCCCCTTTCTTTTTTTGATAAAAACCAGACAGGATATCTTCTCTCCCGGATAAGAGAAGTGGAGGGGCTGAGGATTTTCTTTTCCAGTTCCCTCGTAAGGTTCGTCATAGGCATTTTTGAGTTTATCTTTTCGCTAGTCATACTTTTCTATCTAAACTGGCGGCTGACCATAGCTTCCATCCTTATTCTTCCTCTGTTTTATTTTGCTGCCAGATTTTATGCAGGAGGCATAAGAAGAGTGAGCAAAGAGGTGATGGAGAAATGGGCTCTCCTCTCAAGGCGCATTCAGGATTCCCTTTCAGGAGTGGATGTGGTAAAAATCTTCTCCGCAGAAGAAAGAGAAACCAACAGCATTCATAATCATCTGGAAGACCTTAAAAGAAGTGATATCAAACAAAACATTATCTCCTCCTTCTCGTCTGAGTTAATGTCTCTTATAGGAGCTCTGGGAGGATTTGTGGTGCTCTGGTTCGGAGGGATAAATATCATAAAAGGCACTTTCACCATAGGAGGTTATATTGCTTTTACAGGATATCTGGCAAAACTCTACGGCCCCACTCAGAGTATAGCCATGCAAGGACTCTCTTTCCAGCCTGCTATAACCGCTTTGAACAGAGTCTCTGAGTTTTCCAGTATAGCTCAGGAAGAAGAAGACCCTGATAGAAAAATAAATATACAGGGAATAAATAGGATTGAATTTAAAAATGTCACTTTCTCCTATGGAAAGAAAAAGGCGCTGGAGAACATCAACTTAACCATAAATAAGAATGATAAGGTATTGATCACCGGTCCTAATGGATCCGGAAAAAGCACCATGGTCAAGCTGATCCTTGGCTTGTATAAGGTTAAAAGCTGAAAATTATACATTAACAGTCAGGATATTAATAATATATCTCTTTCCTCTCTAAGGGATAAAATAAGCTTTGTCTCACAGAATGTGTTTCTTTTTAATGACACCATAAGGAATAATATCCTTTACAGTAAACCTGAGGCATCTGCAGAAGAAGTCGAAAAAGCTGCCAAGCTTTCAGGCTCCTCTGACTTTATTAATAAGCTGGATGAAAAGATGGACGTCATGGTTGGAGAAACAGGAAGAACGATATCAGGGGGAGAGAAACAAAAGATCTCAATTGCGCGAGCCATATTGAAAGATTCAGATGTGGTTATTTTTGACGAGGCCACTTCCCAGCAAGATGCTCAATCCATTGAACGGATCGAAGCGCTCATTGAGAAAAGATTTAAAGATAAGATCTGTATCATTATCTCTCATAGATCCATTAAGAACTTAAAGCTTACCAAGACTATTAGATTGCAGGATGGGAGTATTAAAAAAATCATAAAAGTCTAGAGTCTTTTTGGGTTTCATACATCTTCAAGATTGGGACCAAGTGTAAACTGTAAATTGTAAACAAAAATTTGTTTACACTTAGATATAACCGGCTGAATATAAAAGATTTAGATAACATTTAAGTGTAAACTCCATCTCTTATCCCAATTTCCCTCAGCCTAATATAATCCTTTTTAAATCAATAAGTTAAACCGTATTCAATCAAATGGCATATTTTTTGCTTAATGATTAATGAAAATAAATTTTACGGGGAGTGAAAGATGGAAGCATCAATATCTTTACAAAGAAATGTCGATTCATTTAAAAATTATCTTCTAAATATTTGGGGGAATGAAAAACCTCTGTGCAAATTATTTTCCACAGAGAAGAACAATTATTTATACGATACGGGAACCAACAAGATAGTGAAATGTGAAAATCCGGAGTTTGAATTATTGAATGACCTGATGATTATGGATATTAATGATGCAGTCAATAAATTTTCATCAAAGCATTCGGAAAAAGATATAAACAGAGTCACATCCTCAATAACAAAATCAATGGAAAGCATGAATGTATTAAAGGTTACAAAAATTGATAATTTCAGTCTGTCGCACAGTTATGATTCTGTCATAGATAAGATTAATAATGAACTGGGAATGATCCAGTTGGAGTTAACACAAAATTGTAATTTAAGATGTAAATACTGTATTTATAATGATTTCTTCAAAGAAAAGAGAAATTATGCAAATGTCGATATGACAGAAGAAACGGCAAAAAAAGCAATTGATTATCTTAAACTTCACTCAAGAGATTCAAAGAAGGTATCTATTTCCTTTTATGGAGGAGAACCCCTATTAAAATTTAAGCTACTACAGAAATCTGTTGCTTATACAAAAAAGGTTTTCCAGAAAAAAAAGGTTAATTTTGCAATGACAACTAATGGCACATTAGTAAACGAAGAAATCGCAAAATATCTATATGAACAAGGATTTTCAATTTTAGTTAGTCTAGATGGCCCGAAAGATATCCATGATTCCTGGCGTAAAGATATTAAAAATAAGGGCAGCTTCGAGAGAACATATAGAGGATTTAAAATATTAATAAATGAATACAAAAAGGCTCCATATAAATTGGGATTAAGTATGGTCTATGCCCCTCCCTACTCTGAAGGCAAAATAGAAAAAATTTCCGAGTTCATTAATTCTAGCCCATGGATACCTGATAACATCAGAATCGCAATAACATATCCTCAGGAAGGAAGCATTTCATATAATTTGTATGAAAAATACAAAAAAACGAATAAAACGGGTATAGATTTTACATTACCCAATTGGGCAAGAAAAAGATTTTTAAGTGATTACAAGAAAGGAATAAAATCACATCCTATTGCAAATGCAGTATTAGAAGACAACTTAGCAAGGCTTTTTCAGAGACCCTTGATAGATAAGCCAATAAGAGCAGCTCATTTAAACGGATGCTGTATTCCAGGAGCAAGAAAGATTTATATAACAGCAGGGGGAAGTATAAAAATTTGTGAAAGAATAGGAAACGCTCCTGATATAGGAAATGTTGATGATGGGATTAATTATAAAGTAATTAAAAAATATTATTTAGATGAATATAAAGAAAAAAGTATCAAATACTGTTCAAATTGTTGGTCAGTGAGATTATGTCCTATTTGCTATCAACAAGCATTTTTTAATAACAAAATAAATCTAGACAAGAAAAATTGGGCCTGTCTTCTTCAAAAAAAGGGGATAGAGAGTACTTTATTATACCTTTATTGTTTACTATTGGAAATTGATAATAGCGGCTTAGATTATTTATATGAAATTGAATTTTCTTGAGTATAAAAATAAATAGAAAAGTTTTTAATAAAACTGTTAGAGATCAGCAATCAAAAGAAAGGAGGTGATTAAATTGAATGTCACAATTTATATTTAAATTTTTAACTAATTATTAAGGAGGTGATATAAATGACAGAAATTAAAGGTGGACTTAGAACTACAAATGAAGGATTACTTGGTCTGTGTAGCTGTTGGTGCGAAGGTGGTGGTTGTCCGTTCGCTGAGGCAGGCATGGCAGGCGCAAACCTAGGAGGATGTGGTTGTGGCTGTGGAGATTATACGTCAGCATCTTCCAGAACTGAGGCTTATGCTTTAGCACCTTGAACCTAATAAAGATGGCAGAGGAAGGGGGAGAAATACCCCCTTCCTATATTCAATTTTAAAATTTGAACTGATAAAATATCCAAATATAAGACATATAAAAACAAAATTTTCTCTTGACATTCATTTTTTATAATTTAAAATCCTTATAAGGGGTTAGATATGAAAAAGAAAATCATATTTATTCCGTTGTTTTTCTTTCTGTTTTTTTCATCACACGTTTTAGGCCAAGAAACATTTCCTGACAACTCAAATAAAGAGGATTTAGAAACCATATTGGAAAAGTGTGCCGACTACTGCGAGAAAATAAGAAGCCTGGCCCTTTATTTTGTGTGTAAGGAGAAGATCATTGAAGAGCAGTATGCTAAAATTCCGAGATCAAAAGAGGGATTATTCATTAGCCATGAAATGATAAACGGACCTTATAAAATATCTGTAGGATTTGGCCCGGGAGTAGAAGGAGTAAACCGCTATGTCTATGACTATCAGCTCATACGAAGGCCCTATACCAATAAAGTGATGGAAAAAAGGATTCTTCTCAAAGAAAACGATAAGAAAAAGAATGTAAAAGACGCAGAGCTTAAAACAAGATTCCATCATTCTCAACTCTTTTTAGCGCCCGTAGCCTTTTTCGGAAGGTCCAATCAAGTTGATTATGACTATAAGATTATAGGAAGAGAAAAACACTATGTTGATGAAGAAATAGTCATTGAAGCCATACCCAGGCCCCATGCCCGGGGAGACAAAATGCACGGAAAAGCCTGGATAAGCGAGGAAGATTACAGCATTACCAAGATCGAATGGACATCTGATTCAGTCGATAATATGGATGCCATTGAAATAGAGGCCAATTTCCTTAATGCACGGCCTGAAATCAAATGCTCTGTGGAATTCAAGCACAGGATCAAAGACATAAGATTTCCCAATAAGTACTCACTCATTGAGGCTTACTATCATAAAAACAGAAGGCTTTACAACCGGACCGAGATCACGGTTCATTATCGAGATTATCAGTTCTTTACCGTAAGCACTGAGGTCAAAGGCGATATTCCTTATTAATAAAAAAAGAAGGTTAGAAGAAATATCCCAACTTTAACTGAGCAGTGTTAGAAGAGTCTGTTTAGTGAAAATTTTTATGTCATTCTGGTTTTCAAGAAAGGGCTTGACATCATTTACCACATAATCCCAATCCGTTTCTTTCATTCTTTCCGCGGTGATTTGTTTCCAGTTTTCTTTTTTAAGAGTGGACCTTTTAAAACCTGTTTGTTTGAGCGCATTATTGAGGTAGAGAAGATTAGGAAGAATATCCTTCCATTTGCTCAGATAAAACCAGAGATCATAATAATCCCTTCCTTTGGTATAAGAACGTTGAAGGACAGCATGTAATTTTCCTGCAAGAAATGAAGTTTTATCATGATGGATAACCCCAAACGGTAAATATTTATGCACTAAAGAGGATTCTGTACGAAATCCTTGGGGAGGATTCGTATCCACTTCGATTTTTATCCTGAATTTTTCTTTTCTCTGGCTTGTGAGATGGGCTTGCCCAAGGATTCTCTCAAATTTGATAAATACGGATTGAACTTTATCTGCAGAGCTTCCTTTTAAACTCAGCTGATAGCCCTGTATTTCCAAATGTTTTTTTATCTTTTGGGCAATACCTTTTAAATTAAAAAGGCTCTTTTCTTTTAAGTGAAAATCCAAATCTTCTGAAAACCTTCTCAAATCATAAAGGATTCTTAAGGCTGTCCCCCTGTGAAAAACGAGTTCATCAAGTACGTTCTGTTCAAACAGTTCTCTAAGAATCACATGATGAAGATATTCTCTTAATTTATTAAGAGAAAGGCGGGGATCTTTTTCCTCTGCTGCAATGGATAAAGCCTGTTCTTTCATTCTATTTCCTCTTTGTGAATCCTTATAAAACGATGAATCCCTCTGTTTGCTTTAGGGCTGTTGAAACGTCTTGAGTAATCAAGAAGTTTTGCTCTTTTAATCTTCCCTAGATTTTGGAACCTCATCTCCACAATTCTCTCCTCAGTCCATTCTCCTTTGATGAGATAAAAAAGGTCAAGAAAAACCTTTTCTGGTTCTGCCAGCATAAAATTTTCCTGGGGATGAGCGCTTCTTGTTTCCGGATACAGGGTGTATCCCCAGAACCTCTCCCTTCTTAAGGAATGATACGTGAAAATACCTACTGGTGTTTTCCAGACAGCTGTTTTCTTTGGAGTGATAGCTTCGTACAGATAGGTTGATTCGGGAATGAATCCGTAAATATCAAGAGCTGTTCTTAAACTCACATAAGAGGGTCTGTATAAAAAATTAGAGATATAGCCGGGATTGGGTTCGGTTTTTCGATATCTTTCCGGAAGAAGATATTTCTTGTTTCGGAGTTTCAGCAGTTTTCCCATACTCACCCAGCGTGAGAGGCGTGCTTCTATTTGTCCCCGGGATTCTTTGAAGAGAAGGTGGACTTCAACACTTTCAAAAAACGGTCTGTCTCCGAAGAGATCTATCAATTCTCCATAATTCATTTCTATTTCCTACCATTATTGGTAAGTTATGGAAATATAATATATGTTTTTCTGATGAATTGTCAAGGTCAGAGTAAAATATCCGAGAAATCAGGAATCGATATTTGCAAAAAATCAACATTTAAATTCTATTTTTTTGACATCATTATTTTAATGCTCTATATTAAAAACAGGTCAGAAAAGAAGATGAAGGGGGAGATATGCGAAAACCAATTTTTTTAACAGCCGTTCTTTTTTTGATTCTTTTGACTTTTGGCCAGGAACTCCAGCATGAGGCCAGGGCCATCCTCATTGAAGTGGATGTGAGGGTATTTAAGAGAAATCAGTTTATTAATGACCTTGATATCCATGATTTCGAACTCTATGAGGACGGAAAGCTTCAGGAAATAGAGGTGGTCTATTTGATAAAGGAAAAGAACATAGAACGCCAGCTTATCGATACCCGATTAGAAACCCCCCCTGTCAAACCCATTACCTCCATCCAGAAGAGGACTTTTATCCTGATGTTTGAGCTCGTGGAATACTTGCCGCGGGTGGGGGAGGTGATCGATCATTTTTTTAACGAAGTTCTTTTGCCCGGAGATTCCATGATCGTCACAACCCCCAGAAAGAACTATCGGTTCAATGAGCAGGCTTTTAAAAGAATGCCAAAGGCAGAGATAGCTGAAGAATTGAAGGGAAAAGTGAGAAAAGATGCTGTCTTGAGTAATGCGGAATATCGGAATCTGCTACGCGATTTCGAAAAGCTGAAGCGGGAACGTTTTCTGCATCAAGAAGATCTTAAAATCCAGATGCTTTTAGACCTTTTCAGAAAACTCAAGGCATATATTTATATTGACAGACAAAAGATATCCCAATTTGGAGAGTTCTTAAAACAGATTGAAGGACAGAAAAATGTGTTCTTTTTTTATCAGAAAAATCTGCTCCCAATTCCTCCTGATTTACCAGACGAAAACAGATTTGAGCTGTTTCCGGATTTATCGCTTAATTCAAATGAAATCAGAGAGGCATTTTCAGATGCATCCGTGACCTGTCATTTTCTGTATATCCCTCAAGCCCCTCTTACGGAACAAGAAGAAAAAGGACAAGAGCAGAGCGAATTAGGTGGGAAATGGGTGGATACACGGGCGGATATATTTCGTGGCTTTTCAGAGATGGCGAATGCCACAGGGGGCCTCACCATAAGTTCCAGAAGTCCTGAATTTTCATTTAAACAAGCCATAGAAGCTTCGGAAAACTACTATCTCATCTACTACAGGCCTAAAGACTATAAGTCGGATGGGAAATTCAAAAAGATCAAAGTGAAGATCAAAGGGAAAAAATACAGGGTGCTTCACCGGGCCGGCTACATTGCGGATTAATATAAAAAAGATCGAACTGTAATAAGAGTTGGCTGTCTAAAAGGGACATTTTAGCTCAACCGTTGATGTGGACACAATTTCTTAGTTATCATAGATCGCTTTTTTTCATTGGAAGAAGATTGAATATATTGTTATAATACAAGCAATATGAATCATTTAGAGGCTGTTTTCTGGGATTATCCTCAATTAAAAAATGAAAAAAATCTGAAAAGATTCATTGAAAAAAGCAAAAAATCAAAAAAAGTTTATACTTGGGTATTGAGAAGATTTTTGGAGAATGCCCGGGTAGTGGATGCTTTTGAGTATTTCTCCCTCAAGGAAATTGCTGACATATTACCTGAAATCAGATTGACTCCTTATTCCCGAAAAAAGTGGGAAAGGATCATTGAAGTCTATGGAAAAACCAAAAGAAAATAAAAATTGCTATGCGTCTCCAGTTCAGAGAGAAGTTCTCCTGAATCTTCTAAATCATCCCACTATCAAAGAATCCTTTTTTTTAACAGGGGGTACGGCTCTATCTGTTTTTTATCTTTTCCATAGAGTCTCAGATGATTTCGATTTATTCTCTTTACAATCAGTAGACTTTTCTGAAATTGATTATTGGATAAGATCTTCTTGGAAAGGAACTTGTTCAAAAATTAAACAAGGCCCTGATTTTTTGTCTTTCCTTATAATGGGCACCAAAGTTGATTTTGTTATCGATGCTCTTTCAAACAAAAAAAAGAGAGAAAGAGTCAAATTTGAAAACGACCGCAGCCTCTTAATTGATAATATTGATAATATTGCCTCTAATAAATTGAGCTGTATTGTGAGTAGAACCGAGCCAAAGGATTTCATTGATACTTATTTCCTTTTTAAAAGTTTTCCGGATTTGAAAATAGAAGATGTCTACAAGAACGCCAAATTGAAAGACGCTATTTTCGATGACCCTCCCACCGCAGCATTTCAGTTAGAGGAAGGGATTTCATTCATCAAGGTGAATCCCTCTATCATGCCTGAGTTAAAGAGAGAAGTGAATTTTGAAGATGTTATAAGCTTTTTTGAGGGTCTTCTTGAATGGATGTATGCCAAATTTAAAGTGAAGTGATAATAACTCATTCCCCATAATTCATTTCTGTTTCCTGCCATAATTGGTAAGTTATGGAAAGGTGATACATGTTTTGCATATAATATGGAAACTGCCTTGATCTTTACACGATGCCGGATTCGTGGATGGGCTTGGAATCCAGGATGCGTTCAGGGCTGAAGATGGAAAGGTCAAGAACCGGTTTTTTCCCTAGGATAAGCTCAGAAAGATAGCGCCCCACAGCCGGGGACTGCTGCAGTCCGTGGCCTGAAAATCCAGTGGCCAGATAAAAACCTTTCACTTCGGGCCATTCTCCAAGAATGGCGTTTTCATCCAGAGTGTTTACCGCATACAGCCCTGACCAGCCCCTGTGGAGCTTCAACCGGTCGAACGCGGGTACGAACTCCGCAAGTTCAGGCCACAGTCTCTCTCTGAAAATTTCCTGATTCCAGGAAAAGTCAATTCCCTCTGTATCATCGGGCATGGATTTGCCTACCAGGATTTTATCTCCTGTTTCTGAACGGAAGTAAAGTCCTGAGGGAAGAACAGTCAGAGGCAGGGGCGATTCCGGCTTTTCTTCGGGTTCCAGCACAAAGACCTGGCGTTTGACAGGGATGACGGGAAGAGAGATGCGGGCGGTTTGGGCCAGCTCCCCGGCCCAGGCGCCGGCACAGTTGATCACGTATCCGGACAAGAGGCGCTTTCCGGATTGAAGCCAGGCTCCTGTTATCCTTTTTTTATTAAGGAGAAACGCAGCAGCCCGGTCCTGTATCAGTTTCGCTCCCAGAGAGCCGGCTTTTTGTTTGAAACCGTTTAAAAAAGAATAGGCATCCAGGTAACCGTCGCCAGGACTGAAGGTCCCTCCGGCTGTGTTTTGGGCCGAATACAGAGGGTATTCGGATTCAATATCCTCAGGCTCGACCCAATCCACCCGGCATCCCAGGTCTTTTTGAAGCGTGAAAGCGTGCACAGCCTCTTTTTTGTTTTTTCGGTCTGTGATAAAAAGGTTCCCTTCTCTGCGGAAGCAGAGGTCAGGCTTTTCATCTTTGACCGCCATTTTTTCAGAAAAATCCTTTATGAATTCATGGGTGTATTGTGAGATCTCGATGTTCTGTTTTAGGCTGAACTGGATGCGCACGTTTGCCAGTGAGAGAGTGGTGGAAGCCTGAGAATAGGTCAGGTCTTTTTCAACGATGCCGACTTTGAGATTCCGGTCAGAGGTGAGGAGAAAATAAGCACAGGCGCATCCCATGATCCCTCCTCCTATAATAAGGACATCAAAGGAATTTTCAGCGGGCACTTCTGTTTTCATCCATTTGAACATGAAGAGGAGGAGAGGATTTGTCTTTGCCCTGTCCCATATAAAGAGTTGTGTGCGGGAATGGAATTTCAATATCCAGCTCGTCGAATCTCTTTTTGATCCGGCGCTTGAATTCTCTTCCCACACTCCACTGCATGCCCGGAGCTGTTCGGGTACGGGCTCTTATCACTACAGCCGAATCATCGAACCGGTCCAGGCCAAAGATCTCGATGGGCTGTAAAATGATGTCTTTATACTTGGGATCTTGACGCATTTCCTCATCTATTTGTTTTATGACTTCCATCACTTCATCCGCATCTTCTCTGTAAGCGACACCTATGTCCAACAGATAACAGGAGTATTCTTTGGTTTTATTGGACACAGTATCAATGTTGGAATTGGGGATGAAATGAACATTGCCTTCCAAGTCCCGCAGCCGGGTCAGTTTCAGGTTGATCTTTTCCACCACTCCGGATATTCCGGCTACTTCAATGATATCTCCGACTCTTATTTGGTCTTCAAGAAGCATAAAGAAACCATTAATGATGTCTTTTACCAGACTTTGTCCCGCAAATCCTATGGCCAGGCCTGCAATCCCTGCTGCAGCCAAAAGCGGACCGATTTTAATGCCGATTTGTTCCAGAATGATAAGCAGGGTTATCAGCACAGCTCCAATGCTCAGCGTATTCCTTATGACAGAACTAATGGTATCTGCCCTTTTTCTGGCCTCTTCATCATCTCTTTTCTTAAGGAACAATTTAGAGAGCCTTTTGGAAAAGCCTTTTATTAATTTAAGCCCGATAAAAAGAGCGATCAGGATCAGTACTATTTTCAGACCTGATGAAAAAAGCCATTCCTTTATCGTTGTAAGCAATGCGTTGTAATCCATTTTGCTGCCTCCTTTTTAGTTTATTTTCGAATGAATAATTCAGATTTATTTTTATTATACCTGGATTATTCACAAGTCGAGGTTGCTGCAGATGCGAGGCACAGGGTGCGAAGCTGTGGTCCTTCACCGCGAGTACCCTGTAACGAAGCAGATGCAGTGAGATCGGCTTGCCTTAATGGTAAAAAAATGGCGATTAAAATGAAAGTGAAAACAGAAAATAGTTTTTCAGTTATCATTTTTTCTAAAAAGCATGTATATCCTTGAAATCAAAACAAAAAAATGAACATCGCCATTTTTTTATGAATAGGTCAGGTTATATGGTTTATTTGAGTATTAATAAAGAAGCGCTCCATGGACTGAGTTTCATGACAAAGAGATTGTCTTTATCACTGTCAGTATGGTATAAGAGAAAAAAGGAAAATGATTGAATACCTCAGTTCCCCGACTATGCAAAAAGTACTGTTTTCTTTTCTCACGATCTTTGTTGCCTATATGCTCTCGCTTTGGATAAACCGGCTCGTCAATATAACCGTTCCTGATTTAAAAAAGCGCTACACTGCCAGAAAAGCAGTGGTCTATATCCTATCTGTTCTTGCCATAATAAATATCCTCCTGATCTGGCTGACAGAGCAGGTATCCATAGCCACGCTGGTTGGAATCGGTGGAGCTGGATTGACTTTGGCTCTGCACCAGCCTATAACAGCCATAGCCGGCTGGCTTCTTCTTCTTATAAGAAGGCCTTATGATACCGGAGACAGGGTTCAAATAGGGGATGTCAAGGGGGATGTCATTGATATCCGGCTTTTTTATACCTCTCTTCTTGAAATCGGGAACTGGGTGGGTTCTGACCAGAGTACAGGCCGGGTAGTTCACTGTCCCAACAGCAAGATCTTTACTGAGTCTATCTATAATTATACTCGTGGATTTGAGTACATTTGGAATGAGATAAAAATAACCGTCACTTTTGAAAGTGATTGGGAAAAAGCCCGGCAGATCATACTCGAGGCAGCTGAAGAAGATGAACTGGATCATGGTGAGTCAATCAGAGAGAAGATATCTCATATGTCCAAAAAGTATTTGATCCACTATGAGAAGCTGACGCCTGTGGTGTGGACCAATATTGTTGATTTTGGCGTGGAGCTGACACTGCGTTATATGACGGATGCCAGAAAAAGAAGATCGAGCCAGGATAAGATCTGTCAATTTATTCTGCACAGGTTCAACGAAGAACCGGATGTGGAGTTCGCTTATCCCACCTACCGCCTGTTCAAGCGCGGCGAATAATCCTGGTCATTCATAAAATATATTTGCGTTTCCAACCACCATTTCCATGATCGACTCTTTTAAAATTGTTAGTTCATTAAGAACATGCTTCTTCCGTTAGTCCATATAATGATTTTCATTTTATGCAACCATATTTTACCTTAAAGGCGAGCCGATCTCACAGCATCTGCATTGTTGCAGGGCATTCGCGGTGAAGGACCACAGCTTCATACCCTGCGCCTCGCATCTGCAGCGACCTCGGCTCGTGAATAACCAGGATTAACTTCATGCTTCCCGAAGGCTAAATCTTCAATGTCGCTTCAGCCACACCTGAATTTCGTAAGGTAAAAAAGTGGTGTGGCTTTTATTCTCTTTAGCGGTCGGCCCACATATATCCGGCGATAAACGCGAGTTTGGCGATATCTGCCATAATGTCAGGATTGATCCTATAAATGGTGTCCCGGGTCTGGTGGTATCCGATGTGAGGACCGTTGGACGCGAAAGAAACGCTGGGAATGCCTTTTTGATAGAACGGGGCATAGTCAGAGCCTCTGACTCCCACTCCTCGAAAATAACGAATGTTTCTTAATATGTTCACATGTTCATCTGCTTTTTCAAACAGTTTCTGCAGGAGTTCAGGCTCGGGAGTCATGGAACAGCCGGTGCCGTCTCCTTCTCCCACCATATCAAAATTGAACATACCGTCCACTTTTTCAAATACCGGGGGAACATGGTCTGCAAAGAAAGAAGACCCTTGAAGTCCTTTTTCTTCTCCGCCGAAGAGCACAAAGACGACCGACCTTTTTGGTTTTGTTTTGAGTTTTGAGAAGGCTTCCGCGATTTCCATGACCACAGCGCTTCCGCTGGCATTATCGTCCGCTCCGGCAAAGAGAAGACCCAGATGTTTTCCGCAGTGGTCAAAATGACCTCCGATGACCAGACAGTGCTTTTTGAGTTCCGGGTCTGAACCTTCCACGTATCCCGCGATATTATAACCCATGCCTTCCGGGAAATGGCGGGATGTGACATTGTATGCGATTTTAGAGGAGAGAGGGAAAGAAAGGGGCTTTTTATAGGTCAGGAGGTCTTTTTTCAGGTCCTGGGATTTGATACCTTTTTCTTTGAAGATCAAATCCGCTGTTTGCTCGCTGATAACAGCGGGAGTGAAGTCTTTGATCCAGTCCATGTTTGGATTGGCTATAGGTTCGGGATAGATGTAAAAGAGACCCAGAGCGCCCATTTCTTTGGCTGTCTTCATCCGGTGGCGGTGCTCATCATGTTCTTGAAAGCGTTTGTCGTCTCTATCAGGAGTGCCTCTGAAACAAAGAACGAATTTTCCCTTTACATCCAGTCCGGCATAGTCATCATATCCCAGTTCAGGAGCGGAAATACCCCAGCCTGCAAAAACAACTCCGGCTGTGTGGCTTCCGCTGTCAGTGGAGAGGAGCGGTAAGAAGTCCTTCTCCACTTTGATTTCAATTCCTTTCTTTTCATCGCCGGGAAAAAAGGTCATCTCAGCTTGGTCTACGACCGTGTAGGGGGATTCAAAGGGTTGGAGATAATTGTTATCAAGGACCGGATGGAGCTTCCAGTTCCTGAATTTTTTGGCTGCCCATTCAGCAGCCGCTTTGTATGCCGGGTGTCCGGTATGGCGGCCTTCGTATTTTGGAGATGACAGTATTTTGACATAGGCATAGGCATCCTCAGGATTTATGAATTCAAGCCCTTTGGATATGTTTTTATCAATCTCCTGTGCAGCCACAGAGGAAAACAATACAGCTGCAGCCAGCAGTACAATCAGTTTATTTCTTGTTTTCACCAGTTTCTCCTTTTTTTCTTTTTCTCCTGATTTCTTTCATTACGTTTTTATGAAGAACCAGGAAGTAATAGGCCACAAGGCAGGCCATGATGACTCCGAATCTCAGTGTGTTTCCCATAAACAGGGAGACAACAGCATATATAAGGACTCCTGTGAGAAGAATTAAATGGAAAAAAGAGAAGACCCAATCAATGAGATCTTTGTTCATTTTCTCCTTATGGAGATGATTTCAATGGTTTCTCTGGGAACGTCGCGCATTTCGTGAGCGGTCATTGTCTTTGTGTTGGCAATGGCTTCCACAACTTCCGTGCCTCCGGTGACTTTTCCGAACACACAGTATCCCCAGCCGTCCTCTGTTTTTGCGGTGTGATTCAAGAAGTCATTGTCAGTATGATTGATGAAAAACTGGCAGGTAGCGCTGTGAGGGTCCATGGTCCTGGCCATGGCAATGGTGTATTTGTCGTTTTTCAGGCCGTTATCCGCTTCGTTTTTTATGGGATCGTTGGCTTCTTTTTCTATAAAGCCGGGAGTGAGCCCTCCCCCCTGGATCATGAAGTCTTTGATAACGCGGTGGAAGATCGTGCCGTCATAAAACTGGCTGTCCACGTAAGAGAGAAAATTTTCGACCGTCACCGGTGCCTTATCTTTATAAAGCTCAACGGTCATGTCTCCTTTGGTTGTTTTTATGATGACGTTCATTATATTTTCCTCTGCATAAGGTATTGTGCTGAAATAAAGAAGTGAAAAAAGGGCAAATGAAAATATGAGCATGTTTTTTATCATTGAGTCCTCCTTTTTCATATATTGAAGTATTCAAAATACCAGAATCTTACTGAATAAGCAATATTATTTAAAACCTGAATTTCAATATATTTCTCATTAAAATTTTAATCATTATCATGTATACTAAGCAGAATGAAACAAGGACGGAGGGAATCATGAAGAAAGCCAAGGGATCATTAAAAATCATTTTTATTATCCCCTGTATATTTTTAGTGGTGTCTTCAGTCTCTGCCCAGGGAAAAATAGAATTCGGTTTTCATTATTCGAGTTGGAGTATGAATGTGCTGCGCGGTCTTATTGAAGGTATGCTGGAAGACGGCCTGGAGTCGGCTTTGAAGGACGACTTTCTTTCGGATATCCAGGGTGATTATCCTTTTTTAGAAGAGGAAAGCTATGAACAGGATGTTTCTTTTGATTCGAGCGGGGACAATTTTGGATTTGAGTTGCGGTGGTATCCCGGCGGGCACGACGGCTTTTTCAGTTTAGGCCTTTCCGTAGAAAAAACGACCATGAGAGTGGCACTAACGGATATCTCTGCTTACATGGACCTATATCCGGATGCTTTTTTTGAGGCCGGGGGGAGTGCTGAATTTCTCATCAAACCGCTTTCTTTTCATCTGAGCTTCCGCTGGGATTTGTTCCCTTCCTCCAGGATCCGTCCTTATTTTACGTTTGGTTTTGGTGCGGCCACAGGAACGGCTTTGGAAGACGCGGAACTCAGCTATTCCTATTCAGGTGAACTCAATATCCAGAACCAGATACATGAATCCTATTCTGAAAGCGAGAACAAAACTCTAGGGGAAATCAGTGAGGAAATGGAAGATGATGATGGGGAATTCTCCCTGCCCGGATTTTTCCCCTTTATCCAGTTGAATTTAGGTCTTAAAGGAGAAATCACGAGGAATGTGTATCTGCTTTTTGATGCGGGGATCTGGAATGGATTTATGTTGAGAGGAGGATTGGCCGTAAGGATATAAAAAATTATAAAATAGATTTAGGAGGCATTAATGAACAAAAAGATCGTTGTGTCTGTTTTGTGTGTGTTTATGTTATCTGCATCTTTTCTTTTGGCTCAGCGGCCCCGGATGGAACTGACCCAGGAGCAGGAACTGCTTCAGGTGATGCATTCCATTCACAGCCAGACACTTTTTGATTATGTGAAAGAGCTGTCGTCTGATAAGTACTGGGGCCGGCTCACAGGAACCGATGGTTATAATCAGAGCGCTCAGTGGGTCATTTCCCATTTCAAAAAATGGGGGCTTCTCCCGGCCGGAGATGAAAACACTTTTCTCCAGGCTTTTCCAAATCCTTATACACTCGTATTCAAAGACTGTTATATCTCCATGAACATTCCGGCTGACGGGGAAACAGTCAGAAAATACTACACGTATGAAGAAGAATTTATCCCTGGCTCTACATCCGGTTCCGGTGAAGTCACGGCCGAGGTGGTTTATGTGGGATACGGAATAACCGCTCCTGAGCTGGATTTTGACGAATACAAAGGCATGGATGTCAAAGGGAAAATCGTTCTTATGGAAAGGGAAGCGCCGGTATCTCCGAATGCTGGCCCTGAAATCTTTAATAAATGGCGTCCTTATTCGTTTCATCAGTATAAATTAAAAAACGCCGTGGCTCACGGCGCAAGGGGTATGCTGTACAACTACCACATCACAAACCCGAACAATGCTTATGATGAAAATTTCATTTACTCTCATGTGGGTGAGATGGTTGTGAATGATGTTTTTGCAGGTACGGGGAAAAAACACAGAGACATAGTGACCCGGATCAATAAAGAATTGAAGCCGCAGTCTTTTGTTACCGGAAAGGTCTTTACCATAAAAAACACGACAGAGCATCACCCTGACGGAATCGCCTATAATGTCCTGGGCATGATCAAAGGCTCTGACCCTGTGCTCAAGGATGAGATCATCATTATCGGAGGTCATCTCGACCACCTGGGACGCTGTTACGAGATCATACCGGGCGCCAATGACAATGCCTCTGCGGTGGCCGTGATTATGGGGATTGCCGAAGCCCTGGCAAAAAGTCCTGTTCAGCCCAGGCGTTCTGTTCTTTTTATGTGCTTTGGAGCTGAAGAGCAGGGTGTTGTCGGATCAAAATATTATGTTGAAAATCCTGTCTTTCCCCTGGAAAAGACGGTTTGTCTGATAAACATGGACGGAGTCGGAGCAGGGGATAAATTGAGCGCTTTGTGCGCGGAGAACTTTCCTGAACTGTGGAGCTATTTTAAGAAGGCGAATGACAAATACACCCACAGGTTGGTTATCTCCAGTTCTTTTGCTAACCTTGGCCGCCCCAGACTCGATGCGGCTCGCTTTTTATGGGCCGGGGTGCCTTCGCTGTCTTTTGGTGCCTTTGGAACACGCTCCTATTACCATGTGACTAAAGACAACATAGATACCATAACTCCTGAAATCATGGAGGACCTTGCCCAGATGATATTCATGGCTGTGTTAGACCTTGCCAATGAGGACAAAGCGGATTTCAGGAAAGCTGGGAATTGATGATTCGCTTTTGTCTGCCCACGAAGATTGTTTTCGGTTCCGGGTCTATCTCAAAGCTCGGAAAGATTGTCAAGGAGGAACTGAAAGCATCCCGTGTGTTCCTGGTTACAGATAAAGGAATAAGAGAGGCCGGTATAGATAAAGCCATTGTTTCCCAGTTTAAAGGCATAACCGTATTTGATGATATAGAACCCAATCCCCGTCACACGACAGTCAACAGAGCCGGCAGCATTGCGAGAAAGATGAGACCTGACCTCATCATTGGCTTGGGAGGCGGGAGCTCTCTGGATGCCGCAAAAGCCGTGGCTCTTCTTGTGACGAATAAAGGCTCTATTGAAGACTACGAAGGAAAGCAGAAGTATGTGTTTCCCCCGATTCCTGTTTTAGCTGTTCCCACTACCTGCGGGACCGGAAGCGAAGTCACATGGAGTTCCGTAATAACCCATACGGAGAGAAATTTCAAGATGTCCATTAAAGGGCCTCATACATTTCCATCCGTGGCGTTGGTTGACCCGGATCTGCTTGAAACTCTTCCTCAAAATCTCATCGCTTCCACTGGAATGGACGCTCTGGTCCACGCCATTGAAGCCTTTTCCGTAAAGCCAGCCACATTTCTCACAGACCTTTTCGCCGAAGAGGCGGTCAGACTGATCTTTCATCACCTGGAAAGGGCTTACAATGACATGAAAGGGGATGAGGGAGCCAGAGAAAATTTGATGAAGGGAAGTATGCTGGCCGGAGTGGCGTTCGGGAACAGTGATGTGGGAGCGGTTCACTGTATCGCTGAAGCTGTGGGAGCGTTGTATGACATCCCTCACGGGGTCGCTAATTCCATATTTCTTCCCTATGTGATGGAGTTTAGTCTTCCGGAAGCAGAGAGCTCTTATGCTGATATCGCTGGTTTTGTCGGGATTGAAGATGCGAGCAAGAGAAGAGCTGCGGAACGATTGATAAAAGAGGTGAGGGACCTGTCTTCCAGATTGAATATCCCGCGGTTTAAGGATATCGGAATCAAAGAAAGTCAGTTTCCGCTCATAGCGGAGAAGTCCTATCAAAATAACTCTAATCCGTCGAATCCGCGCAAAGCAGAAGTCAGAGACTACCTTCAGATTCTGAATACCGCGTTTTCAGACTGAGCGTGCTTTTTCTTTGATGGATAGTGAGTGTTTCTAATGAATCGTAAAGGAGGATTTATGAAAAAATCAAAACAGACCAGGATAATCATATTTTTCAGTTTGTTCATTCTCGGTCTTTTTATCTTTACTTCCTGTGGAAAAAAGGAAGTGCGTTTTACTTTTGCCTATCTGACCGATATTCATGTGCAGCCGGAGCTGCATGCGGATGAAGGATTTCTGCAGGCTGTCAATGAGGTCAATGAATTAAAGCCTGATTTCGTATTGACCGGAGGCGATTTAGTAATGGATGCTATGGCCCAGAAGTATGAAAGGGCTTGTATGCTCTATGATATGTACAAGAGTATTTCCGGGAAATTAGAAATGCCTGTTTACAACACTATAGGAAATCATGAGAATTTCGGTGTCAGCAAAAGAAACGGCGCGGATCCGTCACACCCTGAATTCGGGAAAAAGATGTACCAGAAACGCATTGGGGAATGCTATTATTCTTTTGACCACAAGGGCTGGCATTTCATGGCTCTGGATTCAATTGGCTTGCCTCCGGATACCTCTTATGTGGGTCTGGTCGGTGAAGACCAGATGGAGTGGATTTTACAGGACCTTCAGTCCGTTGCTCAGGAAACTCCCATTGTCATCAGCACTCATATTCCTCTGGTCACCGCATATCCCCTGTTCAGCGGCAATCCTGTTGGGGATGAATTAAACAGTTTGGTCGTCAATAATGCGCATGAAGTTCTAGAGCTTTTCAAAGAGCACAATCTGAGGCTTGTGCTTCAAGGTCACCTCCATATTATTGAGGATGTCTCTATCGGAGGCATACGCTTTATTACGGCAGGCGCTGTATGTGCGGACTGGTGGGAGGGGCCCCGTGACGGGATGGAAGAGGGTTTTGTTCTCGTCAGTATTAAAGGGGATACCATCGAATGGGAATATATTGATTTTGGATGGGACCCCACCCAGTTCGAACAAGAAGAGGACGGAGATAATCCAAAGCCATCAGAAAAAAAATAGGAGGATTTTGACATGTCTCAAAAAAGATCATATCCAATTTTTTTGGGAATTTTTCTTATCATAACTTTGATAGGGATACATCCGCTGGTATCTTCCGAGACAAAAAAAGCCATGACGTTTCAGGACATCATGAAGTTCAAGGAGATTCATGATGCGGTTCTTTCAAACAACGGGCTCTGGGCGGCCTATTCGGCGGAGCCGGATAGAGGCGACGGAGAAACCGTGATAAAGGATCTAAAGAACGGCAAGGCCTATGTGTTAGAAAGAGGCACAAAGCCTGTTTTTACCAAAGATTCATCCTGGGTTGGAGTGGTTTTAAAACCGGAAGCTTTAAAGACTCTTGCAGACGGGAAAGAGAAACCGAAAAACGGGATGGCTCTTCTGGAACTGGAAACAGGCAGTGTTTCGAAAGTTGAGAATGTCAAATCCTTTGCGTTTTCCGAAGATTCATCATGGGTGGCTTATCATCTTTATAAAAAGGAAGAGAAAGAAAAAAAGGAAAATAAAGAGGAAAAAAAGGAGGGAAGCAAGGATACGGGAACTGATTTGATCCTCATGAACCTCAGCTCAAAAAAGGAGATTCACATTCCTTATGTGTCCGATTATTGTTTTGATAAATCTTCCCGGTTTCTGGCCTACACGACCTTAAAGCCGGAAGGAAAAGACAACAGTCTGAGCGTCATTGACCTTGCCTCTAGCCCGGAAGGACACGAAGATATCATAAGGGAAGACGGAATGAAATTTTCCGCTCTCACCTGGACTGAAAAGGGAAGCAGCCTTGCGTTTATAGCTTCAGAGGATACAGAAGAAATAACAGGTAAAGTGTGTCTTTATATATGGGATGGGGTTGAGAAAAATTTAATGCAGGTCCTTTCTTCGGATAAAGCTCCCGAAGGCTGGGTTTTGCCTGAAAAGAACGACCTATCCTGGAGCAAGGACAGCCGCCGTCTTTATTTCGGCTTCCTTCCAAAAGAAATCGCTGAAGCTGGCGGTGTCAGCAAAGACAAGGAGAAAGAAAGAGAAGAACCAGAGCAGGAAGACCTCTATGACGTGGGCGCCATTCTTGAAAAAAGAGGAGTGGATGTATGGCACTGGGATGACCCTTTGATCAATCCGCACCAGAAAAATATGTGGCCCCGGATAAAGGAGCAGACTTACCTTGCTGTTTATCATACGGACACAGGCGAGTATGTACAGCTTGCTGACAGGGATATGCCCAGAGTCCTTACAAACGAGAATGAGAATTTTGCCCTTGGATTCCTGGACGCTCCTTTCAGAAAAATGATCACATGGTACGGACAGATGGATGACCTCTATCTTGTAAACCTCAAAGACGGCAGCCGCACGCTCATTGTATCCCGTTTGGAGGACAGGGCTTCCCTCTCTCCGGAAGGCTGTTTCGTGGCCTATTACAAAGACAAGAACTGGCATATTTTCGACACTTCTGCCAAGGAAAGCCGGAACCTTACGGATAATGTAGGGGGCCCTTTTTATGATGAAGATCATGACTATCCCAGTGAGGTTCCGGGATACGGATCGGCCGGCTGGCTGGAGGAAGATGAATCTGTATTGATCTATGATAAATATGATATCTGGAGATTCCCCGCTGTTGAAGGCCAGCCTGAAAATGTGACCGGAGGTTTTGGCCGTCAAAACGACACTACTTTTCGCATCATCCGGCTCGATCGTGAAAAAGAGTTTTATAGCGGGAGCGAACGCCTCCTTGTTTCCTCTTATCACAATCATGAAAAAAACTGGGGTTTTTACAGGGCGCAGCTCGACAAAAAAGGTGTTGAAAGGCTTATTGAGGAAAAGAAAAAGTTTAATTTTATAGCTAAGGCCAAGGATGCGGATACCCTTCTCTATACAAGGGAAAGTTACACTGAATTTCCCGACCTCTGGGTCAGCGGGCTCGATTTGAATTCTCCGGAAAAGATATCTGATGTGAATCCTCAGATAAAAGATTTCGCCTGGGGAAGTGCGGAACTGGTGGAATGGGAAAGCGATGACGGGGTTCCTCTTCAGGGAGTCCTTATCAAACCGGGAAATTATGAGCCGGGAAAGAGATATC
>CAZUXT010000036.1:10572-12493 GCA_964624145.1 uncultured Eubacteriales bacterium | reverse complement strand
CCTCTTCAGGGAGTCCTTATCAAACCGGGAAATTATGAGCCGGGAAAGAGATATCCGGTCATTGTCTATTTTTACCGGTTTTTTTCTCAAAGGCTTTACGAGTTCAATCAGGTGGTCATCAATCACAGGCCGTGCTTTCCTTTTTATGCCAGTAACGGTTACGCTCTGTTTCTGCCGGATATCAGATTCGATATCGGGATTCCCGGATTTTCAGCCACAAAGTGTCTTGTGCCAGGGATCCATAAAATCATAGACATGGGCGTTGCTGATCCGGAAGCCGTGGGCCTTCACGGCCATTCATGGAGCGGTTACCAGACAGCTTTTGTGGTCACCCAGACAGATATTTTCAAATGCGCTGTTGCCGGGGCTCCGGTCTCTAATATGACGTCTTCTTACGGAGGCATCCGCTGGGGTTCAGGCATGGCCCGCCTTTTTCAGTATGAAAAAACACAGAGCCGCATAGGCGCCAGCCTTTGGGAAAGACGGGATTTGTATATTGAGAATTCTCCTCTGTTTTTTGCCGACCGCATCAACACGCCGCTTTGTATTATTTTCGGCGACGAGGACGGAGCTGTCCCCTGGTATCAGGGTATAGAACTTTATCTTGCCATGAGAAGGCTTGAAAAAGACTGTGTGTTTCTTCAGTACCGGGGAGAGCCCCATCATCCTCAAAAGTATGCCAACAAACTGGATTGGTTTAAGAAGATCAGGGAGTATTTTGACCATTATCTCAAAGGGGCGGAAGGGCCCGAGTGGATAACCAGAGGAGTACCGTACAGAGGAAAATAAGAATCACACCAAAAAATATATAAATGAAGTCAAAGGAGGAATCATTGAGAAAAATAAAAGCCTTACTGAGTTTGATTATTGTCTTATTCTTATTTCAGAACGCAGCGGCTGAGATCCAGTCTCCGCGGGATTTTTTGGGATTCGAAGTCGGTGCAGACAGAAAACTTGCGGATATGAACCAGATCATTGAATATTTCATGATCCTCGGGGAGCAAAGCCCTTGTATTCAGGTGCAGGAAGTAGGCAAAACAGCAATGGGGAATCCGTTTATTGTGGCTGTGGTCACTTCGGAGAACAATCATAAGCATCTTGGAAAATACAGACAGATACAGCAGAGACTTGCGGATCCGAGAAAACTGGGGCCTGAAGAAGCTGAAAAACTCATTTCCGAGGGTAAAGCAGTGGTCATGGTGAACTGTTCCATTCATGCCACTGAAATAGCAGCCTGCCAGATGTCCATGGAGCTGGCCTATGATATGGCTACAAAGAGAGATGAAGCGACCAGAGAGATTCTGGATAATGTCATATTGATCTTGACTCCCATGCATAATCCGGATGGGATCCAAATGGTGGTTGACTGGTACAAAAAGTATCTCGGCACCGAATATGAGGGAGGGCGTATGCCCTGGCTTTACAATAAATATGTAGGCCACGATAACAATCGTGACTGGTTTATGTTTACGCAGGAAGAAACAAAATTAACCATAAAAGTCCACAACGCATGGCACCCCCATGTGATCGTGGACATGCATCAAATGGGGAGCACAGGCCCGAGATTGTTCGTCCCTCCGTTTGTGGACCCTTATGAGCCGAATATAGATCCCATACTCAGGCAGGAAGTGGCCATGATGGGAACGTTCATGGCTACGGAACTCACATCGGAAGGAAAAGCAGGTGTCATGCACAGCATGGGATTTGATGCATGGACTCCGGCAAGAGCTTATCACCATTATCACGGAGGAATACGCATTCTCACTGAGGCGGCCAGTGTTCAAATCGCAACCCCCATTGACATTCCGGAGGAAAGACTGAGCCCTCAGGTCAAACAGGAATCCGTCAGCATGCCCCTTCCCTGGAAAGGCGGTAAATGGACCTTAAGGGATATTGTGGATTATGACTATTCTGCTGTCAG
>CAZUXT010000036.1:0-10472 GCA_964624145.1 uncultured Eubacteriales bacterium | reverse complement strand
CGCTCTTTTACGCATGGGGTCATGATTCGAATGATGATATCGTCGCAGCCAACAGGCTTTTGGATAAAGGTTATGAAATTTTTTGGGCTGCTGAAGAATTTTCTTCGGGAGGGACGCTCTATCCCGAAGGAACCATGCTCGTGAGATGTTCCGACCGTACAGGG
Organism: uncultured Eubacteriales bacterium; assembly: GCA_964624145.1. Lineage (GTDB taxonomy): Bacteria > Acidobacteriota > Aminicenantia > Aminicenantales > Aminicenantaceae > WJMT01. The sequence goes on along the minus strand of CAZUXT010000036.1, from coordinate 10,308 downwards.
GATGACCTTAAAGAGGCATCAAAAAATCTTATTGTCCGTTTCAGAGGCATGGAAGAGGATCCCGGGATAAAAGTCTATTCCTTCCGGAAACCGAGAATCGGGCTTTATAAAAGCTGGACAGCTTCTATGGATGAAGGGTGGACCCGGTTTGTTCTGGAGCAGTTTGAATTTCAGTATGAAAGCCTTTTTGACAAAGACATAAGGGCGGGAAATCTGGCGGAAGATTTCGATGTCATTATTTTTCCGGATCTCAGCGACAGATCCATTGTCCAGGGGATGCCGGAAGAAGCTGTTCCTCCTGAATATGCCGGAGGCATAGGTGAGACCGGAGTGAAAAACATAGATGCTTTTATTCAAAACGGAGGAACGCTCGTAACCCTAAATTCCTCATCCGAATTTGCGATCAAACGCCTGCATGTTGGAGTAGAGAACCGTGCTTCAGGCCTCAAGCGTAATGAATTTTTCATCCCCGGTTCTTTGCTCGCCGTTATCAATGATTGTGACCATCCCATAACTTATGGCTATGAAAGAGACGCTGTTGTTTTTTTCAGAAGAAGCCCTGTTTTCAAGGTATTTGATGGGAAAAGTGTTGTGAAGTACGCTCCGGAGGCTCTTTTGAGCGGCTGGGTAAGCGGAGAGGAACATCTGACCGGCCAGAGCGCCCTGGTGGATATCCCGTTTGGCAAAGGTAGGGTTATTTTGATCGGGTTTCCCGCTCAGTACAGAGCGCAGTCTCACGGATCTTTTAAATACTTTTTCAATAGCCTGTTTTACGGAGCCAGCACATTAAAGGATATGTGATAGATTTTCTTTGACCGGGTGATTTTCTTATGATATAAGCTTATTAAGATACATATCATCGTATCAAATGGCGATAAGTTTATAAATATGAAGAAAAAAGGGGATTTAAAATGAAAGCGTTAAGAAAAATTCTGGGATTTCTTATTGTTTTGTTTATAGGGCTTCCCATACTTTTTGCTGTCATATGGGCTGTAGGACTCACCCGGGCTGCTGTGTCCCCTGAGTTTGTTTCTGACCTTCCCCAGGAGATAATCGAAGAAGTCCCTTCGCTTATTGAGGAGGTGTTTAAAGAGGCTCAAGATGAAGCATTGATAACTGATGAAGATACCAGAGCCTGGTTCAAGGCTGCTTCGGAGGTTGACATCTCTCCCCGCGAATTGATGAAGAACATAGGACTTGAAAGCTGGCTTGAAAACGAGTTGTCAGGTTCTCTGGATGAAATAGGGGATGTTTTAAGAGGGAAAAGAAGAGCAGGACCTATTATCTTTGACCTCCGGCCTTTAAAAAATGCGCTCCAAAGTGAAGATTTCAAGATTTATATTACCAAGGTTATGGAACAGCTTCCTCCTTGTGATGAGGAAGGTATTGAACGCTGGTACACAGTGACGGAAAGAGATTATGATTTGTTTGAGTTTCCCCCATGCAGGCCCGGAATTGAAGTGTCAGAACAGGTTATACAGGATTACCTTGATGAATTAACCGATGATATATCGGACGAGATAGAGGTATTTTCGGGCACCCGCTTTGTGCCGTTGAGCGTTACGCGGATTGTTAAACTTCTTTCTTATGGGATGCTTCTTTTACCGATCTTGATCATTTTGCTGGGTTCGGTTATTGCGGCTACCTCAACAGCAAGCTTTTTCAGATGGAGCGGCTTATCACTGCTGGCAGGGGGGCTTATTTCCCTGTTTACCGCGCTCTTAACCAAGCATCTAGCCTTTGCAGGGATCTGGCTTTCTCCATATTCGTTTTCAACAGAATGGTCGGTCGGGCTTCATGAACTGGTTCTGGAAAAAACAGCTTGGATACAGACTGCTGTTGTAAACCACCTGTTCTCTCCAGTGATCGCTGTGGCCGGAGTGGTGAGTATTATAGGATTCATCATTTTTATACTTTCTTTTATTGCAAGCGGCAAGCCCAAACCTGTTAAAGAAAAGCCCGTTGAAAAACAGGAAGAAAAAAAGATCGAACAAAAAGCTGAAGAGGAAAAGGAAGAAGCTGTCGAAGAAAAAGCAGAGCCCGAGGAGCAGCCAGAAAGCGAATCACAAAAAGAAAAGAAAGAAGAGAAAGACGAACCTTTGAAAAAACCCGAGGAACCTGAAGAAAAGAAAGAATAAGACTTAAAAAGGAGATGTGATGAGAACGAAAACCATTTTAAGGATTTTTCCTGTGTGCTTGTTCATTCTTTTTCTGGTTCTTCCGGGATTTACAGAATCAAATAATTCAGGTCAGAGGACCTACACGTCCAAATGGACACCAAGGAGGAATATAGCCAGTATTGATGTGGGAGGTTCGTTATCATTTATCCGAGCAGGATATAATTACGAATACATGGATACGCTTTGGGGCGAAGAAATGACCATAAGCGATTATGTCGAGAACGCAGATGCTCTTGGATTCAGCGCCGGGGCAGGATTCTATATTGTGGAAAGCCTGGAGATAGCGGCCAGTTTGAACATATTTTCCAAATCGCTGGACGGGATCTACGGATTCAGCCTTCCGAATATATATTTATGGGATGATATTGCATCTGGCGAGACAGAAGCCAATCCGTTTTTTAAGGAAACAGTCTTTAGTTTTATCGTTAACTTTCATCCCATTACTTCCGGAAGCTTCCGGCCGTTTGTTGGAGCCGGTATTAGCTACATTTCAGGTAAAATGGATTTGCTTTATGATATTATCTACGAAGAGACTTTTTACTGGGATTGGACACATGATATAGAAATCGTAGAGATTGAATTCGAAAAGACGAATGTCAATAAGCTCGGTTTTAATTTTTCAGGAGGCATGGATTTTTACATCACAGACAGACTGGCTTTTTATGCATCCGGAAGATACATCATTGCAAAACGGGAAGTAGAGCATCCTCTGACCACTCAATGGGAAGAGGGGGAAACACTTGAGCTGGATTTAGGGGGATTATCAGCTAATCTAGGGATCAAGGTCTTCTTTTAAGAAGAAGAATCATTACGAAATTTTATTTTTTCAATAAAAGGAACTTTTTATCCAGTATTTTCGTTTTATCTAATAAAGGACAAGTTTATAAGGAGGTTGACATGAAAAAATTCATGCTAATTATTTTGTTTCTCGTTGTTCTGACTTTATTCATAGGGTCTGCACCGGCAAAGGAAATCAACAAGCATTTTCATCAAACCTTTGATGTCAAACAAGGGGATGTACTTCATCTTTCCCACGGAGACGGTGATGTGACAATCATTCCCTGGAACGAGGACAAGATTGATGTGGAAGTGAATTACAGGGCAGATATTGACAGAGTAGGAATCGGGCAGGAGCATGAATTTGATGTCGAATTCAGCCAGAGAGGAAGTTCAGTATACGTGACTGAAAAAGAAAGATACGGTTTTACCATAGGTTACATCAATATGAAAAGATATGAATATATTTATGAGATCAAGGCGCCGAATTATATCCGGTTGGATTTGAAGGGGGATGATGGAGATGTGATCATAGAAGGATGGAGAGAGGAGATCGAATGCAGGCTGGATGATGGTGATTTGGTGCTCAGGGATATTGATGCAGGCAGGACCAGGATCTGGGGAGAGGATGGAACCACAGAAATAGAGAATTTCAAGGGAGAATTATCCATTGCCGTTGATGACGGGGATATACGTCTTTCCGGATGTGAGATGTCTGAATGCAGGCTGGAGATGGAAGACGGCGATGCTCAAGTCCAGAATTCCAGCGGCTCTTTTGACATCACTTCGGATGATGGGGATGTGATTATTGATCAGACAAGGGCAGAAAAACTTTATATAAGGGCTAATGATGGGGATATTGACCTTAACTTTCTGGTATCAGACACTTTAAATGCGGACATAAAAACGGACGACGGTCCGGTTCGGATCAATCTTGAAAGAGGATTTTCAACTTCTTTTTACACCTATTCTGATGATGGACGGATACGTATTGAACTGGAAAACATAGAGAATTTTGAAGATGAACGTCATTCCAAGTCCGGTGAGATAAACGGAGGGAAAGGGAGAATCCGTATCCGCACTTCTGACGGGAACATCACTATTGGAGAGAAGTGAGATTGTTTTACTCTAAATAATATCCGATAGAGAAAAAACTGACCCAGTGCCGGAGCGAGAAAGGGGCTGTGGTTCCCATTCCTGTTTTCTTGAGAGGCAGCACGCCTTCGCTGTAGGTATCGGAAAAGTGGAAAAGGACGCCGTTTATGTTTTTTTTTAGGGAGTTTGCCAGAATCTTTTCTGTGGCGAGGAGTCCGAAAGGAATAGAGTATTTCCCGCACCAGTAGGTATTCCGGTAATCCAGATAAGTTTCACCCCAGAGTTCTTTGGTCAACCCTTTGATTTTATGGCTGTCCATGGTCCCGGTAAGATAAGTCCTTATGAGGCGCTGGTCGAACTCTAAGGCTGTTTTCCAGGCCTTTTCCCCTTCTCCGAATGGCGAATTGTTGAAGTCTTCTCCATAATGGTTTCCATCAGAGGAAATGAGAAAAAAAATGTCCTTTCCGGCTTCAAGGTTTTTTTCGTTCATATAATCCGCGATCACTTTGGCCAGCTTTTCTGAGATCTCATCCATTCGGGTAAAAGGCATAGGAGTGACCATGATGGGAGTGATCTTGACCTCAGGGTTAAAATACTGAAGGAAGGGAAGAAGGGCTTCGATAGAGTGTTCGATCTCATGGGCTCTGTTATTTGTGATAAAAAATGTCTGGTCGAGCCGCCCTTTGATATATTCCCTCAGACCTGATACAGAAACAGGTTCCTTCAGACCGGGCCAGTATTCAAAGTCGTCCAGGATCAGGATATTCTGGAGGCCGGGGATTTCGCTGCGGACCGTGCCGTGGGTGACGCCGAAGATGACCACTTCTTTGGTCTTGAGAATTTTGAAGAGAGGGTAGTAGATTCTTCCGGCATAGAGATAATCATCATGAGGAGAAATGGCTGCCACAAGCCCCTGGTCTTCAAAAGACCTGATTTCCTGACTTTCGAGATAATCCACCAGCTTGTGCATGCTTTCCGGGTCCCAACAGAAACCTACATCATCCCGGATAGGCCGCTTTTTCTGGGCGGCCAGGGATAAAACGCACATTCCGGCAACAAAAAGGATGAGGAGTCTTCTCATGATTTTCCTTTCTACCTGAACTATTCATAAAAAAAAATAGCGATGTTTTCATTATTGTTTTCTTTTCTGCGATATGCAAGACCTTTTCAACAAAATTATTTAAACATTTAATTGTTTTGCCGCTTCCGACAGGTCCAGATTCTTATTCATAGCGAAGAGAATCCGCGGGATCGCTCAAAGCGGCCTTGACAGCTTTGAAGCTCACGGAGAGAAAAGCAATGGAGAAAGTGATGAAGAGGGTTATGACCGGAACGAGAATTCCGGGGCTTATTCTGTAAGCAAAATTATGGAGCCATTTGGTCATGATAAAATATCCGACGGGAACAGATATCAAAAAGGCTAATGAGAGGAGTCTAGCAAAATCTTTGGATAAAAGAATCACGATTTGAGAGGAGGTGGACCCCAGGGCCTTGCGGATGCCTATCTCTTTGGTCCGCTGCTCCGTCATATAGGCGGACAGGCCGAAAAGCCCGATACAGGCGATGATAATGGCCAGTACTGAGAAAATAGTAAAAATCTGTCCGGAAGTCTTTTCATTGCTGTAAAGGTCATTCAGTTTTTCATTCAGAAAAAAACTGGAGAAAGGCTCTTGGGAATTGAATTCATTCCATTTCTGTTCCAGAGAAGACAGAGTAGCGGATATATTATCCGGTCTTACTTTTACATTGAGATAAGGAAAAAATTCCTGTTGGTTATTTTCTCTGATAAATGTCTCGGGAAGAGTAAAGAAAACAAAAGAATCAATGTCTTCGTGAAGCGAGTTGTAATGAAAATCCTCAACCACTCCTATAATAGTGTAATCTCCTGGAATATCATTTTCACCGCCCAGCCGACTGAGTTTCATGCCGATAGGATTGTCCCACCCGAATTCCCTTATTGCAGCCTGGTTGATAATCACATTCCATTCATCATTGAATTCCTTTGAGAAGTCACGGCCTTCCAGAACCTCTATCCCCATGGTTTCTGTAAAGTCATCATCTATGGTCATACCCCTGGTGGTCTTCACTTCAGGATCCAGTTGGCCTTTGAGCATCACTCCGTAGTAATAACCTCCCTGGATGAGAGTATTAGAGGCGCCCGCATTCACTACACCAGAGATTCCTTTAATTTCCTGCTTGAATGCCTCCAGCTGGTTGCCGAGAGAAAAGGCTCTTTCCACTACAATACGGTTGTCTTCTTCAAAACCCAAATCTTTATTCTGCATGAAATCTATCTGTCTAAAGACGATCATGGTCATGGAAATGAGCACAATGGAAAGTATGAACTGGAAAACGACCAGTGCATTTCTGAGGCGGACTCCTTTCTGGGATCTGGCGAATCTCCCTCTAAGTATTGTGGCGGGATTATAGGATGAGAGAAAAAACGAAGGGTATATCCCGGCTAACGTCCCTACCGCCAATCCTATACAGAGGAGAATAACCAGGTTAAGAGGATTTTTTATGAAACTTATTTCAAGCTGTTTGTTCTGAAGCTGATTGAAAACTGGAAGGAACATTTGTATCAGGACAGCCGCAAGAAATGTGCTGACCAGTCCCGTCAAAATGGATTCGATGAGGAACTGACGGACAAGAGGCCCGCGTGTGGAGCCGATGATCTTGCGTATTCCCACCTCTCTGGCCCGGGTTGACGATTGGGCCGTGGCCAGATTCATGAAATTGATGCAGGCGATGATGATAACAAAAACCGCAATGGCGATCATGATGTAGACATACAGGATATTCCCGTTGGGTTTTATCTCATTTGTGAGGTGTGATTTGAGATGGATATCCTGGATAGGCTGGAGAAAATAGTTGTAGCCGTTCCCTGCTCTGGTGTAAGCCTCAAAGGAGGTTCCTGTCTCAGCTTGTATTTGACCGGCTGCGTATTGTTCCACAAGGGCCGGCATTTTTTGTTCAATGACCTCCGGCGAAACACCTTCTTTTAAAAGCACATAGGTGTAGACTGAAAAGCTCACGTAATCGGGATTGCGGTCAAACCCTATGAGTTCTAATGTACCTAAAAAGTCAAATCCGATATGTGAATTTTTAGGGAGTTCACATACTCCGGTGACCATGAATTCACCCTGGGGAGTGGTGATCTGTTTGCCAACGGCCTCTTCATCACCGAAATATTTGGCCGCGGTCTCTTTTGTGATCACAAGGGAATTGGGATTGGGGAAAACAGAATCAGGATCTCCTTCAATCAAAGGTATGGAAAAGACCTTGAAAAAATTAGGCTCCGCAAAACAGAGATTCTTTTCCTCAAAAGATTTGTCTTCATACTGGAATACGACTTCTCCCTGCATTTTAAACACTCTGGTCATGTCTTCGATTTCCGGAAAATCTGTTTTCATGGCATGGCCTATGCCTGAGGGAATAAAAGCATAATTCACCACATTATCCGGATAGATTCTTTCCAGAGCCACCCGGTAGATCCGGTCTTTGTTTTCATGAAAATTATCATAGGAGAATTCATCCTGCACATTGACCGTGATAAGGAAAAAGCAGGCCAATCCCACTGAAAGCCCTATGACATTGATTAAAGAAGAGGATTTATTTTTCCGGAAATTTCTGATTGCGACCTTGATAAGATTTAGTATCATTTTATAGGTTCCTTTCTTTTAATGGATCCATGCATACCCGATTTTGATAAAAAATGTTCGATCTGTCTGGGTTATATCAAGATTTGTCATTCCCAGATAATTGTCCGAATAGCCGATAAATACCACGGTTTGGGGATTGAGTTTGTAAGAGAAGAGGAACTGTGTGAACACGGTCTGGGTTTTAGGAGAGACCGGAAAAACATAAAGGTCGGGATCGCGTGCCACATCCAGGTATTGGACGATAGCCCTTACAAATGTGCGAACACTGAAGTTGTATACGAATTTTATTTGTGACAGATTGGCTGTAAAAATCTTATTCTGATCGCGGGTAAGCCGCTGGAAAGCATGTTGGAGATTTAGATTTATATGCTGACCTAAGCTGAACTCAACAAAGGGAAGAAGATTCAGTCCCATTGCCTGCCGGGCATTGTTGTAATCTATGGTATCCCCATACAGAGCGGTCATATTGAAACGCACGCCCCCAACCGGTTTTATTTCAGCGACAAGAATCGCCTGGTCCAGGTCATAGTATTCAGATAAATAGAGCTGCCTTGTGTTTTCATACTGCATGACCACTGTTGTCTGTAAGGGGCCCTGGTACTGTGTCTGAATGGAAACATTCCTGTCAGTCAGGTCTCCGTCATGATTGTAGATAACACTTCCCTGCACACTTAATAAGATGTTTGTAAACCAGCCTCCGTCTTTTCCCCAAAACCTGTAGCCCAGAAATCCGGATCCGCCTCTCCAATCCACTCTGGGGACATATCCGTAATCGGCCCGGAAATTTGGGTTATAGTCATCATAGCCAAAAAAGTACAGCCAGTTTCTTCCAATACTTTGGAATTCAGCTCTTATGGCATCACCGGCCAAAGGAGCTTTGTTTTGGCGGAATGTGTTTGAGATTTGTTCTGAGTAACTGGTTTCAGAGTGGAGGTACTGAAAACTGAGGCTTTTGGTCCTGGAAAGCCGGAAAAATCCATCAAAACCTGCCACATGGTTGTAGTAATCATCGGAAACACGGCCTGTGTAAAGCATGCCGATATGAGATGTCTGCCCCACATCCCTGCGGAATCGAAAAACACCGCTGGCTACTTCCTGATTGACGGACGTAGCAGAAGAGCCCTGGTTAGAGGGGAAGAGAAGGTTATTCATTCTATCATAGGTACCAAAAACACCGAAGGCATTTTTCCCTATTTTACCGGTCAGTTTGAGTCCTCCCATAGGATCAGCTACAGTCCTTGTGAAAACAGCCTCAATGGGAGTCAAGAAAAGGTCAGCTCCTTCCAGGAAAAAAGGCCTCTTTTCCGGATACCGGATAGCAAACCGGGTGTTGACTTCAAGTTCTCTCACGTCCGCTTCGATTTGAGAAAAGTCAGGATTGACAGTAGCGTTGAGCATTAAATTAGGGGTAATACCCCACCGGGCCGTTATCCCCGGATCAGGATTGATGTCCCCGTTTTCCATAGGGCTGTCAGGATCTGCAGGAAAATCTTCTCTTCTGTCTGTCCGGATTGTGGTTAGGGTCGGATCAAGTTCAATGTTGACTCCCGGGGAGATCCCCTTCATTCCTGTTATCTTATTGAACTGGCAGATAATGCAGTTGATGTCCCTTTCTGTGGGGTGGGATGTCATGCGGTGGCGGACACTTCTTGGATAGGAGCGATCAATGCTGAATCCCCATGTCTGGACTTCTGAAGTCTTTGGGAAGCGGAGCTGGTTGAAGGGGATCGCTATCTCAACGGCCCACCCCCAATCTGTGATTTGGCCTGCTGAGGCCCATATGGCATCCCAGGAAAAATCTTCATATCCTTCTGATTCACTTAAAATAGCATCGGCTTGGACGCCTAACGGATTGGTACGGAACTGGAAGCAACGGCGTTCGTCGTTGAATGTATCGATCATAAGGCTGATGTGGTCGTCCTGGATAAAAGTATTCACAGAATCGCGGTCCATTAGGTGAGCCCGAATTTTTGAAGGATCCGGGTCATAGCAGCGCACAGCCACATAGAAATGATGATCGTCATAGGTCACCAGGCAATCAGTATCAACCGGTGCAGGGATGTTATCCCCGGGAAGCCATTCATAGGGAAGCTTGATGACAATGGCGTTCTTCCACGCGTCCTCATCCAAGTTGCCGTCTATTTTTATCTCAGAATCGGCTTTGGTTACAGTATAATCCTTGGTTTCCCTTTGTTCTTGGAGGGATGTTTTTTCGGAGCAAGCAGGAGTGTTTGGTTGAGTTTTAGCGGATTCCGCATGTAAATGAAAAGACACAAGAAGAAGAAAAGTCAATCCCAGACAAAATTTTATTATTTTTGAATGTGATAGGATTTTATCCATGGCTGTTAAATACGTAGCAAAAAGTGTGCCATGTTTTTTTTATATGGGAATTCATTGATTTTTCGGGGGGATTGACTCAAAAAATGTGTATCAGAGTGAACACAGAGTGTCCGATAATGAACATATCAGACCTATGAATTTAGATGGGGAGGGAAACTTGCTTTTTATTATTTTTTTTGGATACAATAAGTGGCAAGTCGTGCGCCCGTAGCTCAGTGGATAGAGCGGTGGACTTCGAATCCAAAGGTCGGGGG
>CAZUXT010000035.1:0-34666 GCA_964624145.1 uncultured Eubacteriales bacterium | reverse complement strand
AGGCAGGCGACAGAGTCCGTATTCAAGTGCGGTTGATAGACGCCCTTCCTGAGGAACAGAATCTGTGGGGGCGGACATATGAGAGGGCCATGTCTGATGTTCGGGTGATGTACGGCGAAATGGCACGCGCCATTGCCGAGAAAGCCCGAATCGATCTGACAGCAGATGAATTGACGCGGTTGACCAGCGCCAGCCAGGTTAATCCAGAAAGCTACGATTCCTGGCTCAAAGGACGGGTTTACTTTTATAAAACCACTCCTGAGGGTTTTAAGATTGCACTACAGTACTACGAATTAGCCTTAGAGATAGACCCGAACAATACATTGGCTTATGCGGGAGTCGCAGATGTCTGGTTATACCGGTATCAAACAGGAATGGTTAGACGCCAGGAAGCCATTCCTCTGATAACGACGCCGATAGAGAAAGCATTAGAGCTTGACAACACACTGGCGGAAGCTCATCACTCGTTGGCCTGTTACAGATGTTGGACCGAATGGGACTGGGAGAACGCAGAAAAAGAGTTTCAGTACGCTTTAAGGCTGAATCCAAATCTTGCACGTGCCCACGGGTTCTACTCCCTCTTATTATGTTACATGAGGCGCATTGAAGAGGCCTGGCCGCACATTGAGCTGGCACTTGAGCTGGATCCTCTGGATTCGGTTTCCTTTCATCTCTATGGACAAATTCTTGCTTCCCAGCATCGCTATGACGACGCCATTGCCGCTTTCCGCAAAGCGCTGGAAGTTGAGCCGAACCAAAAGTTTACGCCCGGAGTTTTGGCTTCAACATTTATCTCAAAAGGGATGTTCGACGAGGCCCTTGCCATTTATCGGAAGATATACGCTTATGACGCTGTCCTTTCTATGGCATTGGAGGATGGCTTTAAAAAAGCCGGCACCAAGGGCGCTTTTCGGGCTGTAGCGGACCTCGAGGCAGAACGATACGGGGAACCAGGTAAGAATGTAGGAGCGGGAGGCATTGCCGAATTGTATCAACGTGCTGGTGATTACGACTTGGCCATCGATTGGATAGAAAAGGCTTACGAAGAGCATGAACCCAACCTGCCCTATATCGGAATAATGCCCCAACATGATCCCTTGCGTTCCAACCCCCGCTTCCAGAATCTGCTGCGCAAGATGAATTTGCCAACGGAAAAAGATATTTCTTGAAAAACAGGACTTGACGTCCTGTTTTTCAATGATAAAATAGAGCTATGATCTCTCGTCCCGATGCTGTTAAGCAAATCAAGGCAGTGTTTAAGGTCCACCCGATTTCTGCGCTGCTGGGACCTCGCCAATGCGGCAAAACAACTCTTGCCAGATTTATATCGGAGCGTGAACCGTGCACTTATTTCGACCTCGAAAATCCTGTGGATCTGCGGCGGCTCTCCGCACCTATGAGTACCCTTAGTGATCTTTCCGGATTGGTCATTATAGATGAGATCCAGCGGAAGCCCAAGCTCTTCGAACTTCTAAGAGTCCTTGTCGACCGGCCTGAAAGCTCCACCCGTTTCCTCATACTAGGCTCCGCTTCCCCGGGATTAGTTAGAGGAGTCTCTGAATCTCTCGCCGGACGGATCGGATTTGTCGATCTTTCGGGATTCAACCTTTGGGAAGTCGGCACAGAACATCGTTCCCACCTATGGACCAGGGGTGGATTTCCCAGGTCATTTTTAGCTGAAGACGATGTCTCGAGCACAACCTGGCGGGAGAATTTTATCCGAACATTCCTTGAAAGAGACATCCCCCAATTGGGCATAACAATTCCGGCAGAAACTTTGAGGCGGTTCTGGACCATGATTTCTCACTACCATGGTCAGGTGTGGAATGCAGCTCATTTCGCCCGTTCCCTTGGGACATCGGAAAAAACGGCCCGCCGCTACCTCGATATCCTTAGCGGTGCTTATATGGCCAGAGTTCTTCCTCCCTGGCATGAGAACATCCGCAAACGTCAGGTGAAATCCCCTAAAATCTATATCAGAGACAGCGGTATCCTTCACACTCTGCTTCAAATAGATACAATGGCCGACCTCCAGGGACATCCAAAACTCGGTTCCTCCTGGGAAGGCTTTTGTTTGGAACAGCTGATCGGATACCTGGGAACACGTGATATCTATTTCTGGGCAACACATGCCGGAGCTGAATTGGACCTTCTGGTTACTGCTGCGGGAAAACGATACGGTTTCGAATTCAAATACGCGGATGCCCCAGGCCCGAAGCGCTCGATGCATATCGCCATCCAAGACTTAGGGCTTGAGCGTTTATGGGTCATTTACCCGGGCCAGCATGAATACGAAATTGACGAGGATATCGCTGTTATTCCCATCGATAAACTCCCAAGCCTTTCTTTGATCCAGAAATAGGATGACGGTCATCTCATTGACTTTTATACTTAGAAATTGATACGATTCAGATAAGATTAAATTAAGAAACGCAAAATGGGAATAATCTGCCCGAAGTGTCAGCATGAAAATCCTGATGGAACCGCTTTCTGCGGAAAATGCGGTGCCGCGTTAAAAGCAGATGAAGGATTTTCACAAACCAAAACCTTTGTTTCCTCTTCTGAAACTCTGCAAAAAGGGACCATTCTCTCAGGAAGATACAGAATCATCGAAGAATTGGGAAGAGGCGGCATGGGGGTGGTCTATAAAGCCGAAGATACCAAGCTCAAGAGGACAGTGGCGCTTAAGTTTCTGCCGCCGGAACTGACACATATTCCAGAAGTCAAAACAAGATTCATGCGCGAGGCCCAGGCTGCTGCGGCTCTGGATCACCCCAATATCTGCACGGTCCATGAATTCGACGAAGTCGACGAGAAACCTTTCATATCCATGGCCTATATTGAGGGCCAGAGCCTCAAAGAGAAGCTCGAATCAGGACCGCTCTATCTTGAGGAAGCCCTTAGGATCGCGGAACAGGTCGCCCAAGGACTCCAGGAAGCTCACAAAAAAGGAATCATGCACCGCGACATCAAAAGCGGCAATATCATGGTGACCGACAGTGGACAGGCAAAGATCATGGACTTTGGGCTAGCCCGAAAAACCGAAGGGACGCTTATAACCAAAAAAGGCTCGACCATGGGCACCATCGCCTACATGTCTCCGGAGCAGGCCAAAGGCGAAGAGGTCGATCATCGCACCGACATCTGGTCTTTTAGTGTGGTTCTCTATGAGATGCTTACTGGGCAGCTTCCCTTTAAAGGAGAGCATGAGCAGGCTGTGGTGTATTCCATCCTCAAGGAAAAACCCAAGCCGATTACAGAGATAAAGGCTGATATTCCCACATCCATAGAGCAGGTAGTGTATAAAACGCTCGAAAAAGACCCTGATAAGAGATATCAGCAAATAGACGAACTCATAGACGATCTCAAATCCATATCCGCAGGGATCGTTCCCGAAGATATCAGAACCAGGATAAAAAAGGAAAAGCTGCGCAAAAGGAAAAGAGCTTTCCTTTACGGAGGAGCCGCAACTTTGGCTACAGCCGCGGTTGTGATCATACTGCTTCTGTTCACAGGTCCGGCTGAAGCCATTGATTCCATCGCGGTCCTCCCGCTCCAGAACCTCACCGGTGACACAGGACAGGAATACTTTGTGGATGGAGCAACGGATGAGTTGATCGGACAGCTGGCGACGATCGGTGCCTGGCGGGTTATATCCCGCACATCGGTTATGCAGTACAAAAACATAAAAAAACCCATACCGGCAATTGCCCGGGAGTTGAATGTGGATGCCGTGGTCGAAGGTTCGGTATACCAAACCGGTGATAATATACGCATCAGGGTGCAGTTGATCGATGCCCTTCCTGAAGAGCGAAATCTTTGGATCAAGACGTATACCCATGCTAAAGCCGATATATTGATGATGTACAGCGAAATTGCGCGTGCGATTGCCGATAAAACCAGGGTCAAAATAACAGAGAAAGAAACAGCACGCCTTGCCCAATCCAAACAAGTCGATCCTGAAGCTTATGAAGCCTTACTCAAAGGCCATTTCCACTGGAACAAATTTACAGCACAGGATCTCGAAATAGCGCTTCAGTACTATGAGGTAGCCTTGGAAAAGGATCCCAATTATGCTCCGGCTTATGCCGGTATCGCTTCCTACTGGGGCGCAATGTCATATTTTGGGATGCTTAGAAGTGAAATTATGCCTAAAAGAAAAGCAGCCTTGGATCGATGTCTTGAATTGGACAGCATGCTTCCGGAGGCACATTATATGCTTGCATCCAATGCGGCCTGGCTTGAATTTGACTGGGATGAAGCGGAGAGAGAGTTCCTTCTAACACTGGAACTTAATCCAAATTATGCCCAAGCACGCGTTTTTTACGGGCTGTTTCTGACTGGGATGGGACGGTTTGAGAAAGCTAAGGAGCAGATGAGGATCGGCCTGAAGTTGGACCCTTTGAATGCTATGCATCAGGGTTACCTGGGCCTTGCCTACTTACGTGCCCGCCAATACGATGAGGCCATCACTCAGTTTCAGAAAAGTCTCACCCTTCAGCCTGATTTCGCAGATTCACTGGGCGGTCTTATGCAGTGCTACCACAAGAAGGGAATGTATGAACAGGCTTTAACGACAGCGAGAAGACTGTTTAATGCAAGGGGCAATGATGACCTTCTTGAGGCACTCAATCGAGGTTATGAGGAGGGAGGATATAAAGAAGCGATGCGGCAGACGGCTGAGGCGCTGGCAGCACGATCAAATAGGGCTTACTCCATGGGCATTGCTTCGTACTACACATACGCAGGGGAAAAGGATCGAGCTCTGGATTGGCTGGAGACAGCCTTTCAGGAAAAGATACAGAACCTGATTTATCTCAATGTGTATCCAAAGTGGGATCCTCTGCGCGACGAGCCGCGCTACCAGGAGCTGCTGCGGAAGATGAACCTGCCGCCGGCACAATAATATTATTACAAGCAAAGTTTAATAGCCGGATTCTATCCACTCGACTTTAAGCTTTTTTTGATTTTCAGCACAGTCTCTCAGATAAAGATTTATTAAAGTTTGGTATGTAAATCCGGTTTCTTCAGCCAGCTTTTTAAAATAGTCTATGGTGCTGTTATCTAGGCGGATCGTTATCTGCTTTTTCAAGCGATTTGCATAAGGATTTTTTCTGCTTTTCATCCTTTTGAGATCATATTCTTTTTTCATTTTAATCTCTCAAAATAAATCATTTTTTCTTTTTTTGTTGGCTTTCGAGACGATATTATCCTGATGACATCCTCATCTCTTTCCTCTCGCACAGTGTAATTCACAAGCAGTAACCTTATTCTTGAGCTTAATCCAATCATCAAATAGCGATCCTCTGTAAAAGAATGATCCGCGTCATAAAATTCGATAGCATTTTCATCATAAAAAACAGTTTTGGCCTCATCGAATGAAACACCATGATTTCTGGAATTCTCTTTGTCCTTATAACCGTCCCATTCAAACCGAACTTTTATCATAATTATTTTATAATGAAATTGTAGTGCATTGCAAGAGTTAAGTTCTAATCCATCATGGAAGAAAACCCCTCAGTCACTCAGACGATGCGCATGTGGAAAAATTCTCAATGCAATTAATCTATTTTAATAAAATCTAATATGAGCATTTGGAAATCACAAGATTGACTTTGGTTTGAGAAATTGATAATCTTTCATCTTACTCCGAGAGGAGGGTATTAAGATGGCCATCAAATGCCCGAAATGTCAGCATGAAAATCCTGATGATACGACTTTTTGCGGCAAATGCGGTGCCGCGTTAAAAGCAGATGAAGGATTTTCACAAACCAAAACCTTTGTTTCTCCTTCTGAAACTCTGCAAAAAGAATCCATTCTCTCCGGAAGATACAAAATCATCGAAGAACTGGGAAGAGGCGGCATGGGAGTGGTCTATAAGGCCGAAGATACCAAGCTCAAAAGATTGGTGGCGCTTAAGTTCCTGCCGCCGGAACTAACCCATGTTCCTGAAGTGAAAACAAGGTTCATGCGCGAGGCCCAGGCTGCTGCGGCTCTGGACCATCCCAATATCTGCACGGTCCATGAATTTGACAAAGCCGAAGGAAAACCTTTCATTTCCATGGCTTATATTGAGGGCCAGAGCTTGAAAGAGAAGATCGAATCAGGACCGCTCAATTTGGAAGTAGCCCTCAGGATCGCAGAACAAGTTGCCGATGGGCTTCAGGAAGCCCATAAAAAAGGGATTGTGCACCGCGACATCAAAAGCGGCAACATCATGGTGACCGACAGTGGCCAGGCAAAGGTCATGGACTTTGGGCTGGCCCGAACAGCTGATAGGACTCTTCTCACCAGAGAAGGCTCGACCATGGGAACCATCGCCTACATGTCTCCTGAGCAGACCCAAGGGGAAAAGGTCGACCTTCGCACCGACATCTGGTCCTTTGGTGTGGTGCTTTATGAGATGCTCACCGGAGAGATTCCTTTTAAGGGAGAGCATGAGCAGGCTGTTGTGTATTCCATCCTCAAGGAAAAGCCCAAACCAATAACAAGCATTAAATCAGACATTCCCGTATCCATCGAGCAGGTGGTGAGCAAGGCTCTAGAAAAAAATCCTGACAAAAGATATCAAAAAATAGACGAGCTCATAGACGATCTCAAATCCATATCCGCAGGAATCGTTCCCGAAGAGATCAGAGTCAGAATAAGCAAGGAAAAGCTGCGCCAGCGAAAAAAAGCACTCTCTTATGCAGGCGTATCCATCTTGCTCATCCTCATCATCTCGCTATTATTTATTTTTCGAAAAGCATCTGAAAAATCCATCGCTGTAGTTCCCTTTCACTACTTGAGCGATGAACCGGACAAACAATATCTTTCCGACGGGGTCATGGAAGCCATTCTGCTCAATCTATCCAAAATGGAAGATCTGCGAGTTATATCAAGAACCTCCGTAGAACAATACCGGGATACAGACAAAACAGTCAACACAATATGCCAGGAACTGGGCGTTGCCTATCTTCTGGAAGGCAGCTTTCAGAAATATGGGGATACGGCCAAGTTGATTGTCCAGCTCATTGAGCCTGGAAAGGAAAGACAGATATGGGCCAATGAATATGACCGGGAATGGAAAGATATAATTTCTGTACAGAGCGAAGTGGCGCAGACGGTTGCCAAAGAACTGCAGGTTGCCATTGCCCCTGATGAGAAAAAGCTCATCGAAAAAATGCCCACCAAAAATATGACTGCCTATGATGCTTATCTTCACGGCCAATTTCATGTAAACAAAGTGACTCTAAACGACTTGGATGCAGCCATACGGTACTTCGAGCTGGCCATAGACAAAGATCCTGAATTTGCGCCTGCTTATGTAGGCGTTGCTCGTGTTTGGGGTTGGCGTCAACAGTTTATGTCGGTACCTGCTGATGAGGCAGCTCCCAAAATAAGGGAAGCCTGCGAAAAAGCCCTTGAATTGGACAGCTCCCTATCAGACGCATATGAAATGCTGGCAGGTATGCATGCCTGGGGGAGCTGGGACTGGAAGGCTGGCGAAGAAGCGTTAAAAAAAGCGATTTCCACCAATCCCAATTCTGCGTCGGCACACTCATTTTTAGCGTTTTTGCTGAGTATACTGGGAAGGACGGAAGAAGCCACAGAACATATGGAACTGGGCCTTAAGCTTGATCCACATGATCTCTGGATAAAGTGCTTGTATAGTTGGTATCTATTATACGTACACCGCTATGACGATTGTATCTCAGTCTGCCGTGAAGTGCTTGATAAGAGTCCCGATTATGGCGAAATCGCGTGGTCGCTCTATATGGCACTCTATTTAATGGAAAGATACGAAGAATCCCTTGAAGCCATGGAATTGGCTTATACGTGGCAGCTGCCCGACTTTGACCACGTCTTTGATCAATATGACAGGCTGGGGTATGTCGGAACGCTGAACCTCGAAATTGAGATGCTTCTTGAGCAGTCAAAATCTAAATCGAAACCTGTCCGGCCCACTCTTTTCGTCAATTTGTATCTCTATACCGAAAATAAGGAGCGGACTCTGTACTGGCTTGAGCAGGCCTACGAGATGCGCGACCTCGACTTGCCTTGTGCCCTGACATTTCCTGATCGCGCCATTTTGCGCGACGAACCGCGATTTCAGGCTCTGCTGCGGAAGATGAACCTGCCGCCGGCAAAATAATATTATTACAAGCTAATCTTAATCCCCAATCATTCTCCTATTACTGCTATTAATTTTGAGAATCTCTTAAAAATGTCATTTCTTAAGTCTCGAATAAATTCATCAGGACCGTGTTCTTTTTCTACAAGCAGACATCCTTTGCTTGTCTTCCGATTGAAATATTTATAAAGGCTTTCAAAAGTATCTAAAAAGTATCCCTTATCTCTATATTGTTCTACCTCTTTAAAGATTGCAGCTTCATCAGGCGCATGTCTAAGAATGAAATACATATAATGCAAATCTTTAGCTCGCTTAAATTCATTTTCTCTTTCCAAAAAGGTTGCTCCTTTATGGTAAAGAAAAGCGGATGGGCGTGGGCAATAAATTTTATGTTCAGCTTTTCGCCTGTCATCAGAAATATTTACTTTGCATCTATGATTTAGAAGAAATTCAAATCTATCTACTTTATTTATATTTATCTGTCTTCCTATTAAATTGTCTATCGTATTCCTGCTAATTTCAGGATATGTGATAAATTCCACAGGAATTTTCCCTTCCTTATACAAAACAACAGGATACATTTTTCCCATTTTTAAGTGGCGCTCTGAATAATCCAAAGTGGAGAGTTTGTCAAAAATTGTCTTTTTCTTTTTCGCACCTTTGATATCTCCAAATCCAAAATCGATGTCAACTGTTGTTATTATCTTTATAGACTTTTTCTTCCATAAGTAATGTGAATAAATATAGGGAATCCAACCACCTACAAGCGTAAGGTTCTCAAGATATTCCTCAAGATCGTTTAGAACACTGAAAAAAGCGGATTCTATTTTATGTTGTTCAAGCAAGAGACTTTCCTTTACTCCTTAAAACATTATCAAGATATCCAGCATGCTCTCTACCCCGCGGTTGAAAATGATAAAGGTCAAGATAGAGCTGCAAATTAGAGGCAACATGGAATTCATTTATTACCTGCGAATTAAACCGTAAGCTTTTTTTATAATAGGGATTAATTATGTAAACATTGCCTCCACTCACGAGTTCTTTAAGGTCACATTCTTGTCGCAATCTCAGAATATCTTTCTCCCAATTTTTTGAAAAAAAATAAAAGTAAACATTATCCGTCTTAACATAGGATGTGATTAAATTCGCTCCAGAATGTAGAGTGAGGGCATATTTATCTTTTGTTAGAATAGATTTTATTTTCTTCAGAATATCTTTCTCCGGAGAATAATATAAATCGACTTCATTAAATTCGAATTGATAGTAATTTTGCCAGGCATTTATGAGCTCTTTCTTATTGGTGAGAACACTATAACTTTTAGGTCCTTTTTTAACTCTTTCCACAAAGCCCTGCCTCGATAATTCTTCCAAAACCTCTTGGGCAAATCCTAAACTCACTCTATTTTCACCAATAAAATCTCTGACTACCCATTTTTTATTTGGAGATTGAAGCATCATCCTTAATATTATGGACGCTTTATCTGCAAAAATATTCTTTCTTCTTTTCATGTTTTTCATAATGTTCACAATTTAACTTATGTTCACTAAATTGTGTACAATATACTATAAGCGAACATTATTGTCAATAAAAAGGGATAAGACAGATAAAGAGTTTCAGACAGGTTATCTTTGTATAGAGATGGATCGGTCCAGCGCGTTATAAGATGACCAAGATGAGCATAATCATCATTTTCCGGGCATCTCTGCGACTTGTGAGACGTTTCCGCCCACCAGGAGCAGTTTTTGATTGATTGACTCTGGTTTGGAAAATTGATATGCTTTCGTCTAAATCAACTCGCCTGTTGAAGAGGGACAAATGTCAATAACATGCCCGAAGTGCAAGCATGAAAATCCTAAAGATACTGTATTTTGCGGGAAATGCGGTGCCTCATTGAAAGCAGACGAAGGACTTTCCAAAACCAAGACCTTTGTTTCATCGCCTAAAAGCTTGCAAAAAGGTGCCCTCCTTTCTGGACGATACACTATCATCGAAGAACTGGGAAGAGGCGGCATGGGGGTGGTCTATAAGGCCGAAGACACCAAGCTTAAAAGGACCGTGGCGCTCAAATTTCTGCCGCCTGAACTCGTCCACATTCCGGAGGTGAAAACAAGGTTCATGCGCGAAGCCCAGGCAGCCGCAGCTTTGGACCATCCCAACATCTGCACGGTCCATGAATTCGACGAAACTGAAGAGAAACCTTTTATTTCCATGGCTTATGTCGAAGGCCAGAGCTTGAAAGATAAGCTCGAATCGGGACCGCTTGATCTCGAGGAAGCCCTTAGGATAGCAGAACAAATGGCCGAAGGACTCCAGGAAGCCCACAAAAAAGGCATTGTCCACCGGGATATCAAGAGCGGCAACATCATGTTGACCGACAGAGGTCAGGCAAAGGTCATGGATTTCGGGCTGGCCCGAACTGCTGACAGGACGCTTCTCACCAAAGAAGGCTCGACCATGGGGACTGTGGCTTACATGTCGCCTGAACAGACTCAGGGTGAGGAGGTCGATTTCCGCACTGATATCTGGTCACTCGGTGTGGTGCTTTATGAGATGCTCACCGGAGAGATTCCTTTTAAGGGAGAACATGAGCAGGCTGTGGTGTATTCCATCCTCAAGGAAAAACCTAAGCCGTTCACGGAATTCCAGGAGGGTATCCCTGAATCCATCGAGCAGGTGGTGAGCAAGGCTCTAGAGAAAGACCCGGACAAGCGGTACCAGAAAATTGATGAGCTCATGGATGATCTCAAATCCATATCCGCAGGGATCGTTCCCGAAGATATCAGAACCAGGATAAAAAAGGAAAAGCTGCGCAAAAGAAAACGAGCTTTCCTTTATGGAGGAGCCGCAGGTTTGGTCATTGTTCTGGTTGCTACAACCTTAATTCTTTTCACAGGTCCGGCCAAAGCCATTGATTCCATCGCGGTCCTGCCGATGGAAAATCTCACCGGGGATGCGGACCAGCAGTATTTTGTTGATGGGGTGACGGATGAGCTGATTGGGCAGCTGGGACAGATCAGCGGTTTGCAACGGGTCATTTCCCGCACATCGATGATGCGGTATAAGGATACGGATAAATCCCTGCCGGAAATCGCCCAAGAGCTAAATGTGGATGCCTTAGTTGAGGGAGCGGTCTATCAAATCGGTGAAAATGTCAGCATCAAGCTGCAGCTTTTCGATGCGCTTCCTGAGGAGCGAAGCCTCTGGACACAGAGATACGACCGTCCGGTATCCGATGTGTTGGTGATGTACGGAGAAATAGCCCGCACCATCGCCGAGAACATCCAGATTAAACTAACCGCTGATGAAACAACACGTTTTGCCGGAGCCCGCCAGGTCAACCCTGAGGCTTATGAGGCTTGTCTCTTGGGATGGTCCCACTGGTACAAGCTATCGCCGCCGGATTTGGAAACAGCCAAAAAGTACTTCGAATCCGCCCTTGAGGAGGATCCGGATTACGCCTTGGCCCACACAGGGATGTATCTAACCTTGGGTACATATGCGCAAGTAGGACTGGTTCCGCCAGGCGAGATCCTGCCGGAAGCAAAGCCTTACCTCCTAAAAGCCATGGAATTGGACAATACCCTTGCTGAAGCTCATTTCGCCATGGCCGGCTTGAAAACTTGGTTAGAATGGGATTGGACCAGCGGGGAAGCCTCATTCCTTCGGGCTATCGAGCTCAATCCCAACTATGCGATGGGCCGGGTATACTACTCAAACCTGTTGTGTTATCTGAATCGTAACGAGGAGGCAGCAGCCCAGGGAGCGTTAGCCCTGGAATTGGACCCCCTTAATTCGCTTATCATGAGTATCTATGCCACTACTTTGTTATACTTGAGAAGATATGACGAAGCCATCGATCAGGCTCGCCAATCACTCAGGACATCACCCAATAACCCATATGCGCATGGTGTTCTCTGGGAAGTGTTCCATTTAAAGAATCAGTATGATGAGGCGCTGGAAGAGGCGAAAGCATTTTATGCGGCATTGGAGCTGACGCCGGTCGTCGAGGCCATTTCGAGCGGATATGAAACGGGAGGCTATCCTGGAGCGATGCAGGCTGCAGCGGAAACACTGGCCGCGATCTCGCAACAAGTCTATGTCCTGCCTTCTTTCATTGCCTCTCCTTATGCCGCAGCCGGAGAAAAAGCAAAGACCCTGGAATGGTTGGAGAAAGGGTTTGAAATCGGGAATCCCAACATGCCTTATATAGGAGAACCCATTTTTTTCGATCTCCTTGACGACGATCCACGCTACCAGGACCTGCTCCGGCGAATGAACCTTCCAACTGAAAAATAAACAATAAGTTCAAATAGGCCAGACAATTCGGTCCGCAGTTTTGCCCTGCTTTTTTACACCTTCAGCCATCTTTTGAAGCTCGACAAGAATATGAATTTTTTCCTTGAAGGATAATTCGGACAGTTCTTTTCTTCTCTGTTCTTTTCCCCTGATAATCTTCTCTATAGCCTTATTTTGTATCAAAGTAAACTTCCTTAAAAAGGACATATTTATCATAAAGTCCATACTTCTTAAGAATCTTATTTAAAAGTTTTAGGTCGATTTTCGCTTCTTCAAAGACTTTTATCAATCTTTCCCTGTCTTTGGGTCTGTTTGTCTGAAGCATAACAGCGATAAGATACTCTAATCCCAAAACTTTCGTTTTTATTCTCCCGTATTTAACTTCTTCAGAATGCTGAACAGCTTCCTTCACAAGATCATTGTAAACAGGGATGAATTGTACGGGGATCCCTTGGATCAGAACATGCTCCCCCTTGGTCTTGAAGCCTTTTTCTTTCAAATGTCTATAGATGGGGGCAAGGGCATCGATACTGTCTTTGCTGGGGATAAAAAGAATATCTAAATCATATGTCAGGAGAGGTTCGATATAGTATAAAGCCGCAATCCCTCCCCCGATAGAAAAGTCTTTTAAAACTTTTTTTTCTCTCAGTTCCTTGATGATTTTGAGAGTTTTTTCCATAGTTTACTTTATATCACAGCATCCGTATCCGTTCAAGTTAGAGGGGATCTTTGGCTTTCTATTTTAGGTTTATGAATAAATTCGGGCGGCGCAAGATAAATCTATCGATGGAGAAATAAAAAGAACCGGGCCTGTTTTTTTATTGACACCTTTTTTATTCCCTGATATTCTTTTTTTAAAAATATTTAGGGGTGAATGATGACCATCAAATGCCCGAAGTGCCGGCATGAAAATCCTGATAATAGTGATTTTTGCAGCAAATGCGGTGCTAAGCTAAAAAAAGACGAAGGATTTTCTAAAACCAAAACCTTTGTTTCTTCTTCTGAAACCCTGCAAAAAGGGACCATTCTCTCAGGAAGATACAGAATCATCGAAGAACTGGGAAGAGGCGGTATGGGTGTGGTCTATAAAGCCGAAGATACCAAGCTCGAAAGGATGGTGGCGCTTAAGTTTCTGCCGCCGGAACTGACACATATTCCAGAAGTCAAAACAAGATTCATGCGCGAGGCCCAGGCTGCTGCGGCTCTGGATCACCCCAATATCTGCACCGTCCATGAATTCGACGAAGTGGAAGAGAAACCTTTTATTTCCATGGCCTACATCGAAGGCCAGAGCTTGAAAGATAAGCTCGAATCAGGACCGCTCGATCTTGAGGAAGCCCTTAGGATAGCAGAACAAGTGGCCGGAGGGCTTCAGGAAGCCCATAAAAAAGGCATCGTGCACCGGGATATTAAAAGCGGCAACATTATGGTGACCGACAACGGTCAGGCAAAGATCATGGATTTCGGGCTGGCCCGAACAGCTGACAGGACGCTTTTAACCAAAGAAGGCTCGACCATGGGAACTGTGGCCTACATGTCCCCTGAGCAAACCCAGGGAGAAAAAATCGATCAGCGCACCGACATCTGGTCATTCGGTATCGTTCTCTATGAGATGCTCACAGGAGAGCTTCCCTTTAAAGGAGAACACGAGCAGGCTGTGGTGTATTCCATCCTCAAGGAAAAACCCAAACCAATCACAAGCATTAAAGCGGACATTCCCCTATCTATCGAGCAGGTGGTGTATAAAGCGCTCGAGAAAGATCCGGACAAAAGATATCAAAAAATAGACGAACTCATAGACGATCTTAAATCCATATCCGCAGGGATTGTCCCGGACGAGATCAGAACCAGGATAAAAAAGGAAAAGCTGCGCAAGAGGAAAAAAGCCATTCTTTATGGAGGAGCCGCAGCTTTGGTTATAGCCTCAGTCATGATGGTACTGCTCATTTTCACCGGTCCGGCTGAAGCCATCGAGGCCATTGCGGTCCTTCCGCTTCAAAACCTCACAGGCAATGCGGAGCAGCAGTATTTTGTGGACGGCGTGACCGATGAGCTGATCGGGCAGCTGAGTCAGATCAGCGCGCTTCGTGTGATTTCGCGACAGTCTGTGATGCGGTACAGAGATTCGGACAAGCTCCTGCCGGAAATCGCCCGGGAATTGCATGTGGATGCTGTCGTTGTGGGTTCAGTACAGCAGGCCAGCAACACCGTGCGCATACGTGTTCAGCTGATCGATGCCCTCCCTGAGGAGCATAACCTTTGGGGACAGATGTATGAGAAGCCCATGACCGAAATATTAGCCATGTACAATGAAGTGGCCCGGGCCATTGTGAATGAAGTCCAGATCACACTGACACCGAACGAAGAGTCGCGCCTTGCGAGTGCTCGCCAGGTCAATCCCCAGGCCTATGAGGCCTATCTCAAGGGCATGTCTCACCTTTACAGGTTTACTCCCCAGGAAATCGATGCTGCGCTGCACTACTTTGAACAGGCTCTGGAGGCGGATCCTGATTACGCTCTGGCCTATGTGGGAATTTCCTTTGTCTGGGGCTGCCGCGAACAATTCGGATTGGTCATTCCCAGCGAGGCGACACCGAAAAACAAGGCCGCGGCACAGAAAGCCCTGGAACTGGATGACACATTGCCTGAGGTCCACTATAAGTGGGCCGGCATCAAAACATGGAGCGACTGGGACTGGGAGGCGGGAGAGCAGGCGTTCAAGCGGGCCCTGGAGCTCAAGCCCAACTTTGCGGAAGCGCTCGCCTACTATTCGAACCTGCTGTGTTATATGGATCGCCTGGATGAAGCGCTGGCCATGGCGGAGCGAGCCCAACAATTGGATCCTGTCAATTCCGTGATCTTGTCTATTTCCGCAACCCCCTACGAATATCTGCGACGATATGATGATGTCACAGAAATATATCAAACAGCTCTTCAAACGTCCCCCAATGATTTCGTAGCGCTTGCTTCGCTCTGGGCTGACTACTATTTGAAGGGAATGCATGAGGAATCTCTGGAATCAGCCAAGGCGGCTTTTACGGTAATGGGCATGGCTGAGATCGCGGACGTCATGGCCCGGGGATATGATGAAGGCGGTTACCGGGGGGCGATGACCTCCACGGCGGAGACCTTGGCGGAGTTATCGAAGCAGACCTATATTTCTCCTTATTTCATTGCCGAGACCTATGTTTTTGCCGAGGATAAAGATAAGGCCATGGAATGGCTGGAAAAAGCTCATGAGATGAGAGATCCCATGATGCCTTACGTTGGTTCGCCTATTTTTGATCTCCTGGACGACGATCCGCGCTATCAGGACCTGCTCCGGCGAATGAACCTGCCTGTGGGGAAATAGTCAACCGATCTGAGAAAAGAAAGGATTTTGCGAGCTCACTATCCCCTCCCTCTCTCTTGTTGGTTGCTTGTTGACTTGTCCTTTTTCCTATAATCAATCAATATCTAAGGACAATATACTCTCTGACTCCATTTGCCGCTCCTATTTCAACCGTGAATTCGCTTCCGTCCACCCGCCGGATGTTTTCTTTCCCCGCCAGGAAGGGTTCTACAGAGTAAGGGAGGTCGTCGAAAGCCTCAGTCTTGTAGTGCATCGGAAGAACAATCCTCCTCACGCCCAGCTGGTTTACAATAGTGTCTGCCTCCGCAGCGGCTATCGTGAACTGCCCACCCACGGGAATCATGAGTATATCGATCCCCCCGATGGCTGTGATCTGATCGTCGGTCAACACCGTGCCGATATCACCCAAGTGAGCAATCCGAATGCCGTCGCACTCAAACACAAAAATCGCATTCACGCCGTGGTGTCCCGGATCATGAAACGACGGTACGGTATAGAGCCTGACATCTTTGACGGTCGTGTCAATTTCATTGACCGTGCTCAGCCGCTTGTCGGTGCCGCGAAAAACGACTGGAGTGCCTGAGACTGCATCCACACAATTATGATCCGGATGTTCATGGGATACTGTCACTATATCTGCTGAGAGATTGGGCGGCATATGGTATCCCTTGAATTCGATCGGATCAGTGACAATGATCGTACCGCCGCTTGTGGTTATCTGGAAAGAGGAATGACCGAGCCACTTGATCTTTAGCGCCGCCTTTTTGGGTTTGAAGGTCCGGGTATGATCATACTTATGCACTACGGTGTAACCAACTGTAAAAGCTCCTGGGGCGGCTGACGGCCAAATCTCAGGCCCACCCTTCATAGTGCCCGAGCCGTCGTGGAAGTCAATATTAGCTGGGGAACCAACCTGCTGTGCGACTATACGAGGAGCTAGCATTGCAGAAAACAGCAATACACTGATGATACATATGTGTTTTTTCATTTTGAATCTCCTTTATTTCAGTTCTTCCGCTTTTAATTCTTTTATGATTTTTGAATCCACCCAGTAGATATCCCATTTGTAGCAATAAAACAAATACTTGCCATCCGGGGATTTATTCTCCTCTTCTGGATGAGCCCCGAATCCTCAAGTCCAAGAGGTGATAGGATGCGCTCGTGCAGGTTTTCTTCAAGCGTTTTCCCCGTCACCCTCTCGATGATTTCCTTCAGTAAATAAAAGCCGCTGTTGGAATACCGGTATCGGCTCCCGGGTTCGAACAGAAGATCACCGCACAATTAGATATCCTACGAAAGTAAGTTTTTCATCTCTTTTCCCTTTTATGAATCTGATCCCTTGAGGTTGTCCAACACTCATTCAACTCCATATGTCCATTCTCGAACATTTAGCGTACACATCTGAACAAAAATAAATATTCCCTGTATCAATCTAGCTCAAAGGTATAGTTCAGATGCAATAAATTCCTCGGCTTTTAGAAAAATGCTGACCTAGGGATTGCTGAGCTTAATGACATGAATCTCTCTAAGCTATTGATAATAAAAAAATTGAAATGCCGAATGAGGAAATCGAGATTCTCTGATTTTATAAATCCTTTAATCCTAAGGGGCATTAGATTTTGACGCCGAGGGCGTCGATCTTGTTCTTTTCCAATTTGATTCGGCAATTCTTGATCCGACCTTGTTCATCGCGAATGAACTGAACCTCGAGCCTGCCCGCGTCCTCCTCCGAATTGTACTGAAAGGTTAAAGAACCCTGCTTGAGAGGATGAATCCGTGTGGGCGTTTGAATATTATTGGAGGCTCTCATCCAGAGCGTTCCGCCGCATCGATAGAAATTTATAACATTTAATTCTTTAAAGAAATAGGAACCGGGAATCTGAATATAGGGAGAAACATCGTCATGGCTTTCGAAATCAACATCCTCGGGGATTAGCAATCGAGACAAGATTAACTGGGCATTTTGATTTTTTGGATTCAGGTTTACAGCCCGGTTCAAGTGCTCCAGGGCCCGCTTCCGATTATTTGCATAAATGTAAGCCTTGCCCACGCACTCCTGGGCGATCGATGACGACGGGTATTTTTCCGCTTGGATGAGAAAGAAAGCAAGGGCCGCGGCTTCATTTTTTTCTCTCAGGCCTAAAATTCCCAGAGCATTGATCACGGGCTCCTCTATTTTCAACTCTTCCGGTGTGAGCCGCTGGAATATTCTTATGGTTTCGTGATATTTTTCGGCAATCAGGCCGGTATCTTTTTCCTTGACTAGCGCTTTTAGGCTATCTTCCACGTGACGCATGAGAAAATTCCAATGGGCATTGGTTGATTTAAAGATCAAAGGGAGATCATAAATCATGGCTCCTTTTTTCAGCTCTTCTTGAAGATTGAAAATAACTGGATTTTCAAAATCATGATAATTGTATATGTAGACTAGACCAGTCCTCAAATCACATATGTTGGAATAAACGGTCGTGGCTCGCTTCGTTTCTCTCGCCCCTTCATAACGAGTTACCGATAAGATATGCCGAATCAGAGGAAGATCGATTTGCTTCGCTTGGCCCAATAAGGCCTCTGCCAATCGATAGCGATTGCAAGGATAAGAGCCTTTTTCGAAATCGGAGATCACGAAGTTCGTCGATATCTGATATCCGCCTGATTTTCGGTTAGATCGAAGACCATCTTTTCCCCATTCAATCACGGCCGAGGCCCCCGAGCGGTCGGCGACGGGAAACTTGGCCCGACGGAGATAAGGGATATTATATTTCTGGAAGAAGTCCAGGACATCATCGACAGTCGCGCATTGGGCAAGAATCAGATCCAGCATATTTCTTCCTTCCAGATCCGGAAGAGACGGCTTATTGGGATCTGTCATCCATCCGGTTTCAAACGACAGGGCGTTGCCGTCTATAAAAAGGCCCTGGTCATTCATCCCTCCCTCGGCCGGGCGTTCAAAACCGAAGCAAATCCGGCCGAATTCATTTTTGGAAGCAGGGATAATCCAGATTTTAGCGAACGGATCATTGTGATCCTCATTGTTTCCCACTAAAGCGAGTTTTTTCCCTCCCACCATGATAATTGTGCAAGGATGAAGATGGGCCGTAAGAAATACAAGGATAGTGGCGATTAAGGCGCAGATCTTGGAATTCATCATAGAACCTCCTATAGGCCATGGAATAAGCTGGCCGAAAACCAAATTCTTATTTCTATATGAAAAATAACTCACCAGGATGCAGTTGTTCTGCATGCTACAGGAGCAAAATTCAAATCTTCATTCATATCTCAAGGCATCGGCCGGATTGGCCAAGGCAGCTCTGAAGGATTGGGCGCTTAAGGTGATGACCACTACAATTAGAGCGGCAACTGCAGAACCTACAAATATTAACGGGTTCATCGCAGTGCGGTAGGCAAAATTTTTCAGCCAATTGTCCATGATGAAATAGCCTGCAGGCCAGGCAATGAGATTGGCCAGAACCACCAAAATCAAGATCTCTTTATTAAGCAGGCTGACGATCCTGAAAACCGAAGCGCCGTGGACTTTCCGGATCCCAATTTCCTTGGTTCTCTGCTGCGTTAAAAAAGCTATAATACCCAGGAGCCCCAGACAAGCGATCAGGATGGAGATCAGGGAAAAGTAGGAAAAGCCGCGTCCCAATTTTTGATCTCTATTATAAGTCCTATCAAATACATCTTCCATGACTTCATAACTAAAGGGATAGACGGAATCGAGCCTTTTCCATTTGTCCTGTAGCCGTGAAATGAGGCCGGCGAGTTCCTGTGTTTCCACCTTAAGGTTGATCAAGTGGAACCGCTCCGGCCTTACTCTCAAGATCAACGGAGCGATTTTCTCCTTGAAGGACCGGAAATGAAAATCCTCTATGATCCCGATCACCGGCCCCTCGGCTGTTTCTTCATTTTCATTTGATCCAATGGCCTCGATCTGCTTTCCGAGCGGAGAACCCCATCCGAACTCCTTAACAGCCGTTTTATTCAAGATATAGCCGTACTTAGCATCCGCCGGGTTTTCCCTCAAGAAATTCCGGCCCTCTGCCAGCTTGATCTCTAGAGTAGACAGAAAATCGTAATCCACATACAGGGTCCTGACAAAGATCATATCCTCCTCTCCAAAGCCTTCCGGCCGGTAAGCCCTCAAATCCTGATTTAGCAATGGTGTGAAGCCTGAGGCCGCGGCCTTGACAACTCCGGGCACCGTAAGAAGCTCGCTTTTGACTGTTTCATAATTCTTCTCCAATTCAGGATTATTCATAAACACCACCAGAATCTTTTCTCTATTGAAACCCAGTGGCCGGTTTTTAATGAATCGCATTTGTGTGTACACCACTCCCGTTCCCACCATAAGAACAATGGTTACGGCAAACTGAAAGACAATGAGTATCTTCCCCAGGATTAACCTGTGAGATCCTCTCATGCCTGCCTTTCGAAACAGCGATACCGGTTGGAGAGAAGAAAGATAAAATGCGGGATAAAATCCAGAGACAAGACCCACCCCCATCACGATCCCGATGACTTTCAGTATATTCCCTCCCAGATACATCTTCCCCGCGATCAAAAGGCCAAATACAGGATTCAAGAGCGGGACTAAAAGCAGTGCCGCAGCCAAAGATAGACTGACTGAAAGGAAAGATTCACTCTGGAACTGCAGTATAAGATGGAACCGGTCTGCTCCCATGACCTTTCTAATCCCGACTTCCTTCAGCCGGCGTTGATATATTGCTATAGTCAGATTGATAAAATTGATACAGGCTACAATCAGGATAAGAAGTCCGATTGCCGATAAAAGATAAATCTGGGAAAGCTCGGTAAGAGGCGAATATTCGCCGATAAGATTGGAATGAAGATGGATGGACGCGATGGGCTGCAAGTGATAATAGAAGCGATCTTCTGCCCAATCTCCGATGTGCCGTTGATTGACTTCTTGGATCTTGCCTTCGAGAGCCTCGGCCTGGGTGCTGTCTTGCATGACTACATAGGAGTATAATCCAAGATGTGTCCAATTTTGACTTTCAAATATTTCGGCGCCCACTGATGAGATAAGATATTGAAACTGGAGATGAGAATTAGAGGGAGGATCCTTCATCATACCGGTAACCTTATAGGTTTCACTATTTAAGATTAAGGTCTTGCCTACAGGATTTTCTTTACCAAAATATCTAAGCGCCAATTCCTGAGTGAGTATTATCGAGCCGGGATCCTTAAGAACATTCGACGGATTTCCGATAAGCAGGGAAAAATCAAAAACCTCAAAAAAAGATGGATCGGCATAAAAGCCCCTCCTTGCGGTAAAATCTTTATCCTCGACCTTAAAATTTGCCCTGGGCTGTCCGCACATTCGGACTGCGGTTTCGATCTCAGTGTAATCTTCAGCCAGTGTAGGTGCCAGGAGGGGAGAAGTATATACAAGATCCTTAGAGTCTCCTTCGTTGAGTGTGACGGTATTGAAGACCCTGAAAATTCTGTCTGATTTAGTGTGGAATTTATCAAAACTTAACTCCTGCTCAACCCATAGACCAATGATGATGAAACAGGACATGCCGACAGCCAGTCCTGTAAGATTGAGAAAGGTATAAACCTTATCCCGTTTCATGTTGCGGAATGCTGACTTGAAATAATTTTTTAACATGACTGAACTCCTTAAAATACAATATATGAAGTTGGCGGGAATGGAACTCAGTACTTGCCGCCATTATCATCTATCAAGGGTGATATTTTCTGGCTTGCTCCATTGCCTGTTGATCATCCTCATCTGGTAGATGATTAAAGCCGTTTTAATCATCAATCTTTACAACCTCCGTTGTACTCCCACGTATCGTCTGAGGGGCCATGTTCGGTCATTCCTCCAAAGAGTATAACCACGTTGCGGCTACTGTCATAAGTCATCGAATGTTGATACCGAAATGATACAAATTATATTTTTCATGATTACCTCTTTTATTTCAATTCTTTTGGTTTTAATTTTTCAATGACCCCGGCATCCACCCAAAAGGCATTTCCGGGGCCGCCGGAAAGAGGCTTTGTATTGAGTACCGATACTCTGCTGCTGTTAAAGAATAGATATTTCCCATCGTAAGAAACGAAAGGCAATCTGTCTCTTCCCTCTGAATTTACTTTTGGTCCCATATTCCTGGGTTCTGTCCAGGTGCTGTCTTCGCCGTTAAAACTGATATAGAGATCACTGCTTCCATAACCACCCGGCCGGAAGGAAGAAAAGATCAAATAACTCTCATCAGGAGCAACATAAGCTGGCCCTTCATGATTATTGCTGTTGATATCCTTACCCAGGGATTCTGGTTCAGTATAGCAGCCCTTAATCAATG
This sequence comes from uncultured Eubacteriales bacterium, assembly GCA_964624145.1. Classification (GTDB taxonomy): domain Bacteria; phylum Acidobacteriota; class Aminicenantia; order Aminicenantales; family Aminicenantaceae; genus WJMT01. The sequence continues at coordinate 12,575 of CAZUXT010000035.1, read as the reverse complement.
CAGAGCGGACAATACCCTTTGCATTCATATAATAGAGTGTGCCGTCATCGGTTACACAAGAGCTGTACTGACTTCTGGCACCATTGATGACTGGACCCAGGCTTACTGGTTTTGACCAGTTGCCGGATGATCTTTCCATCTTCCAAATTTCATAATCCTGAGTAGTAAACAACAGCGTTTTACCATCAGGTGAAAGAAAAGGCGCAAGTCCCCTGCGCAGAGATTTAGGCCTTGTCCACCGACCATTTTCTTCTTTCATGAACATGATCGTATGCTGCGATTCTCTGGATATTGAATAATACACTTCCTTTCCATCCGCTGAGAAATAAACACCGCTGTGCAGATCGCAATTGGAAATAACGCCGGGCATGAACAACTCAGGGATGTCCCCAGGTGACTTCAAGCCGAGGTAAGGTCCGGTGAGCTTGGGAAAATCCTTTTCTTGAGCCATAATGCTTGTTGCTGCAACTAGTAATACACTGATGATACAAATGTGTTTTTTCATTTTGGATCTCCCTTATTTTAATTTTTTTGGTTTTAGTTCTTCGATGACTTTTGCATCCACTCAATAAATATCACTCTTATTACAAGGAATACTCCCTCTATATAGATATCAATGTTATTAATACTATTGATAAAACTGTTTCGTTTCAGCTAAATTCGGACCATTCATGATGTTTCTTAAGCGATGATTTGCGTATAATAAAATCACGCAAGGAGAAATGCATGAGTACCAAGAAAAAGTCATATTAATGAGCAAATCCGATGCGCTTGCCAGCATAATCAAAGACTAGAATCTTGAAGTGGGAGAGTAATTCTCCACCGATAGTTCCTGCTGTAAATCGATTCGATGTTGCTCCTTTATCCGTTCCGGCGAAAACGACCCTGAGATTTTCAATTTTGTACCCAGCCATCTCAAACCATTCTATATATCCTTGAAAAGCGGGAATTTCTCCCCCAGCACCCTGTAAAATCACTTCACTGAGTTCTCTTCCCTCAAGCAGGTTGTTTTTTATGACAAAATCCCTGTGAAAGGAAACATTTCCGGAAAATCCCGTATCGATTTCGTATATACCCTCAATTCCGTTACTTAATCTACATTTTAAAGCAGGAATATCACCACAGAAAACAATTTCATGCCATTTTATATTTTTGTTATTATAAGTACCTGGTTCATATACATTGACAGTATTCTCATGGATATTTACTTCAACCACAGCACGGTAAAATAAATCAAATCCAAGGATGCCTGCTACCTGGTCTCGATTTGATTTTTTATTATATGGCCAATAGGATTTCACAAAAATGGGATTGGTTTGTTCAACTGAACCCAATATAAGGGATTCTCCCTGAAGAAATGTAATAGAAAAAGTTCCCCCCACACCAACGGCCTTTCCTTTTCCAAACTTTTTCATATCCAGTTTTTTCGCATAGTCTATATCTATATCATAACAACTGGATCCGGTATCCAGGATAAACAAGGCGTCATCACAGCCATTGATTGTGGGGCGAACCAACAGACCTCTATTGGTAAAATTTGACCAAATGAATGAAGAGGCATTGTGTCTTATACGAGTGTCCGGTGCTTCACCATCATAAGATTTGCATCTTCTCAAAGATGCTCTTGCCATTTCACCGATATCTTTAAATCGAATATCAATCTCTGTTCCATCTTCCATAATGTATATGTGATATGGGAAATAGAAGCTTCCGATTATTTTATGCTTTTTTAACTCAACAAAATTCTCATCGGAATAAATTTTCCAGGTTAATTTTTCAGGAAAATAATCATCCGTATTAATATGAATCATAGCTCCAACAACGCCGTTAGATACTTTTAATGATATTTGTGCGGTAGATCTCTTCTGATTTATTGAATTCAGGGTCATATCCAAATGGCATTCCGGATCTAGCCAGTGGCTGCTGATAAACCATGCTATCAATTTTTTAACTTCCAGTTTATAGTATTCCATTGGATAGGTTAAACCTGTGTAATCTGTGTACCAACCTTGATTTCCGTCAAAACAATATACCTCTTTAAGTTGTGAGTCGAATGTCATTTGAAATCGCCCATCTGCAAGAAATTGGAAATCGAATTGACATTTGTATCCTCCGGCTTTGCCCATAGCTTCAAATCGAAAACCGTCTTTCCAATTTTTTAACTCATCATAACCGACAGCTTCCCGAACACGATCAAGCAGCACTTCCAGATTTTCTTGTGCTTTACAAAAATGAATAGAAACTAGGTTAATAAATAATATTATTACTAGCATTTTTAATGTAAACCTACTCATGACATTCTCCCTATTTTTTTTGATTATTTTTTTATCTCAATTCTTTCAGTTTGATTTCTCCCTTTGATTCGGTCGCAGCTTTTCAATGATCTTTGCATTCACCCACCAGATATCCCCTTTGTAGCCATAGAACAGATACCTGCCATCCGGCGAGATGGAGGCATTTCTGGCACCCTCTTGCAGACCATATCGGGTCAGATCAACAGCTTTTTCCCACTGGTTCTTTTCATCTTTAAAGCTCACGAATAATTTTGAATTCTCATGCTGTATATCAAATACAATATAGCTCCCGTCTGGTGCAATACATGGATGCGTCTGTTTGCCGTAATGCATATCGATATAGAGTCGCTTATGATCCGTAAACAGCCCGTCCTTGAAAGTGATCTTGTTCAGGTAAAATTCCGGTGGACTTCCATTGACAATTTCGTTTCCATAAAGAGAACCCGATCTATCGGTTGTTACAACTAAGGCCTGTCCCGCATATTGGGGTGCGGACCAGCCGGTATCCGTCCTTGCCGATGCGTAATATCCGGATTGTTGAGATTGATCCTGATTAAACCTCCAGTAAAAAAGCAAGCATTTATTGTCATGAGTAATGCAGGGGTGACCTGTACGAGGTCCTTCAGTTATTTTCAGCGGAGCCGGCTCAGTCCACAATTTTTTATCAACTTTCATAAAATAAAGTGCCTGCTTGTAATCAGGTGGTAAACGCCTGCAGAAATAATATTCTTTCCCATCTATAGAAAAAGCTCCCTTGAAATCATGGATACCCTTGAGGGAGACAATTCCGGGGGCAAAGATATCCGGCGCCATCCCCGGTGGTTTCTGACCCAGGTAAGGGCCGGTGAGTTTGGGGAAATCATCTTGTTGAGTACGACAATTTAACACAAAAATACTGAAAACTAGAATCCTAATAAATAATGTTTTAGATTTCATGGTTTCCCCCTTTTTTTTCGTAATTCTTAATCTTTAACGTCGAAGACCTTTTATATTATCGTCTTCCTATTCAAGGAATGAATGTATCTTTATGGCTATCTCATTTGCCTTGGTGTTTCTAATGTTGTTAATGACCAATATAAGATGCTGCTTATTGACATCTCGGAAAATATAACTTGCTGTTCCTCCCGAATGCCAGTAAACCCTCCTATCTTCTTCTCCCTTCGAATAATTGGAAACACACTGTCCGTAGGCATATTTTGAGTTTTCCCCCATAGATATATGAGATTTTAAATATTCATTCATAAAATTTAAGTCCAACAGTTTGTTTGTGTAGAGTGCCCTGTCCCATAGGTAAAGATCATCTACAGTCGTGACGATGCAGCTGGCTCCAAAGGAATTCACGATGTAGTACGGCTGAAGACGGTGGACGATTTGATCTCCTTCATATCTGTAGTCTTTAGCTTTTCTTTTGATGATCGTTTTTACATCATAGTAGTGTGAATTTATCATTCCCAATGGATCGAAGATCCGCTCCTGTAATAGATTTTTTAATGTCTTCCCGGATACTCTCTCTGCTATGGCTCCGAGGATTGTGTACCCACCGACTCCGCTGTAGCTAAATTTTTCACCTGGCTCGAACATTGGATTTTCACTGAAATACTGTTTGATGGTACTCTCCGAAGAGGCTGTGACGATGAGAGGCATGCCACTCATGGGGGGATCCGGAATTCCGTGCGAGTGGGTAAGCAGATGGTGTACAGTAATTTTATCTCCGGTGTCTTTTCGGTAGTAAGGCAAGTAAGATGTGATCGGTTCATGCAGGTGAATTTTTTTTTCCTGGACAAGCTGCATAATGATCATGGCCGTAAACTGCTTTGACATTGAGAAAATCCGGAATTTCGTGTTCACTGTGTTTTTTATATCCCATCCAAAATCTGCATAACCATAGGCCTTTTTGTAGATGATGGTCCCTTTTTCAGCTACCAGCACGACACCGTTGAATTGATGGTTTTTGTAGTATTCATTGACGATCTCATCTATCTTGTCCCGTTTGGTCTCAGTCGAAGAACCATTAGAAAAAAGAATAACAAGAGATAAGCAAAACAGTATGAAGAGTAGAGGTTTTTTGGTTGGCATCTGTGCTATTTTCATTTTAATGTTCTCTCAATTTTTTTATTTTTAGATTTTCGAGAATTTTTGTGCTGACCCAATATATTCCATCTCGTCTTGTAAAAAAGAGGTACTTGCCGTCCGGAGAAAATCTTGGGAATCTGGCAACACCTTTATTAATATTTTGCCCTAGATTTACTGGCTTAGACCATCGGTCACCAATTTTGAAACTTACGTAAAGGTCATACTGGCCTATATTCCCGGGCCTTTCAAGGGAATAAAATATCAGATAGGTCTCATCCGGTGAGATAAGAACATCCGACTCCAAATATTCCCGTGTATTAATGGGTTCAGGTAGTTTTTTTGGCTTTGTATAAGAGCCGTTTACAAACTTTATGAAATAAATATCAACATCACCCGATCCACTGCCCCGAGGACCATGACCGGAAGTAAAATAGAGATTGTTATTATTTGATAAAGAGAAGAATAACTTGTCACCTTTCTTATCTATTTTCAGGTGATGAGGGTTGCTCCATCCGTCGCCTTTCCTTTCCACAAACCAGATCTCCCCTTCGGTTTCTTTGTTGCTTTTTTCATTCAGTGGCCGCCGTGAATAAAAATACAATCTGGTACCGTCCTTGGAGAAAACAGGACCCCCGTCAAAGTGCTGGCCCGAAAAGGCTGCCATTCTTGGTGAGGTCCATTTGTTGTTCACATACTTTGAATACAGAATGACCTGCGTCCTGGTGGAATATTCATCTGTTCTAGGGAATACGGACCAGTATACTTCTTTCAAATCCGGTGAAAAGGCCGGAGAACTATGGATTCGATGCTTTGATGTCATAAAGATTTCCGGTGTCATCCCAGGCGGCTTCTGGCCGAGGTAAGGGCCGGTGAGTACCGGAAAATCTTTTTGCTGGGCATAATTGTCAAACGAAAAAACGATGGATAATAATATTGCCATAATCATCACCGTTTTCTTCATGTTTTCTTCCTCACGAATATATGTCTTTTCATCAATATCCTCATGTGTTTCGCCATAAATTTAAAAAGGGTGCCGTTCCCCCTTTTTTACTTTTTCCGTTTATCCGGTCTGAGACGTTCAACGAATTCTGAGCTTATCCAATAGATGTCACCTTTGGAATGAAAGAAAATAAATTTCCCATCTGGAGTATAATTAGCAATTCCTGCACTCGTTAAAAGTCCATACTCGCTTAAGTGCACTGGTTTGCTCCACACACCGGATTCGTCAAGATATGCAGCAAAAAGACTAGTTTCCTCACTGACATCGAACAGGATCGTTTTCCCATCAGGCGAAATGCTGGGATGGGCTGTACGGGGGAAATCGACATACAGAGCTGCTAATCCTCCTCCAAGCGGCTCAAATTTTACAAAGATCCCGTTTTCAAGCGTTGCTTGCTTGATGTGAGCATAAGTCTCCTTATAGGTCTCCTTGTTCTCTATTAATTGTTTTTCTGTGACATAAACTTTTCCATCTTTAGAGGTAGTTACAAACATCCCGATTCCTACATAATTTGGTTTCCCCCACCCATCAGCAGTTCTATCGCATACGTAAATGCCATAGTCAAACGGATTTTTTTTAAAACCTTCGGGTGTCGGTCGAAACCAACCAAAATAGATTTTTTTGCCGTCCAAAGTAATATGGGGTTCATGGGCTCTATAATTCCCTGTGAAAGTGACTGGCTCAGGCGATGTCCAGCCTTCTTTTTCCCAGCGGCAGACCATGATCGTCATGAAGTGGTTGAAGTAAAACTCCTTCCCATCGGGTGAAAAAGTGCAGCTGAAAGCATGTCCTAGCGCTTTGGAGACAATCCCGGGCGCAAAAATCTCCGGCGTCATCCCCGGAGGCTTTTGTCCCAAGTAAGGACCTTTCAAGCCGGTCTGCTGGCCGGGTTGATATGAGCGCTTGCGTTCCCTGGCCACCCGCTCAATCCTTCTGTCAAGATCGGCAAGGATTCTCTCGGCAATGAAATTATCCGGATTTTTATTTGAAACGATCTTGAAGTTTTTCTCCGCGCATTTCCTGTCACCAGTGTACATGTATGCCTTGGCCAAGTTGTAGTATGCATCTGGCGAATCGGGGAACATTTCCGTATTAAGCCTGAATACGGCAACAGCGGCTTCATAATCCTGATCGTCAAGTAATTTGTTGCCCAAAGCATTGAACTCCTGCTCGTTGAAGTCATAGCCTTCTAGATTTTCACGCAGTTCGGCGAACATCTCCAATGCAGTATCGAGGCCTTGTCTATCGATTGCCGCGGCCAGACGTTCCGCTGCGGAAGACTTAGCAGGCCGATCCTGTGCCGTAAGTGTTACTGCCGTTACTACCAGCAACACAAAGATGATAGAAATTAGTTTTTTCATTTTGTTACTTCCTCTATTACTTCAATTTATCCAGTCTTAAATCTTGTGTGATTTTTGCATCGGCCCATTATATGGCGAATTTTCTGCTGAAAAAAATACTTTCCGTCCAGAATCACTAGGCAATAGCCCTCAATGGATGGCGAACTAATCTCATTCCACAATGAGATGCCTAGGCCCGAATAAAATTAATATATTAATATACTATATTATCAAGAATAATTGATCCTTTCAGCCCATCGGCTAAACAAACATGAATTCCGTCGACAAACGAATCATGAAGTACATTTAGATTTTTAATCTTCACCAATATTTTAGACCTCTGGGTTCTCTAACATCCAGAATATCAAATTCAAAGTTATCGGCGACAAAAAGGGTATGATTTTCAAACCAGACACCCAGAACTTCTCCGCCGTCATCTCTGTTATGATGCTCATCTGTAACAGAATTGTAGGGATTATTTCATGCCAAAACGGATGGTTTCTTGACTTCGTCCTGCACAGACCAAAGGGCTTTCCCTAACCATATAAGGGCCACACCAAATACAACCGGTACCATAAAAAATATTGCCCCAACGATCAATAACAGTGATCCCCAGCGCGGAAGTATGCGAGCCTTAAACGAAGCAAATCCGAAAAGCACATACCCAATTATCATTAGACACACTGATATAGCGAAGACAATCACCAGAATAGGTAGATTGACTCCGACAACCTCTGGAACTATTCGAGCGATAACGGGCTGATAGAACGCACTCGTAAATAAATTACCTAAAAATAACATCTGGCCGACAAAGGCTGTGACAAAACCGATGAATCCAAACGTACCAACAGTTCTTGACTGAAAAAGATACAATCCAATCAGCACCAAGGCGGTGAGGATATAAGAGATTAATGCCAGTGTCATCCCGGGTATCGCGAAATCGCTGGTCAGTCCTCCCGTATTATGGGACAGTAGGTCCAAAATTGTTGCCAGAATGTGAAGAATTCCACCAATTATACCTGCAAGACCGCTCAGTCGGATCAATTCCTCTGAAGTCATACTTGTCCTCCTTTCATCTATTTATCGTAGGTTTATACCCACGCCACAATTTTTTTAGTTCTTTTGGTTTTAATTCTTCAATGATTTTTGCTTCCACCCAGCAGATGTCTCCGCGGTTACAGAAAAAAAGATATTTTATCCTCTGTTATAGTTGCTGCCATTTCTCCCCCCGGTAGATTGAGAATGCTGCTCAGATTGAATGATTCAATCCAGGAACCATCTTCTTTTCGAAATTGGCAAACCTCTCACTTATCTTAGAATATAATCCATATGTTCAATATATGACCAGGTGATAATTGCCCATATTACCCAGGAGCTCAGGAAAATAACCATAACAATATAGAGATTTTTTCTGGATTTATCCACAAAAAGTCCATATATGTTTACTCCTAAAAAATACAGCGCAAATAATACACCTACTGTAAGTACGCCAAGAAGCTCAAGTTTGAACAGGAATTTTAAAGGGACGGAAAATGCAACCATAGGGAAAACAAAAAGGCCTATAAACGGCGATACACTAATATAAAAAAGCCATCGAAATGTCTTGACTCGGTTATCTGCAGTTAATTTTAATCTTTTCATTATAGATCATTCACTGATTTGATTTTGAATATTCTTCAACACGCCGCTTGATGCCCAGGAGGCATGTACGCATCATGAAAATTTCTGTAATTTCCTGAAATAAGTACATACCTGATTCCAAAATAGATTTTGAATCATACTTTTGTCTGAGCCGTGACACAAGACGGGTATGGTGATCTTCTGTTTCATACAGTCCCCATGACCAAGTTGCATTACTCCAACTACCGGCATCATCTCTGGAGTTTATACGTTGTTAGACTTTCTTGGTTATTCAATATTTGTTACTATTTCAATCTCCTTGTATTTCTTTGCATGTTCTATTATGTCGATCCCTTGCTTCTCCTTAAGATATTTATCGAAGAATGCCAGGATAAGCACATTCATCATTTCGATCGTCCGTTTCCCGTCAATCGGTCCCAGAAGCATGCGGACCATTGGGATTGGGTAAACAGAATAGTCTGTAAAATTATAGTGATCTGAGCCTTTAACACTCAGCGAATAACCATCTTCTGTCAATTGACTTAGAAACAATGGTCCGCATCCCAAGTATCTTTTACTGTTTAAAAACATGAAAGGTACCTGATATTTCTCATCAGGAGAAGCCCTGAAGAATCCCCCGTCTATACTTACTCCTGTTTTGATCCTTCTATCCTTGGAGCAGATCACACTTGTGGCCAAACCTCCCAGAGACATGCCAAAGACGCCGATCCGATCCATGTCCAGTTTGTTCTGAAATCGATTGTCCCCTTCGTTCATAACTTTTAATTGGTCAATCAAAAATGCGATATCTTCAGCCCAATACTCTGGGCTCTCTGTTAAAATTGTAGGCAGCGTTCTGTTCATTTCTTGAAAAACCTGAATACGTTCTTCGTCACTGGACGCGTTTTTCAATTCTTCAAACAATCCCATGGCTTTGGGATTCCATTGCTCTTTCATTATTTTCTGAAACCGGGGATTGCTCATTTCTATATGAATGAGTCGTCCGTCGGGATAGGAAGAAAACCTGCATTCATAATGATGAGCGATGCTGAAAACGATATAGCCGTGGCTGGCCAATTCTTCCATCAATATTGTATTTTGTGAATAATGCTCTCCGAATCCATGAGAAAAAATCAAAACTGGATATTTATTCTCTTTGGACGAGACAGACAAATCGCGGCCTGCATTGGTACGCAAGTCTTTATATATTGGTGGATATTGAAGATATTTTGTAGCGAAGTCTGCTTCCGCCTTTAACAAATAGGGTTCGAAATCGGATTGACGATCCGAAGGATACCAAGCTTTCACTGTAATCTCTCTGTTGCTTTCTTGGGTGCTATCAAATATTTCTTTTCGACCTTCATCGACATAGCTCAAGTAGGTTACTCCTATAAAATAATTCCCTGTGGGTCTTGGCAATACATTGTCCTGACTTTGACCAAATCTGAATAGCACACTACAAAGAACTAAAATGAATATTCGTCTCATCGTGTCACTCCTTTCTATTTTTAAATCTAACGGTTGGCGCATAACCGGCACCACCCTTAATTATATCCCACTTTACTCCCCCTGCCAGAAAACGGGTTTCCTTTTATGCAGGCTTATCAAGCACGGTATCGCGACCAATCCCCAAAATCCTATCCACAGAATCTGTTGGTATAGATCACTTTTTTTCATGTCAACCAACTGAAACACAATACCCGAAAAAAGATTTCCTGATGCATGAGCCAGTGCGGTTATCCAAATACTTCTTGACCGGAGATACACCCAGCCCATAAATATGCCCAGAAATACCGTGCCGATGGGCATCAGGACCAGAGCACCCAAAACCGGATGATCGGGGAAATTGAATCCCATCAGTATCACCGGAGCATGCCAATAACCCCAAATAAGTCCCAAAAGCAAGAATCCACCATTTAATCCAAATCTACGCAATATCTTCTCCTGAAGATAACCACGCCAACCCAGTTCCTCCCCCAGTGTAAGGACACTCCCAGCAATCAAAAAGAATACATGGGATAGAATAAAATTTAAAAAGAAAAAAGGAATACTCTGGGCTTGGTTGCCGAGCATGAGCCTGATCGCTGCTATTTCGACCATGCCTTCTTTGAATGTGAAAACCCTGCCGACAAAAGCCCCTAAATCCAGGACGACCAGTAAAACGGCTACGGCGAGGGATACTGACAGAGGGACCAGGACGGCAGGTGCAAGGACCCACCATTTGCCAACACCCCAACCTATTTTTCGAAAACCCTCTTTCCGGACAATCAGGAAAACCACTGCCGTTAATCCGGGTATCCACATCAGAAATGAGAAGAAAGGGGATTCAACGCGACCGGTTTGAAGGATGAGAATGTCCCATAAAATACTCACTGCAAATACAACGACACAAAACCAAATAAAATTGTTTTTTTTAGTATTCATTCATTCGTCTCCTAAAGATAAGATTCTTATGGAAATCTTTTTTTTGAGCAGTGATACTTGGTGCTGTAACCAGCATAACAAAGATGATATAAATTAGTTTTTCTATTTTTATTAGTCCATTATTTTAGTTCTTTCGGACTAATTTTGCTCTGTTTTCAGTTCGGGGATGTATTGCTCGGCTATGCCAATCACTAAGCCAATATCATTTATTCCCCTTTTGTTTGTCAATACTACCACTGCAAGATCCTGCTCAGGAAAATAAAGATAAGCGTTGTAAGTCCCTCCTTCACCACCAACGGCACAATGTCCACTGGGAAACTCTATAATCATCCATCCTAATCCATATTTGCCATTCTTATCCCCTAAAGGCATTTCGAATATTTTTCCATTCTTAAGTCTGATGGGAGTCCACATGACATCAAGAGATGATTTTTTAAGAAGCTTTTCACTACGCAAGGCAATCAGCCATTTAGCCATGTCTCCAGAAGTAGTATTAATTCCAGCCGCAGTTGTAACCCTATGATCAACGATCAGCCTATCATACCGACCTTTTCCTCCTTTGGGATGGCGTTCATATATACAAGCTCTTCCTCTGATAATTTCGCGCAGATCACCAAATGTGGTTGATGACATTCCCGATGGAACGAAAATACGTTCTGCAGCAAAATTTTCCCAAGACATTCCGCTTTTCAATTCTATGATCCACTTTGCCAAGAGGTATCCGGTCTGAGGCGTTCGATGAATGCGGAGCTAATCCAGTAGATATCACCTTTGGAATGAAAGAAAACATATTTTCCGTCAGGTGATACACTTGCTCCGAGCAGGTCATTGGCAGGCCGAGTTTTTCTTTCATGTCCATGGTTTTTGCCCACGAACCGTCTTCCTTGCGGAAACTAATCATCAATCCCGGTACGAATGATTCCCCTGGATATAAGCTCGCTTTCTCCTGATTCCTCCGCTAAGTCCATTTGACTGGGAAGTCCAGGGCAATCGAAGTTGACATGTATTTAAAACTGAATCATTCTGCTTTGTTTTTGTGAATTCATTGGCACCATAACATCAAGAAACCTCGAATTGCTAAAATTATCATTTTCCTCTATTCCCTCTGATATCTTTACATCCATAATTCCTGAATAAACAATCCCGGCGCCATAATCCCTCTGAATACCAGCCCCTATAAAATATTTCCAATCCTCCTGCGGTTTACCTATATAATCTATCGGAATGGAAAAAGTTATAGTATCATTTTCCAAATCATTTATGCTGTCATATTCAAATCCGGTCATGTAATTTATCTTGCTGAAATTATTATAGATAACCACTCCAAAACCTGCGGATAACAGCAGATCGTATCCATCTTTGTTTAAAAAATTCAGTCCCGCACATACGATACAATCAAGCCAGTGTTCAGTGTCGTTCACAAGTCTATTCGTATAAGCCAGAGCAGGAGGAGCATTAAGCAATTCTCCGCATTCAGCGCTGGTTTTTGTTCTATAAAAATCGATTTTCTTGTCTACATCACGCTTATAACCAGCATTAATTGAATAAACAGTGATTTTAACTTCATATTTCATCTCCCTTTCATTAATTCTTCGATAATCTTCGCATCCACCCAGTAGATGGCTATCAAATTTGAACTCGCTCTTTTTCAGAAAAACGAATTTCCAGAAATGTCTTATGAACCAGAAGAAACAGACTCTCAAAAAGCTGGGCTACGCAAAAATATGGTTTTCTGGCGTTCTGAGCCTTACCCAAGACAGTTCTGTATCAAAAGATCAGAAACGCCCCTGTTTTTTGACAGGAGGTTTTTCCTGTTTTCTTTTC
>CAZUXT010000034.1:0-34962 GCA_964624145.1 uncultured Eubacteriales bacterium | reverse complement strand
AGCCTCATCCGAAGGCTAAATCTTCAATGTCGCTTCAGCCACACCTGAATTTCTTAATGATTGCGCTTTTCCTGTTGGATAAATAATACCACGCAATATCTCAACTTTCAGGCAGGCTGGCTGGTTCTGAAGTCATCCGGAGGCGAGCGAGCCGAGGAATAAGCTGATTTTACTCGCTGGGAAAAATCAGCGGGCTGAAGAACCAGCTTGCCTGATGAAAGTCGGGAGCACAAGCCGCACCTGAATTTCAGATCAGCTTGTCTGTAAGAAAAAAATGGCGAGGGACGGAATTGAACCGCCGACGCAGTGATTTTCAGTCACTCGCTCTACCGACTGAGCTACCTCGCCAGCACAGAAAAATAAGTATAATTTTCTTGGCATGTAAAGTCAATCGTTTAATCCTAAAAAAAACAACATTTTTTGTTCGTTTTTTGCCTGTTGAGAGTTTTTGTTGTGATTGAAATCATACACCCATTGTGATATTCTTTTTCTGGAGAAGAAATTGATGGATGAGAAAGAAATAAAAGAATTTTTATTTAAAAAGGATGAGGATTTCCGCAAAGCTGTTGAGCTTCATAGGGAATATGAAAGAATATTGGATGTCTTAAAGAAAAAATCCTGTCTTTCAAATGAGGAAGAACTCAGAGAAAAGGAATTAAAAAAGAAGAAACTAACATTAAAAGACAAAATACACTGGATGATTTCCGAATACAAAAAATCCATTAATGATTAACGATGTCCGTAAAATACAAACCAAGGATCGCTCTTATCGGGACTGACTCCATGACTGGGAAAGAGATCATAAGAGTTCTGAGCAAAAATAAATTCCCGATAGAAAAGGCTGAATTTTTTGATCCGGGTGTAAAGGAAGAATACAGCAAACTGACTCAATTTAACGGCGAACCAAGGGTGATTCATTCAGTGGATAGTACTTTGCTTGACAGGATTGATTTGCTTTTTCTGGCAGGAGATGAAAAGACAAACAGGAGAATCGGAGCTCAGGCTGAAAGTAAAAAAGTCTTTGCCATTGATTTAAGCGGAGCTTTTTGGGACAAAGATAAAGTCCCCGTCATTGTCAGCGGCATAAATGATGATGAAATTTTGATAAATGAAAAGCACCTCATCGCAAATCCCCATCCTGTCACCATCATGCTCTCACATATAATTATGCAAGCTGTGAGAGACTATGGAGTGATAAAGACAGTGGCTTTTGTTCTTCAGCCTGTATCAGCTTTTGGGAAATCAGGAGTAGAGGAATTGGCTGGTCAGAGCGCGGATATTTTGAATAAAGGATCCGGTGATAAAAAGGTTTTTAAAGCACAAATAGCGTTTAATCTTTTGTCGCAATCCGAATCAGTTGATACGTCCGGATTTTCCATGATAGAAAGGCGGATTTTATCCGAGCTCAAAAGGGTGATGAAAAAACATGAGATAAGCCTTTCTCTTGTGCAGGCTCCTGTTTTTCATGGGTATTCCGTAATGATGTATATGGAGTTAGATAAAAAAGCGGATATCAAATCCCTTGAAGAAACATACAGGAAATCAAATCTTTTTAAAGTCTATTCCCCGTCGTTGGAATGCCCGGTGTCTCCGGTTTTAACAGTGGGGAAAGAAAGTATTTTCATAGGTCAGGTCAAGCAGGATGCTGTTTTTTCAAATAGTTTTTGGATCTGGGCTGCTGCCGACAACTTGATGGTCGGATCAGCATTAAACGCGTATAAAATAGCTCTGAATATGATATCGGATGAGAAAAGCTCCTTATGAAACAAATCTACCAGCTTTTTAAACTCGTTTTCAGTGAAAAGAAAAAACTGATTCTGACGTTTGTCTTCACTCTGTTCGTCGCTCTTTTCACTTATGCCTTTGTCAATCTGGTTCAGCCTATCATGGACTATATGTTCAAGATGTCGCCTGGGGAGATTCCGGAAAAAACCCGGTTTATAGACGTTTTTCTCGAGTTGTTCGGGATTTCAATCGACCAGCTTGTTTCTTATATCCCTATCATCTTGATCATTGTTATTCTCGGGAAAGGAATGTTCACGTTCCTGTCATCTTTTTTTATGAAGTCCATCGGGTTGAAGATCGTGAGAGACATGAGGAACAAACTTTTCAACCATTTGCTCTATCAGTCGTCCGACTATTTTGACAGAAAAGCCACAGGGGAGCTGCTTTCACGGCTTACCAATGATGTAGACAAAATTCAAGAGGCTCTTTCCGGAAGCACTAAAGATATGCTTCAGGAAGTGTTCATCCTGTTCGCTCTTTTGGTGGGCATTTTTGTTATTGACTGGCGACTGGCTCTGGCTTCCTTGATCATAACTCCCATTGCACTGGTTCCTCTCGTTATTTTCAGCCGGAAGCTCAAGAAGATAGGAAGAATGAATCAAATAAAAATGGCGGAAATATACAATCTCTTGTATGAAACCATTACCGGGAATAAAATCGTCAAGGCCTTCACGATGGAAAAGTTCGAGTTCAAAAAATTCATGAGAAGCACCAAGGAATACCTGTTGGAAGGATTGAAGTTCGCCTGGATAAGCAGTATGTCTTCCCCGTTTATGGAATTTATAGGAGGTGTGGTGGGAGCGTTCATACTGCTGGTGGGTTCGGATCGAATAGCCAGCGGGCAGATCAGTGCGGGGGACTTCGGTGCTTTTGTCATGGCCATATTTATGATGTACACTCCCATAAAAAGAATAAGCCGGGCTAATAATGTCATTCAAAGGGGAGTGGCATGTCATGAGAGAGTTTTAGAAGTCCTGGAGAGAAAACCGGTGATAACGAATCATAAAAAGTCTTATCCTTTGCCTCCTGTAAAGGGGAAAATACAGTTTGATCATGTTTATTTCAGTTATAATGATTCCGGGGCTGTTCTTGAAAACATAAACTTTCTTATAAAGCCCTCTGAGAAGGTGGCTCTTGTCGGATTCAGCGGAGCAGGAAAAACAACCATTGTCAATCTTATCTCCCGTTTTTACGATCCTGATGCCGGAAAAGTGATGATGGACAGCATTGATATCAAAGACGTTACGCTATGGTCGCTGAGGTCCCAGATAGGTCTTGTCACTCAGGAGCTCATATTGTTCAATGATACGGTCAGAAATAATATTGCATACGGACTGGATGATGTTCCTATGGAAAAGATCATCTCAGCAGCCAAATCAGCTGAAGCTCACGGGTTCATTATGAATTTGAATAAAGGATATGACACTTTTATAGGGGAGAAAGGAGGCCTTCTCTCAAGCGGGCAAAAACAGCGTATTGCCATAGCCAGAGCTCTGTTAAAAGATCCGCCGATTTTGATCCTTGATGAAGCCACTTCTGCTTTGGATACAAAGTCAGAGCGTCTGGTTCAGAGAGCGCTGACAAATGTCATGAAGGACCGGACCACTTTCATCATTGCGCACAGGCTTTCCACGATAAGAAATGCGGATAAGATATTGGTCTTGGACAGGGGAAGAATTATCGAGGAAGGAACTCATAAAGAGCTCTGCCTGAAAGACGGTATTTACAAAAAACTTTATGAACTCCAGTTTCCTGAAGCACAGGAGGATTTGACGTGATCAGCAGTATGACGGGATATGCGGAAAACAGAGTGGAACAGGAGCATTTTACAGCCCGCATGACCATTAAGACCCTTAACCATCGGTATTTTGACTGGAATTTTCATGGAGACAGGTTCGGTGACATCGAAGACAGGTTAAGAAAGATATGCAAAAAAAGCATATACAGAGGAAGGGTGGATGTGTTTATGGAGATAGATTTTATGGATTCTTCTCTTCTCGACATTCATTTCAATAAAAGTCTTTTAAGAAAAATCTCTGATTCACTGCAGGAAATGGATGCGGACATACAGGGAAAAATACAACTCCGTGTTGAGGATTTGTTTGATATTCCCCATTTGGTTGAATGGAAAAGACGTGATTTTTCAAAGAGGGAGGTCAAATTTTTAGAGACTGCTTTTAAAAGCACGCTGGAGTTGCTTTTAAAAGAGCGGAGAGAAGAGGGCAAACGGCTTCTCAAGGGAATAGAAAAACATGTGGATAAAATCAACAGGGCGGTCACCAGAATAGAGGAATTGGCTGCAGAACAGCCTTCTGCTATCAGAAAAAAACTTTTGGAGAGGATTGAAAAATTAGAATTGGATGCTGAGATTTCGGACGAAAAATTAGCAGAGGAGACAGCCTTTTATGCACAGAGATATGATCTGGATGAAGAGATTCAGAGACTCAAGTCCCACCTGTGTGATTTTGAAAGCCTTCTCTCTGATGAGGAAAAGGATCCTGTGGGGAAAAAGCTTGATTTTACTTCTCAGGAAATTTTAAGGGAAGCCAATACGATAAATTCCAAAACCCAGGAAATAAAAATTATAAAGTACTGCCTGGAAATAAAGAGCGAACTGGAGAGCATTCGTCAGCAGGCCAGAAATTTGGAATAAGGTAATGAAAAAGGGGTGAGCTATTATGCTGTTTATAATTTCAGGGCCATCGGGATGCGGAAAGTCGACCCTGGTTCATAAAGCCAGAGGAAAGATTAAAGATCTTCAGTTTTCCGTATCACACACCACTAGGGAGAAGAGACCGTCTGAGAAAAACGGAGAAGATTATTATTTTATTTCTAAAAAAGAATTCAAAAGCATGATTCAAACTGACAAGATGGTGGAATGGGCTCTTGTCCATGGGAACATATACGGGACTTCTCGAAGGGAAATTGAGAAAAAGGCACCCCGGGGAGACCTTATACTGGATATTGATGTTCAGGGCGCCAATCAATTGATGGGCAGATACAGAAAAGCTATTTTTGTTTTCATCCTTCCTCCCAGTTATAATGAATTGAAAAAAAGGCTGGAAAACAGAGGTAACGAATCTCCACAGTCAATGCAAAAGAGGCTTGAAGCGGCAAGAAAGGAAATCAGGTCTTATCCTGATTTTGACTATGTTGTTGTTAATGATGACATTGAGAAAGCATCCGAGGAATTGGTGTCTATAATATTGAGCGCAAGGTGTCGTACGGAGATAAAGCAGAAAAAGATCGGCCGTATAGTGCGAACCTTTAATGAAGCCAAGAGGGATTATGATGAGTAAGATAATTCTCGGAGTGAGCTCATCCATCAGTATGTACAAGTCATGTGAAATCATACGTTTGTTCCAGGAAAAAGGATATGGTGTTCAGGTCCTGATGACAAAGAATGCTTCAAAGTTCATTTCACCTCTTCTTTTTAAAGCTCTGACTGGAAATAAAGTTCTTGTGGATCTTTTTAGCGATGGTATTTCGGAAAACATATTGCATGTCACACTTGCCGGAGAAGCCGTGCTTTTCGTCATTGCTCCGGCCACCGCAAATGTCATTGGAAAGATGGCTTCGGGTATTTCTGATGATTTTTTAACGACTTTTTATACAGCCGCAACATGCCCTGTGCTTGTGGCCCCTGCCATGAATGAAAGGATGTTTTTGAAAAGCAAGACCCAGGACAACATCAGAAGACTCCGGGCTGCTGGCGTCAGATTCATAGAACCTGAGAAAGGGTACCTTGCGTGCGGGAACAAGGGATACGGAAGATTGGCTTCGGTCTCCAGAATAGTGGAAGAAGGAATGCTTCTCATAAAGAAGAGCCAGAGTTTAAAGGGAATGACGGTTTTGGTTACAGGCGGTCCTACACGGGAGTATCTTGATTCAGTGCGTTTTCTAACCAATAGATCTTCCGGTAAAATGGGTTTTGAACTTGCTGGGGAGTCTGAACGGAGAGGAGCCAAGACGATTTTTATTTCAGGGCCCTGCAACCTTATCCCCCATCCCGGAATTAAGTCCGTAGCTGTGGAGACAGCAAAGGAGATGAAGGAACAGGTTGAAAAATATGCCGGCAGTTCTGATATTATCATAATGGCTGCAGCGGTCTGTGATTTTAAATTCCCGGAAAGGATTTCCGGGAAGGTCAAAAAGGATTCCATGCCGCTGGAAATTAAGCTCAGCCGGACCGAAGATATTTTAGATAAAATTGGGAAAAACAAAGGTACAAAAATTTTAGTGGGTTTTGCCGCTGAGGCAAAAAATATGGAAGAAAACGCCCGGCAGAAGCTCGTCAAAAAAAACCTTGACATCATTGTGGCAAATAATATTTCGAAAAAAAGGATCGGATTTGAATCCGATCGGAACGATGTGACCCTCATTCACCGGAATGGGAAAACGATCCGCACCGGCGAAAAAAGCAAGCTGGAAATAAGCAAAATTATTATGGATGAAGTCGAGGCCATCATTGATAGAGAAAGTCAATAGACTACTCGAACAGATTGAGGGGAATCTGGATTATCTAAGGGAATTGGGCATTGAGTATGTTCCGGGTGAAAAAAGCCTTCTATCCGGGGATGTATCAAAGGAAAAAGTCTTCTCTTCTCTGGAGCAGGAAATTAGGCAGTGCCAAAAGTGTCCTCTGGCACAACTCAGAAAAAATGCGGTGCCGGGTGAAGGATGTATCGATGCGGACTTGATGTTTGTAGGTGAAGGGCCCGGAAGAGAGGAGGACCTACAGGGGAAGCCGTTTGTGGGGAGGGCAGGGGAGCTCCTGACCAGGATTATCAAGGCGATGAAGTTAGAAAGAGAAAGTGTGTATATAACCAACGTGATTAAATGCCGGCCTCCGGAAAACCGCGATCCAAAAAGCAGTGAGATAGAGGCTTGTAAGGCGTACCTGTTCAAGCAGATTGAATTGATATCACCAAAGGTTATTGTAACGCTCGGTAATGTTCCGACCAAATTTTTTCTAAATACGAAAACAGGGATCACAGCTCTAAGGGGAAAATTCCATACCTATAAGGGCATTCGCATTATGCCGACCTTTCATCCTTCTTATCTGGTAAGAAACGAGGAGGACCGGAATTTAAGGAAAATGGTGTGGATGGATATGCAGAAGGTGATGGCTGTCTTAGGTAAAAAATGAGCCTGTTTGCCGACGTAGTCCTTCCTGTCCCTTTGAGGAAAAGCTTTTTGTATGCCGTTCCTGAGGAATATGAAAAAAAGATAAAAAAAGGCGCAAGAGTTCTTGTTCCCTTTAGAAAAAATTTACTGACAGGCTATGTCATAGCCGTAACCGGGAACGCTCCTTTAAAAGATATTGAATTGAAAGAAATAAAGGAGCTCCTTGATGCGGATCCTGTTTTTTCCGCTTCTTTTCTTTCTTTTACAAGAGGGCTGAGTGATTATTATTACTCTTCCTGGGGAGAGCTATTACAGATTTCTCTTCCCCCCTCCTATGCCATAAGGACGAAAGTGGTACTGGCTGTCTGTGAAAAAGGGAAAAAATATCTAAAGAAAGACACATGCCGCGGCTTGGAAAGAGAAGTACTGCAGAGCTTAATGAAAAGGCCTTATACTGAGACGTATCTCCGCAGAAAATTCAAAGCGGGTGGTTTGCCTTCCCTTATCTCAAGGATGGAGGAAAAGGGATTGATAAAAAGGCACAGAGAACTAAGAAAGCCTCTTGAAAGAGAATGGAGTGTTAAAAGGAGTTCACCGGCACAGCTTGAGATGGATTACTCGCTTGACAGCACATTGAGAGGGACAGCGGAAAGGATAAAAAAAGATATCGGAAAAGGCGCTTTTTCTTCATTTCTGATTGCAGCCGCAAAAAGAAAGAGAGAGCCTATCTATATGTATCTGATAAAGCAGGCTATAGTATCAGGCTTAAAGACTCTGTTTCTGGTTCCGGAAATCGAGTTTACGGATAGGATTTTATATGAATTTGAAAAAAAATTGGGAGAAAATGCAGCTTTCCTCCACAGCCGGCTGAGTGAAAAACAAAGAGAACTCACATGGAAGAGGATCAAAAGCGGGGAAACAAAGGTGGTTGTGGGGCCCCGGTCCGTTCTGCTGTCTCCTGTTGAGAATGTGGGTTTGATCATTGTGGATGAGGAACAGGATGACTCGTATTATCAGAAAGAGAGCCCTGCATATGATGCCAGAGTAGGGGCCAGATTGAGAGCGGAACAGGAAAAAGCAGTGCTTGTTTATGGATCAGAAAGTCCTTCTGTGGGGCTTCTGTATAAATCCAAAAAGAATGACCGGTTTTTCGATTTAAGCAGTAACCGCAAATCCAGATTCAAAAGAGATATCATTGACAGCCGGAAACACGCCGGCATATTATCCCATCCCATGAAAGAAGGAATCCAAAAGAGGGTTAAAAAAAAGGAACCGGTTCTCCTGTTCTTCAACAAACAGGGTTATGCTTCTTCTTTGGTTTGTTCCCGATGCGATTATACCCCTAAGTGCAAAAATTGTGAGGCTCTGTTGACCTATTACAAGAAGGAAGAAAAGCTTATATGCCGGTACTGCCATTATTCTGAGGGTGCTCTTATGAAATGTCCGGAATGCGGCGCCAGGATGGTCCCTGGCGGAGGGTTTGGCATGGAAGTGTTGGAGGAAGAGCTGAAAAAGAATTTTCCCGAAAGCCGGATTGAGAGCATATATAAATTCGCGGTAAAGAAAGGACAGGAAGAAGAAATAGTCAAGGACTATAAAAAGGGGAAAATTGACATATTGTTAGGGACGCAGATGCTGTCACACATGCCCACGTTGCCGCCTTCTTGTTTTGTGGGAATTTTTTATCCTGAAAGCATATTGAGGCTTGCTGATTTCAGAGCGGGCTATAAGACGTTCAGATATATAAGAGAGATAATGACATTCGTGAAAAATGACAGGGATTCCGAATTTCTGGTGCAGACCTATCTGCCGAACAGCTATCACATAAACCATGCTGTGTCTGAGAATATGCTGTCTTTTTATGAGCATGAATTAAGGAACCGCAGGTTCATGGGATACCCTCCTTTCTCCTTTCTTGCCGAACTGCTGTTTTTCGGAAGAGACCTGAGGTCCATTGCAAGAAAATCAAGGAGGTTGCTGGATGTATTAAAGCGCAGCAAGAACCATATTGAGATATTAGGGCCTTCGTTTGCCCCGGTTAGAAAGTTGAGAGGCAGGAGCCGGGTTCAGGTGATTATCAAATCAAAGGAAAGAAGCGCTCTGGATAGGGCACTGGAAAAGATAGTTAAGGAGATAAGGACAAAAAAATCAATATTTATTTATGAATAATAATAGATGTGCCACAGGTTCTTCTTTTGTTTGTCTCTAGTTCGATGATAGAACTATGTAAATCGGAGCCCTACTTATCAGAAACTCCTGTCCTTCCCATGGTACAAGAGCGTATATGTAGATCTCCATTTCTGTAGAGATCTCTTTAGCGTTAGGTCCGTAGTATTTCACTTCAGCTATTCCTTGAGAGTTCGTAACCCTGCTGGCAGTGTACTGGTCATCGTTAAAAAAGAAGCCTTCGTATATCTTTTGGCCTTGAGAGTTTCTGATATCAAAAAAAACGGTTTTGCCTGGCAGAGGAGTTCCGTTGTATTTTTTTAGGCTGGCGGTTATTATCGATGATTGGCGGGATGGGCCTGCAGTCAGAATGTTGGGATTGGCGGATACTTCAAAAATAACAGATATGGTGGATGGTCCTAAGGGGGAAGGTTCTTCCACTTCAGATCGTGTGCAGGAACTTATTATCAGCATACAAAAAAGCAACAAACTAATGGTTATTATGTTTTTTTTCTCATTCATTTTCTTATCCTTAATCATTGACATAATTCGCAAAGTATATGGTTATGTATCCGGTTGTGGAAACGGCCCTGTCTGCAAGGTCATGGCCGTAGAAATCCACTTTTGCAGTGACCGTTAAAACCACATCTCCACTGGCATCTCTGAGGTCGATCAAAGGAGGCTCCAGCTTTGCAACGGCTCTCACTACGACTATGGATATTGTTTGAGTCGAGCCCACAGAAATTTCAGATGATAGAGATCCTTCAAAGGAATAGGGAACATCAACACCTTCTGTATTTTTTCCGTCTGATCTGGTATATGTGACGACATAACGTGTCAGGATAACATTGTTGTACTGAGATGTTCCGTAAATGGGTTCCGGGTCAATGGTCTTAACACCCAGAGTAGCGGACACGAGGTCAGCTTCAACACTGACTTGTCCCTCTTCTCCGCTTTCTACAGCAACATCAGATTGAAGAAAATTTTGTTCATTGTCTTCAATGTCAGTCCCTGTTATTTCTTCGATATACAGTAAACTTGCCGATCGGGTATCGTTTTCAATAGGGTTGCATGAGAAAAGTAGAATCACAACTGAAAAAATGACTGTTAATTTGATTATATACGTTGTTTTTTTCATGGTCTTGCACCTTTTATCTTATCTAATTATTCTTGGTGTTATAAAGATAAGCAGTTCTCTATTTTCTTTTGTGCGGGCAAAAGACTTAAAAAGATTGCCCAGTATGGGGATCTGATGCAGGAAGGGGACTCCTTCTCTTGTTATGGAATCTTCGGTTCTGTATATGCCTCCGATGACCGTTGTCCCTCCGTCCGGTACCGTGACAGTGGTCTGTGCGCTTTGTCTTATAATGGGGGGAATTCCGTTGACCAGGTTAGAAAAATCTGCGGCATTGTTTTGGATCTCTATAGTCATTATGATCGTTCCCTCTGCGGTTATTTGAGGGGTTGCCCTGAGTTCCAATGCGGCGTTGACATATCTGGTCGTGACCGTAAAATTAGCAACAGTCTGAACAGGGATCTGCCGGCCCTGGATGATTTCAGCTTCCTGGTTGTTCTGAGCGGTTATTTTCGGTGCGGATATGATTCTTCCGGTTCCTGAGCGTTCAAGAGCGCTGATAGCCAGGTCCAGCCTGAACGTATCGGCTATGTTTGCTAGTGAGAATCCCAGGACAGTATTGAATTCAGGAGAAGGCAGGTTAATTCCGTATCCTCCGAGCGGCCCGCCGATTCCTTTTGTGGTTATGCCTGTTGGGATCTGAGCGCCATCTATCTGAATTTTGTTAGGGAATTGAAGGGTGGTTTGGTTTCCGTAGAATGGATCAGCGATTCCCTGCCATCCCCACTGCACACCTAAGTTCCGCACAAATCTGGAAGTCGCCTCTACGATTCGGGCTTCTATGGATACCTGAGGGGTCGGCGTATCAAAGACTTCGATGAGCTTTTCAATGAGGCCCATTTTTTCTCTGACGTCAGTTATGATAAGCGTATTTGTCCGGTTGTCGACGATGATCTCTCCTCTGCTGGAAATTTTAGTGCTCAAAAGGTTCTTAATCTCTTCGGATCTTGAGTAGGAAAGATGGAAGGTCTGCACAAAAACCGGACCTGCCAGCTCCTGGCTTTCAGTTAGTTTTTGGTGTTCTTCCTGCTCTCTTGTCAGCACGGTCATCGGCGCAACACGCAGAAGATTGCCCTCTATGCTTTTTCCCATTTTGTTGGTCTTCAGGATCACATCGAGGAATTGATCCCAGGGGATGTCCGTAAAGTCACACGTTACTGTGCCGCTCACACTCGGATCGAAAATAACGTTCAGGCCAGCGATTTCTGCTATCACAAGCACTACATCCCTGAGCTCAGCGTCTATGAACTTGGGGCTTATGAGCTGTCCTGTGTATTTGGTTTCCGTATCAGCAAGTATTTGAGGTTCGTATTGGATTTGCTGTGATTGGGGGGCGCTTGATGCGGCATCCCCGTTTGTTTTTTCCGAATGGTTTTCTTCTGTCTTTGGGGTGCTGTCCTCAACAGAGCCGTTTTCAGAGCTGGTTTCCTCCCCGGAGGCCTCTGAAATTGGGGGTTCCTCCGGAGCCGGCTCAACCAGGGTAAACTCCTGGTTCTTGTAAAAGGAGATATTCAAAGAACTTTCTTCTTGATTCAGTGTGTAGAAAACAGGTTCCTTCAAGTCAAAAACCATTCTGGTTATGGTGTAAGGATTTGAGACCTGAAATTGACCTGTTCTTAAGTTGGTGACTCCATATTTGTTAATGGAGTGATTGAACGAACTTTGAGCGGACAGTGTATTGTGAAGGTCCACTACGAGGCGGAGAGGGTTTTCAAGGACAAATACATTAGGTATGGAGCTGTCAGCCACTTCTGCTTTTACGTCAATTTTTTGGTCGCCTTCAGATACCTTGATATCTCTGAGATAGACCGATGAACCCATGCCTTTTTGTATTTTTTTTCTGTTCTCTTCTGTGAGAGGGTAGCTCTTAAGATGATCCTGGGTGTGGTTGATTTCTATAACGACTGATTTGCCTTTATTAAATACCGTATAAGGCATTCTATGCTCCAAGTCTATGAGAATGATGGGCTTTGTGGTTTCCGCATGAACTGCCTGAATATCCCGGATTAGCGTGCTGTTGCTGAAATCTGCCTCCAGGTCCAAATCGGATGGAAGCATATCCAGTTCCAGAACGATTCTGGAATCAGGTTCGGTTGAATAAAAGGAATGGATAACGTTGAAAGAACTTTCGGATGTTAAGGTTAGTTGGATACTGTTCAGTTCGTTCTGCATGTAGAGGCTGTTTGAAAGCTGTTGGGCTTTGCTGGCGATGGGATATCCGCTGGCAAGCGTTATAATACATAGAAAGGCGACTACCTGTAAATATATTTTCCCTTTCATATTATCGCTCCTCTGGATTTATTTCTTTGGTTACATTAATAGGTCTTGACAAAGGGATTCCTCTGTTTTTTGTCTTTCGAAAGATTATCTGTCTTTCTTTGATAGTCAGCACAAAACCGTCATTGAACTGATCACCTTCATTGATTTGATAAGGAAATCCCTGAGGGCCTCTAATAATTCCGATAAGATTGTTTTCTATTTTTATAATGCCTATAAGGATGATATTGTCTATAGACATTTCTGAGACCGCTTTTGTGCCCGGTTTATCTTCAGCTTCACTTCCGGCCAGGAGGTCTTTGAAAGGGTCGCGCCGTCCTGCGGGATTGTAAGTGTAAATCTCCCTTTCGATTTGCCTTATACTGGGTTCTTCTGCTTTTTCTTGGCCTGTTTTTTCCTGGCTGTAAGCAGGGGCGAGTAAAACGGTGATCAAACATACAAATAAGATTGTAAATATGGTTGTTTTTTTCATCACTTCCCCTCTTTGCCTTTTTCTTCCTGATAAGTTTCTTCGTGGAAGACATAGGTTTTAGCTGTGGAATTAGTCCTGACTGTTAGAGAGTCTGTTTGATCCCTTAAGGCTCTTATTGAGAAATCTTCCATGGTGAACAGTCTTGAGAAGTTGCTTAGTTTGTCGAAGAAGATGGCAATATTATGATAGTTTCCCGTAAGTTCCATGGATATGGGCTTTTCAGAGAAAAACTCCCTGGCTATAAGGGCTTTCGGCGTGAACCGGATGATGTCTATCCTTGAATCAAAGGCAAGCTGCTGGATCCTTCTCAATATGACGTCTATTTCTTCCTCCTGGGGGATGATGGCTTCCAGTTCGTTCAGTTGGGTGGTCATTAACTTTAATTCCTTTTCTATTTGATCCAATTCTTCCTTTTTCTGCTTCAGCATCTCAACTTCTTTTTCCGTCCGTATCCTTTCGTCTCTAATACTGACAAGCTCGTCGTTTTTTGGCTTGTAATGGATAAAATAGAAAAGCCCTAACATTATAAGGGCCACCAATACATAACCGTACCAAGGCCAGTCTTTCATTGGGAATTCTCCTTTACGCCTTCTTCTATCTGGACAGGAGTGTAAGGAAAGACAAAACTGGCATTCATGGAAAATTCAAGATACTTGTTGTTCCGTATCTCTCTCAATGTAGAGGATATGAGGTCCACATTGTTGAAGTACTGGCTTTCTTCAAGATTTGAGATGTAGTCAGCAATCAGATTATTGGACAGCGATTTTCCTTTAATCAAGAGGTTGTAATCTTTGAAATCAACTTCTGTCAGCCAGACCCAATCCGGAAGGTTTTTGCTCAGTTCGTCCATAATGATAACTCCTACTCCTTGCCTTGACTTCAAACGGGTTATCAGGTTTATTTTTCTGCTCAGTACTTGCTTTTGTCTTTCCAGGTCTTCGAGCTTTGTCAGTACATATTGGAGGCTTTGTTTCTCAGCTTTTGCGTCTTCCAATAAGGCTTTTTCATTGTCTATTCCTCTTTTTTGGAGAAGAAAAAGGGCTCCAATCAGTATGATGACAAGAAGAAAGATAAGCATATAAGGAAACTGTCGTTTTTTTTCTTTTAATTCAGGCTCAGGGGCAGTGGGTGCCTCTGATACCTCTTTTTTCCCGGGCTTTAATAGATTAATCCTTATCATGGTTTATTTTTCCGTTTTTCTTAATGCCAAACCTGTTGCCACTCCGAAAAGAGCATAAAGCTCATCGAAGTATATAGAATCGAATTTTTTCTCATCGTATTCTATTCTCTTAAATGGATTGAGTATATCAGTCTTTATGTTGAATTTTTGTTCAAAATTATTATGAAGGTCTTTTAGTTTAGAGAGCCCTCCGCTTAAAAAGACAAAATCGATCTTCCTTCCTGTTTTTTCTCCTGCTTCATAAAAAGAAAAGGTCTTTTCAATTTCCTCGAGAAGGTTCTGGATGTTCATGTTCAATACTGTTTTGAACTGGTCAGCTTGAATATTCTGAACAGGGAGCCCCTTGATGAGTTTTTCTGCATCGTCAAAATTAATACTCAGGTCTTTGCTGAGATTCTCGGTGAAAAACGAGCCTCCGATGGAAAGGTCTCTGAACAATTGAGGGATTCCTTTTTCTATGATGATCAGATTTGTGATATTCGCACCCAGGTTTATGATGGAGATTGTTTTGTTGTTGAAGATCTCAGGATAATTGAGTTCCAGGGCATTTTGCAGGGCAAAAACATCCACTTCTATGGCATCCAGATTTTTTCGGGCTTGACTGATAACATTGCTGTAGTTGGCGATCTTGTCTTTTTTTGCTGCAACGAGCAGTATATCCAGGTTTCTATCTTCTGAAAAACCAGGCGGTCTGAGAACCGCATAGTCGACATTGGTTTCTTCATATGGGTAGGGAATGTTGTGTTTGGCTTCCCATATGATTGATTCCGCAAGTTCCTCGCTTTCCATAGAAGGAAGGGATATCTTCTTGATGATCACTGAGTTTCCGGAGATGGAAATGGCGACATCCTTATTTGAGATTTTATTTTCATCAAAAATTATTTTAATGGTCTCTACAACCGCTGCAGAGTCAATTATGGTTCCTTCTACGATAGCGTCAGGGGGAAGAAGCTCATATCCGATCTTTTTCAATACAAAGCTGTCCTCTTTCCCTCTTATAGCTTTAAGCTCGACAGCTTTAATGGAATGAGATCCAATGTCTAATCCTATAGCTTGTTTTGGCTGTCCGATTCCAAGCATTTTTTATTTCCTTGTTATAAAGTTATATTTTGGGTTTTTTTGATTTTCCCCTTTAATTTTCCTTCAACAGATGGGGGGACCAATCCCTTGAGGCAGCCGCCCAAAAGGCATACCTCTTTGACCAACTGAGAGCTAAGAAAAGAGTATTCCACCGCAGGCATCATGTAAAGTGTCTCAATATCCGGAGCCAGTTTCCTGTTCATCAAAGACATCTGGAATTCGTACTCGAAATCCGAAATAGCTCTTAATCCTCTAATAACAATATTAGATTTCATTTTCTTGGCAAAGTCAACCAGAAGTCCGTTAAAAGACAAAATCTGCACTCTTTTTTGATCAGGAAAGATATTTTCGATCATTTTCACTCTCTCTTTAGTCGTAAAGAGAGGTTCTTTTTTGGGATTCTTTAAAACAGCAACATCTATTTGATCGAAAATTTGTAACCCCCTTTCTATAATATCAACATGGCCATTTGTTATTGGGTCGAAGGAACCTGGATACATGGCTTTTTTTTTCATGTGTTTTTATATTCACCTTTCCTGACCTGACTATCTTATTACCAAATATATTTATCTTTGTCAAATAAATAATATGGCAATTTTTATACCCAGTCATCTCTAATAATAACGGATTTAGATAAATATATATACATTTATTTATTAATGCTTGTCTTTTTTGACTCTTTCGTCAATCCTCCTTCAAGACGATGTTACGGGTGATTTTATGTTATTTTTACTCACCTGTAAAGGTGAATTTTCCCAGGTTATTCATAAAATCAGCCTGCATCCATCAATCACTACTACATGATCAATTGGATTTTTAAGTCATTTTGATAAACAGAGTTTATCTCTTTATCTCTGTTTAGTATTTAAATTTAATGCAGGCTGATTTTACCTTACAGGCGAGCCGATCTGAAATTCAGATATGTCCTGTGCTCCCTTCAGATTTTTAACGCCATTCTTCTTCGTTTTTCTCAGCGGTTCCGTAACTCCCCCCGTCCGTGGGTCAGACATACTCACCGCCCGGCTTCGCCGGGTACCCTCGAAAAGCCTCATCCGAAGGCTAAATCTTCAATGTCGCCACGTCCACACCTGAATTTCATTAAGTTTACATTATCACGACTCGTGAATAACCAGACTTCTACTTTTATGGATTAGTGGAATGGTGTATCATAGTGGCGATGAACAGGGGAAGGTTATCCGTGGACGAAAACAAGAATGCTCATATTTTATTGATAGCGCTTATGGTATCCACTCTTTTTATCATTTTCTGCAGGGCGGATCCAAAAAAGACTCCAGAAAGCTATGCTGAACAGAGAAAAGAAATGGTGAAAAACCAGCTGGAGAGAAGAGGCATAAGTGATGAGAGAGTCCTTCAAGCGATGAGAGAAGTTCCCAGGCATTTGTTCATTGACAAACAATACCGTCACCTGGCTTATGCGGATCATCCTCTTCCGATCGATGCTGAGCAGACCATTTCACAGCCTTATATAGTCGCTTTTATGACAGAAATCGTTGAGATAGAAAACGGAGATAAGGTTCTTGAGATAGGAACAGGCTCCGGATATCAGGCGGCTGTCCTGGCACATCTGACGGATGAGGTTTATTCTGTTGAGATCATAAAGGAGCTGGCGGAAAAAGCAGACCGCACCCTCAGAGAATTAGGATACGCTCAAGTGAAGATTAAATGGGGAGATGGAAATTCAGGATGGGAAGAGAACGCTCCTTATGATGCTGTGGTAGTGACCTGCGCTTCAAAAGAGATGCCTCCCGCTCTTTTTGAACAGCTCAAGGAAGGGGGGAAGATGATAGTTCCCATAGGAGATCCCTCTTCTTTCCAAATACTGACCTTGATTGAGAAAAAGCAGGGAAAACCGGTAAAGAAAGGAGTACTGGGAGTCCGTTTTGTTCCCATGACAGACAAGAAAAAGTGAAATCCATTAAAATTATGGTTTTTATTGCTTTTAAACAAGACTTGTGTTACTTTTTGTGCGGTTGGTAATGATTAAATTTGGCACATCTGGTTGGCGAGCTGTTATGGGGGAGGAATTCACCTTTCAGAACGTCCGTATTGTGGTCCAGGCGATCGCAAATTACCTGAAGAAAAGATTCGATTCCAGGATTTCTGTTATCGTCAATTATGACACCCGATTTCTATCAGATAGGTTTGCTTCAGAAGCAGCTAAAGTTCTTTCTCATAACAGGATCCATGTTTATTTAACAGAACGGGACGCTCCCTCTCAAGCCCAGGCCTTCCAAATCATCTCCAGAAAAGCACAGGGAGGGATCAATTTCACAGCATCCTTTAATCCATCGGAATATAACGGCCTCAAATTTAACGGGGAAACAGGAGCCCCGGCTTTACCGGAAGTGACCGATCAGATAGAAGAGGAGATAAAGGATCTTTCGAGTCAATACAGTTCCTGTCCTTATTACTCGAAATCTGAATTTATTGAAAAAATCGATCTGCAGCATGAATACCTGGATGATATCCAGAAAAAAATCGATTTTGATGTGATCAGGAAGTCAGGAATAAAGATAGGAGTGGATCTTTTATACGGCACCAGCAGGGAGTATTTGGATGAGATTTTAGAAGAGAACCACATACCTATCGAAGAGCTGCACGGGTATATTGACCCCTATTTCGGGGGGATAAATCCTTCCTGCAGAAGCGAAGACCTGTGGGAATTGAAAAAGACAGTCAAAGAAAAGGGCTGCCATATGGGAATCGCCACAGACTCTGATGGAGACAGGTTCGGGGTTGTCGATGAGAAGGGGATGTTTGTGGATCCGGATTTAGTACTTGCCCTGCTTCTTGAGTATCTGATAACCAGAAAGAAACTGAAGGGCGGATTGGGGCGTTCTGTGGCCACATCTCATTTGCTGGATAAGATAGGGCGTAATTATAACCTGAAGCTGTACAGGACTCCGGTCGGCTTTAAGTATCTTGCGGATTTGTTTTTAAGGGGCAAGATAGTGTTCGGAGGAGAAGAAAGTGCGTGCCTGGTAGTAAAAGGCCATCTGCCCGAAAAAGATGGAATATATGCAGGCCTTCTCGTGGCTGAGATGATATCAGCGGAAGGAAAAAGTCTTTCTGAATTGACCAGAGAGTTATTCAAAAAGTATGGGGAAAAGATCAGAGAGCAGGTCAAAGTCGATTTGACCGAGAAAATCGAACAAAAATTGAAAGAGCTGATCAAGAACCCTCCTGCAGAAGTAGGTCAAAGAAAAGTACTGAGCACACAAGATACTGATGGGATTAAATTCAATTTCTCAGATGATGAATGGATGCTTCTTCGTTTCTCAGGAACAGTCCCTGCTATCCGGTGTTATGCGGAAGCAGGATCAAAAAAGGAGCTGAAAAGGCTCATCAGTTCGGGATTGGAATTGATTTCATAGATGAGAAAGCAAGAGAACGGTTCTCTGGGATTCAAAAAAAAGCTCTTCACCACAGGGATTGTCTTTTTGTTTTTTGTTCTGGTCATGGTCTCTTTTTTTGGAAAAAACGGGCTGATAGATACCTACAAAACAAAGCAGAAACAGCAGGAACTGATTGGGAAAGCCGAACAGCTGGAAAAAGAAAAGAAGGGGCTGCAGAAGGAGATAAGGGAACTCAAAACAAATCCCCAGGCCGTAGAAAGAAAGGCCCGTGAAAAACTCTGGCTGGTCAAGCCGGATGAGATAGTCATCGTCAAAAAATAGAATTTAAATCAGAGAGAAAATAATTGATATAACCCTGAGGCTGTGCTTTTATTTTCGAAAACATGAAATAAGATACGGGTGTGTCCTATGGAAGATTTATTGAGAGAGCTCAATCCGGAACAGAGGAAAGCCGTGACTCATACGCAGGGCCCTCTGCTGATCATAGCGGGAGCCGGGACCGGAAAGACAAAAGTCCTCACTCACCGGGTTGCGTATTTGATATCTGCCAAATATGCAAGACCGGAACAAATATTAGCTGTCACCTTTACTGAAAAAGCAGCCAATGAAATGGAAGAAAGAGTCGATATTCTTATTCCCTACAGTTATTCATTCGTTGACGTGGCGACGTTCAATTCATTCGGTGAGAATGTTCTCAGGGATTATGGGCATGAGATCGGGCTTCCCCTTAATTTCAAGCTGTTGGATGAGGTAGATCAGTCTATTTTCTTCAGAGAGAATCTGTTCAGGCTTCCTCTGGACATTTACAGGCCTTTAAGCAGTCCCACAAAACATATCCAGGAAATTCTGGCGGCCATACGGAGGCTCAAACAGGAGGATGTAAAACCTGAACAGTATGTGACATTTGCCTCCGGAATGGAGCAAAGGGCGAAAGATTCCGCAGATAAAGAGACAGCTTCGAAACACATGGAAATAGCCAGGGTGTATGAAGAGTACCAGAGAATTCTTACAGAGCAGGGAAAAATTGATTTTGAAGACCAGGTAGTGCTGGCCGTGGATTTGTTCCGGAGGAGGCCTTCTCTGTTAAAGCATTTTCAAGATAGATACAAATATATTCTGGTGGATGAATTTCAGGATACCAATTACATTCAGTTCCAGATGCTCAGACTATTGGCGGGAAAACACAGGAACATCACGGTAGTCGGGGATGACGACCAGAGCATCTTTAGGTTTCGGGGCGCATCCCTGAGTAATATTCTGGATTTCTCCAAAATGTATCCTGATACAGAGAGGGTCGTCATAAACAAAAATTACCGCTCCACCCAGGCCGTGCTTGATTCCGCTTATCAGTTGATACGGCACAACAATCCCTACCGCCTGGAAGTGAGGGAAAATATAAATAAGTCACTGATATCAACAAAAAAACAGCAAGAGAAAAGCATATTTAAACTTCAATTCGATACGATATCACATGAAGCCGATAGAGTGGCGGAGATCATAAAAGAAAAAATAAAAGAGGGTTTTAGCTGCAAAGATATTGCCATTCTGGTCAGAAGAAACGCGGATGCGGATCCTTTTCTCAGGGCTTTAAATGTAAATGAGATCCCGTTTCGTTTTTCCGGAAGCAGGGGACTCTACTCCAGGGAGGAGGTGCGCCTGCTCATATCGTTCATTAAAATACTGACGGACTTTGAGGACAGCAAAAGCCTGTTCCGCCTTTCTTTATCAGAAGTCTATGATGTGAGCCCCTATGATTTAACGAAAATCTCCAATTATGCTTACAGGAAAAACTGGCCTCTGCATAAGGTCTTTCAGAAAATCGACAGCAGTGAACCGCCGGTTGATATTTCAAGTGAATCCGTTCGGAAGATAAAAAAGATTTTTAAGGACCTTCTCTATTTTGTGGAATACTCAAGCTCCCAAAACGCGGGCAGGGTTTTGTATTCATTTCTTGAGAGGAGCGGGTATTTGAAGTCGCTTGTGGAGAAAAAAGACCTTGAAGCTGAAATAAAGATAAAGAACATCCGTTTGTTTTTTGACAAGCTAAAGGATTTTTCAGAACTAACGGGAGATGACTCTATTCAATCCTTTGCCGAACACCTGGAACTTCTCCAGCAGGTGGGTGATAATCCGGCTACAGCTGAGGCGGAACTGGAGGAGGATGCGGTCAATGTGCTGACAGTCCATAAAGCCAAAGGGCTTGAGTTTCAGTTGGTTTTTATGGTGAGTCTTATCGCTGACAGGTTTCCCGGGAGAATGAGAAAAGAAAAGATCCCTTTTCCGGATGACATTACAAGACAGCGTTCCTTAGGAGAAGAAGCTCTTCCCAGTGAAGATCTCAACAAGATACACATGCAGGAAGAGAGACGGCTGTTTTATGTGGGGATGACCAGAGCAAAAAAGGTCCTCTATTTGACATGGGCCAAGGACTACGGTTTAAAGCGGTTAAAAAAGGTCAGCCCCTTTGTACTGGAGGCTTTGGACCTTGCCAAAGCTCCGGATATGACCATCCGCTCCTCGGCGGAAGAGGAGATCAGAAGATACGCCCCCAGAGTTTCTGAGTCTTTTCCTGTTAAAGTAGAGGAGGGGAGAAAAGGGATCATCAGCTTGAGCTTTTTTCAGGTAGATGATTATCTGACCTGCCCGCTGAAGTACAGATACAGGCATATTATGCGGGTTCCTGTTCTTCCTCACTACAATCTGATTTTTGGAAGGGTGATGCATGAGGCGGTTCATTTCTATTTAAAAAAGAGGATGTCAGGAGAAAGGCCGGATGTCAAAGAAGTGCTCCAATATTATAAAGACAACTGGGTCAACGAAGGATTCTTGAGCCGGGAACATGAAGAAATGAAGAAAAAAGCGGGAGAAGAAGCTGTGCGCCTGTTCTATAAAAGAGAAGAGTCTTCTGAGAGAAATCCTTATTATCTTGAAAAAAAGTTCAAATGGAAGGAAGGAAATGTCAGGTTTGTCGGAAGATGGGACAGAGTCGATATGCTTGAGAACGGAGCGGTGATTACTGACTTCAAAGCCACCCAGGTCAAAAACCAGGATGAAGCGGATAAAAAGACAAGAGAGGCTGTGCAGCTGGACCTCTATGCCCTGTCCTTTTCAAAAACAGAGGAAACAGAGCTTTTAGAGACCCGGCTTCATTTTTTGGAATCAGATATTATAGGGAGAGCTTATAAAGGGGAAAAAGAGATGGAAGCTGCGGCTGAGAAGATAAGAAAAGCCGAGCAGGGGATAAGAAAAGGTGATTTTCATGCTGAGCCGGACTGGCATTACTGCAGTTACTGTGAATTCAGGAATATATGTCCTTCCTCCTACGCCTATTAACCTGATTATTCATAAAATATGTATGCATCCCCATACAAATTTATCATGATTAATACTTTTTATAAGATCCTTCCTATCAAGAATACGATTAGACTCTAATGCATGTTATGACTTTTATTTTAATGCATACATATTTTACCTTACAGGCGAGCCGATCTCACAGCATCTGCATTGTTGCAGGGCATTCGCGGTGAAGGACCACAGCTTCATACCCTGCGCCTCGCATCTGCAGCAATCTCGATTCGTGAATAACCAGGTTAAGGACTTAGCCTTAAGAAATTCAGGTGTGGCTGAAGCGACATTAAAGATTTAGCCTTCGGAGTGCTGTGTTTGAGGGGACTCGGCGAAGCCGAGCTGTGAGCATGTCTGACCCACGGACGGGGGGAGTTGCGCAGCAGCCGAGAATACAGCTCGTAGAATGGCGTTAAAAATCTTTAGCGAGCACAAGCCATATCTGAATTTCACTCAGGGGAGATCCAGAACGGCATCAGCGCCCATATGACCTCATCTCTCAGCATCTGAAATGTCGAAAGCACTTCCTGAACTTTTTTTTCAAACACAGAGGTTTTGGATCGGGCACTGGTCGCCAGTTTTCCGAATAAAGCATCAAAAAGGGAAATTTTTTTGGGGAGCACCACAAACATCACTTCTTCATCAGGAGGAATGCCAGCCATCTCTTTTGCTGCTTGCACAGCTTTGGATAGGCCCCCTGTATCATCTATAAGCCCGAGATTTTTTGCCTGGCTTCCTGTCCAGACTCTTCCTTTGCCTATTTTATCAATCTCTTCTTTTGTCATGTTGCGGTCATTGGCCGCTTTTGTGATGAAGTTATCATAAGCGTCCAGAATCATCTCTTTTAAGAAAGCTCTTTCTTCATCAGTGCTTTTCCTGAATGTGGTTAAAATGTCTGATTTATCTCCGAAAGAAATTTTGTCTCCCGAGATGCCCAGCTTTTCATAAAGTTTTTCCATATTGAATTTAGCAAAGATAACCCCTATGGAACCGGTTAATGTCTGAGGATGGGCTATGATTTTATGGGCTGCCATTGAAACCTGATAGCCTCCGGAACCGGCCATGTCAGACATGGATACCACAAAAGGTTTTTCCTTTTTAGCCAGGGAGACTTCCCTCCATATAGAGTCTGAGGCGACAACAGAGCCACCCGGGCTGTCCACACGGAACACAATGGCTTTGATAGAGTCGTCTTTTCTGGCGTTCCTTATCCATCTCACGGCGGTCCGGCTTCCTATGACCGAATAAGTCCCTTCTCCTGTGAGTATGGGCCCTACTCCGTAGAGAAGCGCGATTTTTTTCCCTTTATTAAGCCCGAGCGAGGAGGGGGGTGTTTTTAAATACTGGGCATGGCTTATTCTGTTGACTTTTTCGTTTTTCCCCCCTATCAAGGACAGCAGTTCATCCTCATAAAAGACCTCATCCACAAGTCCGGCTTCCTTGGCTTTATTTCCCTGAAAAAAGGCGTGATCAATGAGTTTTTCAAAGTCCTGTGCCGTCATTCCTCTTGCTTTTGATGCGGTTTCCACATAAAGGGAAAAAATCTCGCTGTAAATGGATTCCATCATCTCTCTGTGGGCTGGCGTGAGATGGTCTTTGGTGAACATATTATAAGCGGTCTTGTATTCTTCAACCCGTTCGACCTCTGCCTCCACACCGATTTTATCAAGCAGTTTTTTCACAAACATTACATACCCGCCTATTCCGTTAATGATAAGTATTCCTTCCGGATGAAGAATGATTTTATCGCAGGCTGTGGCAAGATAATATTCCTTATCCAGTTCATAGGATTCTTCGATATAGGCGTATACTTTTTTCCCGGATTCTTTAAAATCCAGGACCAGGTCTCTTATTTCATTTATTTTAGCCCAGTCAGCATCAACATACCCCAACCTTAACAGAATGCTGTCTATTTTTGTATCGACTTTGGCTTTGCGCATATTTGTCCAGATATCATACATAGCGAGCGGAGGCTGCTGCATAAAAAAGGTGGAAAGAAATTCCGGATAAGATTTTTCGATCAGCGCTCCCGAGAGATTGATCTCGAGGCAGGAGCCGGGTTTTACAGTTGGGACTTTTGCAAATTCATAATAGAGGAAAGAAACAAAAGTAGCAGCCAGAAGAATGAAAAATATAAGAAAGATGATGATGACATACTTGCCTTTTTTCATTGCGCTCACTCCATATTAGGATTTACTGTAATATAACAGAAAAGGCAGTTAAATGTGAACCTGAATTTCATTAGCATGAGGCATGAATCTGTCTAATCGTTGATAAATGCAGGGAGAATCACTATAATATCTGAAAATTGCTCGATTCAGAGGAGTGAAGGGAACAGAAATGGAAGCTATTGACGTAGAGAACATATCAAAGCAATACGGCAGCTTTTATGCTGTAAAAAATTTGTCGTTTGGTGTTCCGGAGGGAAGTGTTTACGGGCTTTTGGGACCCAATGGAGCAGGAAAGACGACTACCATACGAATGATCATGAATGTCATCATCCCCGATCAAGGAAGCATCCGTGTTCTTGGTGAAAAAATGAGCGAAGGTATGAAAAGCAGGATAGGCTATCTTCCGGAGGAACGGGGCCTTTACCCCAAGATGAAAGTGGGAGAACTGCTGGCTTTTCTGGCTCATTTAAAAGGGTTTAGAGGCCAGGAGGCCAAAAAGGGGATTGACGGATGGCTGGACAGATTTGACCTTTCCAAATGGAAAGAGAAAAAGGCTGAAGAGCTCTCAAGGGGAATGCAGCAGAAAGTGCAGTTCATAGCGACCGTGGTTCATAAACCCGAACTCATTATTCTGGATGAACCTTTCAGCGGTCTGGACCCGGTGAACACAAAGTTGCTGAAAGACATCATGCTTGAGATGAAGGAAAGTGGAGTGACGATCATCTTCTCGACCCATAGAATGGAACAGATAGAGATGATCTGCGATAATATATGCCTTATAAACAAGGCTCAGAGTGTTCTCAAGGGGAATCTTGCCGAAATAAAAAAGAATTACGGAAAAAATATGATCATTCTGGAATATGATGGAGACGGCCGCAGGATCAGGGAGTTCCCGGAAGTGGATAAAATAGATGATTATGGAAAATACATGGAGATAAAATTGAAAGACAGGGCAGATCCTCAGAAATTTCTGACTTTCCTGGCCGGAAAGGTCAGGGTCGACCGGTTCGAAATCAAAGAGCCCACCTTGAATGCGATCTTTATTGATAAAGTGGGAGAGAAAAATGAATAAGATACTGGCAGTCATCAAAAGAGAATACCTTCAGATAGTGAGGACAAAGACCTTTATATTGGGAACGGTTTTGGGCCCTGTTATCATGGGGCTTTTTATCTTCGTCCCTATTCTGGTCTCTGTGATGTCTGTCGGAGACCAGGAGCGTATCGGAGTGATCGATGCCAGCAGAGAAATATACAAGGAGCTGGAAAACAGGATGGACTTTAAATTAAAGGACGGAAGATTGAAGTATGTTCTGGAAAATTATGAATTGGTCGCTGACCTGGAGCAGCTCAAAGATACTCTCAATCAAAAAGTGCTGGCCGGAGATATTTCCGGATATATGGTCATCCCTGAAAACATCATTGAGGGAGGAACCGTTGAGTTTGCAGCCGAGCATGTGTCGGATTTTGATAAAATCAGCAGCATCAACAAAGTGCTGAATACGGTCATTGTTGAGAAAAGGCTTAAAAAAGCAGGATTGGACCCGGGGGAAGTTTCCAAATATATGGAGGAGGTTAAGTTTGTGACCCAAAAAGTCACAAAAAAAGGCGTGGAAGAAGACACCGGAGGGACTTTTATTGTTTCCTATATTCTGGTGCTTATTCTCTACATG
Source organism: uncultured Eubacteriales bacterium (assembly GCA_964624145.1). Lineage (GTDB taxonomy): Bacteria > Acidobacteriota > Aminicenantia > Aminicenantales > Aminicenantaceae > WJMT01. The sequence continues at coordinate 9,177 of CAZUXT010000034.1, read as the reverse complement.
ACTCTGATCTTTTATGGGCAGCTTATTCTGAGAGGCGTTATTGAAGAGAAAAGTTCCCGTGTGGTTGAGGTCGTGCTTTCTTCGCTGAAGCCTTCTCAGCTTATGGCAGGGAAGATACTGGGGATTGCGGCTGTAGGACTTACCCAGTATCTTATATGGGCTGTTTTCGGGATGGTTCTCACTTCCTACAGTAGCTCTCTCTTAAGCAGCTTTTTCCCTCAAGCCTCCGGATTTAAGATTCCTTCGATCCCCGCTTATGTTTTTGTCTATTTTGTTGTCTTTTTCATACTCGGTTATTTTTTATTTTCCACACTTTATGCAGCCATTGGCTCCACTGTCAACTCGGAAAAAGAAGCCCAGCAGTTGGGGACTCCTTTGACCATGATGCTGGTCATTCCCATCCTTCTGATGATGTTTGTGATGCGTTCGCCTGATAGCACACTGTCGATCGTGCTTTCATTGATCCCGTTTTTCTCTCCTATTCTCATGCTTCTCCGCATCTGTGTTTTGCTCCCTCCTTTTATTGAGATTTTAGGCTCCATTGTGCTGCTCGTCTTGACCACTGTTGGACTGATCTGGTTTGCCGGAAAAATATACCGGGTGGGGCTTCTCATGTATGGAAAGCGCCCCAGTCTTCCTGAAATCATCAAATGGGTCAGGTATAAATAACCTTATCGGCCGCAGGCCTTAGGAAGAATCCCGGAAGACACTCATCCCACGGTTTTCTGTATTGACATCACTTCAGGGAGCATGCTATACTTCCTATTGTATATAAAATATATAGAATTAATAGGATAAGAGACCTCTTATTTTCTAAAGGGAGGGGTTAAATGGATGATAAAAAGGAAGATACCGAAAAAGCAGCCTCCAAAAAAGCTTTATCTATAAACATTAAACGGATCGAGCTCCCTATAACAGGGATGTCCTGTGCGGCCTGTGCCTCCAGAGTGGAACGAAGCCTGTCCCGAATAAAAGGTGTTTCCAAGGTCAATGTCAATTTGGCCAGCTCAAAAGCATCTGTTGAATACGAGCCCTTTCATACGGATGCGGAGAGCCTAAAAAGTGCAGTAAGACAAGCCGGATACGGAGTGCGGGAAGAGCTTGATGAAGGGGAAAAAGCTGTTCAGGAAGATCATATAAAAAAATTCAACAGATTGAGGATAAGACTTTCAGCAGGGGTCTTTTTAGCGCTGGTCATATTTTTAGGAAGCTCCACTAAATTGTTCCCATGGCTTCCTTCTTTTATGAGTAACGCCTTTTTTCTCTGGGTTCTGGCGACGCCTGTTCAATTCTGGATCGGATGGCCCTTTTATGCAGGCGCATGGAATGCCTTAAAGCATAAAAGTGCGGATATGAACACTCTCATAGCCGTGGGTTCTTCAGCCGCTTATTTGTACAGTGCGGCTGCAGCTCTTTTCCCTTCGATCTTTGTTTCAGGAGGTGTAATGCCCCATGTTTATTTTGATACGTCTTCCATGATCATTGTGATTATTACCCTGGGCAGGATGCTGGAAGCAAGAGCGAAAAAACGCACTTCCGAGGCCGTGCGCAAGCTTATGAAGCTCAAACCAAAAACAGCAAGAGTGATCAAAGACGGACAGGTTGTAAATATTCCTGTAGGCCAGGTCGTGGAGGGGGATGTGATTCAAATCCGCCCCGGCGAGAGGATTCCGGTGGACGGGATTGTGACCAAAGGGGCCTCTTCTGTGGATGAATCCATGATAACCGGGGAGAGCATGCCTGTAGTAAAAAAAGAAGGAGACGAGGTCATAGGGGCGACCATGAACAAAACAGGAAGCTTCCTGTTCAAAGCGACCAGAGTCGGCAGGGAAACAGCCCTGGCTCAGATCATAAAAATGGTGGAGCAGGCCCAGGGATCCAAAGCTCCCATTCAAAGACTGGCTGATATCGTAGCAGGATATTTTGTCGTTATTGTGTTATCCATTTCTGTGGTGACTTTTGCTGTCTGGTTTGTTTTTGGTCCCAGGCCGGCACTGACATTAGCGGTTTTGAATTTTGTGGCGGTGATGATCATCGCCTGTCCCTGTGCCATGGGCCTGGCAACGCCCACTGCGATAATGGTGGGAACAGGCAGAGGTGCGGAGAACGGGATTTTAATAAAAGGCGGGGAGACTCTGGAAAATGCTTATAAAACAGACACCATTGTTTTTGATAAAACCGGAACGATCACAAAGGGCTTGCCTGAAGTAACGGATGTGATTCCCAAACATCCTTACACAGAGGAGAGGCTTTTATTTTATGCCGGAAGCGCAGAGCTCAATTCCGAACATCCTCTGGGGGAGGCTGTCATAAAAGGAGCAGGAAAGAGGAAAATATCTCTTCGTGACCCGGATACATTCCAGGCTTATGAGGCCCAGGGAATCAAAGCTGATGTGGAGGGAAAGGAAGTCCTTCTGGGAACCCAGGATTTCATGGAAAAAAATAGAATGACCCTCGGAGAACTTAAAGATAAAGCCGAAGCCCTGGCTCTTGAGGGAAAGACTCCGGTTTTTGCAGCTGTGGACCATAAGGCCGCAGGGTTGATCGGTGTGGCTGATCCGCTTAAGAGTGATGCAGCCTGGTCTGTAGAAAAGCTGAGAAAAATGGGAATGGAAGTGGTTATGCTGACCGGAGATAACAAAAGGACAGCGAACGCGGTCGCCGGAAAAGCCGGGATAGAAAAGGTCCTGTCTGAAGTCAGGCCTGAAGATAAGGTCGAGGCTGTGAAAGCTCTCCAGAGAGAAGGCAAAAAAGTAGCCATGGTAGGGGATGGTATCAATGATGCCCCTGCTCTTGCCCAGGCGGACATAGGAATAGCCATCGGCTCAGGAACCGATGTAGCCAAGGAAGCATCGGATATCACCCTTATCAGCGGGGAATTGAAAGGAGTTGTATCAGCGGTCGAGCTCAGCAGGAAAACTGTAAAAACCATAAAACAGAATCTCTTTTGGGCTTTTTTCTATAATTCAGTGGGGATACCCATAGCTGCCGGCGTTCTTTATCCTTTTTTCGGCATCCTTCTCAATCCCATTATAGCGGCGGCTGCCATGGCTTTCAGTTCCGTATCTGTGGTTTTAAATTCTCTGAGATTAAAAAGAGCCTGAAAAAAGACGCCCAATGCCCTTAGCCTGACTCGTTCATCATCCAGGCTAGTCAATTTTTCTAAAGGCTTATGATATAATGAACACACATTTTAAGGAGATCGGGATGGTGAGGTCAAAGACAGGTTCGAATGAAGGCCGCCGACTTTCACAGGGGCCTTCCCATAAGTCAGCCTACGCAGAAGATCCCTCCGTTGTTGCGGAATTAAAAAGCGCATCGAAAAAGTTTAAAAGCGGAAGCCAGGAGATTACAGCCCTTCATCCCACTGACCTTGTTCTCCGGAAGAACGAACTTCTTCTGATAATAGGACCTTCCGGTTCGGGAAAAACTACACTGCTATCCCTTCTGGGTTGTGTGCTTTATCCCACGGAAGGATGTGTGTGTATTAAGGGAACGACCACAAGAGAGTTGAGCGAAAGAGAGCTGGCCAGGCTTAGAAGGGAGGAGATCGGTTTTGTTTTTCAAAATTTCAATTTGATTTCCCCTTTAAGCTCAGAGGAAAATATCATGGTCCCTCTTTTACTGAACAGACTCTCTAAAAAGGATGCGAAAGACAAAGTAGAAAAGGCCCTTTCCATGGTCAATCTGCAGGAGAGAAGACGGTCCCTTCCCAAACAGTTATCCGGAGGCGAAAAGCAGAGAGTGGCGATTGCCAGGGCACTGGTTTCCGACCCTTCAATTATTCTCTGTGACGAGCCCACAGCTTCCCTTGATGAGGAGGCAATGGCTGTTGTTTTGAAACAGCTCCGCGCACTGGCGGATTCCGGAAAAGCTGTGGCTGTAGTCACGCATGATCCGAGATTAAAAGTCTATGCTGATAAAACACTCAGTCTGCAGAACGGATGGATCATAGAAAAGCGAAAGGCAGGGTGAAGACTATGTTTCAAAAGCGTTTTGGTTCCGTTTTTCCATACGGAATATTGATTTTTTTCATACTGACGGCTGTGCTTCTCATTTTACCTTCATGCAGCCAGAAAGAGCCCGTTTCTGAAGAAAAAGGTGAGGAATGGGATTTTGATCCAGAGCGTGTGGTGGGGATAGGCAGGATCGAGCCGGAAGCAAGAATACTGGAATTGACCTCAGAAGTGCCGGGAATCGTAAAGGAAATCCATTTCAAGCCCGGAGGTTTTATTCAAGAAGGATCTGTTCTTCTTACCTTATCCAACTCGGTGGAGCAGGCTAGAGTGGAGCAGAAAAAGGCGCAGATCCAAACACAGAAGTCGCGGATTCTAGCGGCTGAAGCCGCTTTGTCTTCGGTTCAGATACAGGCAGAAAACGCACGGGCCAATTTCATGAGGGCCAAAACACTGTATGAAAGAAACGCCGGGACAAAAAAAGATTTTGACCAGTCTCAATCAGAATATGAGGCACTTCTCGAGGATACCAAGCGTCTGGAAGCTGAGGTGGTAGCGGCCAAAGACCTTCTTTATCAGGAAAAGCTCGATCTGGAAGTCGCCAGAAGAGAGCTGAGCCTGAAATCAGTAAAGATACTTTCCAGCGGGCAGCTCCTGTCCCTGGATATTACGCTCGGTTCCTTCCTTCATACAGGAGAAGCCTTTGGTACATTTGCTCCTGATAGCCCCCTTATTGCCCGGTGCGAGATCGATGAGCTTTTTGCGGACCGCGTCAAAGTAGGCCAGAGGGCTTATATACGGAAACAGGGAGAGACTGAGGCCCTTGCTGAAGGAAGAGTGTCTTTTGCCGGGCCCTCTTTGAGAAGAAAATCTATTTTTTCAGATGAAGTCGATGAGCTGGTTGACAGAAGGGTCAGGGAAGTGGAGATCAAACTGGATAAGGGAGCCGGCCTTCTCATCGGAAGCCGAGTTGAGTGTGTTATCTTTCTCGAGGAATAAGGGAATTCTCAAGATGATACGATTTGCCCTCAGGTTTATAAGCTATGACAAACCCAAGTCACTGGGGGTCATTCTGGGGATCATCATTTCAGTATTTTTGGTGGTTCAGCAGACAGGGATCTTTCTTTTTCTGACCGGGGCCATGGCAGCGCTGGTGAACAATACGGAAGCGGATATCTGGGTAGTGGACAGCAAGACAACGGATGTCAATTCCATGGGGCATATTGACATGAGAATTGGCCGTCAGATCGAATCCATTCCCGGAGTCAAAAAAGCATTTCCTCTGGTCGTATCCGGAGGCACGGCACGGTTCAGAGGAGGAAAATCCTCACCGGTTCAGCTTATAGGTGTCCAGCCCCCCGGCTTTAAAGGAGGGCCCTGGGGAGTTCTATCCGGGGAGGTCACTGACCTCCTGGAAAAAGGGGCTGTGGCTGTGGATGTTTATGAAAGCGAGAGCCTGAACAACGCACGGATAGGCACGAGCTTTGAAATAAACGGCAGCCGTGTGTTTGTTTCAGTTTTGACCAAAGGCGCCAGAGGATTCGGCTCCACCTTTGTTTTCACCACTCTTTCAAGAGCCAGGTCTTTAGGGAGTGTGCCGGAGAACAAAGCGAGTGCTTTTCTCATCGATGTGGAACAGGGGGTTGAGCCGGAACAGGTCAGAGATCGGATCAATGAGAACATCTTCTCCGTAAGAGCCTGGACCAAACAAGGATTTTCAAGGTCTACGGTGATGACCATTCTTTCGACCTCCGGCATTGCGTTTTCCATAGGGACACTCATTCTTTTTGCCGCGATCTCGGGAGTGGTGATCATCGGTCTCACTATGTATTCAGCAGCTGTGGACAGACTCAGGGATTACGGGACCCTCAAGGCCATTGGAGCCGGCAACTCTTATATAAGGAGCCTCATACTGACCCAGGCCGTTTTCTTTGCATTGCTGGGTTACGGGATCGCTATCATTCTCATAGAGGGATTTAAGCGGGGAATTGCAGGTTCCGGTATTCTGTTTGAATTCAGTCTGGTCCTTAAGATCGCCTTTATCCTGGTCACGGTCTTTATTTCCCTTGGGGGAGCTGCTTTTGCCATGCGGAGGATATCCAGGGTCGAGCCGGCAAGCGTTTTCAGGACTTAGGCACGGTGTGCGGCAGGATATTCTCGCTTGACGTCTGATGGCATATTTGGTTAAATCTTATTTACCGTGGACGCCCAAGACAAGCAGAAAAAAGACATTTTGACATCCTGGAAGGAAATTGCCGGTTATCTGAGATGTGATGTGAGGACATGCCAGAGATGGGAAAAGGAATCCAAGCTTCCCGTGCACCGGTTCATCGATTCATCAAAGTCCAGAGTGTTTTCCTATAAGCAGGACCTCGATGCCTGGCTTGAGAATAGAGCTCAAAGCGAAACCAAGAACAGGTGGAGATATTTTTTTTTCCTTTCTCCTGTCGCAGCCCTTGCTTTTATCTTTATTTTTTTGATACGGCCGCATATGCCTGGAAGTCCCCATGATTTCAGCATCGAGGGCTCAGAGCTTGTGATGCTGAATAAAAACAGTAAGGAGATCTGGCGCTTTGACACCGGGATCAAAAATCTAAGAGATGAAGAGTATTACCGGAATCAGTTTCAAACCCGAAGAATTTCTGATTATCACATCGGGCTGGTCTATCCTCTTTTCATCATTCGGGATATTGACTATGACAACAAAAGGGAAGCGTTGTTTGTTATAAAACCAATTATTCTTGGTGAAAGCATGGAACAGCTCATTTGCTTTGACTATAGAGGAAAAATAAAGTGGTCGTTCGTTCCAGGACGGGCTATGGTTTTTGGTGAAAAAAAATATTCCAACATGTACGCCATAAAAGGATTGGATGTGGAGGACCTTGATCAGGACAGCCTTTCAGAAATTTTGGTGGTTTCTAACAATATAGATATGTTTCCCACACAGGTTGTGGTTCTGGATCATGCGGGAAGACTACAGAGAGAGTACTGGCATTCAGGAAGAGTCTCCTATTTTTCTTGTTATGACCTGGATAAAGACGGGGACAAAGAAATTCTTTTAAGCGGATGCAACAATGAGTATGACAGAGGATTTCTTGCGGTTTTAGAGCCTGATTTCAAAAGCGGGTCATCTCCTCAAACCGGTTATTACAAGCCCAAAGGACTATTCCAAGGAATTGAGGGACAGTACATCCTCCTTCCAAATACCAATTTAAACACTATGCCGTTTAGGCGCGATCCAGCAATTCAAATACATATCATTGAAGGAGAGGGCCTTTCACTTGAAACCGTTTCAGGTCTTATATTCGAGTTTGATTTTAATTTAGAGCTTAAGGAGATCCGGTTTGCGGACCGATATGAGGATTTACACAATGAAGCTTATAGAGAAGGAAAGACTGATAGTGAATTCAGCCCTCAGATCATGGCTGAGCTCAAAACCAGACTGTTCCCTGAGGTCCTTTATTACAACGGAGAAGACTGGATTTCCAATCCTTTAATGGCCAGAAACAAATCCTCTGCCAAAGAGAAGGAGTGAACAAGGCTCCCATTTATTATTATTTCAAGAGCAAGGAAGAAATTCTGGAAGAAATCATGATCATCACTGAGGAGCTCAAAGAATGAGAGAGAAATTACTGGTCAAATTAGCTGAATGGCACGCCTCCCATCCCTGGAGGATGGTGGGATTGGTCACGGTATTGACTGTTTTGTTTGGTTTTTTTGCTTCCCAGCTGGAGATGACCATGCGGGTGGAAGACCTTCTTCCAGCAAAGGATAAAAAAGTGAGCCAGCTCAATGACATCATTGATGAATTTTCCACTTCCACGCTGCTGGTTGTGGTTCTCCAGGGTGAAGAGGGGCCCTTGAAAAGATATGCGGATGCTCTGGCTCCACAGATAGAAGAACTGACCTTTCAAGAAGAGGACGGCTCTCAAAGAAAGCTTTTTCAAAGGGTGGATTACAAAACATCCAGAGAGTTCCTCAGGAATCATATGCTGATGCTGGCTAAAGCCGAAGACCTTGAAAACACCAAGAGCCTTTTTACAGATCCGAATCTTGCCGGATTCATCAAAAACCTCAATGATTCCATGGAAAAGGAGTATGTGGGACAGGAAGAGTCCCTTTCCACCAGGGAAAAAGAGGACCAGGCGGTTCAGTTTCTGGACGGCATCCAGGATCTGGTCCTCACACTGCAGAGAGCAGCCCGGTCTGAAGAACTCACTCAGGCAGAAATCCATGCTGCTGCAGATAAGCTCCTTTTTGGAGACGAGTATATGCTGAGTTATGATAAAAAAGCGCTCCTTCTCATGGCCATTCCGAATTTCACCCTCATGGACAGGGACCTTCTCATGGCCGGGGCCAACGGAGCCCAGGAGGTACTGGATGATATGGACAAGGATTTTCCGGAAGTAAAGGCCGGCCTGACCGGAGATGTGGCCAGAGAGCGTGATGAGCAGGTCTATGCCTCAAGGAGTTTTGGTTCGTCCACCCTCATTGCTCTGGTGTTTATTCTGATCTTGCTGATGGTCTCTTTCCGGATGTGGGTGGCGCCTGTTCTGGCTGTAGTGAACTTGGTCATAGGTCTTATATGGGGCATGGGAGCGGCCTGGCTGGCTGTGGGCCAGCTCAACATGGTCACGTCCATGATGTCCGTGGTGCTTCTCGGCCTGGGCATTGACTTTTCCATCCATCTTATTTCCGGATTTACGGAAAGGCGGGCTGCAGGGGAAAGCATTGAAGATTCCATGAAGAAGACTTTTCTTAAAAGCGGAAAAGGAATTCTGACCGGAGCCTTCACCACAGCCTGCGCTTTTTTGACTCTTCTCATCAGCCAGTCCAGGGGAATGGCACAGATGGGGGCGGTCACAGGTATCGGGCTTCTTTCCGTGCTTCTTGCCACCCTGCTGTTTCTCCCTGTTCTTCTGGTATTCAGGGAGCGGCTGGTGGAAAGGAAGATAGAAAAAGGAAAGCTGCAGCGAAAAAAGCAGGACATCTCCTTTCGTTTTTTGGGACGCACAGCCTCATGGCTTTCCAAAAAATATGTCTTTACGGTGATCGCCTCGGTTGTGGTGACCGGGCTGCTGGTCTGGAATGGATTGTCCATTAAATATGACTCCAATTTCATGAATTTGGAGCCTAAAGGAATTGAATCCATAAAGCTGATGGATACGGTGCTGGAGAAATTCGATTTTTCAATGGAGTATGCCATGGCCATGGCTGACAG
>CAZUXT010000033.1:7986-36177 GCA_964624145.1 uncultured Eubacteriales bacterium | reverse complement strand
AACCGCTCCTTTAGATTTCTTCACTTTTAATATATAAACTGTCGATTCTCTCTATGGTTGCAGACTATTTATATCTAAATACGCACCTCCCCTTCATTTTGTTTATTTGATTTATTGAGAGTGACTAAAAGGGAGCCCGGACCCTACCCGGACTCCAGGCCTGACCGTTTGAATAAAAAAAAACCGGTGACACCATATCCCCAAAAACTCAAAAAAAGGATATTATGGCACCGGTTTAAAAAAGCTCAATCAACAGAATAATCAGAATGAAAATTTAACTCCAGCTGCCAGCTTCGCATAAGAAGGATTGAACTCAAACGGTTCGATCAAGTCATCTAAATGCTCATTAACAACATCAGCATAAGAACTCGAAAGTTCAACTGTACCTTCGAAATAACCGTAAAGATTGCGCGTTCCGCTTGAGTCTGCCCACCAGTACATTTCATATTTCTTTAATATGAAATATCTTGCTTCAATGGTAAAGGCGATATTAGGTGTGAAGTTGATATCTGCTCCGGCCCCCACATTGAATCCGATCCCGCTTAAATCCTCTTCTACATCCTCATTCACATCGAAATAACAAAAATATGTAGCATAATTTACTCCATATCCAGCCATAGTATTTGCTTCTAAACTTCCGGTGTAATAAGATCCTCCGGCAGCGAACCATGGATTGAACATCCCCCCTTGATACTTGTAAAGGACATTCAGGCTCAAAACCATCAATTTTGCCGTCCCTGTGATATCCCACTCACTGGAATATTCGAAATCACCTATCCAAGAGTCATATCCGGTTCCTACATAAGAGCTGGTCCCTGTGATATCTGAATCGAAATTGTAATCCAGCGCAAACTGAACGCCGATCCCCATCCTGGTAATCAAGCTGATATTACCACCGAAGCACAGGGGTGTGCTCAGCTCAGGAGCGATCTCACCGGATTCATCCACATAAAACCAAAATGTGCTCCATTCGGGTTCTACATACGTGCTTTCCGTAATACTGTATCCAAGCGTAGAGCCAAAATTAATGCCCAATTCAATTTTAAACGGCTTGCTTGGTCTTTGAACTTGCGCAGAGAGGGTTGCAGAAAAACAGAAAATCAATACGGTAATACCTAACAACTTAAAAATTTTCTTCATACTTATTCTCCCGTAAATTAATTTTTCAAGCCGATTCTAATCTTAAAAACAAATATATTCAGGAAAATATACTCGATTTTCCCAAAAAACTGATATGTATTCTTTCTTTTACATCAATAAGTTAAAATGAGAATTTAACTCCAACGGCTAATTTCGGATAAGAGGCATTGAACTCCAATGGATCTATTATTTCATTGATACCATCTTCAATAACAGAAGGATTGGTAAACGTATATGTAACACCATAGACATAAGATGTATTTTCTGTGCTAATATTTGTTTCCCAATACATTTCATGTTTTTTCAATATAAAATATCTCGCTTCAACCGTCAACGCAATACTCGGAGTAAATTGAATATCCGCTCCGCCTCCAACATTGAATCCGATCCCGCTTAAATCTTCATTCATTTCTATTGGAAAGCCAAAATAATCAAAATCTCCCCATGGATCCGAGAATCCCCATGCGACTACCGAACTGGATTCTATGTTTCCCGTGTAATAGGAACCTCCGGCAGCAAACCAGGGGCAGAACATACCCGCGTCGTACTTGTAAAGGACATTCAGACTCAGAACCATCATCTTCACAGTCCCTGTCACATCCCATGAATTAGATTCGTTGATATTTTCCCAATACCAATAATCAAATCCAGAGGCACCCCAGGTGCTGGAGCCGGTAATATCTGAATTGAAATTATAATCCAAAGCAAACTGAACTCCGATTCCCATCCTGGTGATCAAGCTGATATTTGCACCGAAGAGCATGGGGGTGCTCAGTTCAGGAGTGATATCTCCGTATTCCGAATCAATATCAAACCAATACGCACTCCAGGAACCATAGCTGTAAGAACTTTCTGTCACACCGTACCCAAGCGTAGAGCCAAAATTAATACCTAATTCAATTTTGAACGGTTTACTTGGTCTTTGAATCTGAGCAGAAAGGGAAGCAGCAAAACAGAAAATCAATACGGTAATACCCAATAACTTAAAAATCTTTTTCATACTTTTTCTCCCTAAATGGATTTTCAAGCAGATTCTAGCCACGAAAACAAATTTAGTCAAGAAAAATATTTTTGTTTTATCTCTTGAGAAAAATGAATCCTTATTTGTCATCATCAGGTTCACGGATAGTGAGAACCGGACATGAGGAAAAACGGACCACCTTCTCAGCTACTGACCCGAAAACCAGATGCCGCCATCCCGTTTCTCCATGCGTGGAAATGACGATCAGGTCCGCCTTTACTTTTTCGGCCGTGCTGACAATCTCATCCGGAGCTCTGCCCATTACTACCCTTGTGTGAGTCTTGATGTCCTTCGTTATCTTGTCCTTTACAATCTCTTTCAAGGACTCCTTCGAGGAATCCATGAGCTGCTCGTGAAAAACGCCCACATCAAAACCGGACGGCCCGGTCGTGGAAGACAACATGGGAATCGGAGTCACGACATGGACTATATAGAGTTCTGCTGAAAAGTGTTCAGCCAGCTCTTGAGCTGTTTTTAAAGCCTCATAAGAAGGCTCACTAAAATCAGTCGGCCATAGAATTTTCTTTATTGGAAGCATTTTCTCTCCTTTAAATCATCTTTATTATAGCGGATTTCTCCTTTATATTTCATTTCATTTTACGGTAATCCTTTTGAACTTATCTCCCCAGTTCTTCGACCAAATCCTTCCAGCTCCGTGTGTTCAAAACATCCCCCGGCTCCAGCCAGCCTCTCCTTGCCTGTCCCACGCCAAAGCGCATAAAATCCAGGTGGCTTTGCGTGTGCGCATCCGTTGATACAGCTACCTTAACACCCTCTTCCTTAGCCATTTTACAGTAAATATCATTCAAATCCAATCGGTCCGGATGGGCATTGAGCTCCATGAAACAGTTTCTCTCTTTTGCGGATTTAATGAGCTTTTCCATATTGATCTCATACGGAGGGCGCTCATTGATCAGCCTCCCGCTGGGATGACAGATAATATCCACATAAGGATTATCCATTGCTTTTAAAATCCTGTTTGTCTGTTTTTCCCGGGGCAGATTGAATTTATAGTGAACAGAAGACAGCACCAGGTCCAGATCCTTGAGGATCTCATCCGACAGGTCCAGGGATCCATCTTCCAGGATATCCAGCTCGATTGACTTGAGAATCCGTATGCCCTTTAATTCCTGATTGAGTTTTTCGATCTCTTCCATCTGTTCCGCCAGTCTCCTCTCATCCAGGCCATTGGCCACGGTAAGATGCTTGGAATGGTCGGATATAGCGATATACTCATACCCTTTGTTTCGAGCGGCTTCAGCCATTTCTTTTATGGTGAATCTTCCATCGGAATAACGGGTATGCATATGCAGATCGCCCCGGATGTCATCCAGCTCCACCAGCTTGGGCAGATTCCCTTTTTGCCCTGCTTCTATCTCCCCCCTGTCTTCTCTGAGCTCTGGCTTAATAAAGGGAAGTCCCACAGTCTTATAGACTTCGCCTTCTGTTTTTCCGGCTATCTGTTTATCCCCCTTGAACACTCCGTATTCACTGATTTTCAAATTCTTTCCAATCCCGATCTTACGGACAGCTATATTATGATCTTTGGAGCCAGTAAAATAGAGCAGCGCTGCTCCGTAACTTTCCGGCTGTATAACCCTGAGATCTACCTGTAACCCGGTTCGAAGCAGTATTGAGGATTTTGTCTTGCCCTTAGAAATGATTTTCGCCACATCTTCATACGCAACAAAATGATCCATGAGGCCGGTCTCTTTCCCACAAACAGCCAGAATATCCAGATCTCCTACCATTTCCTTTCTTCTTCGATAGCTTCCGGCAATCCGGATTTTTTCCACTGCTTTGTGTTGTTTCAGATATTCCTTATAGTTTTCAGCGATCTGCTCAGCACGGACTAGCTTGATCCTTTCTTTCCCTCCGTGTTTCCTTTTCTCTTCTTCAATGCGTTCGATCTCTCCAAGGATATTCTGCTCGGTTTTACCCCCGAATCCTTCGAGTTCGCGCAGTTTATGGTCCTGTGCCGCTTTTTTAAGCCCTTTAACAGATGTGATCCCCAAATCCTGAAACAATACTTTGATCTTTTTAGGACCCAAACCCTGGATATTCATCAGCTTGCTCAAATCATCAGGAAGTTCTTTCTTGAGGTCATTCAGTCTGGAAAGCTCACCCCTATCTGCTATCTCCTTTATCTTTGCAGCAAGGTCTTTTCCTATCCCGGGCAGCCGGGTCAGGTCTTCCCCTTCCCGGACCATATCACTTATATTCCTGGACTGACCGGTTATGGTACGTGCTGCATTCCTGTATGCCCTGATTCTGAACTGATTGGCCCCTTTGATCTCCAATAAATCAGCAAATTGACTGAAAATATTAGCAACATCGTTATTGTGTAAGGGCATGCGTAACTATAAGGTTATCAATAAAATAAAAATGAGTCAATGCGACAGAAAATGAGGAATGGTGGAGCTGATGGGATTTGAACCCACGACCTCTTGACTGCCAGTCAAGCGTTCTCCCAACTGAACTACAGCCCCACACAAGGTTAATAAATAATAATAAAATGAGCCTCATCAGTCAAGCGTTGTTCAAGAACAAACACATAGGAACATCCTATTCATCCAAAGATGATATAAAAAATTTACTTAAACCTATCCATCATTTTTTTAATAAATGAGGTATCTGCGTTTTTTATGAACAATCCGGGTTAACAATTCTTATGAAAAATGCTAAAATAACTCGTTATAGGATGAACAATGGAAAGAATGGATAAGAAGAGAAAAAAACCAAAAGCATATAAAAATCTGGCCTTCTGGCTTGTTACCGGTATTATTGTCATAATCCTCTGGAGCCTGCTGCAGTCTCCCAAAGCAGCGAAAAATGACGTTTCTTTCACCCAATTTCTCGATGACGTTGAAAACGAAAGAGTCGGGGAAGTGACCATCACGGGCAATCAGATCACAGGGAAATACCTGGACCAGACAGAGTTTAAAACAGTGACTCCCCCTCAATTTGACGGACTTGTTCCCATTCTCCGGGAAAACAATGTCAATATCAATGTGAAAGACAATACCAAAAATCCGTGGTATACCTATCTTTTCACTTGGTTCCCGATAATCCTGATCGTGCTCTTCTGGGTGTTTTTCATGCGGCAAATGCAGGCCGGTGGGAACAAAGCCCTTTCCTTTGGAAAAAGCAAAGCCAAACTTTTTACAGGTCCGAGGAAAAAAGTCACATTCAAAGACGTAGCAGGAGTTAAGGAAGCCAAGGAAGAACTCAGTGAAATCATAGAGTTTCTCAAAGATCCTAAAAAGTTCCAAAAATTAGGCGGCCGTATTCCCAAAGGAGTTATCCTGATCGGTTCGCCGGGAACAGGAAAGACTCTCCTGGCAAGAGCCGTGGCAGGAGAAGCGAATGTCTCTTTCTTTTCAATAAGCGGTTCTGATTTTGTCGAGATGTTCGTAGGAGTCGGTGCCTCCAGAGTGCGCGACCTCTTTGAACAGGGCAAAAAGCAGGCCCCATGCCTCATTTTTATCGATGAACTCGATGCCGTAGGACGTCACAGAGGAGCCGGACTGGGAGGGGGCCATGACGAGAGGGAGCAGACGCTCAACCAACTTCTTGTTGAAATGGATGGTTTCAATGCAAACGAAGGTATCATCCTCATTGCGGCAACGAACCGTCCGGACATTCTGGACAGCGCTTTATTGAGACCCGGTAGGTTTGACCGGAGAATCGTGGTGAACATGCCGGACTTTAAAGGCAGAGAAGACATTCTGAGAGTCCATGTAAGAAATATTCCATTAAGCGATGATGTGAATCTTTCTGTTCTCGCCCGGTCTACTCCGGGATTTTCAGGGGCTGATCTTGCTAATCTGGTTAATGAAGCAGCGCTCCTTGCCGCCCGATACAGCAAGGATAAAGTGTCCATGAAAGACCTTGAAGCCTCCAAAGATAAGGTTCTTATGGGAGTGGAAAGAAAGAGCATGATCATAAACGACGAAGAAAAAAAGATAACCGCCTACCATGAAGCAGGGCATGCTCTTGTGGCGCTTCTCATTCCTGAGGCAGATCCCCTGCACAAAGTCACTATCATTCCCAGAGGAATGGCGCTGGGCCTTACGCAACAGCTTCCTCTTGACGACAGATACACATATTCGCAGGAATATCTCGAAGCCCAACTTTCCGTATTGATGGCGGGAAGAGCCGCGGAAAACATATTTCTCAATAAAAGCACCACAGGTGCGGCCAATGACTTTGAGAAATCCACTGAGATCGCCCGCAAAATGGTTTGTGAATACGGGATGTCTTCCCTGGGACCTTTGACCTTCGGTGAAAAGGACGATATGGTCTTTCTCGGAAAAGAGCTGTCTACGGACAGAAACTACAGTGAACAAACCTCTCAACTCATTGATGTGGAAGTCAAAAAAATAGTGGAAAGGAATTTGAAAAGAACCATGGACCTGCTGCAAAACCATAAAAGTGTCTTGAGAAACATAGCAGAGGCTCTTCTTGAAAAGGAAGTCCTGACTTCCGAGGAAATTGAAGCGTTTTTAAACGGAAAAGGCCCTAAGAAAGCCAAAACAACATCTTCTCAAAAAAAGAAAAAGCAAAAAGAATCACCAGCAAAAAATAAAAGAAAAACATCAAATTAAATTAAAAGTGAGAAAAGAATATTCGGTTCGGATCAGAGAAAGGGACTACACCCTGGGCCGGAGAACCTGGCTTATGGGAATTCTTAATGTCACTCCTGACTCTTTTTCAGACGGAAGCTTGTACCTGGACAAGAAAAACGCCGTCCAAAAAGGGCTTCAACTCATCGAAGACGGGGCTGACATCCTTGACATCGGGGGAGAAAGCACAAGGCCCGGATCCGATCCTGTGACCGCCGAGGAAGAGAAGAAAAGAATTGTACCCGTTATTTCCGAGATAAGAGAAAAGACAGACGCCTTGATTTCCGTGGATACCACAAAATCAGAAGTCTTGAAATCTGCCCTGGACGCCGGGGCTGATATTCTCAATGATATAAGCGGGATGCGGTTCGACCCTAAAATAGGCGAACTGGCTTCAAAAAAAGACATCCCTGTTATCATTATGCATATGAAGGGCACACCCAGGAATATGCAGGAAAGCCCGGAGTACGGCAATGTGATCCAAGAGATTAAAGCGTTTCTCGAGCAAAGAGTCACAGATGCCTTAACCGCAGGAATAAAGAAGAATAAAATCATTATCGATCCCGGTATAGGATTCGGGAAAAGGCTGAAGGATAATCTCAAGATCATAAGCAACCTCAGCGCATTCAACGAGCTGGGATTCCCGATATTGATCGGTGTTTCGAGAAAATCCTTCATAGGAGACCTGCTTGACCTTTCTCCTGAAAAGAGAATCGAAGGGACCATAGCCTCCTCTTTGATCAGCATCCTTCAGGGAGCGCACATCCTGAGAGTCCATGACGTCTCTTCACTAAAAAAGGCAGTGATTGTGGCTGAGGCCATAATGAAGGAAGAAGTTTCAAACCAATTTTCCGGAGACAGAGGAAAGGAGAGAGGGCTGCATGCTGGCTGAGGTCTTATCAGAAGTCGTAACCGCTTTAAAGGGATTTACGCTTGCCGACTTTCTGGATATCCTGCTTCTGACCTTCATACTCTATTCCTTTTTCAGGCTCATAAAAGATACCAGAGCTTATCAGATGGCCATCGGCCTGGGAATCGTCATTATCCTGTATCTTATCACTCAATGGGGAAATCTCCTTGTCTCACACAGGCTTATCAAAAGTTTTATCTCTTATTTGATCATTGCTATCATTGTCCTTTTTCAGGGTGAAATAAGAAGGCTTCTCACATCAATAGGTTCAAGGTCGATCATAAAAAAAGAAAAAACACTCACATTCGAAGACCTGTTCCAGGCCGTTGATTACCTGGCTCAAAATAAAATAGGCGCTCTCATTGCGCTTGAAAAAGAAATCTCTTTGGAGAGCTATGCCTCAAGAGGAGTTGAAATAAACGCGCAGCTCTCAAAAGACCTTATAGTCAGTATTTTTTTCCCCCATAATCCCCTCCACGACGGAGCCGTGATAATAAGGGAAGATAAGATACTGGCAGCCGGATGCCTTCTCCCCCTTCCAGCCACGCATACGCTCGGCAAGCAGTTCAAAACCAGAACCCGGCATCTCGCGGCTCTCGGTCTTGCGCAGGAAACAGATGCCGTCATCATCGTGGTCTCAGAAGAGACAGGGACCATCTCCCTGGCCACTGAAGGATTACTGGAAAGGGGTCTTGATAAAGCACAACTCAAAGAAAACATACAAAATTATTTCATATAAGAAAATGAAGCCGAACATAAAAAAACTATTCACAAAAAATCTCGGGCTTAAGATCTTCTCTTTTTTACTCGCATTGATCTTATGGTTCTCTTTAATCCCCGAAGAAAAGAGATTTTCTGAAAAGAGTCTGAATGTGCCGCTTGAACTTCACAACATTCCGTCAAGCATAGAACTTGTCGAAAGACCGATGCAGACCGTTCATGTGACAGTACGCGCACCGGAGAGGCTTATCAATCAAATTTCCTCGGCTAATGTCCATGCCGTACTGGACTTAAGAAGAGCCACCACAGCGCAGCAGGATTACACGCTCAGCCGCAGCATGGTGAGCATACCGGACGGGGCAGAGGTTAAAGAGATCTCTCCCAGCCTGGTCAATCTTAAATTCGAAAACAGCAAAGAAATGATGCTGTCCATAAAGCCTGACATCTACGGCGAACTGCCGCCCGGCTATATTCTTAAAAAAACCGAAGTCGAACCCTCTGAAGTGCTCGTTAAAGGTCCTGAAAGTAAAATCAACGAAAATGAGATCGTACGAACCAGTCCCATAGATATTTCCGGTTTTATGCACACCACAGCGGTTGAGGCAGACCTGATCACGCCTGCCCCGGAACTGACGATTCTAGGTTCGAAAACCACAGCTCTCGTGAAACTGCTCATTCAGAAAGAGGAGACGAAAAAGTAAGCCAAAGAGAAACCCAAATGAACAGACTCTTTGGTACTGACGGGATAAGGGCTGTAGCAGGAAAATATCCTCTTGATTACTCCACAGTCTATCAAATAGGGAAAAATCTCACGGATTTGCTAAAACAGGAGAGCCTGTCTCCCTATATTTTGATCGGACGCGATACCCGTTCGTCAGGAGAATGGATCCAACAAGCCCTTTTTCAGGGAATAAGGGACTCAAAGGGAGAAGCCGTATCTGCAGGGGTGATTCCCACATCTGCTATTGCTGTGCTGAGCAAAAAAAAATCATTTTCTTCGGGCATTGTCATTTCCGCATCTCATAATCCTTATGAATACAACGGTATCAAGATATTTTCCTCAGAAGGAATAAAAATAAAAGATTCTTTTGAGCGGAGACTGGAAAGCGGCATCACAAAATCGGGAGAGAAAATAATCCCAGACAGTTCAGAACCTCTCCTCAGTAAAGAGCTGAAAACAGAATATGTTGAATTTCTTAAAAGCAAGTTCCGTTATAAAAAATTTTCTAAAGGAATAAAAGTCGCTGTTGACTGTGCCAATGGAGCGAGTTCAAACATAGCTCCAGATTTGTTCTCAGACCTGGGTTTCAACACCCTGGCCATAAATAACCGACCGGACGGGAAAAATATAAATTCAAACTGCGGTTCATTATTCCCTGACACGCTCGCAGCCAAAGTACTGGAAACAAAAGCTGACCTGGGAGTCGCTTTTGACGGAGATTCGGACCGGGCCATATTCGTGGATGAGAAAGGAAAGGTCCTAAACGGAGACCATACTCTTTTCATCCTATCCAAATATATGAAAGAAAAGGGTTTACTGAGATCAGATAAGATAATAGGGACGATCATGAGTAATCTGGGTCTGGAAAAGGCTTTAAAGGAAACCGGGCTCCGGCTCATACGGACTGATGTGGGCGACAGATATGTGTATGAGGAAATGCTCAAACAAAAGAGCAATCTGGGTGGAGAACAATCCGGGCATACCATTATTCTCAACGAATGCCCTACCGGAGACGGTATGCTCACCAGTCTGAAAGTCATCCAGACAATGGTCCTTAAAGACCGTCCCTTATCCTCTTTGTACTCAGGATTCTACGAATACCCTCAGATTCAAAAAAATGTTAAAATATCAAGAAGGGAAGACTTCGGAAACTGTCCAAAGATCATGAAAGCTATACAAAAAGCCGAGCAGGAGCTTGTGGAAAAAGGCCGGGTCAATGTCCGTTACTCGGGAACAGAACCTGTAGCAAGATTAATGATCGAGGGAGAAGATAAGGAACAAATCGAAAGGCTCGGTCAAATGATTGCAGAATCAATCTCTAAAGAATTAGCTTAAAGGAGTCCTATTATGAGACTATCCGTAAATATAGACCATTTCGTAACATTAAGAGAAGCAAGGAAAAGTAAAGTCCCGGAACCTGTTTTAGCCGCACTTCTGGCTGAACAGGCAGGCGCTTCGGGTATTGTTTGTCACATTCGAGGCGATAGAAGACATATCAGAGAGGGGGACCTGCGCCTTTTAAGGCAGAGCATAAAGACAAAACTGAATATAGAAATGGCTGCTACTGAAGAAATGAAAAAGATTGCTATTGATATCAAGCCTGATACTGTCTCCCTGGTACCTGAAGAGGAGCATGAGGTCACAACTCAAGGCGGACTGGATGTCATCAAAAACAAAGATAAGCTGGCCCCTCATATCCGGAGCCTCCAACAAGCGGGGATCAAGGTCAGTATTTTTGTTGACCCTTCTGAAGAACAGATCAAAGTATGCGCTGAATTAAAGGTTGATTTGATTGAAATAAACACCGGCAGGTATGCTGACCTTGAACCAAGTGCTGAAAGAAACACGGCAGAACAGGAGATCGCAGACGCAGCCAAAACAGCACATAAGCTGGGTCTTGAAGTGCATGCGGGTCACGGTCTTGATTATTGGAACATCCATCCCATAACCGCGATCCGGGAGATCAAAGAATTCAGCATTGGATTTTCTATCATCGCAAGAAGCTCGATTGTGGGCATAGAAAAAGCAGTCAAGGATATGCTTCATCTTCTGGAATGATAAAACCAGCGTAAATTGAGGAGTTATCCCATGGATGTAAAAATAAACCTTGAACGCCTGAAAAAAAACCTGACGGAACTATCCGAAATAGGCAAAGACCCTGCCGGAGGGATAAGCCGCCCCTCATTCAGCAAAGCTGACCTGGAAGCACGGGAATGGCTTAAAGATAAAATTTCCTGCGCCGGTCTTTGTGCAAGCCAGGACGGGGCCGGAAATATTTTTGGCACTTTAGAAGGAAAAGGCAAAACAGTCATGGCGGGCTCCCATATCGACACGGTCATAAACGGAGGCATGTTTGACGGCACGGTTGGTGTTCTTTCAGCCCTTGAATGCCTGCAGAGAATCCAGGAAGAAAAAATAAAACACACCAAACCCTTATCAATGGCCTCCTTTACCGATGAAGAAGGCAATCTTGTCGGAGATTTTTTAGGCTCAAGAGCCTTTACCGGATTGATTAAGAGAGAAATTCTGGAAAAAGGACAGACTCAATTCGGCCCTCCCTTAAAAAGTATTCTGGAAAACACAGAGTTCAGCATAGATTCAATCATGAAAGCGAGTGAACAGCGGCCTCAAATCGAAGCTTTTATAGAAATACACATTGAGCAGGGCCCTTTACTGGAAACAGAAGATAAATCCATAGGCATCGTTGAAAACATCGCAGGAAAAAATTTGTGGACCTGTCTTTTTCAGGGACAAGCCAGTCATGCGGGCACCACTCCTTTTGAACTTCGTCATGATGCCTTTTTAGGCCTGGCTGACTTTGCGCTCAAAGGAACCCAATATGTAGCCAAAGAACACTATGGAAGTATGTTCACAATAGGAAACGCTCATATCCATCCCGGTTCCTTCAGTATCATCCCTGACAGGGTCGAATTTTCCCTTGACTTTAGAAGCCAATCCAGCCAGACCCTTAAAGAGATAGAAAAAAAAGTGCTGGGATTCGCGAAAGATATATCTTCCTCGCGTGGACTTCATTTTGACTATAAGATCAATGACAAAACAGAACCAGTCAAAACCTCCGCCCGCCTCAAAGACCTTATGATAAAATTTTGCAAGGAACTGGATTATTCCTATATGGCCCTTAACAGCGGGGCAGGTCATGATGCACAGATCTTACATTCTGTTTCTGATACCGGTATGATATTCATTCCATGTGAAGATGGAATAAGCCACTCCCCGCAGGAGAGAATCGAATGGGAAGACCTGGAAAAGGCGGCGAACCTGCTGTTAAGAGTACTGTTAGATCTCTCTGCTTAAGCCCGGCGCTTAGCTGAATTCAAATAATATTTCTTTGGAGGAGAGTATGCGGGACCTAAAACAATCAATAATACTGGCTGCGGCTTTCATGGTTTTCATCAGTCTGTCGTGCCAGGAACCATATGAAAATGAAAACACATTTTACCCTTACTGGCATCAACGTGTTTCTCTCTTTAAGATGCTTCCTAATTCAGAAAATGAGATTATTTTTTTAGGAGACAGTATAACAGACGGATGCAACTGGGAAGAGATGTTTCAGGATAAAAGAATCATCAACAGAGGGATCAGCGGGGATCTCACATCCGGAGTTCTTCACAGACTGGCCGAAGTCGTAGAATCCAAACCATTAAAGGTATTTTTAATGATAGGCATAAATGACCTGGCAGACGGAAAAATCGAAAGAGAAGTGGTCTACAACATCGAACAGATTGTGAAAATCATCCATAGAAAATCACCGGATACGGAAATCTATCTCCAGAGCCTGCTCCCGGTCAATAAGGACTTTAAAATTTTCGAGAATCACATCAACAAGACAGAAGAGATAATCAGGATCAATACGGCTTTAAAAAATTTCTCTAACATAAATGATATCACATACATAGATTTATATTCCCTTTTTGTGACAAAAGACCAAAAGCTCAATCCGGACTATACAAACGACGGCCTGCATCTGACCGGAGCAGGCTACCTTGTATGGAAATCAGCTGTTGAAAAATATATCAATTGACCTGTTTTCTTAATTTATCATAAAGCTTCTTTTGTCTTTGATCCAGGACCTCTTTAACGGTCTTGTCTCTTTCCTCAATACGTTGAAGTATGTCCTCATGCATTTTATCATCTTTCATGCCTCTGAATTCTAGCCTTGGCGTCCATAAGGGAATCCTGTATTTGCTGAATATCTCTCTCACTTTTGCTGTCTGCTCTTCGGATAAAGAAAGTTCTTTTTTTAAAAAATCCACATCCTTATCAAAAGCCTCGCCCGTATGGAAATTGTCGGGAAACCGGCCGGGGGAGCGAAAAGGCATGCCCGGCATAAACAATCTTTGATTGAATCTTTTCCTCTGGATGGGAGTCAAGAAAGGAACCAGCTCATTATACAGGGATTGGTTTGCCTTTTGCATCTTCTTCTGGTAGTCCTCTCTTATGCCTCTGATCTTTTTTGCATGCTTGGCAAGAATACTGCGGATTTGAGATGAAGTGTCTGTATCCGGCTCTAATATCCTCTCATAAAATGCGGGGATCCGGTTCGGATTGATTCGCGAAAAAGCCTTTTCTATTCGATTCTGCATTATGATCCTATTCAGCATGACTCCGATAAAAATTCCTGTGATAAGGACAATGATAACTAAAAGAGTTACTTTGTTCTTTATATTCATAGTCCGCTCCATATGTTAAAACAGAGGAAGGTTGTGCAGTTCATTGTAAACAGCGTCTGAAGCAAAAACCGCTTCCTCTTCTGAAAAATTATCCCCTATCTTAATGTTATAGGATAGCAGCACTAAAAGGACTATAGCCCCAATGAGTGCGATCTTCCTGAATACTGTTTTTAACGAACCATAAAAATCAAGCATCATTCGTTCACGCTTTTCTATCTCATTGATCCTCTCCATCACTCCTTCCGAAAAACCGGGACTGAATGATAAATCAGAGCTGCGAGAAAAAACTCTGAGTTGATTTTTGATCCTCTCTTTTATTTTTTTTCTCATCCTTCCCCCTTCCCGTGACTCTCTTCCTCATACAAAGGTTTGAGTATCTCTTTTAACTTGTCCATACCTCTGGCCAATCGGGACATCACTGTTCCCTTAGGAATATTCAAAATCTCAGCTGTTTCTTCCGATGTGTGTCCATTCATATACCTCAATATAATGACAGTCCGGAATCGGTTATCAAGCATCTGCAGTCCTTTATTAATGAGTTCCTTTGCTATAAAAAGACTGTCTGCATTTACTGAATCCCTGGTTTGGTTGGCTTCCAATTTTGTTTTTCGAAAGAAGACCATCGTTCTTATTTTTCGCTTTCTTATCACATTAAGGCAAAGATTGATAGCGATCCTTGTTAAATATGTACTTAAAGAAGACTCACCTCGAAACTTTGGAAGAGACCTGTAAAACCTTACAAAAGTCTCCTGCCCGACATCCTCTGCTTCAGGCCCTGGACCTAACATACCTATAACAGTACCTGCTATTTGAGGTTCGAATTTGAGGACAAGTTCTTTAAAAGCATCTTTATCACCATCACGAGCCAGAGATATGAGCTTCTTCTCATCCATCCGATTTCAATCCGTATAAAATTCACCTCTTCTCTATATTAGACTCTTATAGGGTCTTATTTATTCCTTTTGAGTGAACTTATCAAAATCACTATCTTTCAAAATCCTCAGATTCGGGCTTATAGCTGCGCATTTTCTTTTTTTCGGACTGCTTCTGTTTTTCCTCTAACATTTTTTCTTTAGCTCTCTTGGAACGCTTCCTTTTTTGACGCCGTAACTTTTCAATCCTCTGCTGCTCCTTGCTCTGTTTTCCCAGAATCATGGATTCGATCTTATCCGCAAGAAGCCTTCTTGCCAGAAACCTGTTTATGGACTGCAGCCTTTCCTTTTGACACTTGACCTCCAATCCCGTGGGTATGTGTTTTAAATAAACACATGTGGCCACCTTATTCGTCCTCTGCCCTCCTTTCCCGCTTGAACGAATAAAATTCTCTACCAGGTCCTTTTCATAAATTTTCAGCCTTTTCATCCTCCTGTGCAGAGCTCCTTCCTTTGACTTTTTAACACCAAAAGAAAGTTTTTCAGACATGGAATCTTCCTTACCTGTATGACTCAGTCCTTCTGTGATTATTTTAACCTTTTTTCCCTCCGATGTTAAGAAAGGGAACGTGCCACCAAAAAGAAAACCCGTAACGAGGGTCTTCCTACAGAAAAAATATTATGTTAATATGTTTTTATGAGTCAGTTAACAATCATATTGACCCTGATTTTTTCCCTCTTGACCCCTCAATCAAACGCGGTCTCTAAAAAAATCGAAAGAGCCTTCCTTCAAAACAACGCGTCTCAGCTCTATCTGCTTTTCCCCTCGGGGAGCCATATCAATCTTTCATTCCCAGAACCGATTTCTTTTTCCGATCAACTCACTGACCAGCAGGCTTACTTTCTTTTCCAGAAGATTTTCTCAAACTATCCGACCTTTGAATTCTACTCTCTATCAGAAGAAAGAGAGCTGCAGAACGACAACACCATTTTTAAATCAAGATGGTCTTTTAAGGATAAAAACAACAACAATCAGTATGTTTATCATGTTTTTTTCCTCTTGAAAAAATCAGAAAAAGCCGGCAAAAAAAAGCCTGAACAATGGAAAATCATAGAAATAAAAGCAGCACGAATTTGAATCAAAGTAAAGACAAACAAAAAAACAGAGTTCTGCTGTTCAGCTTTCTCACATCAACGGCCCTTTGTGCTGTTCTCTTTCTTTTATGGCTGGCCTACCCGATATTGATTTCTTCGAATTACAATCAAAAGAGCTTTGACCGGCTGCGAAACAAATCTCATGCCATTAAAACGGAATTCTCTTCCATTATCAATCAGGTTCTCAGCAAACACGATATCCTGGACAGCACGGCTCTGCCGGACGAAGAAGAGAGGATCTTCACCTTTCTTGAAAAATTCCAAATAAATAAAAACAAAGAGGGAATAGCTTATTATGACGCATCAAAACAGCTTAAAATATGGGATGGCAAAGTCATAGATGTCCGGCAAATCCTTTTTTCAGATATAAATGGATACTACCGGGAAAAACAAACATTCTTAATAAAAGACAAAGCATCCGTATATGTGGTCTCAGTTAATACAAACAATAAAGGGCATTCCGTCGTCTTTTATTATTTGCTGGCATTTTTACCCCAGTTTAAAGCCCAGTATCTGCAGGAACATCATTTCCTTAAAAACCATTTAATGGCCGACTGTAAAATCGATTACTGGGATTTCAGGGATGACATATCCGGTTTTGAAAGGATATTCAAAAAATACAATGATGAGTATATAGGACAGCCGAGACTTCAGAATGAGATACAAACCATGTTTTTCCCCCTGAGAAACGAACAAGGTCATATAATGGCCACGATAACTCTGAGTTCGCCTCCCCTGACCTCAATAATCTCCACTCAAAAACAGAACCTATGGCTTGGGTTTTATCTTCTCTCAATCCTGTCTCTGATTTTGCTTCTGATATACATAATAAGGCGTTCCTGGATATCCAAAGAATTCAATCTGGTTCAGAAAATTACCGTCATAGTGATCATGATCGCTATCCGCCTGATTTTCCTTCCCGTAAGCGGTCTCGGACCTGTTCAATCCTTGACGATTTTTTCCCCTGATTCAGCAAGTTTTATCTGCCTGGCCAACCTCACAAAATCACCTGCTGATATATTTTTAACCTCTCTTCTGCTCGCATCCTTGCTTGTCTTTCTACTGTCTTTATTCAATAAATCCATAAAAACCAAGACCCGTAAGGCATCAGCCCCTTTAAGCATCATGCTGAGCTTTTTATCCTCTGTAATATCCGTATTTCTTATCTTCCTTTTGCATCAGCTTCTTTACAGGCTGGCCTTCAATGCAAAACAGGCATTGTTGCGTGTCTCTTTACAGCCCAGCTTTATTCTTCTGCATATCAGCATCATACTCTTTGTCTTCAGCTTCTTTGTCTTGATTTATATGGCCGTAAAAACAATTTGTTTTTATTCTCCAAACAAGTTCATCCCTTTTACCGCACTGCTTGTCACGATGTGCGCTTATGTCATTATTCATCAGGGGAAAAACCCCGCCCTTATCTTCGGCCTTCAGGCAGCTGTCCTGTTTCTTCTTTTTGCACTGATTTATTTCCCCGGTCTCAAAAAAAGAAAAAGATTCCTGTTTTCAGCCTTTGTGATATCAGTTCTTTTTATCCACTCCTCCCTCCATTTCATAAGCATTGATAAAAAGAAAGCCATATTAGAGCACTCCCTAAGATACACCGTCACAACACAGGAGGATTGGGCCGTATTTCTCATTCAGGAATCAATACAGGAAATAAATGAAAATCAAAACCAGATACTGTCTTTTTTCCATCATCATAATCCTCCGGAAATAGCTGCCTCTCTCTGGGAAAGGACCCTCATCTCAAAATTTAACTGGTACTCAAGCTTAGAGATGCTCGGTCCTGACGGAAATATCATTTCCAGATTCTCACTGAATATTCCGAATCTGCAAAATGGGATCGACCTTCCCTTTAGTGAGAACTGGACCATCATTAACCAGAGTGTTCCGTTTTTAGGAGAGGAGAAGCGATTTCTTACCGGTTATAAAGACTGGATGGAAAATGATCACATTATCGGAAGGACCATTCTTTCGCTCTCTGTCGGACACGAGATGCTTCCTTTTCTTTATTCTGCAAATCCTTATTTCGAGCTCACAAGAGCCTCTTCCATTCCTTCTCTAAAACACATCAACCTGGGATTTGCTATTTTCAATCCTCAAGGAAAACCGGTATTCAATCCGAATAACATATCTAAAGGTATCCCTTCAAAATACCTGGATGAGATCCGCTCCTCAGACCAATCTGTTTGGGCTGTTTTCTCAGATAAAGGGAAAAAATACAAAAGCATCTATTTTGTCAAGGGAGACTCTATTTATTCACTTTTCATACCCGAAAAATCTTTTATGACTCACTCAGTCGATTTTTTGATCACATTTTTTTCCTATCTCTTCCTTGTATCAATCGCTGCCCTTGCCTATTTTTCTGCCTCTCATAGAAAAAAATTCAAAAACCCTTTTTGGTCTTTCTCTAACCGGGTTTATATATCATTTATCGTTGTGTCTCTTCTCCCCCTTCTTCTGTTCTCTCTTTTGACCAGGAACTTCTTTTCGCAGATTTTCACACAGAAAATAACTGAAGAGGCAGAAGTTCAGGCAAAATTCGCCAACAGTGTCATGGAAGATTTTATTTTTTTCCAACAGGAAGAAAATTTGAGTGTGACCATACCTCCGGATGAAATGGTCATGTGGATCAGCTCGACCATATCAAATGACGTGAACCTTTATGTAAACGGAAAACTGGCTTCATCAAGCCACAGGGAATTTTTTGACTACGGTATCCTTCCCGAACTCATTGACGGCAATATCTATTATAAAGCCAGGTACGAGAACAATCCGTTTTACACTCAGACGCAAAAAATAGGAGAATATTCCTTTCATACTCTGACTATTCCTTATGAATTTCAGGACTCTTTCGTTTTGATTTCTCTCCCGTTTCCCCTTGAACAGGAAGAAATATCAACATTTTCTTATGAACTTTTCGAATTCCTTGTGTTCATTTCATTCTTCTTCATAGCTGCTGTCCTCGTTGTGGCAAAAGGAATAGGAGATATGATTCTCAATCCCATCAAAAGTCTCCTTTCAGGGACAAGAGAAGTCAGTTTAGGAAATCTTAAAGTGTCCATTGATTACAAAAAGAAAGACGAGATGAAAACTCTGATCAACGGTTTTAATACAATGGTGAAAAGCCTTAGAAAACACCAGCAGGAACTTGCAGACATCAGTAAAAAAATAGCATGGGCTGAAATGGCCAGAAAGGTAGCGCATGAAATAAAAAATCCGCTGACTCCGATACAGCTATCCGCCGAACACCTCCTGACAGTGTATGAAGATAATAAAGAGGATTTCGAAAAAGTACTGAAAGAATCAACATCATACATAGTCATGGAAGTGGACAATCTCAGAAAAATAGCACAGGATTTCTTAGAAACATCTAAAAAAGCCTCATTGCAAAAAGAAACCTTAGATCTGAAAGAAACAATAAAAGAGACCATAGATCCCTATAAAAGTATTTTATCGGAAAGAATCACATTTAAAGAAACATTTCAAAAACAGGATCTGTTTTTTTCCGGAGATAAAGCAAAAATTAAAACGGTTTTCAGAAACATCCTTACCAATGCCATAGAATCCATTAAAGACAAGGGAGTGATCGAGATCAAGGCTTCTTCCAAGAACAATGAAATCCATCTTAAAATAAGTGACACCGGACAGGGTATCAAGAAAAACATGCTGGATACGATCTTTGAGCCCTATTTTTCAACCAAAGAAGGAGGCACAGGATTAGGACTTCCCATCGCAAAAAAAATACTTGAAGACCACGGTGGAAGCATCAAAGCCTCCCCGAACACACCCGCAGGGCTGAAAATAACCATCACACTGAAAAAAATAAAGCCTGCTAATTGACCTGGATTATTCTTTCTCTTCCTTTAGCTCAATGAGCACTCCATTGAGATTATCCGGATGGATAAAAATGATACGGCTCCCACCGGCTCCTAAAACAGGATTTTCCTGAACAAAACGGACTCCTTTTTTCTTGAGTTCCTTGACTTTAAGGTCCAGGTCATCTGTTTGGAAACAAATGTGGTGGATTCCTTCTCCGTGCTTGTCTATGAATTTTCTTATCGGCGATCCGCTTCCCACTGCCTCAAGAAGTTCAATCAAAGGCCCCTCATCAAATCCCAGGGTCGCCACTTTTACGCCCCTTGTGTTTATTTCTTCTATGTCTCCTGTTTTAAATGTCAAATACTGCCCCCATTTGTTGAGGCTCTTTTGAATGTCATTGACCGCAATGCCTATATGATGTATTTTTTCAGTCATTTAAGAATCCTTTAACCTTTGGATAAAATCATCAGCTATAGTATAAGGGTCCATTTCCCTTTTATAAATCTGATCAACATAATCCTCAAGGTCAGCTTCCTTGATACCGCTGTTGATCAACTGATAAATTTTTTCGCGAATGATGTCCTTCAGCATCCATAAAATCAGCCTTTTCTTTCTTGCCGTCCTTATCTTCTCTTTCTGCCCGGACGAAATGCTCTCTATCTGCTCGACCAGAGAACCAATATTTTCCCCTGTAGTGGCTACGGTCTTAACTATGGGGGGTATCCCTTCCTTATTCAGTCCCAAATCCAGCATGGCTTTTAAATACCGTTCTGTTCTCTCTGTTTCAGGGGAGTCTGCTTTATTAAGAACAAATATATCAGCAATCTCCATGATCCCCGCTTTAAAAACCTGGATATCGTCACCGGCTCCTGGTGTCAGTATGACCAGTATCAAATCCGCAAGTTTAACCACCTCAACTTCATCCTGTCCGACCCCCACTGTCTCTACAAGTATGACATCCTTGCCTCCGGCCTCAAGAACAGTGATGGCCTCGCTCGATGCTTTAGAAAGTCCCCCAAGCTGTCCTCTGGTAGCCATGCTTCTTATAAAAACATCTTTATCCGTAGTGTGGCGCATCATGCGAATCCTGTCACCCAGGATGGCTCCCCCGCTAAAAGGGCTTGTGGGATCAACAGCAATGATACCTATCTTTTTTTTTTCTTCTTTGAAAACATTCACAATCTGATCCACCAACGTGCTTTTACCAGAACCCGGGGCTCCGGTTATCCCAATAATGATTGATTTGCCGGAATAGGGAAAAATTCCCTTTAGGATTTCCTGTGCACGATCATCCCTATCCTCGATCAGGGAAATAGCCCTGGCCATGGCTTTTGGGCTGCCTTTTAATACTTCTTTGACGATATTCATTTATCTCTCAAACATCCATTATAACAAAACCAGTGACCAGTCAACAGTGGAGAATGATTAAAAAAACAGAAAACCTAAAATAAAAGGATTTATTTGACTTATAAGGCGAAATCATCTACATTGATATCCATTATGTCCGGATTATTCAAAGTCATTTTCTATGCACTGATTGCCTATTTGATATACATCGTTGTCAAAACCTACCAGTCATTGAAACGCACAAAAAAGCCTCCCCAAAAACCAAGCTTAAAGCCCGGAATCATGGTCAAAGACCAGGTCTGTAATACGTATCTCCCGAAAGAAGATGCCATAAAAGAAATATACGAAGGAAAAGAATATTACTTTTGTTCTAATGAATGCCGGAATAAATTTCTCGAATCCAGAAAGAAAAATTAAAACACCTAGGGAGCCAGGCTCCAAGAATCTATGGTCACCGTATCCTCAAGATTGATTTGCCGGTGTTCAAAAGAGGCAGGAACCATATAGGAATCTCCTTCTTCCAGTATAATCTCCTCTTTCTTCCCCTTGTTGTCTATAATAACTTTTTGCTTTCCTTTAATAATGACCGTTACCTGTTCATAAGCATGCTTATGAGGGGGGACTTGAGAGCCTTTCTTATAATCGAATCTAGCCATAAGCACATCTTTTCCACACCCTAGAGTCGTTCGAACAACACCTTCGAAAACCTCCACACTCGGGTGATCTTTTTTTGCGTGTTTAAACATGGCTTCTCCTCTTGTTTGTGGGGATTCTATCACATGACTGCAATATAAACCTACCATGTGATACGAAAATCACTGTACTCTCCTTTATATTCCTGCCATTCGAGCCCAACATCATCCACCTGTGCTATTTGAGGCCCTTGCCTGAGCTTCCCTATCATCTGATCGATTTTATCTTTTTCTCCCTCTACCAGAACTTCGACTCTCCCGTCAAATACATTTTTAACCCATCCTGCCAATCCCAAGGAAGAGGCCCATCTCTGGGTAAAATCACGGAAAAGAACACCCTGCACGCGGCCCGAAATGAGCATCCTTGCCCTCTCCATCATCTTTTTTGGCTGAACTATTCATAAAAAAAAGGCGATGATTATTTTTTGTTTTGCTCTCAAGGATATACATGACTCATCATAAAAATGGCAATCGAAAAGTTTTTGTTTGTTGTCACTTTCATTTTAATCGCCCTTTTTTTACTTTTCAAGCAAGCCGATTTCACTGCATCTGCTTCGTTACAGGATACTCGCAGTGAAGGACCACAGCTTCGCACCCTGTGCCTCGCATCTGCAGCAACCTCGACTTGTGAATAATCCAGGTTTATTATACAAAAATAACATCCCATCGTAAAGCTTCTCTTGAAAACAGCCTGTCCCGATTGTTTATGAGTCAAGCCTGGTGATTACTCACTACTCCCCTTTTCTATGGAAGTAAAAACCTTATCTGCTTTGTCCACAATTTCCTTTGAAAACCGTACACTTTGTCTTGATGCTGCTTCCAGATTGATGAAAAGGCTTGTTTTTTTCATATACTGAAAAGGAATGCCAGCCGGGCTCTTCCCGTTTTTTATCTCATAAGCCATTTCGCCGGATTTATATCCCATATCAAAAAAATCCCAACCCAACGCTGCACAGGCTCCCTGTTCCGCGGAAACAGGAAAACCTCCGAACAAAGGCACTTCGTTATCAAGGGCAACCTGGGCAACAGCCTCAAAAGAATCATTGATCGTGTTATCGGATATCTGATAAATCGCATCCACTCCTCTGCTGACCAGGAGCTGTGAGGAAAGCAGGACTTCACTTGAATTGGTTATGGGGACAGCTTCAACTTCCAGACCTAATGCGGCCGCGCTCTCACGGGTCAACTCAAGATAATATTCGGAATTTAATTCCGAGGGGGTCCAAAGTGTCCCTATCTTTGAAGATTCGGGAAGGACCTCCTTTAAAAAAGAGAGGCTTTCTTTTATAGGACTCCTGGAAGAGACGCCGGTCACATGACTGAGATGTTCATCTTGGGAAAAACCGGCTCCGGCTCTATAAGGATTCGCGACCGATGAAAAAACGATGGGAATCTCACTCGTTGCATTAAGGGCGGCCTGAAGACAGGCTGTTGAAAAAGCAGCAATCATGTCAACATCGTTTTTCACAAAACTCTCAGCAATACTGTGAACTTCGGAAATATCTCCCTTTGCATTCTTCAGTATAAGAGTGACATTTTCTCCGCGGACCATTCCATTGTCCTGAAGGCATTTTACAAAACCTTCCACCGCCGTGTTTAAATGAGGAGCATCGTTTACTTGAAATATCCCTATGGTGTACAGATTTTCCTTGTTGTTTTTTCCGCAGCTGAAAAAAATGAAAAGCAAAATAAGTAAGAAACAGTGAGCTCTTTTCATGGGACGATTGTTTGTTTTAGATAACAATGATAATCAAAAAAAAATCTTCAAGCAAGATTTTTATAATAAAAAACCGGCCTCATGTCAGCGCTCTCAGAGATCAATTCCTGTATCGCAGCTCTATTTGTCA
The DNA here is from genome assembly GCA_964624145.1 of uncultured Eubacteriales bacterium. Taxonomy (GTDB): domain Bacteria; phylum Acidobacteriota; class Aminicenantia; order Aminicenantales; family Aminicenantaceae; genus WJMT01. The sequence goes on along the minus strand of CAZUXT010000033.1, from coordinate 12,611 downwards.
ACGCAGGGATTTTCTTTTCTTTTCCCATCTCTCCCTGAGCCGCACTGAATCCAGTCCCAGAATGTATCCTTTCGAGTATGGATTTTTGCCTGCACACTCAAAACGCAATGTGTGCGTGCCTATGGGCAGGGTATAGCTCCCCATATAGATCTCTTTCACATCCATTTGCTCGGAATAAAAATCTATCTCATAAGGTTTGTCCGGATCGATGTAATCTTCCGGGCGCTTGATATTTTCTCCGTCGAGATAAATGCGGTAGATGCCGTAGTCAGGAGCGTGAGTGAGTATGAGCATAATCCCTCTGTAGTCCTCTTCTTTAACTTCAAAACTGACCTCAAGACAACCGTTCTCCGACCCAGGATCAAAGAGTATCTGCCTGCCTCCTGTCCAGTCATAGCCCTCCTGGAGTGTGACCGTGCCCTTTGAATGCTCTTCAGTCTCTATTATCTCATTACTCTGTATGGTGATATCCAGATTCGGAAGTTCCCGCTCTTTGAGTGAAGGCAGTTCTGTGAACCGCTTAGGCTGACCGACCTGGTACCAGAACGCCACTGTAGCGACGTCGTCTTCACGTTCCACATGGCCGTCTATCTCTCCGGTCTCTGTCTCGTCTCCTGTGATCCAACCTGTATGTTCGATCTCGAACCGGAAAGACTCTGTAAACCTTATGGGATCTGCAATATGCCACCGGTACAACGTATATTTAACACCGAGGTCGGAAAAGCCGGAGCTCTGGTACGTGCAGCCGAAAAACGGAAAAAGAGCCTCATTCAGCCCCCAGGCCATGAGAAAATAGTCCTCTGTTCCGGTTCCCTTAATAGAAGGCTTTTCCTCGCCATTAATGTAAATCCGGGCATCTCCCTCTCCAAACCAGAAGGGCGACCGTGACCGCACCGACATAACCGTTCCTACATAATGTCCCCACCCCTCCGCATCACAGATCAAATAATCTCTTCCTTCTTTCTCCGGAAATTCCTGGCGGTACTGGGCACAGAAATAGGCCGTGTCTTTGAGCAGACTTTCAACCTCTGTATAATCAATATGATAGTAAAAGCTCCGCACCTTCTTCTCCCCTTCGTTGGTCACCGTGATCTTTGCTCTCTTGTGGAAAGGCATCTGCCAGTAACAGTTGTATCCGTCTCCTCCTTCAACGAGAACCGGAAGAGACCGGATCTCATGGCGCTGTCCAAATCCTGCGGCAAAAAAATCTCCGATAGGTGCTTCCACAGCCGGATCCTCGCTGCCGTCCCAGTACATCCGCAGCACAATATCGGATGGCTTTGCTGATCCATACTCCTCCAGCCAGTTGGGCCGGGCTTCATTGAATGTCAGCCAGATGTGGTTGATAATACCGGGCCCTTTGACATCAGCCATCACAAAAGTCTCATTGGATTGGATATAAGTGCGGCGATCGAGATTGCTGTTGACGTTTGACGCTGAAGAAGTCACCGCATTAGACCGCGCTTTCTTCACCCTTGTCAAATCCGAGAAAAGGGTATCGTAGCTGTCTTGAGCCATGGCACTCAAACAAAAAAGGCATAAAACAATACTCAGGACTATCCCCTTTAAGCATTTCATGCTCATTCCTCCTGACAATAATGATTTGAAATATTTAAGGCTGTTTATGATTTAATCACGATTTCGGTCTCTAAAGCTATTTTCTTCTCTTCGTTAGTGGGCACAACCAGGATTTTTACTCTTGAGTCTTCGCAACTGATCTCTCTTATCCGGTCGGACTTCACCTTATTTCTTTCCAAGTCCAACTTGAGACCCAAATCCTCTAAACCCTTACAGCTCATATGGCGTATCTTCGGAGAATTCTCACCGATACCGGCTGTAAATATCACAGCATCCAGGTGTCCGAGTTCAGCATAATAAGCTCCGATGTACTTCTTTATCCGAAGAGTGTAAACATCCAAAGCCGTCGCCGCTCTCTGGTCTCCTGCATCAGCCCTCTGCTCGATCTCCCTCATATCATTTATGCCACAGATTCCTTTTAACCCGCTTTTCTTATTTAAAAGGTCATCAATCTCATCAATGGATAAATTGAGATTTTTGGAAAGGAAAAAAGGGAGGGCCGGATCAATATCACCCGAACGCGTTCCCATCACGAGCCCTTCCAGAGGAGTCATTCCCATGGAGGTATCCACGCATTTTCCCTTTTTAACCGCTGACATGCTGGCTCCGTTCCCTAAATGAACGGTGATAAGGTTCAAGTCCTGAAGCGGCCGGCTCAGATAAGCTGCACCTTCCTGTGCCACATATTCATGTGAAGTCCCGTGAAATCCGTATCTGCGAACTCTGTGCTTTTCATACAGCTCATAAGGAATCGCATAAAGGTAAGCATTCTTTGGGATGGACTGATGGAACGCGGTATCAAACACAGCTACCTGCGGAGCATCAGGAAATAACGAACGGGCCACCTTTATCCCCGTGAGGTTCGGAGGGTTGTGCAAGGGAGCCAGAGGTATGTTTTCTTCTATGGCGGAAATCACTTCACTTGTAATAACCGTGGAAGATTTGAACGCTTCTCCCCCATGGACAACCCTGTGCCCTACAGCATTGATCTCAGATTTATCCCTGATGACCCCCCATTCCGGGTCGATAAGAAGGCTGACGATTCTCTCCATGCCCTGCTCGTGATCATTGATTCTCTCCTTTTCAACCTTTTCTTTTCCATTTCCATTTCTATCTAACAATTCATGCGTTAGAATACTTGTCTCTTCCCCTATTTTTTCTGCCAGCCCTGTCACTACTGCCTTTTTTTGATCCATATCAAACAATTGATACTTAATAGAGGAACTTCCTGTATTGATGACTAGTATTTTCATTTTTATCCTTTCTCGGGAATACTTCTTGTCAAATTAAGATTTTTTCTTTTCAGCCTGAGCCTGAATGGCTGTAATGGCTACCGTATTAAAGATATCTGTCACCGTGCATCCCCGGCTCAGGTCATTGACTGGTTTGTTAAGCCCCTGCAGGACCGGGCCTATGGCCACAGCTCCGGCCGACCTCTGGACAGCTTTATACGTATTATTCCCCGTATTGAGGTCAGGAAAAATTAACACGGTTGCTCTTCCGGCCACATCACTTCCCGGGAGTTTTGCTTTGGCTACTCCCGGATCAATAGCCGCATCATACTGAATCGGGCCTTCGATCTTCAAATCCATAGAATATTTCTTTGCCAGTTCCCTGGCTTTTTTAGTGGCTTCTTTGACCTTTTCCACGTCTTCTCCCACTCCTGAATCTCCCGTAGAATAGGAGAGCATGGCCACAATGGGCTGGATATCAAAAGTGACAGCCGTCTGAGCGGATGCGATGGCAATTTCAGCAAGCTGATCCGCATTGGGATCAGGATTCACCGCGCAGTCTCCATAGACCAACACCCTATCAGGAAGGCACATAAAGAATACGCTTGATATGATAGAAAAGCCTTTTTTCGTTTTTATAAATTCAAACGCGGGGCGAAGGGTGTTTCTGGTTGTGTGGGCCGCTCCGCTGACCATACCGTCAGCATCCCCTTTATAAACCATCATAGTGCCAAAATAACTGAGTTCGCTCATATTATCGTGCGCATTATCTATCTCCAAACCTTTGTGCTTTCTCAGCTCATAATAGGTTTGTGCGTAATCCCCAAATTTATCATTGTTCGGAACATCCAAGATATTGACTTTATCAAGCTGCAGCCCTAACTTTACTATCTTGTCCCGCATGACTTTTTCATTTCCCAGTAACGTCAGATCGACCACATCTCTTCGTGATAATATCTCCGCTGCCTGTAAAATTCTTTCATCCTCCCCCTCTGGCAAGACAATATGTTGTTTCTGGCTCTGGGCTCTCTTTATAAGCCTGTATTCGAACATCTTGGGAGTCACTATGGATACTTTTGTCTTGATGATTTTTTCTCTCAACTCTTTGGCCTCAACATTTTTCTCAAAAGCCTCAAGGGCTTGAGCCGCTTTAATAGTGTCATCCGGATCTATAACAGCATGGATATTATCAGCCATACGGGCTGTTTCAAAAGTATTTTCTTTGACACTTAAAATGGGAATCTTCTCGTCATAACCTTCGATCAATTTGAGAATCGGTTCCTGAGGGATCAATCCGCCAGTTAAAATAAGCCCTGCTATACTGGGCATAGATGAAGAAGAGAGCGCCGACAAACAGCCGACAATGACATCAGCCCTGTCTCCGGGAGTGATTACGATATCTCCGTTTGAAACCCTGGTCAGAACATTCCACAACTGCATGGCCGCCACACCGAATCCCTCAACATGACGGTTCAATTTCACCTGTCCGGAAACAACCCGCGCATTCAGTGCTTCGGCCACCTCCCCGACAGTGGGATACTGAAGGGACCTGACATTGGGAATGCTGAAAACCAGACTTTCTTTAACAAGAGGATTGTCTTTAAGTTTAGATACGATCCTCTCCCCTTTTTCAGCTCTGTTCACTATGATAGCCACCACTTTACAGTGCTTTTCAATGAAGGATTCCAGAGAGGTCTCAACAGACCTGATCACATCTTCTTCAGATCTGTTATAGGCATTCGCGGATAAAACCACAGGACATCCCAGGTTGTTCGCAATGTCTGCATTGATGTCAAACTCAAAAGCAGATGTGGC
>CAZUXT010000033.1:0-7886 GCA_964624145.1 uncultured Eubacteriales bacterium | reverse complement strand
TGCTATGGCTCGATACAATGTGGGGACGGCCGGCTGGAGTTATAAGGACTGGGAAGGGATCGTTTACCCGAGAAAAAAGCCATCCGGTTTTCATGCCTTGAGGTATTTATCCCGGTATATTGATTTTATGGAAGTCAACAGCACCTTCTACCGGATGCCTGTGTTCAACTTTGCTCTTTCCTGGGTTAAAAAAGTCGAACAAAATCCGGACTTCTTGTTTGCCGTCAAGCTCCATCAAGACTTTACCCATCAAGAAAAAAAACCCTCCCAAAAACAAGCTGATGAATTCAGATTCGGGATCGAGCCGCTCGCGGCAAACAACCGCCTTGGCGCTGTGCTCGTGCAGTTCCCCTGGTCCTTCTCCCATTCCACAAAAAACAGGCTTTATCTGGAACGTTTGTTTCATATGTTTTCCGGACTGCCCCTTGCTTTGGAAATAAGGCACAGTTCCTGGGATAATCCCGAGTTTCTGAAAGTCCTTTCCGACCACAAAGTGGCTTTCTGCAACATCGACCAGCCTGTGTTCCGGTCATCCATCAAACCCACCACCTATGCCACAAATATTGATTTCACTTATGTGAGGCTTCACGGCAGAAACTACAAAAATTGGTTCCAAAAAAATGCAGGCAGAGACGAGCGTTATGATTATCTTTACTCAGATGAAGAGCTCAATCAATGGATCAACCGTATAAAAAATCTGGGTGGAAAATCTAAAAAAACATTTGTCGTGACCAACAATCACTACCGGGGACAGGCCTTGACGAATGCCATACAGATAAAGAACAAACTGACTAACCAAAAACTGGATGTGCCTGGAGAACTGGTCGAAACCTATCCTGAGCTCAAAAAGATCATTAAAGAAATTGCCAAAGGCCAGAGCGGCCTGTTCGATAAAAATTGAGATATTAGAAAATATTAATCCACTGCAGGTAGAATATCTCACCTCCTAAATCACCCCTAAAGGTGATTGACCGATTTCCTTCAAAGATTTAATTTATATATGTTCATCATGAACGTGCGGGGCAACTAGATGCAAAAAAAGATTCTCATCATTGATTACAACAGGACATCCTTATCCTCCCTCAAGAATCTTCTGCAAGAGCAGGGATACCAGGTGATAACAGCCAAAGACGGCCAGGAAGGCAAATCCAAATTCTATGAGGAGAATCCTGACCTTATCGTTATGGAACCATTCCTTTCCAAGCTTCATGGATTTGACCTTCTCGAAGAAATCTCCGAATCATTTACCAAACAGATAAATCTCCTCATGATGACTAATTTCTATTCAGAAGCAGCCTGTCAGAGCTATGTCCTCAAATATTTTAAAAATTCCGCTTTCATTTCAAAACCGTATAATGACAAGGAAATGAAATCAAAGGTATCCGAATTATTAAATCAAGATTCAGGAATTTCATCTAAGGAAAAAAGAGCTCCGGAAGCTCTTTTGGAAAACAAAGAAACCGAGAAAAAAGCCACAAGTTCCTCGCCTCAGGAAAGACAAAAAAAACTAAACGGAGAGAAAGAAATTGACAGTCTGTATGAGGAATATTTAGCTAAAAAGAGAGAAAAAACACAGCCAGTGCACCTCACAAGTGATAAAAGCAGGAAAATAGATGAAATCCTCAAGAACAAACTGGCTGATTTCGCCCACCCCCCCAGAAAAAAGGAAGCTCCTGTCAAAGCATCCATTCAAGAAGAAGAAGAAAGAGAAGAAGAAACTGCAGAAGAAAAAAAAGAAGGGGAAACAATTCAGGAAAGCCGGAAAGAAGAAGAAAAGAAACAAAAAGATTTTGAAAAGGAACACAGAAGAGCTCCCCTGTTCAATGAATTTTCTGCTAAAGAAAGCAGAAAAAAGATTCCCAGATGGATCATGTTTGCTTCCGGCTCAGCCATTCTGGGATTGGCTCTTATTCTGTTTTTAGCTCTTCCTAAAAATTCCCATAAAAAACAGGAAGCCTCTCCACAATTTTATAAGTCCGGCGCAACAGAACAAATCGATCCGGATATTGAAGAAACCTCTCCTGCTGTTAAGCCTGTAACTATCTCAGAAGAATATCCAGCAGAGCCGCAGGACTCAAGAGAAAACATCGAGAGGAAAACTCAAACGGCCGTGAAGGAGCCCCCTGCTTCTTCCCTCGAATCTGTTCCATCCGGAGAACAAAATCAAGATTTGGCTGAAGCCCCGGCAAAACCCGCAGATACAATCCAGGAAAGCCAGAAGGAGAGCATCACCCCGCTGCCTCCTCCAGAGTTCAAACAGATTCCCCAGCCCAAGATCGAAGAATTTACAGATCATGTCCTGCCGGAATCCGGGCCCAGCAAAAATGAACAAAAGACCGAGGATCCAGAACCTGCGGAAACTCCGGAACCTGCACCTGAGAAAAAAATCGAAACAGGGGATATCATTCCTTTGAAAGAAGTGGACAGCCCGCCGGAACTCGTCAAAAGAGTCGAGCCAGAATACACTCCAGCCGCAAAAAAATACAAAGTGAGCGGAAAAGTGGTCCTGGTCATTTTGATTTCTGAAACAGGGGATGTGATAGAGACCAGAATAGTCCAAGGGATCGAGAATTCATATGGTCTTAACGAAAAGACAGAAAGAAACATAAAGGAGTGGAAATACAAACCAGCTGTCAAGAACGGAGTGAGAGTCAAAGTCTGGAAAACAGTAGCCATTGTGTTTGCCGAAAAATAGAGCGGGAGTGAATCCCAACAAAACCACGCAAGGTACAGGCAAAAAATAAGGGACCGGAATGATTCAAATCACTCATGCAAAGAGAGAAAAGTGCAGTTGAAAATCTTGACCCGCCCGTTCTCGCCCCTGCGGACCCTGCCCCGCACATAACAGGCCGGCGGCGAACCAAAAGGAATACATTTCTTTGCGCCTGCTCCTTCGATCATCCCTGTTTCATCTGAAAAAAGAAAGAAATACGTTGCTCCCTGCCTGACCTTTTTCCTGCGCGCGTCCATAACCCGGACCATAAGCTCCACAATCTGCCCGGCCCTGTGTTCCAGGTCTTTGACCCGCAGAGCCGGCCTTTCCCCGTTAAAAAGATTGAGAGCATCTCCTGTGGGGTCAAACCCCAGAGAATCGATCAACATTCTCTCTTTTCTGGCCTTTTCCATATCCGGAAGTTTTCTGGTTCCTCCGCTGCCTCTATAACCGTTCAGGACCTGATCTGCTCTTCGGGGCTCTAAAGAGTCCAAAGCCCCTGACTTGACCAGAGAGAAAAGCTCCGCCCTGGTCACAGAAACCCTGGTGAGAAAATCATCCAGAGAGCGGTAAGGGCCTTTTTGGCGTTCTTCTATTATTTTTTTGGCTGTGCTGGTTTTAAGGCGCTTTATGGACAAAAGCCCCACTCTTATGCAGGAACCCTCCTCTTCGAAACCATAATCACTGTGTGCGACATCCGGGGGCAGGATCTTTATCCCAAGCCTTTTGGCTTCCTCTATATAGACCGGGAGGCTGTAATAACCTCCGCCCGCATTCAAAACAGCTGTAAGATACGGCAGAGGGTGATGGGCCTTTAAATAAACGGACTGATAAGCCATGCACGCATAGGAAACACTGTGAGCTTTATTAAAAGAATAGGAAGAAAATTGTTCCATATGATTCCATATCTTTGTTACCTCGGTGCGTGTGTATCCTCGCTTCTGCGCTCCTTGGAAAAATTTGTCTTTCAAAGCAGGATGGGGCGATTTCTTTTTCAGTTCCCTGCGCAGTGTGTCTCCCTGCTCCGAATTCATGCCAGCGACTCTCTCAGCCACCTGCATGACCTGCTCTTCATAAAGGAGAAGCCCGCCGGTCTCAGGAATAATTCTGGAGAAAAACGGATCACCGGCAGATGATCTGCCCTGACGCGCTTGGAGCACGGCCTGCTTTGCCCCGCTTTGAGTCGGCCCCGGCCGTATCAAAGCTAAAGCCTGGGTCAGCTCATAGATATCAGCCGGCTTCATTCGGGAAAGCAGATTCATCATGGCCGGACTTTCGACCTGGAAGCATCCTATGGTCTGTGGGCGGGAGAGAAGGAGAAAGCTCTCTTTGTCATCCCATGGAATATTCTTTATGCTCAGCTCTTTTTTCGTCCCGGAAATCGCAGCCAATCCGCGTACGGAAAGAAGGTCCAGTTTAATGAGCTTCAAATCTTCCACCGCATCCCGGTCAAAATGACACATAATAAGCCCTTTTGCTGATTTTTCCAGAGGAAGATACCGGCTGACCGGCGGGGGTGTCAAAAGAACACCTCCCACATGAAGAGAACTTTCTCCGTAGACCGAAGTCAATTCCGAGGCAGCCCCCCAGATCTCCTTACAGCCGGGCGGAGGCTGATGCTTTTTCAGATAATCAGGCTCCACAAAATAAGGGACTTTTTTACTGAGCGCTCTCGATTCTGCCGGCGGCAGGCCAAAAGCCCGCGCCGTTTCATAAACAGCGGAACGGGCCCGGTAGTTTTTGAGACTGCACACAAAAGCCGCCCCTGTTTTTCCCTTCCCGTAATTCTCCAGAACATACTCCAGCACCCGGTCTCTGTACCTGGAATCAAAGTCCAGGTCAAAATCCGGAGGGTCCTTCCGCCCCTGGTTTAAAAACCGGGCAAAATAAAGGTCAAAATCAACCGGATTGATATGGGAGATCCCCAGAAGATAGGCCAGAAAAGAAGAGGCTCCGGAGCCTTTGAGATTATAAAGGATCCCCTCCCGCCGTGCAAAACACACCACGTCATGGACCACCTGGAAATAAGGACCGAATCCTGTTTTTTCAACCACTTCCAGTTCCATCCGCGCCCGCTGCCTCTCTCTCCAGTTCAGGGACTTCATGTGCTGCATTTTTTTCATAACCATTTCCCTGAATGATTCAGAAAAAAGGCCTTCGGGCAGTCCGGGAACGATGTTTTCCAGAGCGAAACAGCACTTCCCGGCAATCTCAAGAGTTCTTCTGAAAAACTCCCTGACCCTGCTGCCGAACCTTTTCAGAGCCAGTTCCTGCTGGAGCGGGCCGAAAAACTTCATCCGGTTCCTCCATTTTGTCCATTCCGGAGGGAAAGGCCGTTTTTTATGGATAGAGTGAATAAGGATGAGCCTTTTCGGACTTTCAATAAACTTCAGAGGATTTGCCCAGACCACAGGCAGAGAATACACACCGGCCCAATGCACCACCTTTTCAAAGTTTTTAAAATCCGCTCCCAGGTAGAAATCCGGACCGGCTTCGGCTTTCAGCTCCTCCGGAAACTCACTCTCTCCCACCTGGGGGATATAGACCACCACAAGGCCCCGGACCTGTTTTATCTCTCTGCTGTTAAAGATCTCCATCAGATTCCAGTACCCGGTCCGGTCTTTAACCACAAACAGAAGCTTTTTCTTTTGAATGCTCAATTCACAGCCGTACAAAGGGACTATTTTGTTTCTGCCGGCCGCTTCCTTCCAGCGCCCCCATCCGTAAAACACCTCTCTATCTGAAAGACAGGCTGCCAAAATCCCCCTGCTTTTTGCCCAGGAAGCCAGTTCATCCGGAAGCACACTCCCTTTTCCTTTGCTGTATACGGAGTGAACCCGCAGGGGAACAAACATCACTTTCTCATTGACCTCCAAAAAACCATGACCTGTTCCGTAAAATAAATACAAAACCCAGAGACTATTTGGTGAGAGAAGCTGTTTTCAGTATAAAACCGCGCTCCTTTGTGAAGCCGTACACATCGCCCAGCATCTTCTCCCTGGCGGTGAGAAGGGCGCCGAATCCATATTTCTCTCTCACCTCGAAAACGGCTGAACCCAGACGTTCTTTATGGAGAGAATGAGACTCAAAAAGGGAAAGGGTCCGGCTTCTGACCAGGTCAGAAGACTTGACTCCCACCAGGCACAGTGATAAACGAGCTCCCTGAAAAAGCTCTAAAAACAGCTCCCGGGCTATCCGGTAGATATCATCCATTTCCTGGACCGGATTCACCAGAAGCCTCCGGCGGACTTCGGTCTTAAAATCAGACCACCTGACCTTGACCTCTATGATATGGCTGAAACAGCGTTCTTTTCTCAGAGCCAGACTCAAACGGTCACAAAGATAGGCCAGGTGAGCCAGAAGGAGCCGCCTTTCCCATATGTCCTTAAGAAAAGTGGTCTCGCGGGAAACCGATTTCTGCTCTCCGGATGACTCCAGAGGCCGGTCATCTATGCCACGGGATTGAAGACGGATCTCCTCCCCCCTTAATCCGAAAAGCGTCCTCAGTGCCCCCCGGGGCAGACCCCAGAGGTCTTTGATTTTCCGTATATTGAGCATATCAAGTTCAGCCCGGGCTTTAAAGCCGATTCCCGGAAGAGCCCCTATGGGAAGCTCCTTAAGAAAGGACTCCTCGCAGCCCGGTTTTACTTCCACCAGCCCCCCGGGTTTGGCTCTGTTGGTTGCCAGCTTGGCTAGAATCTTGTTAGGCCCTACGCCCACGGACACAGAGAGTCTTAATTTTTTCTCCACGGTTTGCTTTATCTGAGCGACCGTTCTTGAGAACGAGGAATAGAGCGCGCCACAGCGGGTGAGGTCCAGATAAGCCTCATCCAGGGAAGCCATCTCCATATCCGGAGTGTATTGTGAAAGGATCCGGTGAAAATCCCTGGAAAAAGCAGTATAGACCCAGTGATCGCCCCTTATAAATATGCCGTTAGGGCAGAGCTGATAAGCCTTTTGCAGCGGCATGCCCGAATGCACCCCGTACTTTCTGGCTTCATAAGAAGCTGTGGACGCAACGCCTCTTTCATGAGGAAGCCCGCCCACGATAACAGGTTTTCCTTCAAGAGAAGGATCCAGAAGCTTTTCCACGGATGCAAAGAAGGCATCGATATCAATATGGACAATACACCGTCTTCTCAATTCTCTCGCTCCTTGTTTTTAAATTCGGAAAGCCGGATTGACCGGGTCAGTACTTCCGCAACACCCCGATAACCCGCCCGATTATTTTCAGTTCTGAAACCTGTATGGGTTTGAATTCAGGATTCTCAGGGACCAGAAAAATATTCCCGTTATCAATCTTTAATCTCTTTAAAGTGATGGAACCGTCATCAAGAAAGGCCACAACCATCTCTCCTGAATGAGCCGTATGGGTCCTCTCCAAAAGCACCCGGTCACCATCGTCTATATAAGCATCCACCATGCTTTTCCCTTCGACCAGAGCACAGAAAACATTTCCCTTCTTACGTCCCAGCATCCACTCGGGAACATCCACGGCCTCTTCCCTGCTGTCAAAAACCTCCCTGGGGTCTCCGGCAGGGACCAGGCCGACCAAAGGCACCTGAACATGGGGCTCCAAAGAAGAGGCTCCCGCAAGCTTGATCTCTCCTCCCTCTTTTCTCAAATAACCCTTTTTCTCTATACTGGAGATATGCTTGAACACGGCGGAGGGGCTCTGAATATTGAGAATCCCGGCCAGCCGCCGTATGGTAGGCGCATAGCCGTGCTTCCGGATGAAATCCTCCACTGCCTGCAGAACCTTTTTTTGCCTTTCGGTCAATTCCAGCCTTGGTCTGTTCACCATTTTGTTCACCTTTATTAGATAAGATAATTCCACAGAAGAGCTTTGTCAAGAAAAAAATTTATAGGGGACGCTCCATAAGGTACCACCCTATATTACTGAATCCGTTGGATATTAAAAAATATTTCCATTTAATACACCACCGCCATCCTGTAGACGTAAGTCCCTATATAGAGTGGGTTCTGACGAGGCAGGGCAAGGGAAGCTTGCATTCTGGTAGTAAGCCACTTACGTAAATGCGGGGTTCTAGACTAGGGTGGTACCTAATGGGACGTCCCCAGGGCTTTGATGAAATAGAATGTCATAACTCCGGAGGCTGCAAGCTTGAGCACCATGCTCACCATAACACCTATGAACACGCCCCATCCGGCT
>CAZUXT010000032.1:0-36267 GCA_964624145.1 uncultured Eubacteriales bacterium | reverse complement strand
GAACCATGCCCGCTCACCTCCGGATGACTTCAGAACCAGCCAGCCTGCCTGAAAGTTGAGATTATGCAGGATGTTATTTGTCTTACAGAAATAGCGTACTCCTCAAGAAATTCAGGTGTGGCTGAAGCGACATTGAAGATTTAGCCTTCGGATGAGGCTTTTCGAGGGTACCCGGCAAAGCCGGGCGACGAGTATGTCTGACCCACGAACGGGGGGAGTTACGCAGGAGCCGAGAAAAACGAAGAAGAATGGCGTTAAAAATCTTTAGCGAGCACAAGCCATATCTGAATTTCAGGTCGGCTCGCCTGAAGGGTAAAAGCTGCCGATAATAAGATAAGAGTATAAGCATCAAGAAACGTAATAATCTCATATGATTTCTTAGAGAACTCTAAAGAGGTAGAGAACAGGCATAATTATGAATGTGTTATCGGCAGCTTTTATGAATAACTAAGATTCGCACACTTTAGCCACAGAAACAGCACAATCTTCATCCCCGAGGTCTATGAGCTTCACTCCCTGAGTGGCTCTTCCTATGGATCTGAAACCTTCGGTCTTGACCCTTATGGTTTTACCCAGCCTGGTGATTAAAAGAGCCTCTTCGTCAGATACGCCTATGATCCCGACAGCTTTGCCTATTTTTTTATTTGTTTTGAGATTAATGACGCCTTTTCCGCCTCTGTGCCTTTTCGGATAAAGAGACACCTCGGTCTTTTTCCCATAACCTTTCTCACTCGCCGTGAATATGAATTTGTCGTCCTTTGTGACAACGACCATTCCTATGATGCTGTCTTTCGGAGAGAGATTTATGCCCTTAACTCCGGCAGCCAGGCGACCCATGGGACGGATTTCACGCTCATTGAACTTGATAGCTTTTCCTGAATTGGTGCCTATGATGATGTCTCTTTTCCCGTCAGTCAGTTTTGCCATAAGCAGTTCAGAATTTTTTTTCAAGGAAACAGCTATTATGCTGCCTTTCCGTATATGCCTGAACAGGCTCAAGCGGGTCTTTTTAATGATCCCATTGGACGAAAGCATGACAACAAACTGATCTTCGGAAAAACTACTAACTGCCACCAGAGAGCTCGCTCTCTCACCCGGAGCAAAATCAATCAAATTATTAATGGATTTTCCTTTATAGGAAGCGGGAAGGTCAGGAATATCCATTGCTTTCAGCCAGTGCATATGGCCTTTATTGGTAAAAACGAGCAAATAATCATGTGTGGAGCATATGAAAAGGTTTTCAACAATATCTTCAGCTTTCATGCTGATACCCCTTTTCCCTTTTCCTCCCCGTAATTGAAAATGGTAGCTGCTCAGAGGTGTTCTTTTGATATAATCCGAAGCTGTATAGGTTACGGCAACGTCCTCTTCCTTTATCAGGTCTTCCGGTTTTAAATCAACGATTTCGTCGTCAATGATCTCAGTCTTTCTTTCATCATTGTATTCCTGCTTTATCTTCTCCAGCTCTTCCACGATTATGTTCAGAATAAGCTCTTCGCTTCCAAGAATACGTTTGAGCTTTTTTATCAACGTGAGCAGGTCTTTGTACTCTTGTTGGATCTTTTCCCTTTCCAGTTGGGTCAATTTTTGCAGCTGCAGGTCAAGAATCGCCTGGGCCTGTATCTTTGTCATATGATATTTTGTAATCAATCCTTTTCTTGCCTCATCCACATTACTGGAACCTCTTATGAGAGCGATTATGTCATCCAGATTATCAAGGGCTATTGTCAATCCTTCCAGAATGTGAGCTCTGAGTCTTGCTTTTTTCAATTCATACCGGGTGCGCCGTCTCACCACATCACGCCGGTGTGAAATGAAATAGCGCATCACATCGAGCAGACCGAGCTGCTTGGGCTGTCTATCGACTATGGCTAAGAGTATGATTCCATAAAAAGTCTGAAGAGAGGTGTGCTTATAGAGGTTGTTTAAAACGATCTCAGGACTTTCTCCCCTTTTTACTTCAATCACAACTCTTATTCCCTCCCTGCTTGACTCATCCCTGATATCAGCAACACCCTCTATTTTCTTTGCATTGACCAGTTGGGCCATTTTTTCCAAAAGATTGGCTTTGTTCACTTGAAAAGGGATTTCCGTGATGACTATACGAGCTCTTTCACCTGTGCCGCCGGATTCGATAACAGCTTTTGCCCTTATGTAAATCACACCCTTACCGTTTTCATAAGCACTTTTGATTCCCTCATTACCAAAAATGAAGCCGCCTGTTGGAAAATCAGGACCGGGTATGAATTTCATGATATCTTTAAGACCGGCCTTCGGATTCCGGATGAGATGGATAACCCCGTCAATGACTTCTCCTATATTATGAGGAGGGATATTCGTCGCCATGCCAACGGCAATCCCCGAACCTCCGTTAACAAGAAGATTGGGAAATTTTGCCGGAAGCACTTCGGGCATGGTAAGGCTTTCGTCATAATTCGGAATAAAATTAACCGTATCCTTATCAAGGTCAGCAAGAAGCTCCTCTGTTATCTTTTTCATACGGACTTCCGTATACCTCGGAGCCGCAGCAGGGTCTCCATCCACAGAACCAAAATTGCCCTGGCCGTCTACCAGAGGGTAACGGAGCGCAAAGTCCTGAGCCATTCTCACTATCGTGTCATAAGCGGCCGCATCTCCATGGGGATGATATTTTCCTATGATGTCTCCGACCACTCGTGCGGATTTCTTGTAAGGTTTGTTCCACTTTAATGCGAGATCATGCATAGCATAGAGAGCTCTTCTGTGAACCGGTTTTAATCCGTCCTTTATATCAGGGATAGCACGGCCAATAATGACACTCATTGCGTAATCCAGATAGGAGCGCTTCATCTCTTTTTCAATGCTGATTTCAGATAGTTTGGAAGCCATGATATCTCCTTTCTCTCATCAAACAGAATGCTTGTTAAATATCCAGGTTCTCTGCCTCAAGGGCATTTTCATCAATAAAATTTCTTCGGGATTCGACATCGCTTCCCATGAGAATATTAAAAATCCTGTCCGCTTCCACTGCGTCTTGAATGGAAACCCTCAGTAAATTTCTGTTCTCAGGATCCATGGTCGTCTCCCAAAGCTGTTGGGGTGTCATTTCTCCAAGGCCTTTATATCTTTGTAGGGAAATTCCCTTCTTCACATGTTCCCTTAAATACTCAAGCAGTCTGGCTTCATTTTCGAGCTCGATAGGTTCATCTTTATTGATGACTTCAAAAGGCGGTCTGATCTCTTCTAATTCCTTACTGACATCATAAAGTCTTTTATATCTGGGAGATGTCACCAAATCCATCCCTACTTTTGCCTTCATATTCATCCCGTTAACCCGATAGGTCACTATGAGTTCATACAAACCATGTTCTTCGTCTCTGGATAAAACTGATTCTATATCCTTTTTCGCCAGATCATTGCGGATCTCTTCCATTTTGCTCTTTTGTTTCAAATAGTCTACTCCACAGACATCATGGCTCAGAAGAGTGGAAATAAGGAAATGAGGGTATCCCTTTCTTTCCAAACCATTCAAATCACTCTTCTTCCCCATAATCTTTTTCAAAATATTTTTAAGCTCTGCTCCCTTATAGATTTTTTCCTTGTTTTTTACCTTCATGCTGAAATCCTTACAGATTTTATCAAGAAGGTATTTCTGGAACTTTTTCTCATTTCCTATGTATTCAGATGATTTCCCCTTTTTGATCTTATACAAAGGAGGCTGAGCGATATAGAGATGGCCTGACTCTATCAATCGGGGCATCTGCCTGTAAAAAAACGTCATGAGCAGGGTTCGAATATGGGACCCATCAACATCAGCGTCTGTCATGATGATGACTTTGTGGTACCGCAGTTTGCTGAGATCGAAATCAGCTCCCTCCACTCCGGAGCCAAGTGCGGAAATAATGTATCCTATTTCATCGTTTCTTAAGATCTTGTCAAACCTGGCCTTCTGAACGTTTAGTATCTTCCCTTTGAGCGGCAAAACCGCCTGAAAACGTCTGTCACGCCCCTGTTTTGCTGAACCTCCTGCGGAATCCCCCTCAACAAAGAAAATTTCAGCCCCGGCCGGATCTTTCTCCTGACAATCCGCCAGCTTTCCAGGCAGAGCGCTTGATTCCAGGACTCCTTTGCGGCGGGCTAACTCTCTCGCCTTTCGGGCGGCTTCCCTTGCTCTTGCCGCATCCATCATCTTGTCAATGATCTTTCTCGAAATGGAAGGATTTTCCTCAAAATAAATGGAAAGCTGTTCATTGACTATGGATTCTACGATTCCTTTGACCTCACTGTTTCCCAGTTTTGTTTTTGTCTGGCCTTCAAACTGGGGCTCCTTCAACTTCAGGCTGATCACAGCGCAGATGCCTTCTCTGGTATCCTCTCCGCTGAGGTTCTGTTGAAGCCCTTTGTTCATCTTTTTTTCATTCGCATAATTGTTAATGGTCCTTGTCAATGCGGCCTTAAAACCACTTAAATGGGTTCCTCCTTCTGTTGTGTTTATATTGTTCACAAAAGAAAATATGGTCTCAGAATACCCTGTTGTGTACTGAAGAGCCATCTCAACAATAACGTCATCCTTGCTGCTTTCAAAGCAAATAGGTTTCGGATTGATGACGGTTTTGCTTTGGTTGAGATACTGAACAAATTCCCTGATCCCGCCTTTATATTGGAACTCATGTTTTTCTTCGGTTCTTTCGTCAACGATTGATATTTTCAATCCCATATTCAGATAGGAAAGTTCCCGCAGCCTTTTGCTCAAAATATCAAAATTAAAATCGGTATCATTAAATATTTCCTTATCCGGCTTAAATCTGACTTTTGTACCGGTCCTTTTCGTTTTTCCTATCTGCTGGAGCTTTGTTACGGTTTTTCCTCTTTTGTATTCCTGTGTGTAGACTCCCCCCTCTCTTTTGACTTCCAGCTCCAGATGTTCTGAAAGAGCATTGACAACGGATACGCCGACTCCATGCAAACCACCGGCAACCTGATAAGTTTTCGTGTCAAATTTGCCTCCCGCATGAAGCATGGTCATAACGACCTCTGCCGCTGGTTTTTTTATCTTTTTGTGTCTTTCAACAGGAATACCGCGGCCGTTATCTTCCACGGTTACACTGCAGTCTTCATGGATTATGACAGAAATACGGTTGCAGTACCCGGCCAAAGCCTCATCAATGCTGTTGTCTACGACTTCATAAACCAAGTGGTGCAGCCCCTCGGGTCCTGTACTCCCGATATACATAGCAGGACGCCTGCGGACAGCTTCCAAACCCTTTAATACTTTTATACTTTCTGCGCTATAGGCCTTTTTTTTCATGTGTTTGCTTTCAAAGAGAGATCAAAGGTTATGGAGGAAGGAATTTCACATAACCTAACAGGCATAATATCATATAGGATTATACAATATTTAAGGCTTTTTTTCAATAATAATCTCGGTTTTAACAGCTTATTTTTTTTCAATAAAAAAAGGCCTTTTATCAGGGGTGAAATTATTGATAATCCAAATTAAATCGGATATAATGGAAGCGATATGCCGGCAAACTTACCTCCACAGTATTTTGAAGTCGAAAAAAAACTAAAAAACACCAATAATCCAGCAGAAAAAATCAAAATAATGGAGGAGCTTCTTTCCATTATTCCGAAGCATAAAGGGACGGAAAAGCTTCAAGCCCTTTACAAAAGCAAGATCTCAAAATTGAAAGCCCAGTCCCAGAAAAAAACAGCCACTGCCAGACATGAATCCCTGCATCATATAGAAAAATCCGGTGCAGGCCAGGTCGTTCTTATAGGACCTCCAAACTCGGGAAAATCAATGCTTATAAAAAGTCTCACCAATGCGGAACCGGAAGTCGCGGATTACCCTTTCACAACACACAAGCCATATCCCGCCATGATGAAATATGAAAATGTTCAGGTCCAGCTCATAGACACACCTCCGATAACAAGAGATTATATGGAAGCCTGGCACACAGAGATCATAAAAAACGCAGATACCGTGCTTCTCATCATAGACAGTACAAGCCGGGATCCCGTTGAAGATATAATGACAATCCAAGAGGTTCTCCAGGAGAAAAAAATCAGTTTGGTTCCTGAAAAAAACAAAACAGATCAGGAAAAAAATCAGTCTATGAAAAAATGTATGATCGTCCTCAATAAGGTCGAAATGAAGAACACTTCAGACATCGAAAAACAAATAAAAGAATTCGTTGAGCCTGAATTCACTCCTTTTACCTGTTCGGCTGTACAAAATATAAACTTAGACCTGCTCAGAGAAAAAATATTCAAAAGCCTCAATGTATTGAGAGTTTACAGCAAGATACCCGGAAAAAAACCTTCCTACGATGATCCGTTTATATTTGAATATGGAAGCTCTCTCATGGATATGGCTAAAGCCGTTCATAAAGATTTTGCTAAAAACCTCAAATACGCACGCATTTGGGGAAAGAAAAAATATGAAGGGCAAAAAGTGAATAAAGAATATAAATTACAAGACGGAGATGTCATTGAACTTCATATATGAAAGGGACATCCCCCCCTTTTTTTGACGTCTTCATTTACCCATCTTTTTGTTTATTACACCTGAAACATAAATCCGTATCGTTTTCTTGTCAAGGAAACAGGAGGAAATGTCGTAATATGTCGTAATATTACATGTTATTTCATGATTTTACATGTCTCTTTGAATCTCAATTTTCTTTACTCGATGATTGTTTGGCTATATAATTAGCCTCAATAATTCAGGCTGAACGAAAAAATCGGGGCGTAGCGCAGCCTGGTAGCGCACAGCGTTCGGGACGCTGGGGTCGTGGGTTCGAATCCCACCGCCCCGATTCTTTATATCTCTATCAAATGATATTCTCTTGTCCCCAATCCTATTTTCTCTCCGTGTTCAAGCTGCACAGACCAATCAACACCCGTCTTCTCTCTCAAGATATCCCTTCCGTTTTTCTCATTCACCATATCTACAGAAGCCTGGTCCAAAGCAACCGGATCCAATGAGGCCAGAATCCCTATATCATCCATAAAAGGAGGCGCCCCTTTGCACATGCAGTCACAATCTTTGGTTATATGGACGAGGAAGTTGATATAAGCTATTTTTTGGCCGAAAATCCGGCTCACAGCAAAGGCATACTCTGCCATTTTCTCCTGGATGCGGATCTTATCGCTGTCCCAGGTCATCTTAACCGCTCCGTTCGGACAGACAACCAGGCATTCACCGCAGCCAATGCATTTTTGGCTGTCAATAAAAGCCTTGCCATCCTTTTCTTTTATAGCCTGTTCCGGACAAAAATCAAAACACGTTCCGCATAAATTGCAGTATTCGGGATTGACCCTTGGATGAACATCAGAATGCTGGTCCAGCTTTCCCGCCCTGGAAGCGCATCCCATTCCAAGATTCTTGATGGCAGCACCAAATCCGGTCAGCATATGTCCTGTAAAATGACTGAGACACAGCAGAACATCCGAATCAGTAAAAAGACTGGCTATTCTTGCTGTTTTGATTCTCTGCTTGTTTATGGACAGCTCATCACTGTTTCTGCCTATAAGCCCATCGGCTATGACCACAGGGATCCCCAGTCTTCTCGCATCAAAACCATGTCCGTGAGCCAGCATCGTATGATCCACGGCATTTGACCTGTTACCGACATAGAGAGTGTTCGTATCTGTTAAAAAAACACGCTTGGAACGACTCTTGATAGCATTTATAATATCTAAAAGCCATAATGGTTTGATATATCCTTTGTTCCCTTTTTCTCCGAAATGGATTTTGAGAGCCACAAATGAATCTTTGTCAATATGTTCCGTGAAATTCAGCCTCTGGAAAATCTCTTTCGTTTTTTCCGAAAGGCTTTGCGTGTGTTCATCCTCATTTGACGGGATAAAAAAAACATTACTGGAGCTCACTGTTCATCCCCTCTCTTTAACTTAGTCCTGAAGGACTTCTTTTGCGGCCTTTACACCTGAGCCCGGATGAAAAGTGTATCCAAGCTCTGAAAGAGCCTTTTCAACCGCATCAACAGCAAATTCTATCTGAGAATAGGAAATATTCCCCATGTGTCCTATCCTGAAAACCTTACCTTTCAATCTCCCGAGTCCTCCGGCTACAATGACTCTTTTCTCTGCAAGTTTCTCTCGAAAAGCACGATCTTCCACTCCGCGGGGATAGACAGGTAGTGAAAGGGTATCTGCAAAAAATTCATCCTCAGTAAAAAAGGAAAATCCGAGGCTCCCTAATCCTGCCCTGAGAGCGCATGCGGTCTTATGATGACGTTTGAACCTCACGTCTAATCCTTCATCAAGTATGACCCGGGTTCCTTCACAAAAGGCCCTTATCTCATTCACGCAGGGTGTGGAAAAGTATCGGGACGGGTCTTCCATGACAGGAAGCCATTTCAAAATATCCCCGTAATAAGTGTGAACAGATCTTAAGCTTTTTCTTTTATCCACAGCCCTCTCTGAAAAAACAAGCACAGCTAATCCGGGAGGGACGCCAAAACATTTTTGAGCCGCTGTTAGTATCACATCCACTCCCCAATCCGTCATCCTTTCCTCAATACCTCCTGTGGCGCACACCCCGTCAATAGCAAACAAAGCCTCTTTCTCTCTGACGGCTTGAGCATACTCCCTGACAGGAGCGCAGGAACCTGTCGCTGTATCAACATGCGTTGAAACAACAAGGGAATAGTTCTTTTTTCCCAGCTGGTCTCTCAACTGATCAGGCTGCACAGCACTCCCCCACGGGCTCTGCATCACATCATATTCACAACCAAACGCCTCAGCTATGTCCCCCATTCTCTGACCAAAATAACCTTGAGACACAACCAACATCTTCTCTCCATCACCTAACAGATTAGCCAGCGTCATTTCCATGGCAAGGGTCCCGGCCCCTGCCACAATAAAAG
The DNA here is from genome assembly GCA_964624145.1 of uncultured Eubacteriales bacterium. Lineage (GTDB taxonomy): Bacteria > Acidobacteriota > Aminicenantia > Aminicenantales > Aminicenantaceae > WJMT01. Next base: position 27,394 of record CAZUXT010000032.1, on the reverse strand, counting down.
ACTTCCCTTGCTCGCAAAACACAATTTTCTTTAGGTTGGAAAGCGCTTCCTTAAATTCTCTGACAAATACGGAGCTTACATGAGAAACAGTAGGCAGGGAAAGCCTGTTTATTATTCGGGGATGAACAGGAGTCGGACCCGGGATCAGTAATAATTTCTCTTCTTCCATCTCTTCTTCCTTTCTTTTTTTTTCTTAACAGGATTATCCTGACTTATTCACAAGCCGAGGTTGCTGCAGATGCGAGGCACAGGGTGCGAAGCTGTGGTCCCTCACTGCGAGTACCCTGTAACAAAGCAGATGCAGTGAGATCGGCTTGCCTTTATGGTAAAAAAATGGCGATTAAAATGAAAGTAAAAACAAACAAAAAAAATTTCAGTTGTCATTTTTTTTAAAAAGCATGCATATCCTAGAGTACAAAACACAAAAATACTCATCGCCATTTTTTTATGAATAAGTCAGGATTATTTGATATAACCCAGTGTTTTCAGCATCCTCTCTGTATCCGTATCGATCTGGACCTCTATCTTATCTCTTATGATCTCGCGAACGGTTTCATCAAGTATTTTTTTCATACGGTTTATCTGATCATCTTTGCTTTTCTCATCATAGACATTCTTCCTTTCCCACGGATCATTTCCCAAATCATACAGTTCGTATTTTCCCGAATCAGGCGTGAAGATGAGGTGAAAAGGATAGTTAAGCAATGCAAATTTATTTCTGATTGCCTGGGGTTTATATGTTTCCTGAAAAATAAAATACTCTCTTTCCGCCCCCAGGCTGTTCATGCTTCTTCCCTTGAAGTGAGGGAGCATGTTAAAACCCATAGTATCCATTATGGTAGGAGCTATATCCAAAAGAGACACGGAATCCGAGACACGGATCCCTCTTTTTTCAGAAAAAGGGTTATAGACAATAAGAGGAACTTTCATGTAAATATCATAAAGAAAAAAGATGTGCCCAAAATGAGGCTCTCCGTTATAATTATTATAATCCCCAAGGCTCTCACCATGGTCCCCCACCACAAGTATATGTGTGTTTTTCATAAGGCCGAGTTTTTTAAGCTTATTTAAGAGTTCCCCGAATTTCCTATCCATATATTCCACATCTTTTCTATAGTTTTCCCTTTTTACATCAAAAGGAAGAAGTACATTTCCATTAAAAGAAAAAGCCACTTTTTTTGGCTCGGAAAGATCTGAGATATTCACCACAGCCTCTGGTTTCATAAAGACAGCACTATTTCCTTTTTTGAATATCCAGCCTTCTTTGAATTCGACTTTAATATCTCCTTCATCCTCTAATTCCGCAAGAGTCAGGCTTTCAAACCTTGCTCTTAAAAGGGAGGTGTTTTTTATAAAATTATCTACCAATTCAAACTCTAATTCGTTTTTTCCTTTTTTTAAGTCCAGTTCTACTGAGTATGTGGTCTTGTTCAAATTATATTCCCCGATAAGACTTCCGTTTAAAAATACCTTTAGGTCCGGAGGTGTATCCGGTGGGTAATAAGGTTCATGCGGGTCAGAGTAATGAATCCATAGAAAAAAGGCTAGGTCATTGTTTTTTTCTAACCATGGAAAGACTTTTTGATTGACCTCTTCGGCAGTCAAATACCACCTTCCATTTTGAAATTGATCATCGTAAAGGTCGAATCCCTCATTTAAGCCAAAGTTAGCTGTTAAAACACCTAAGGAGACAAAAGCTGCTGTGGAATAGCCCTTCTTTCTGAATATATTTACAAAAGAAGGCCTGTTTCTCTTTTTTTTTACTGTATGTCCGTTGTTGTATGCTTTTAATTGATGGGGCGGCTGGGAGTAAAAAAGAGAACCATGGGAAGGCAGGGTGATAGGAGTCAGGGAAGAACAATTTTCATATAATATGCCTTCACTTGCCAGGAAGTCGAAATTGGGTGTCTTGGCATTGTCCGGATCATAACAGCTCAAATGGTCCGCTCTCTGGGTATCTAAGGTGATAAGGATATAGTTTTCCCTCTTGCCTTTACATCCAATTGAAAAGAGAACTATAAAAAAAAGAAACCCAACCAGATGAAAATCAAGAATTTTCTTCATCTTATTTTCTCATATCATAATGCATTTTTCTAAATCAGACCTTTTACCAGTCAAAGCTGCTGCGTCAAGGCAGTGACTGCGATAGATTATTTTTTCCAACTTTTTATAAATAGGCCAGGTTAATCATTTATTATGAACGAATTCTGTAAATTGTCAAATACAGCCGATTTTTCAAACTATCATCCGAGTCATTCTGTTTCTGAGTTCTTTGACCGAAGCATACACTTCGACATCTTCATCTTTAAATTTTTTGATTTCTTTATTTATGATGAATATTGTTTTTATTCCTGCTTCTCTGGCAGCTATAATATCAAAATGGGAATCGCCTATCACACAACATTCCTCTTTCGTAAGAGAAAGTCTATCAAAAACCTCCAATAAAGGTTCAGCAGAAGGCTTCCACAAACCGCTCTCCCTGGTTATCACCAGATCGAACTCCAGATTAAACTCTTTAAGCAGATAGGCTGCATTATTTCTTGAATTGTTTGTGACGAGAGAAACAAGCATCCCTTTTCCCTTGATAAATCGAATAAAACCAGCCATTCCCTTTTTGAGTACAGCTTTTTGAGTCGCTTCGCTCTCATGCTTTATCAGGATGTTCATCTTCTCGGACCTTTCCGGCTCCTTCAGCCCCTCCAGATAATTTAGAATGGGCTTCCCCTTCGTATTCAGCTCCCTTTTAATCTGGTCCCAGTCATAAGGAACGTCCACTATTGTTCCGTCCATATCAAAAATGACACACCTGATTTTTGATGTTTCACTCATCACACATCTATTCCTTCTTCCATATGTAATTATAAAGCATATTCCGCAAAATAAAGAAAAATGTTTTTTTTGAGTTTTTTAAAACTTTCTGATATAATCATCCAGAAAAAACTAGATACAAAAAAGGGAGGCTTACTTATGGGTAAGTTCTTTGCAATCCTGTTAGGACTCATTGCTATGGCAGGTGGTATCGTACTTGTCATTCTGGTTTGGACTCAAGAATTTCTGGATCTCTTATTTGGCTGCATTCCTCCTATTTTATTCTTCGGGGGACTCATCGCTTTAGTGGCCGGTATAAGCAGCATAAAAGATGCAGCCAGGACAAAAAAGCTTGAAGAGGAAGTGGAGGAGGAAGAAAAAGCAGAATAAGAAATAATCCTTCAAACCACTCTTCTTTTCTTATCCCTGTGTATTTTCTTATTTTTTAAGGGTTTCTTTATCAATCTCTTCATTAACTATGGATTTTAATTCATCCTTTATTTTTTCAATCCTCTTGATTTTTCCCTCGATTTTATCAAAGAGAGCCTGCTGAGATTTGATCCCCTGCATGATCAAAAAAGCAGCGCTTTCTGACCTTGTTTTAAAAAGTCCTGACTCGACCAACCTGTTTATCTTTTTATTTGAATCATCATTAACTCTGATAGTCAGCACCGTGTTTCTTGAAGAAAGCGCTTTGTCGACAGCCTTTTTTATTGATTCAGCCGTTCTGTTCGCAAATTTCTCGACCTGATTTCCGAAATCCTCCAGAGTGCCCTTTTTTTTCTTTTCTTCCCCCCCATTTTGCTCAGTGCTTGAATCCTTTGTTTTAGACATTAGTATCTCCTTTACATGTATTATAATTACAATATACAACTAATAAGAATACATGTCAAGCCATTAATTTTGCGGATTTTTTGTTGCGGTTAAACCCTACTACTTCTCTTCTCTCTCTGCAGACACAAGAAATTTGCCACAGTTTTCGCAGACATAAATATCATTACTGCCTTCGATAGCTGAGCTCATCCCTGTGGCGATATTGATATAACAACCCATGCAGGTTCCGTCTTTAACCTCAGCTACAGCAAACCCATATCTGTCCATAAGCCTGTCAAATCGGTCGAGAAGGGCTTTATCCAGCTCAGCTCTTATCAATTCAGCCTGTTGCTCCAGTTCTTTCAACTTGTGCTTTTTCGCCTTTTTCTTTTTGAGTTCTATCTCCTGGAGCTTCCACAAAAGTCTTCCCCTATGAATGATTTTATCTTCAATAGGAGGCAGATGCAGCTCTATTTCAGAAAGAATCTTATACAACTCGTCAGGTGTTTCAGCCGTAAAAAGTCTTTTCCTGAACTTATCACTGGATAAGAATTGAGCTAATCCCGCAAACAGATGATTGAAAAGGCCCGGAATGGCCGGATTCCATACAATAAGGATTATGAGTTTGACTTTTTTCTTATCAATGGCATCGAAATCGATGCCCTTCTTGAGTCTCCCCACGACCACGGCAATATCTTTAACTCCCGTATCAAATCGTGCATGGGGCAGAGCCACATGATGCCCGATTCCGGTCGATTCAAGCCTTTCCCGGTCAATGATTCTGGTAAGGATCGGTTTTTTGTTCTTTATCAACTTTTGTTTTTTCAGCAGTTCCAGAAGTTCTTCGAGGACTTCCTTTTTATCGTTAGCTTCCAGGTCAAGAATTATTTGAAAGGGTTTAAGATAATCTGAAAAATAGGAACTTTTCGATGGTTCTTTTTCCATTTTTTTTCATTCTAACACAAAACTCTTAAGCTCAAAAGCAAAAATTCATCTGTAAAGAAAATTTTTATCCATTATTTCCTTTTAAAAGAGCTGGTCTCTTTAAACTGAGTCATTTCATCCAGATCAGACAGCAGGGAAATAATCTCCCTTGCCCATTCAGTAATCTGTACCGCTCCTTCCAGATCCCAGTCCTCTTCGAATTCATCAGCCACTTGATGATACTTGAACTCACGGTACTCCTGGCTTTTCTTCTGAATATAATCACTCTCTTTTCCTACAGATGTGATGCCCTCATGAAGCCAAACAGCCGGGATACCGGCCCTTGCAAAACTCAGCTGGTCTGAACGAAAAAAGTATCCCAGTTCTTTATTTCGTTCCGGAATATAATCAAGTCCCATATTTCTTGCGGCTTGGGCGCAGATCTCACCCAAATCACTGTGACTGCCTCCTATGGTGTAAAGCTCCTTGGTTCTTCCCCATACGTTTGTCATCTCAAAATTAAGATTGGCAAGTACGGATAAGGAAGGAACCGGAAGATGCCTGGCAAAATAATCCGAGCCAAGAAGGCCCTGTTCCTCTGCAGTGACCGCTACGAAAATCAGATCCACCTTAAGCTTTTTCGCGCTCTGTGCGTAATATCGGGCTAGTGAAAGCATGGAAGATGAAGCAGAGCAGTTATCAACGGCTCCGTTATATATTTGGTCTCCCTCTCTGCTTGCATCTTTCCCAAGGTGGTCATAATGAGCAGAGAGAACAATGGCCCGCCTTTCTCCTTTTTTGCCTTTTCCTCTAAGAACAGCCGCTATGTTCTGGCTCTTAACAGAGAAAAACACAGGTTTTTGTCTCACTCTTACTTTCAAACCCAGAAAAATCGGTTTGAAATCTTTTTTGGATGCGCTCTCTTCCAGCTCCTTCCTGTCATATCCAGCCTCTTTGATCACTTTTTCCGCTGTATCTTTATTGATCCATCCCTGGAAAAAGAGGTTGTTTTTTACATCGGGAAGGAAGAATGATTCTCCTGACCAGGAATTTTTGACCACATCCCATCCGTAAGCCGCTCCTTTCTTGTTATGAATGATAAGAACGCCAACAGCTCCCAGTTCTGATGCTTTCTCATATTTATATGTCCATCTCCCATAATAGGTCATATCCTCCCCGTCAAATATCCCGTCAGGATAATTGCCGGGTTCATTGATTTCAACAAGAAGGACTTTCCCCTTGAGGTCAGTCCCTTTAATATCATCCCACTCCCTTTCAGGTGCCTGAATAAGATACCCCCCGTAAACAAGCTCTCCTTCTATGCCTTCCGGGCAGTCTCTTCTTTCAGAACCCACGACAAATTCTTCATGAATTTCCGGTTCTATGGAAAAAGCCCCGGACAGAAACTCAATGCTCGCGCCGGAATCAGGCCGGCTGCCAACAAGATCGACCGGTTGGCGATAGCTATCCCCGAAAGCAGGCTCTAATCCCAGCCTTCTGAAGAAATTTTCCTGATATAAAGCAGCGATCTTCAAACCTCTTGAACCAACAGCTCTCCCCTCCAGGAGATCATCTGATAGGAACCGGATATGACCCTCTATCTCCTCTGGAGTAATGGCCTGCTTGGCCTTGTCTCCCTGACAGTTCCATAAAAGAACCATTGATAAAAAAATCAGACTAAGGTATGTGTATTTTTTCATTCCCTGACTCCTTTCATAGAAATGATTAAAATTAATTCCCTTCCTTATCAGGCTTTGTATTATCCGAATAATACTGGCAGATGTATTTTTCCTGTACTTTAAAAGACCAGTGCACATCACGGATAAAATCAGCAGCCTCCTGATACGCTTCTCTTTCCATCAGTTCCATGAACTGTTCATGCTCTTTAATGGAAGTTTCCTCCCATTCTTTGATATAACCTTCCCTTCTCGGAAAATCATACAGCCTTTTTTTCAGAGTATCTGCTGTTTTTCTTAGCGTCTTGTTTCCTGAAAGCTTCAGATAAACGTCATGAAATTTGAGGTTTTCTTCATAATAGGTATTAAAATTATCTTTGTTTATGGCTTTATCCATAAGGTCATTCAGCCTCCTTAGCTCGTTCATCTCTTTCCTGCCAAAAGAGGAGGAAGCTGTAAGAACCGCCGTGCTTTCAAGCGCCCCGAGTATTTGATAAAAATCCTTTATATCCTGAACAGTCAGTGTATTGACAACCACACCCCTTCTGGGAAGGATATTGACAAATCCTTCCATCTCAAGCCTGATCAATGCGTCCCTGAGCGGAGTTTTACTGATCCCTAATTTTCGGCTCGTGGCATTCATATCTATGGTTGAACCCGGTCTTAATTCTCCCACTTTCATCTGGAATCGGATGTATTCATACACTTGATCCTTTAAGGAAGCCAGGTTCAATATCGTCTCTTTCTTCATTGGATTAATCCCCTTACACGAAATTCTGGATTATCTATATATAAATATTTAACCAAAGTCAAATAACCTGACCTATTTATAAAAAAATGGATTCTCTTTCTTATACAGCATTTCTTTTGGCTGATTGAATGAGATATCATCGATTCCGAGCATTTTAAGGGCCTCATACAGGATCTTACCTGTATGTTTGAAAGCAACCGCTGTATGGTGAGGGAATCTTTTCTCTATGAGCACGTATCTGTAAAACCTGGACATTTCTTTGATCGCAAAAACTCCGATGCTTCCAAAAGAACCCGGATTGATATCCAGAACCTCTCCTTCGGCTATATAACTTTTCAGGTTTGCATCCGCCGTTGACTGAAGTCTGAAAACAGTCACATCGCCCGGTTTGATCCTTCCTTCCAGAGTTCCCCTTGTTATATCCGGCTTTTCTCCGTTCTCCAGAAGGCGGTTCATTATGAGCTGATATTTCATCTTCGGATCGATCAAACAGCAGGAGGCTGTATTTCCACAGTGAAAGCCCATAAAAAGGTCATTGATTTTATAGTTCCCGATTTTTTCCTCAGACTCTGTGTACATATCTTCCGGCACGGTGTTGTTGATATCCAAAAGGGTAGCCGGAAATTCTGTAGCGCACACAGCCATGAATTCACTCAGGGCACCATAAATATCCACCTCGCAAGCAACCGGTATTCCGTTCGAAGCAAACCTGGAGTTCACATAACAGGGAACAAAGCCAAAATAGCTTTCAAAAGCAGGCCAGCATTTGTTGGCGAACACCCCGTACTGACTCGCACCGAGATTCTCTTCATAAAACCTTTTGAGAGCCACTTCATACTGAGCCAGCCTTTTTAGAAGGTCAGGATACTGGTTTCCTCCCCCGAGCTCTTCGGTCATTTCCTTTGTGATTTTTTCAATGTCCGGGCTTCCTTCCGCCTTGCGAAAAATATCGTAAAGATCCAGTTCGCTGTTTTCCATGATCTCCACATTGAGGTCATATAAAGGTTTGATAGGAGCGTTGCATGCCAGAAAATCCTGAGGTCTGGGGCCAAATGAAAATATTTTAAGGCCTTTTATACCGATTACAACCCTTGCGATAGGGATAAAGTCCTTGATCATATCAGCGACCTGCGAAGCTGTCCCCACCGGAAAATCGGGGACATAAGGATTTATCTTTCTCAATCCCATATTGTATGATGCATTAAGCATGCCGCAGTAGGCATCCCCTCTGTCCTGAATCAAATTACTCGCAGGCTCTTCTGCCGCTGCGGCAAACATGCAGGGACCCTGGAATTTCTCAGCCAGCATTGTCGTAGGCCCTTCCGGTCCAAAATTTCCTAAATAAACAACAAGGGCATTTACTCCCTGCTCCTTGATCTCTTTGAGAGCTTTCACCACATGCTTTTCATTCTCGATAACCGTATTGATTTTTATGATATCGACTTTTTTATCCCTGCATTTTTCGAGGACTTTTTCCCGTCTTTTTTTCGACAATTCAATAGGGAAACAGTCTCTGCTCACAGCCACCATTCCCAGTTTTATCTCGGGAATATTATTCATCTTCCTTGCCTCCTTTTTGACCGTAATAAGCGTCCGGCCCGTGTTTTCTCAAATAGTGTTTTTTTAATATATAATCGGGCAGGGCTCTCTCCTTTGATGTTAAAGCCAAGGTTCCCCATGCCATCTTGGCGATCTTTTCAAGAGCTATACTTGTCTCCACGGCCTGATCAGGGGTTTTGCCCCATGTAAAAGGCCCATGACCTGAAACAAGCACAGCCGGACAGGCCAGAGGATCTAATTTTTCAAAAGCCTCGATAATAACACTCCCCGTGTTTTTCTCATAACCAATCTCCACTTCGTCCTGCTTTAATGATCTGGTCACAGGCACACTCCCATGGAAATGATCAGCATGGGTAGTTCCCAAACAGGGAATTTCCTTTCCTGCTTGAGCAAACATGGATGCATAATCACTGTGTGTATGGACAATCGAACCTATGCCATCAAAAGCTCTATAAAGCTCTATATGAGTGGGAGTATCTGAAGAAGGTTTGAGATCACCTTCGACCTTAGAGCCTTTAAGATCCACCACAACCATGCATTCCGGCTTTAATTCTTCATAAGAGAGACCGCTTGGTTTTATGACAATCAGTTTTTCTTGTTTGTCAAAACCACTCACATTCCCCCATGTTAAAGTGACGAGATGAGATTTGATGACATCACAATTGGCTCTGTAAACACTTTCCTTCAATCCTTCAAGCATCTCTTCCCCTCCTCTGTGTTTCCCTGAGATCTATCAGGTCCTTCATCACATTGTAAAGATTTCCGGTCCATTCCTCAGTGCCAAAAGCATCATGGAGCTTTTTATAAAGGGCGTACATCTTCTGATAGACTTTATTATGCCCGGGATCCGGATGGGTGATTTTTTTTACGCCCGTCATTTTCTTTTGAGCTTCCTCTACACTTTTATATCCGCTTCTCTCTGGTCCGGCTGCCACCGCACCAAAAAGAGCGGCTCCCAGAGCAGGTGTCTGGTCACTCCGCGATACCTTCATAGGACGCCCGAGAATGTCAGCATAAACCTGCATGAGAAACGGACTTTTTGCTGCCAGGCCTCCGCAGTTGATAATCTCCTTGATTGAGACACCATATTCTTGAATGCGGTTGATGATGGTAAGGGCACCAAAAGCTGTGGCTTCTATAAGAGCTCTGTATATCTCGTAGGGTTCTGTATGAAGCGTCTGACCGATGAGAAGTCCGTTCAACCTCACATCGACCAATATGGTGCGGTTTCCGTTGTTCCAATCCAAAGCAATAAGGCCGTGCTCACCGGGCTTCTGTTTGAGAGCCTCTGCCTCAAGATTTTTAAACCTCTCATCAGCCGTTTTTCCATATCTATCCGGTACGAGTTTTTCAACATACCACAAAAAAATATCCCCGACCGCTGATTGCCCTGCTTCAATGCCATAATATCCGGGTATGACCGAACCGTCCACGATCCCGCACACGCCGGGAATATTTATGGATCCTTTTTCCTTGGCACTGACCAGAATATCACAGGTGCTTGTCCCGAGTATTTTCACAAGTGTTCCCTCTTTGACTCCTGCTCCCACTCCGCCCATATGAGCATCAAAAGCTCCGACGGCGACGGCAATGCCTTCACTCAATCCGAGGCGGCCGGCCCATTCAGAAGAAAGATGACCCGCCAATCTATCCGATGGGTAAGCCTTTTCATACAGCCTATCCTTTAGTTCGGATAGTCCGGGATCTAAGGCATTAAGAAAATCTTTATCAGGAAGGCCTCCCCATTCCTCATTATACATGGCTTTATGACCAGCCGCACAAACACTCCGTTTTATATGTTCCGGCCTTGTATCACCCGTCAAAACAGCAGGCAAATAATCACAAATCTCCACAAAGCTGTGCGCTAAGTCGAAAACATCCGGAGCCACATTCCTGCAGTGCCATATCTTGGACCAAAACCATTCTGAAGAATAAACCCCTCCTATTTTCTCCAAATATTGAGGCCGCATCTCCCGTGCCATTTCTGTAATCTGTGCGGCTTCATAATGACTTGAATGGTCTTTCCACAGCCAGACTAAAGCGTCTTTATTGTTCTTGAATTCAGGCAGCATACTCAGAGGCACTCCCCTGGCATCAACGGGCATCGGGCTGCTCCCTGTGGTGTCTATTCCAATTCCAATGATATGTTGAGGATCAAACTCAGGATCCTTGTTTTGAGCCTTATCAACAGCAGCCCTTACAGACTCTTCCATTCCGATGAGATAATCCTCCGGTTTCTGTCTTGCTATATCAGGCTCTTTCTCATCGATAATCACACCATCATCTCCGGATGGATAGGGAAAAACACTCGTTGCGACCTCCCTGCCGTTTAAAATATCAACGATCAAGGCCCGGCATGAATTGGTTCCAAAATCCAGTCCAAGGGCATATCTTCTCATGGTTCTCCTTTACTTACATCAATCATTTCATCAGTAAGTAAGATAATATTTTACGAGGAATTATTCAACAATTCTCTTTGTTCAGGTTCATCAGGTTATTTATTTTTTTAAAAAATCTTGATATTTGTATCTCAAAAATGTATTGAATAGGAATAAAAAATGAACCCACTCAAAGATAAAAACATCCTCGGAATAGATAACGAAAAGATCCCCTTCTTTATTGGATTGGTTCTCCTCTTCATCGAGAGCTGTATCATCATCGTCATATTTGTATTAAAACCTCCCCTGGCTTTAAAGTTGATCTCTATGGTCACCGCTTTTCACTTTGGAGGAAGGCTCGCTATTATAGGAGCGGGCCTTGAATTTAATTTCCCTACTCTTACCATTATCATCATCATCCTCACCTATCTCACGGCCTTTCTCCTCATCATGCTCTCTGTTATTGGTTTTTTATGGGCCAAAGCAAAAGAATTTAAATTCTTTAAAAAATTTGTTGAGACCCGGATGAAAAAGGCGGAAAAAAGAGCTGAAAAAATGAAAAAATGGAGCTGGATAGGAATCGTTGTTTTTGTATGGATGCCCTTTCCCATGACAGGTGCCATAATGGGTTTTCTTATTGCCCGTGCTGAAGGATATAAATCCCTGTCAGCCATAACCATAGCGATCCCTTCCATGTGGGTGGGCGTTGTTTGCTGGACAATATGGTTTAATGAACTTTATAAAATCATTGAAAAAATCGGCCACGGATTAACAACATATGTGACCCTTTTTCTGGTCACCCTTCCTTTTATCTCTTATCTCACGGGAATGCTTATAAAAAAGACCAAATCCATTATAAAAAAAAACAAAACACAAACCGCAAAATAAAAAATACAGACCGCACATAAAACCAACGGGTCTGCCTGTATCTTTTAAAGAACCATAAATCTTACTCCAGGATGGTCTTCCTGGAGCCGAAAAATTTCTGGAACCATGTTTTCACATGGCCTGTATATTTTTTGGTCAGGATAAGAGATGCCTTGCTCCGTCGAGCGATTTCCAAGGGAATGTCTCCAAACATGGCGCGCCTCACTAATCCCTCTTCCGGAGCGCCCATGATAACGAGGTCATCGCTTCGGGTCTCTTCGAGAATAGCGTCCGATAGCTTGGATGCTTTCTTGATTTTAACTTCGTATTTATCAGGATTTATTCCGCAGTTCAGCTTTCTCATCTCACTTTTATAATACTTCTTTATTTCCCCAATATCATCTCTGTAAGTGGCATGAAAAAGAACAATAGGTATGTGCTTGTCTTTCAATAATATTTCTGCTAATTGTAAGGAAAGGACAGCATATTTTATGGTGCTCACCGGAATTAAAATCCGCGATATGCGGGCTTTCTCAGAAGGAGGACGGCGTATAAGAACAATATCACACACAGTGTTCAGTATGATCTCATCTAAAATCGTGCCAAAAACTCTGTTGTGAGCAGCCTTCTCACCCTCCCAGCCCAACACCATTAAATCAATTCTTCTCTCCTCGCAGGTCTCAATGATGGCTTTGGGAATATTATGAGTGACTTTGACAACCGAAGATACGGGAACGTTCTTATCTTCCGCGGCATTAATGGCTTTTTCAAGAATGGCTCTGGATTCATTCAAATATTTGCGTCCTTCGCTGGGTGGAAGCTGGGAAGGCACCCGGATGACATTCAGAGCTGTTATGTCCGCGCTGCGGCTCTTGGCGATTTCAACAGCATACCTCTGCAGTTGTTTTACGGTCTTCTCATTCGCCACGGGAACCAAAATATGGTATTTGGACTCATTTTCCAGAAAAACCGGACGCTCCGTATGGATAGCCGGGGCAGCTTTGGCTGTAAACTCTTTCTTCCTGGAGTAAAAATAATAAATAAAAACCCCCATAAAAATATACCCAATACAAACCCATACTCCCAAAGGCCTGTAGAAAAACAGGAAAACAGCCAGCAAAAGATTGAGAAAAGTGGCAAGGAGAGGGATAAACGGGAAAAAAGGCACTTTAAATCCTCTATCCAGATCCGGGCGGTTCTTTCTCAGGTTAATAACAGCCATATTAACGAATATGAACAGCAGCAGGAACATAGCATCTGTTGCGCTGGCAATATCTTCGATCGGAAGTGCTACGGCCATAAACAATATGAAAGCTCCTGAAATAAATACGGCCATATAGGGAGTTCTTTTTTTCATATGAATTTTCCCAAAAATTCCGGGAAGATTATGGTCTCTGCCCATGGCAAAACTGACCCTTGAAGAAGAGTAAATCGTGGCATTCAGAGCCGACATAGTTGAAAACAATCCTCCTATGAGAAAAATAATCCTTCCGATCTTACCCATCATAAAGTGCTCTGCTGCCTCGATCATAGCCAGCTCACCTCTTGTACCGAGATACTGCCAGCTCGGCATGCCCCCTTCCGGAGTCACGGCTCCCAGAGCAACGAAAGCAACCAGAATATAGATAGGGACGACAATAATAAGAGAAAGAAAAATGGAACGCGGAATATTTTTCTTCGGATTCACAACTTCTTCACCACACTGAGCAATGATCTCATAACCCTCAAAAGCAATAAAAGTCAGGCCCATGGCCATGATGATGCCAATGGCTCCTTTTTGAAAAAAACCGTTGAAATGGCTTTGCCAGGGTTCTTGCAGATTTCCGGAGAAGATAGCATAGCATCCAAAGGCTATGAACATGGCTATCACAATGATCTTAACCATTGTTATGAACGTTTCAGCCTGACCTGTTTCTTTAGCTCCCCGAAAATTGATATACACAAAAACAATACCTACGAGAACAGCGATCAACTTTGTCCAGAACAAATGGGGAGGGGACTTAATAACAGAGGGAACCAACTTTGAAAAATCCACTCCTCCCAGACTCAATAAATCTACGGCAAAGGCGCCGAAAGCAACAGAGTAAAGGCTGCAGGCCACAGCATGAGCAAACCAGCTTATCCAGCCGGATAAGAATCCGTTTGGCTGGGGCAGTGCTTCCTTAACCCAAAGATACCCTCCTCCTGCCTCAGGGAAACAAGATCCCAGTTCAGCATAGGACATGGCGGTAAATCCGGTTACAATTCCGTTCAGGAGAAAGACAAGGATCAGGGCAGGTCCTGCCACACCGGCAGCCAATCCGGTGAGAACGAATATTCCTGCTCCGATCATAGCTCCTACACCGATCATGGTGACATGCATCAATCCCATATCCCGGGCCAGTTCAGTACCGGGAGCTTTGCTTTTAAACTCTGAGCTGTTATTTTTCATTGCCAAACATTCCTGATCCTATTCTAATTCTAACTTTTCATAACAATATTCATAATAGAGTAAATTGTCAATTTATCTATACATATCAGCCGTTCCATAATATTGAAAAATGTTGCATAATAAAAAACAGTGCTGCAATACGAAAACATTTTTTATGGAGAATGACCATGGATATAACCACTTTGTTTGATATCAGCTATGGAGTTTATGTGGTGAGCTCAAAAAAAGGAGAAAAATGCAACGGTCAAATAGCAAACGTCGTGACCCAGGTCACCTCAGAGCCCTCTAAAATCCTGGTATGCCTCAATAAAAAAAATCTCACTCATAATTATATCGCAGAAAGTAAAGTTTTCTCGGTTTCTATTTTAGAAAAGGACACACCTCTTAAGTTTATCGGGACTTTTGGTTTCAGGTCAGGCCGTGAATTCGATAAATTCAAAGAAATCGGCTACAAAACAGGAATAAAAGGCATCCCCTATCTGACCGAGAACACTCTGGGGTATCTTTTATGTGAAGTGACAGAGAGTTTAGATGTGGGCACTCACACTGCATTTGTGGGAAAGCTGATTGAAGCCGAGAAACTGAAACAGGGAGAACCCCTTACCTACTCTTATTATCATGAGGTCAAAAAAGGCAAGACAGACAAGAATGCGCCCACTTATGTTAAAGAAAAAAACACAGCAAAAAAGGAGAAAACTAATATGAAATCTTACAGATGCACAGTGTGCGGATATGTTTACGAACCGGAAAAGGGTGATCCTGACAGCGGAGTCGAACCGGGAACCGTTTTTGAAGATATCCCTGACGATTGGGTCTGCCCGGTGTGCGGGGCATCTAAGGACGAATTTGAGCCCGTATAATCATCTCCTATCACCACGCTAACGAATCCCGCTCCAGCACTGCCAGCCCGATCTGGGAAAACGAGGTTCTGCGGTGGGCGCTGTAGTACAGGTAGACGCGGTTGTCCATCACGACTGCAGCGGGATCCAGAATGTATCCTGAATCAAAATCAGTGCGCTCTCCACTTACCGGTATCACAGGATTGCCGGGATAGATCTCCCAGTGTATGCCATCGAATGCCTCTGCAGTTGCATAAGCCACACCGATTTGATCGTGTCCCGGTTCAGCCTGCCCGCGAAAATAAAGATGATACCTGTCTTTGAAAAACAGCACATCAGGATTTGCCGCATGAACTGAATAGAACGTGCCCAGAGTCCGCGGAATAATGGGCGTGGGTTGGACACGTTTGAAGCGAATACGTGAGTTTGAATCTTGTTTGGCAACAGGATTCTCATCTTTCCATTTATGCTGATTTCTACTCAATTTCATCAAATATCCACTCACCAAGCAACCTCTTCATCTATAATACATATGAAAAGCAACACCAGTCAATAAGAGATCAACCCACTTATTCATACCGGAGAGAGTCAGCAGGATTGGCACGTGCTGCTTTAAAGGCCTGAAAGCTGACGGTCAGTATAGCTACGACAAAAGCGGCTATCCCCGATAAAACAAACAGCTCCGCCCCGATGTGTGTTCTGTAGGTGTACTTTTCAAGGATATTTTTCATGATAAGGTAAGCCACGGGCCAGGCGATAATATTGGACAGCAAAATCCATTTGGTGAAGTCTCTGGTCAGTATAAACACCACATTCTTCATGGAGGCGCCCACAATTTTGCGGATGCCGATCTCTTTGGTGCGCTGTTCGGCCATAAAAGCAGCAAGGCCAAAAAGCCCTATGCAGGATATAAGTACGGCAAGAAGAGTGAAGTACCCGGCAATCTTTCCTGTCTGCTCCTCTGAAGTGTAGATATACCGGGAGAGAATATCATTGAAGAAAAGCAAATCTCCTTTTGATCCGGGATTGTGTTTGGCCAGAATGGTCTGTATGTTCCCCAGCGTAACGGATATGTTTCCCGGTCTTATCCGAATGAAGGCCAGGGAACTGGAATCAGGCCTCAGCATAAAAACAAATGGTTTTATTTCATGATAAAGGGGCTGGAAGTGGAAATTTCTCACCACTCCGATGATCTGACCTTGATTCTGAAAAACCGAAAGCCGCTTTCCGACCGGGGATTCCATTCCCATCAGCTTCACGGCTTCCTCATTCACGATGTATGCCTCTTTGAGGTCTGTAGGATATTCTCTGGAAAAAGCCCGGCCTTCATTGATGTCCATTTTAAAGGTTGCAAAATAATCGTATCCCACATAATCCCAATGCATATGGACCGTCTCATCCGCAGGCTTTCCATCCCAGTCCACCGCGCTCACAGTGGATCCGATATGCCATGGCCCTTGAAGACTTTTTGTCACGCTTTCGACCTGGGGATCGCTCAACAATTCGTTCCGCAGAGGTTCGAATCCTTCCTGTATTCTCTGGCTCATTGGAAGAACGATCAGATTTTCTCTGTCAAAACCCAGGTCTGTGCTCATCATATAGTTTAATTGTTTGAAGACCACAACTGTACTGATGATCATGATAATGGAAAGGGAAAACTGGGCCACGACCAGAATTTTGCGTAAGGAACCTTTAGTCCGTACTCCAGCGAATCCTTTCATGATACTTCTGGGTTGGATATTGGAGAGGTAAAGAGCCGGATACACTCCGGCAAGGAATCCTGTGATCAAGGCAATACCTAAAAATCCGAGAGCCACTTCGGGTTTGAACAGAAGATGAAGCGAAAATTGTTTTCCCACAAACTGGTTAAAAGAGGGGAGAAAGACGGCCAGAAGTAAAACGGCAATGATCAGAGTGATGAGAGAGATCATTAGGGATTCACCCATGAACTGTCGGATAAGTTCTGTCCTCCTGGCCCCCACCACTTTGCGGACTCCCACCTCCTTGGCCCGGGTGGCTGCTTTAGCTGTGCTCAGATTCACAAAGTTGATGATGGCAATAAAGAGAACAAAAAGCGCAATGGCGGAAAAAATCAACAGGGACTGGATCAAACCGCCTCCCTGCGGGGAATAGAGATGCATTTTTTTCAGTGGATGCAGATGAAAAGAGACCTCTGCTGTTTCCCACTGAGCGTGTTTGTCCACAATGGATGTGATTTTTTGTTCCAGTTGAGAAGAGTCACTATTTTTTTGCAGCAGGATGTAAGTAGCAAGAGGATTTCCTCCCCAGTGTTCCGGTTCTTTAAAATCCGGAGCATACTTGAGAACATAAGGGGCGACACAGTCAAACTGGAGTGAAGACTGCGATGGAACATCTTCAATGACACCTGTGACCTGTATGTCCATTGTATTGTTCAAAGTGAGTGTTTTTCCCATAGGCTCATCGTTTCCGAAATATTTTCTGGCCATTTTTTCCGTCAGAACAACGGAATAGTTGTTTTGCATGGCCATCTCAGGATCGCCTTTTATAAAAGAGAAGGAAAAGATATTAAAAAAGGCGGGATCAGCCAGTCCGATGGTATCATTGGTGAATTGCTTCTCCTTATATCTTAATGAGATCCCGTTTGCGGTTTCATACCGGACCGCTTCCCTGACCTCTGGGCATTCCTGTTTCAGAATCTTGGCCAAAGGGTAGTAAGAGCCCATGAATACCTGAGTGCTTCCGTTTGAATACAGGGTTTCGGAATAGACCTGGGCGATGTCGTCTCTCTTTGCGTGAAACCGGTCAAATCCAAATTCATTCTGGACCCAGAGAAAAATGAGCAAACAGACAAAAAGGCCCATAGACATTCCTGCAATATTAATGATGGAATGAAGTGTGTGTTTGCGGATATTTCTTATTGAAATGACAAAATAATTTTTAAACATCACAAACCTCCAGTAAAGTGCTGAATATAAAAATCCAGGCAGGGACTTTAAGATCTCTCCCCAGATCCATATCCCCGCTTTGAACCGGCCCCCTGTTTTCACTCTGTACTCGTACAATTCATTGAAATTTTGGCTCAGATATACAGAGTCCTCTTTTGGAAGAATTCGCTTAAGGAATCCAAAGGCCAATCCGGGTATACGGGGTTTTTCTTTTTTCATGATGAATTCTTGTCGCTAAAAGCAGGCACCTTAAAATCTTTCCACATCAACTCGTTCTGTCTCTTAAGAGCCTTCAGGGCTGCCAATCCGTCTCTGGTCAGGCGGTAATATTTGATAGGTTTACCTCCGGAGGAAGAGTCAGGCCTTTCCACACAAGTTTTCAAATACCCACAGGAATGGAGACGGTTCAGAGGGGCATAGATGGTGCCCACAGAGTAATATTTTCCCGTAAATTTTTTGATCATTTCTCTAATAGGTATCAGATAAGCCTCGTCTTTGAGATGGTAAATAGCCAGGAGGACCTGCTCTTCTTTTTTGGTAAAGGTTTTCATGCTTGGCTCCTTATCATTGACTTTTTTGGAAATCTCATCCTTTTCATGCTCAATAAGCACTTCGAATTTTTCGAACTTCTCTATATAAGACGTAAAACCCGGCAAAAAGGTTGACCGGAATATAAAAAAAAATAAGAAAATATGAGGTTGACAAAGGGGGATAAAAGCCTTATATTATATATATCCTATAATTTCTATAGGATTTATAAAACATAGGAGGGTGAAGAGATGTCATCAAAAAACAAATCCATAAAAACCCTTGATTGTATCGGACTTTTTTGTCCGGAACCTTTATTCCAGACCAGAGAAAGCATAGACAGCATTGAAAAGGGAGAAATCCTGGAAGTTCTGGCAGATGACCCTGCTGCTGAAGAAGATATAAAAAGGTTTGCAAAAAGGACAGGGCATGAAATCATCACATTCGAAAAAAGAGATGAATCAATGCGGTTCTTGATAAAAAAAACAAAATAGGAGATAAAAATGATAAAAAATTCAATACTTTATGTTCAAACCAGTGACCACCCGGAAAGGCAGTACTCCCCTCTTGTTTTAGCCCAGACCGCAAAAGCCATGGATATTGATGCAAAGGTTTATTATCTGGGCCAGGGTCTGAGAGTTTTAAAGCCCGGGGTCGCAGAGAAAATAAAAGCAGGTTCCTTTCCTGCTTTATCTGAAATCATCAAAAAAACGCTTGATATGGGCATAGAGATATACGTTTGCGAAGCCTCCAAGCAAATGCTGGACATGGATAAGGTCAACCTCATCCCGGGTTTGAAAATCGTGGGAGCCGGCACATTAAATGATCTGGCCTTGGAAGCTGATACCACCATGTGGTTTTAAAAGAAGGGGAAAATCAAATGAATGTTTATCTTGACTATCAGTCTTCAAAACCCGTGGACCC
This sequence comes from uncultured Eubacteriales bacterium, assembly GCA_964624145.1. Classification (GTDB taxonomy): domain Bacteria; phylum Acidobacteriota; class Aminicenantia; order Aminicenantales; family Aminicenantaceae; genus WJMT01. Next base: position 7,968 of record CAZUXT010000032.1, on the reverse strand, counting down.
CAGAGTCATCAAAGCCATGAATCCCTATTTTAATGAACTATACGGAAATCCATCGTCCCTTCATTCCGTAGGAGATGAAGCCACTGAAGCGCTTGATAAAAGCCGTTCCAAAATTTCAGGCCTCATTCAAGCTGAACCTGATGAAATCATATTCACATCAGGTGCCACGGAATCCAATAATCTGGCGCTTATCGGTTATGCGCTCAAAAACAAAAGTCAGGGAAAACACATCATCATCTCCGAAACCGAGCATATATCCATACACAACACAGCCAAGTTTCTCATGAAATCCGGATTTGAAGTGTCAAAGGTTCCTGTTGACCATTACGGACAAGTACATCTGAATAAAATTAGAGAGCGCCTGACAGATAATACCCTTCTTGTTTCCATAGGCTATGCCAGCAATGAAGTCGGTACGATCCAGCCCATAAAAGAAATAGGCCGCTTGTGCAGAAAAAAAAAGATCGCTTTTCATACCGATGCTGTCGCAGCCGAGGGGCTCCTTGCTCTTGATGTTCAAAAAGATCCCATAGATCTTATGACCCTATCGTCAAATGATATTTACGGCCCCAAAGGATTGGGAGTTCTTTATGTGAGAAAAGGAATCAGGTTGATGCCGCAGATCATTGGCGGAGGACAGGAAAACGGAATCCGCTCCGGCACTGAAAACCTGCCTGCCATCGCAGGAATGGCCCGTGCGGCAGAGATCGTGATGCTAGAGAGAGAACAGGAAGCCAAAAAATTACAGTCTTTTAGAGACACACTTATTAAAGAGATACTCAAAAACATACCAAGGTCTTATCTTAATGGACACCCTGAAAACAGGCTGCCCAACAACGCTCATTTTCGTTTCGACGGGATCGAAGGCGAGTCACTGCTTCTGTCACTTAATGACAAGGGAATATCTGTTTCAACTGGCTCAGCCTGCTCCTCAAAAACCCTAGAACCCTCTCATACACTGATCGCCATGGGTCTGCTCCATGAAGAAGCACACGGTTCACTGGAGCTTACTGTAGGAAGATTTACAGAGAAAAGCGATATTGAATCTGTCATAAAGGCTCTGCCTGAAGTCGTTGATAGGTTAAGGAAGCTCTCCCCGATCTATTAACCTGACTTATTCATAAAAAATAAACCAGGAAAAAAATAAAGGAGGATAGAAATGAAATCAACATCATACTCTAAAAAAGTTTTGGATCATTTCCGCAATCCCAGAAACGTGGGCACTTTAATAGGAAAAGATATAGCCAAAGGCACGGTCGGGAATCCTGTGTGCGGAGACCTAATGGAATTCACATTGAAAGTCAAAAATAACCGAATTCAAGACATTAAATTCAAAACATTCGGGTGCGGTTCAGCCGTGGCCACCGCCTCTATGGTAACAGAATTAGCTAAAGGAAAAACTCTGGATGAAGCCCTTAAAATAACACGACAGGATGTTGCGGATGAACTGGACGGGCTTCCTCCGGTAAAAATGCACTGTTCAAACCTGGCCGCCGATGCCCTTAAAGCAGCCATAAAAAACTACAAAGAAAAACAAAAAAAGAAGCATAGTGAAAAAAAAGAGGTCAAAGACCCCCTCAAAAAAGAAATTCCGGGGGAAAAAGAGTTCTTGGGAAAAGGAGTTTATCACAAAGTCATAGAGCCTTCTTTGTTGAAGGAAAAAAGGATCCTCATCCAGGATAAGGGAAAAGAATCCAGAGAGCTGGCCGAAACCTTAGCCAGATATTCTCCAAGAGTGGTCCTTTTAACTCAGGAAAAATCCAAAAATGTTGCAGCCAATCTCAAGGCGAAGCTCAAACAATCAAATGTTAAAATCCTCTTTGAATCCGAGCTCGTAGGGATACTGGGTCTCAATGAAGTTGAAAAAGTCAAAATCCATGACCTCGACGAAGACAATACCTATGAGCTGTTCGTGGATGCGGTTGTGATCTAAGCCCGGCTTCTGAGATAGGATATCATTTCGGGCACAACCAAGGGAACCACATCAGGCAGCATATGCGGCATCAGATTATCCATGACTCCGGGCATCATATCCGGCATCTGCTCTGCCATATAATCAGGCATAGGAATCCTTTCTTCAATTTTTTTCAACATCACAGGCATGACTTTTGGCATCATTCCGGGCAGAAGTTTGGGAAACAACACGGGGAACACCGGTTTCATTACGGTAAATAAAAAACCACCGAATATTCCCATTTTTCCTACCGACCGCATCATCTTCCCCATTCCCAGGGGCATGGCATCCAAGAGCTCGGGCCACATAGAAGCCATAAGACCGGCAAATCCCTCAGGCGTCATAAGCTTGATCATGGCTTCAAAAACAGCCCACTGTTTGGCCACTTCCGGGCTGGGATCTTTAAACTCCTTTCCCAAAGCTTTACAAGCAAAGGTGGCTAAGTCTTTGACTTCCAATCCCAACTTCTTTTTATCTTCTGTGACCCTTAATTGGAATTCACAACAGGGGCAGAGAGCGAGAACAGTCTTTGCATTGATCTCCTTTGCCTCATCCATCCTTGACTTTCCTATGTCAGCCGCTACAGGAGGGTCTTTAAGCAAAGTCAACACGCTTCCGCAGCAGTGTCCCTCTTCCCTGTTATGAGCCATCTCCTCAAACTCAATTCCCGGAACAGCTTTAATGATATCCCGAGGTTCTTCATAGACTCCGGAGACACGTCCGATATGGCAGGAGTCATGCCAGGTAACCTTGCCTTTAAGCGCATGAGTGAATTTAAACTCGCCCTTTTTCAGCTTTTCTGAAATCACTTCGCTGTAGTGTTTGGCTTTTATATTGTAGTCCATATTGAGCTTATCCGCCCATTCCGGATAATAATGACGCCACATCATGTCACAGGCCGGGCAGGATGAGATCACTGTATCGGCGCCGGCTTCCTTAACAGCTTCAATATTTTTACGCATGATTTCTTTGAACACATCCCATTTTCCCGCCACCAACATGGGAGTACCACAGCAGTTCTCCTTTGTTCCGAGATAAGAAAAATCAACTCCTGCAGCATCCAAAAGCGTCACAGAAGCCGCTCCGATGTCGTGCTCAACATAAGAAGCCGTGCATCCGGCAAAATACACATTTTTGCTCTTTTTCCCGAGTCCGTGCTTTTTTTCCAATTCTTTTGGAAACCAGGCTGTGCGGTCTTTTCGATATCCTGCCCATATGTTCCCTTGAGATCTGGAAGCGGAAGCCATCATTTCAAACGGAGGAAAGGTCATTTTCTTATCTTCATGAATCAATATTCCCCTTAATTTCATCCAGGATGACTCTATGGGAAGCGATGCGGAACAGCGGATGTCACAGAACTCACAAGTGGTGCAGGCAATCATGGTATCGACCATAAATTGGTTCCATTCGACCTTTCCTTCCATGTATTCACGAAGCCAGTACCATTTTCCGCGCGGAGACTGACTCTCCCATCCCCGGCCAAAAAACTGGTCACACTCATCCAGACAGTAACCGCACTGGGAACATCCGTAGGCATATCTGGCTACATCAGCCGGAATTCCTCTCACCGGTTTATCAAAGTACTCTCCTACCCGGGTGACCACCGTATTACCAAATGGTCTCACAAAAGGCTCAAAAATATTGGCAAAGCTCAACGCTCTGCTTAAAGCATTCTTTTTCACTACCTTATCCGGGTTTAAAATTTTATGCGGATCAACTGACTTTTTATATTTTTCGATCTCCCTGCTTCTCTCTTTCCCCAGAACCTTGTCTTTCTCCCCTGTAAAGTATAATCCGGTGGAATAGGGTCGCCCCCCGTATTTTTTGGCGATCTTCATGATAGTCAGCACAAGTCCGAACACAAAATTGTAAGAAAATTTCCGCTGATCGCTGGGAATAAAACCCAGAATGACAGCCTCGGCTTTTCCGTTTCTTCCGTTTTTAATAATAACACCTTCCTTGACCACCGGCTGGTTCACTTTGTTTTCGATCTCCTCCATGACATCACCCAATTTATCCAAAGGAACCACCACCTCTGCCGGAACAAGAGAGGGACCGAGCCTCTTGACGATCATCAATTTGAATCGATTCTTCCATTCATGGTCGGCAATTCTTTGGCTGAGCATCTCTCCTTCACACCTTTTAATGATTCCAGACAGTTTTTCCATAATCTCATCACGGTCTTTTTCTCTGAAGGCAAGGGTTGTGATATAAGCGGCCGGAAGTATCACCCTCTCTTCAACAGGGTGACCATGCTTTTCGAGCAAAGGAGAACGATTTTTCATTTCAGCCATACGGGGATTTATAAACACCACAGACCAAAGAGGAAGTTTCTGGTCTATGATTTCCTGAAAAATCCGGGAAAATTCTTTTTCCCTATCAGGATAAAAAAGTTGCGATTGAGTCTTGTTTTCCGAAACAATAAAAAAAAGTGAACCTTCTTCCCCTGCTTTACGTTTATTTAGATGAGAACGGTAAAAACCAGAACAGATCATATTAATCAATAAATAATAGGAGATGCTTTATGTCACGAAGACTCTTAGGACCGCTGCTCAGTATACTCATTTTAATAAGTCCAGCACTTTCAGCCAAAGACAAAAATCCGGAAGAAAAAGTTTTTGAGATACCCAAAACAGATTCTAAAATCAGTATAAACGGGGTTCTGGATGAGAAGGCATGGTCAAATGCTTTGACATTCAATCTGGATATAGAGATCATGCCTGCGGAAAATGTGCCGGCCCCCGTGGATACGGAATGCTACTTGCTCTATGATTCCCAAAATTTGTATGTGGGGTGCCGGGCTTTTGACCCTGAACCTGAAAAAATAAGGGCTTTTCTTTCTGACCGTGATGAAGCCTGGCAGGATGACAACATCGGATTTATCATCGATACGTTCAATGACGAAAACCGGGCTTTTGCTTTCTTTGTGAATCCTTTAGGTATTCAGGGAGACGAGATCATGAGCAACGGCGGCTCAGATGAAGACGATTCCTGGGATGGGATATGGGAATCTGCAGGACAGATCACTGATTCTGGTTATGTGATTGAAATCGCCATCCCTTTCAGAGCGCTGCAGTTTCAGCCCTCTGAAGGAGATCAGATCTGGGGTTTTGCTCCGGTCCGAAATTATCCCAGAAGCCGGCGCCATCAGATCAGCTCATTCCCCTTCGACCGAAACGAACAGTGCATTCTCTGTCAGCTTCCCAAGATCAAAGGATTCTCAGGAGCGGAGCCGGGGCGCAATATCGAACTCGATCCCACTGTAGTGGGGCTTTATTCGGAAGAAAGGGATGATTTTCCAGAGGGACCCATGAAAAAAGAGGAATCCTTTGGAAATATAGGGATATCAGGACGATGGGGGATGACCAATAACATGACCTTGAGCGCGGCTTTGAATCCGGATTTTTCTCAGGTAGAAGCAGATGTAGCTCAGCTTGACATCAACAAACAATTCGCTCTTTATTATCCCGAAAAGCGGCCTTTTTTTCTGGAAGGCCAGGACTTTTTTGAAACCCCTATTCAGGCTTTATACACCCGGTCCGTGGCAGATCCTTCCTGGGGAGTGAAGATCTCAGGAAAAGAAGGAAAAAACACCATCGGATTTTTCTCAGCCCAGGACCAGCTCACAAATCTGATTTTTCCGGGGGCCCAGGGTTCAAGTTCCGGGTTCCTAAACCAACGTTCTTTTTCCAATGTCCTGCGCTACCGCAGGGATATCGGAGGAGGCTCCACTCTGGGTATTCTTATGACCGACCGGGAAAGCGACAAATATCACAACCGGCTGGCCGGACTGGACGGCCTTCTGCATCTGAGTAAATCCGATGTCGTGACTTTTCAGTTTCTGGGCTCTCAAACCGCCTATCCGGACTCACTGGCCGAAGACTATGACCAGGATACCGGCGAGCTCTATGGATACGCGGCCAATATAGAAATCTCCCGACAGAAAAAAAATTATGTGGTTTTTGGCTCCTATGAAGATTACAGCCCTGATTTTAGGGCTGATATGGGATTTGAACCTCAAGTCGACTACCGTAATTTTGAGCTGGGGGGAGGATACATATACGTAGGGACTGAAAAGAGCTTTTTCTCTCAAATCAATGCCATTGCTAACTATGACCAGACCAACGATCACCGGGGCGGTCTTCTGGAAAAAGAACTGGAAACCCAGATTTATATGAGCGGTCCCATGCAGTCCAGTTTTTCAGCTACAATCGGGATAAGAAAAAAAGTTTACAAACAGGAACCTTTTTCCCAATTTTTCAATCACATCATGTTTTCAATCCGCCCTGCGGGAAATCTTTACTGTGATGTGTTTATAAGCTACGGGGATGAGATTGATTACACACATATCCGGGCAGGAAAATACCTGCAGATAAGTCCTGAGTTAGACTGGAATATAGGAACCCACTTCAATGTCAACTTAAGTTACTTATATAGATGGCTGAAAATAGACGGGGAAAGGCTTTTTCTGGCTCATCTCCCCCAGATGAGCTTTATTTATCACCTCAACAACAGAGCTTTTTTCCGCGCGATCCTTCAGTATCAGAACATTGACAGAAATCCCGCTCTCTACGAAGACGAAGTAGACACTCAAACACAGACTCTTTTCTCCCAGCTTCTCTTTTCTTATAAACTCAATCCCCGTACTGTTCTTTTTCTCGGATACAGTGATAATTATATGGGACTTTATGATATAAGCCTCACGCAGACGGACCGGACATTTTTTCTCAAGATCGGCTATGCATGGACCTTATAAGGGTATGGTGGTTTTTATTTGATCCCAGTTCTTTACTCTATAGCGAATAATCCTCACAGTGCCTTCTTCCTCATCTGTTTGTATCCGGTATACGAATCCATCCTTTATCAAAGAAGGATTGAAATCAATCTCTGTTTTGTAAAGATAATACCCATCCGCACTGAATATATCGAACTTATGGGTTTCCTCCTCGTCAAGCACAGACCTGACTCTTCTCACATAAATCCTTCCTTGGTCGTCCACTGCCAGACCTGAAAAAAACGGGCGGTGTTCGGGAAACTGACAGGCTTCCTCTATCACTTCATCCGGCCATGTCTGCCCCCTGTCGGACATAGAGTCCTTCGCATCCTGAATAATCTTGTCTTTTTCCCTTTTGGTTATGGATTGATACGGTTCATTCTTTCTGATAATACAATCAAGCTCCCCCATCGAATTAAGATGAGAAAGGCTGTACTCGGCAGAATACGTATAGATCAAACCTTTGAATCGAAAAGGAACCAGGTGCATAGAATGGTTATAGTTGTGGGATAAAATAAACGCAGCGGTTTGCCCACCGCTTCTCCGGGTGACTATTTTCAAACTTCCAAACCGATCGATTTCCTCAATTTCTTTGCCCTTCATATCGACTTTAACAACTCTTCTCGAACTCTCCCCTTCAGCAAATGAATACACAAGGCAGTAAATAAAGTCATCCGGAGAGATCCAGAAGTCATTGATTTGAAAGGTCAGAGGAATGCTCTTTATAAATTCCCCGCGTTCATTGAATATCTGGATCTTCATGCCGCTTGATACATACAGGTTGTTTTCTCCATCAATATAGAAGCTCTGTATGCGCTCAAATTCACCGGGGCCCTGGCCCTTTTTCCCTATGGTCTGCAGGTATTCTCCGGAGCTGTCGAATTTCTGGATCCGGAAGTTGCCTGCATCCATCACATAGATATTTCCCTGAGAATCGACATTCATACCGTAAGCCCTGTAGAACAAGTAATTATCATCCTCTTCATTCCCTATGCTCAGGTCTTGTTCCAGAACAAGCTCAAGATTTCCGTAAAAAGGCTCTTCCGGGTTGTTCACGACCCTGACCCCGTTCTCCTGTTCGACCGTACCGGCCCATTCTGATTCCGCCTTTTTTCCTCCGGCACAGCCAAACACAAGGCACATCATAAAGAGACATACAATAATGACCCTGATCTTAACTTTCATAACCGCTCCTTTAGATTTCTTCACTTTTAATATATAAACTGTCGATTCTCTCTAT
>CAZUXT010000031.1:27902-39346 GCA_964624145.1 uncultured Eubacteriales bacterium | reverse complement strand
CTCAAATTCCCTGAGATTCTTCATCGAAATAAAATCACCCGGCACAAGCAGGAGATACTATCCATTCAGATCGACACAGAGCCTCAGAATTTTCAGTATCCCAAAGATCAATTTATTCTGAACAAATTTGATGTGTTCCAGAGGATCAACGCTGTTCCCGCAGATCTGCTGTTGTCTCAAAAGATCCTGTGTGTTTTCACCCGGCCTCGTATCATAGCCCGGGATTTTTATGACATAATATTTCTTCTGGGAAAGACTCACCCAAATTTTTCTTACCTCCAAGAAAAGATCCATATTGGAAATTCTGATGTGCTGAAAAAAAGGCTGCTTGAGAAATGCAGGAATGTTGATTTCAATCGATTAGCCAAGGAGGTGTCTCCTTTCCTTTTCAATCCTGATGAAGCCAAAAAACTCTTCATTTTCCCGGATTACATAAAAAAAATGGGGTAAAGTGGGGACGGTTACCTTATTTATCTAATTCTTCCTCTTTGCTGGGACCGGATTTCTGGGCTCTAAGAAGACGTATATATTTTTTGGTAAAGAAGAATTCTTCAATATTTTCAAAATGATATCCTGATAATATCTTTTTCCAGTCTCTTTGAATAAAGTCATAAGCATATTTACACTGCCCTTCAACAAAGTTAAAGACAAAACGGTGATGGAAGGGGATAGACTGGATATCAAATTTTGAGTAATCAAGAATATTAAGGGTCCCTCCTTTTTTGAGATGGGTTCGGGCATTTTGTAAGATGATTTCTCTGACTTCCTGAGGAAAACCATGAAAAACAAAACTCATGAATACTTTGTCAAATTTTTCATTGATATTGAAGGGTCTGTCAATACGCTGTTTTTTAAACTGGACCTGAGGATAGCTTTTGCATTTTTTTTCAAACTGCCTCTGCATGATTTCTGATATGTCTAATCCTGTGATCTTCCCGCCTGAGTTCAAATATCTGGCCATAAGGCAGGCATTGCGTCCTGTACCGCATCCAAAGTCAAGGATATGGTCTTCAGGCTGAATACGGAGAGATTTGATGACCTTTTTTATGAGCCGTTTATAGAGGCCCAGGGTGGCTAAATCCAGCTGTATGTCGTAGTGTTTTTGGGTAAAAGGAGTTAATTCCACCCTTGAATCCGGATACAATCTTTTTTGGCTTTGAGGTACATGGATGTCATCATTATCTCTGCCTGAATCGCGTTTATGGGTTAGCATATTTAAATTTATTAAGATCCGGCTTCGATCTTTTTCTCTTCTTTATAATTAAAAATACGGGATCTGTAAAGTTTTCTTTAGGAAATAGTGGAGGAGATTGCTTCGCTTATAATGACAAACAAATCCTGTATCAAAGACCCCCAGATTTAAGCCAGGGATCACGGGTCCTCTCCAGCCAGGGAGTCAGTTCGCTGCGGATCAATTCCCGGACCAGGGAGGGATTTTCCTGGGCACTGTTTTTGAGCTGATAAGGGTCATTCCGGTTGTCGTGAAGCACCGCATACTCGGCCTCGTCTGGCATGCGGCTTATCATAAGAGTGTGCGTATGGGTCCTCACTCCTCTCCGCCCTGAAGCGGGGCGTCCGTAAGGGATGTGCATGTAGAGCTGGGACAAAGGACGTTTGCCTTTGCCTTCTAGAAACAAACGGGCATGACTTGCGCCCTGGACTTGAGAGGGGATTTGATCTTGAAATCCCATCAAATCCAGTAACGTGGGGAAAATATCAGGAGAGGAAAGAAGAAGGTCATCATGACGGGGTTTTATCTTCTCCGGCCACCGAAGAAGAAAGGGAACGCGCATGGATTCTTCATAATGATTGTTTTTGGATATTTGATTGTGGATCCCCAAACAGTTCCCATGGTCAGAGATAAACAGCACTATGGTGTTGTTGTCAAGGCCTTCATTTTTCAGGGCCTCTAAGATCCGGCCGAACTGCTCGTCAACGCCTGTGACCATGGCAAGATAATTTTTGATGTGTTTTCGATAATAATCTCCCCATTGGGTGCCCGCAGCGGGGATATTGGGGCGGCTGAACAGGCCCTCGGAGGAGAGGTGGGCATAGCGGTCCACATATTTTTGCGGGACCAGTGCGTAGGGCATATGAGGGGGATTCATGGAGACGACAAGTGCAAATGGCCTGGATGGGTCGCGAAAGGCTCCCCCCTTGTTCTGTATGAATCGAGAAGCCATATCCGCCTCATGTTCCGGCCCCCACTGGTCCACATAGTGAAACTCACTGCGGCCGGCCTGCGCTGTCCAGTACATGGGACGCGTGTGCTGGTCATAAGTGCCGTAGGCGTACCAGTAATCAAAGCCGTGCCTCCGGTTGGGAGGGGTCCATTCATTCCAGGCAAAGTCTTTGCTGTTGTTGGAGGTATTGACATAAGGTCTTTGAGGGGCGTCCAGATGCCATTTACCGATGTAACCCAGGTCATAGCCGTTTTGTTTAAGAATATCCGACCAGCAGCGGGGGTCTTCCCGGAGTTCATATCCATGTTCGGCGGCATGGGTGTTGCAGTTTCCCAGGACTCTGTTGGTGTGAGGGAACTGTCCGGTCATAAACATGCCTCGAAACGGACTGCATAAGGGATAGGTGCTCACAGCCTGGCTTAAGACAAGGCTTTCCCGGGCAAATTGATTGAGGCAAGGGGTGATGGAGGGGTCTTCCTGCATAAATTCCAGAGTCTGCGCTCTCATTTGATCCGGCAGGACAACCAGCAGATTCGGGGGTTTCTTTGGCCCTCTGGAAGGGCGGCATCGCCAGGAAGTGCCTATGGATATCCCGGCAACCAAAGAAGCTGAGGACTTTATAAAATTTCTCCGGGTTATGGATTTTTTAGCCATCTGGAATGAACATATCACAGAAAAAAAGATAAGGTCAAGCATAAAGCATAATTGATATTTTTTTGATAAGAGGGCTCTTTGTATGCGTCTAATATATAGACAGCTATCCATCATGCGTAATGCATTTTGCGTAATAGACATTATAAGTGGGATAAAATGTCATTTTTTACATTTATTCCTATTAATAATTGTAATTATTTGCATCATTTTGAAGAATTTCTACTCGCCTTGGGCGATAATAAAAGCTTTAAAAAACTCCGCTCGATTTCCAAAAAAGACAGTCTCCCGGAATCCATTCATAAGCACTTCATGGAGCGGCTCAAAGAATATTATGTTGTCGGAGGTATGCCCGAAGCTGTTAAAACATATGCAAATTCTACAAAGAGAAGAGCTGAGGCTTTTCTGGAAGTCAGAAAAAAACAATCCGAATTAATAACATCCTATATGAGTGATTTTTCGAAATACTCAGGAAGGGTTCGTGGAAATGATATTGTGGCTGTATTTGAATCCATCCCATCACAGCTTGCCAGAGAGAATAAAAAGTTTAAAGCAAAAGATATCTATAATAAAGTACGCTTCTCACAGCTTCAATCTCCTATAGACTGGCTCTGCGGAGCTGGCCTTCTTATTAAAGTGAAAATCACTAACTCAGGGGAAGTTCCGTTGGAAGCCTTTACCAAAGAAAACAGGTTTAAGCTGTATCTGTTCGATATAGGAATATTGGGGGCACTGGCTGGCTTGAGCCCGAAAAACATTTTCTATCAAGCAGGTGATCTTTTTGCAACATTTAAAGGCGCTTTTTGTGAGAATTTCGTGGCACAGGAATTCATTTGTTCGGGAAGCGGACAACTCTATTCATGGATGAGCAATACTGCTGAAGTTGAGTTTATCAGAGAGATTGATGGCCGGGTATTTCCTATCGAAGTTAAATCAGGGCGTTCAGGTAAACTGAAGAGTCTTAATGTTTTTACCAAGAAATACGATGTGCCTTACAGAACCCGAATAAGCGCAAGAAATCTTGAGTTTAATGAAAAAGCAAAGATGCACAATTATCCCCTCTATCTTGCCTTCCGATTCCCTTTAACTTAGGGGCATCATCCCTACTCCTCTTTAATTGACTTCTTCTGAGGAATGACCTATATTTCATGGTTATTACCGGTATCCACAGATGAAGAAAAAGAAATCAAAGCCGGTTGATCCGTTTCAGGGAATCGAGATCAATCCGGAATTCAAAAAAGCCCTGAATGTGATGAAAAACACACGGCGCCATTTGTTCATCACCGCGCCTGAACTGCGGCAGCAAAAATCTTGCTTTTGGGGGAAAGCAGATGGTTTTTATCGGCGACTTGTACCAGCTTCCGCCGGTTATTAAAGGGAAAGAAAGAGAGATATTCAAAGGCTATTATCAAACCCCTTATTTCTTTTCTTCCCGTGTGTTTCAGGATCTGGACATGGAATTTATCGAACTGATCCGGGTTTACAGGCAGAAAGATGAGCGGTTTATTGACATCCTGAACGCTATCCGGAATAAGACCATAACCCAAGACTTTCTGGAAGTGCTGAATGATAGATGCAATTCTTCGTTCGAACCTTCTGAGAATGAATTTTATGTTTATCTCACTCCTTACAACAAACAGGCTCGTGAAATCAATGAGGAGCAGCTTCAAAAAATAAAAGGAGATCTTTTTTCCTATGAAGGCCAGATCCGTGGAGTCTTTCAAGACCGGGAACTGCCCACAGAAAAGAATTTATCCCTCAAAATCCATGCTCAGGTGATGCTGCTGAATAATGATTCCGAAGGAAGATGGGTGAACGGAAGTGTGGGCAAAATCAAGGATGTTTATGCTGTTGAAGGGGGTCCGGATGTGATTGAAGTGGAGCTTAGTGACGGGAGTGTGGTGGATGTGGAACCCTTCACCTGGGAAATTTTTGAGTATAGATACAATGAGAACACAGGGAGACTGGGGACAGAGACTGTGGGATCTTTCACCCAGTATCCTCTCCGTCTTGCCTGGGCCATCACCATCCACAAAAGCCAGGGAAAGACGTTTGACAGGCTGGTCATTGACATTGGAAAAGGGACTTTTTCTCCCGGCCAGATGTACGTGGCGTTGAGCCGGTGCACCTCCCTGGAAGGAATTGTTTTAAAAAAAGAAATCCAAAAAAAACATGTGTTTATGGATTGGAGGATTATTGATTTTCTGACCAAATATCAGTACAGTCTTTCCGATGAGAAAATGCCGCTTGAGCGGAAAGTTGATTTTATCCAAAAGGCGATTCAGGAAAACAAAAAACTGGAGATCGTGTATCTCAAATCAAAAGATGAGAAATCAAAAAGAGTCATCAAGCCTTATTATGTGGGGGAGCTTCAGTATAAAGACTGGACTTTTATAGGGGTGGAAGCTCATTGTTACCTGCGCAGTGAAGACAGGAATTTTAGGGTCGACAGAATCCTGGAAATGAAGAGAGCTGAGTAAATAAAAATTGGGGGCGGTTTATTTATTTACCCTTTTTATTTTCCTTTATAAATCCATCAATATCTTCTTTAATAAATTGATATTCCTTCCCCAGTTTGTAATAGGGAATTTTACCTTCTTTGACCCATCGTCTGATGGTTATGGGGGATTTATTCAGATATTCTGCTGTATTGGATAAATCAAACCATAGTTTAAAGTCATCCATGTATTGACTGACAAATAATAATTCAATCCCAACCACTCTGCCTTCAGAATCAATATCCACATTGCAGTAATCTGATACGGATACAGTTTTTTTTATTTTTTTATTGGACAGCTTGATATATCCGGCATCTGCCTTCCTATCAATTTCAATTTTCATTTGTCTCTCCAATCGTTCCATTTACTACGATTGCTGTAATTATGTTTATTAATCTTTTCTTATCATTATTAATCATATTCTAGATTTATTATTTGTCTTTGTCAACAAAGAAGACTTGGAACTCAAAGATCCACAGATTTAAGCCAAGGGTCATGGGTCCTCTTCAGCCGGGAAGTGAGGAAATCGAACCGGATATTGAAAACTGCCAGGTCTTGGGATTTTCTAAAGGGGAATGATGCGGATGAGACATTTGATAAACCTTCAGCTCTGAAATCACCAATTTATCTATGTTTTCAGATTCAGATTGGGTATAATAAACAACCAAAAAATAAGAAGAATCATGTTACTCATCACAGGCTTATTGATTGGCTTTGCAGCTGGATTTATGAGCGGGATGTTCGGGATAGGCGGAGGCTCTATAAGGGAAATGGTGACGGTTACCTTATCCATCCAATGCTTCCTCTTTGATTAAAGAGGTCAAGGCCTCTGGTATATTCCCTTTTCTGAAAAAAAGTTTCATGCCTCTTTGCTGAGATCGGATTTCTGGGCTCTGAGAAGACGGATATAATCTTTTTTGGCTTTGAACCGCATGGCTGTATGTGGATATTACTACATTAGACCTCATCAATCCCTTGATTACTTAACCCCAAATGAATATTATCAAATGTGGCTGAATAAACAAAATGACAAGTGTCACTAATGTATTGAACGAGTACAACTCATTGACGGGAAGTCAGTAATGTGCTATTATCTATTGCTTCGAAGATACCTGTCCATTAGTAAGAACAGGCCGAAATCATAAGGGATCAGGGAAAATTTCAACAATCAAACACAAAATCCCCCCTTACGAAAAGTCCAATATTAAAAGGAAGTCAGAATGAATATTTACGTAGGCAATTTATTACGGGAGGCCACCGAAGACGATTTGCGCCAAGCTTTCGAAGCGTTCGGGCAGGTCGCATCTGTTAAAATCATCACGGATAAGCACACCGGTGATTCGAGGGAATTCGGATTTGTGGAGATGCCCAACCATCAAGAAGCTAGGTCCGCAATCTCCGGGCTTGATGGGAAAGATTTGAAGGGGCGCACCCTTAAGGTCAACGAGGCTCGTCCTCGTGATGACCGCCGAGGTGGATTTGGAGGTAAAAGACGCTTCTGATAAGCTGCACTCGGATTTTCAAGATCACACCCAAATTTTGCATAGAAGCATATTTAAGGGTTGTCAGACATACCCATTTGTATCTACAAATTCGTAAACACTACTATAATTCTAGTCAAAAGAATTGAAAAAGACAAAACTCATAAGTTTATTTTAAAAAGGAGAGAAATAAGGATATCTTTTTTTGACGAAGTAAAGAAATCCTTCTAAGAGGCTATGAATACTGGAAAGAGTTTTGATGATTTTCTAAGCTCTATGGATCAGCGTGGGATAAAAATATTCAATAAACATACAGAGATTCCTCCTAAAAAAAGAAAGAGCGGCTTTTTTTTGTACAAGAATCTGGAAAAAACCACCGATCCTTTGAAGCTCTATTTTAAGGATATGGGCAATATCCCGCTCTTAAAACGGGATGAAGAGTTAGCTATTGCCATAGAAATTGAAAGAGGCGAAAAGACTACGATCAAGGCAATTTCCAAAACAAGATTTGTCCTTACAAAAGTTCTCTCAATAGAAGAGAAGATAAGGGAGGAGCCGGAAATTATTGACAGGATTTTTGGCTCCAGCAAGAATAATAACGCAAAGGGAAACCTGGGAGAAAAAATATCAGATATTACGGATAAAATCAAGAAAATCAGAGAGATAAATTCCCGGCTGGAGAGCATCCCTTCGAGAAATAAAAATAATTTCACCCGAAAGCGTCTCATAGTCAACATGAGCTGTCTCATCAGAGGACTTAATCTCCGTGAAAGATTCAGAGAAATGATTATTGAGGATCTCAAGAATAAACTTAAAGTTATAGACGAAACAGAAGAAACAAAAGAAAAGCTGAAGAAATCAATTTCTCAAGACGCAACTAAAAAAGAAAAAGAGAAACCGAAAAAGAAAATTCGAGAAATCAACAAGCTTCTGAGGCAATTTCAGAAAGAGATCGGACTTGATTCCCACGGTTTAAGAAGAACACTTTGTGTCATCTCTAAAGGGAAGAAAATCAGCGATCAAGCGAAAAAAGAGCTTATCACAGCTAACTTAAGATTAGTGGTTTCCATTGCCAAAAAGTACAGCAACTACGGACTACAGTTTCTTGATTTAATTCAGGAAGGAAACATGGGCCTAATAACAGCAGTGGATAAATTTGAATATAAAAGAGGGTATAAATTTTCAACTTATGCACATTGGTGGATAAGACAGGGAATAACTCGTGCCATTGCTGACCAGGCAAGGACGATAAGAATTCCTGTTCATATGAATGAAGTCATAAACAAGTTAAATAGAGTTTCGAGAAGCCTTGTCCAGGAAAAAGGTAGAGAACCCACATGTGAAGATATTGCGAAAAAGATGGATCTGCCAATCTATAAAGTACATAAAATAATGAAAATCTCCCAAGTGCCTTTCTCTCTTGAAACACCTATTGGGGAAGAAGAGAACAGCCACCTTGGTGATTTTATCGAAGATAAAGTCATTCCTTCTCCTCCCGATACAGTTATTCAAATTAATTTGAGAGAGAAAATTGAAGAAGCATTGAAAAACCATACCCATAGAGAAGCAACTATTTTAAAAATGAGATTCGGATTAGGAGACGGTAATGAACATACCCTTGAAGAGGTTGGTCAGCAATTCAAAGTTACGCGGGAGAGAATCAGACAGATCGAAGAGAAAGCCTTGAGGAAATTGAGGCAGCCAAGTTATAGCCGAAAACTCAAGCCTTTTATAAGTGGCTATTGAAAATAAGTACTTTATTCCAAAATATTAAAGGAGGTTACTGTGAAAGAACTCGTTGAATTGATTGCCAAATCATTAGTGGACAATCCGGACAAGGTTCAGGTTTCCCAATTGGACGGGGAACAGAGCTCTATCATTGAATTAAAAGTTGCTCCTGAAGATGCCGGCAAGATTATTGGAAAACAGGGGAGCCATGCTCAAGCCATTAGAGTTATTCTCGGTGCTGCTGGAATGAAGCTGAAAAAGAGATTTACTCTAGAGTTAATCGAAAAAAAGTAATTTGGTCAGCGTAGAGGTATAATTTCTATTGGTGTTTATTAACATTTGCCCCAGTTCTCTTCTGGGCTCAATTTGGCAGGAATAAAGAGTAAAGGACAAGGTCAGACTTGATAACACTATAGAATCTAGAGATATGGTGCAAGACTTAAATGCAGTCTTGGGATTACATAATCCGGCTATAGAAAAGGGGAAATGAAAAGAAAGCAAACAAAAAAACATAGGATAGAAGAACGCAAGAGAAAAGAGAAGCAGATTGAAAAGAGAGAAAAAAGAGAAAAAAGAAGAACAGCAAAAAGGAAAGAGGGAAAGCCATAATTAAAAGAAAAAGATCCGTTGTCATGTTGTTGTTACATATTTGAATTTAAATTTTTTCTGTGATATAAACTTCCCATCAGTAATTCTGACAGAAATATCTTTGCGCAAACTAAGAATCGCTATCCTTGACCTTGTGACAAAGGGGCCTACCCGAGCCCTCTATGCCAGGGTTATGAATCCCAGCCTTGCAAGCATCATGCCACAAGTTATTGCGGTGTGGTGCAAGCAAGCCGGTCACGACATTAAGTTTGTTTGTTACACTGGGTTTGAGAATCTTTTAGAGGAGCTGCCGGCCGACATCGATCTTGTCTTTATTTGCGCCTTTACCCAGGCTGCGCAGCTATCCTACGCACTCAGCAATTTGTTCAGGCAGCGCAGCGCGGTGACCGTGCTTGGAGGACCGCACGCACGGTGCTATCCGGAAGATGCCTGTAAATACTTCGATTATGTCCTCGGATTTACCGACAAACAGCTTCTGCACGACCTTCTTCAAGATTATGCGCCGCACAGGCCCCTTGGAGTCCATCTCACTGCGAAACAGCAACCCAACGACATGCCAAGCGTTGAGGAGCGGTGGGAATTCATCGAGCCGACGATTAGAAAGGCCCCAGCTATCAAGTTCGTCCCGCTCATAGGGAGTTTCGGTTGTCCTTACGCCTGCAACTTCTGCATCGACTCCAAAGTCGATTTCTTTCCGCTCGACTTCGAGCAGATGAAGGTAGATCTACGTTTTCTGCTGAAGAAGATGAAGCACCCGCGGGCAGGATGGCACGATCCCAACTTCGGTGTTCGATTTGATGAGTGCATGGACGCCATAGAAGAGGCCGTACCACCAAACAGTATCGACTTCGTCGCGGAAAGCAGCCTTTCTCTGCTTTCCGAGTCTCGACTGCGGAGATTGCAGCGAAACGGATTCAAGGCCATCCTGCCTGGCATAGAATCGTGGTTCGACCTATGCAACAAGTCGAAATCGGGAACACGGATGGGCGAGAAGAAAGTCCGCTATGTGGCTGAACATATGAACGTTATCCTTCGGTACATACCCTACGTCCGGGCGAATTTCATCCTCGGCCTTGATACGGACCTAGGAGCCGAACCTTTCGAGCTTACTAAACTGTTCTTGGAGCTTGTGCCCGGCGCATTCCCGGGCTTCAGCCTGTTAACGGCATTCGGCGAAGCGGCACCTCTAAACCTTGAATTGCAGCGAGCAGGACGGGTCCTTCCCTTCCCGTTCCACTTTCTAAACAACTTCCAGGCCATGAACGTACGGCCTTTGAATTATATCTGGATCGAGCTGTACGACCACATCATCGATCTCTTGAGGTCTTCCTTCTCGTGGCGTAGTATCCGCCGCCGGTTTGCCGCCCAGGGCTCCACAATTCCGGGCTGGATGAATGTGTTGAGCGCAGTGTCGTCGGAGGGATTCGGAAGGTTAAAGTATCAAAGAATGATCCGTAAAATGCTCGACACCGATGTCAATTTGCGACGATTTTTTGAGGGTGAAACGACCAAGATTCCGAGCTTCTACCATGAACGTATAAAACAGGATCTCGGGCAGCTATGGGCGTTCCTCCCTCAGGGAGCGCTCGAGCACGATCCTAATGCATATCTCAAGAAGCAAACCACATCGAAGGGAATTGTGCGGGTACAAAACAATGCTCTCAAGAATTTATAAGGCCTTGGATTCACCAGAAATATAATAATACCAGATCATCGACTCACAATTGATCTCCCTTTTAATCCTTATAATTGTCCTGCTCCCATAGCTAATGCAAATAATTTATATAAATTTTACGCAACAGCCTTTAAAATAGGCCTGCTCAAGCTTGACCGTTTCAGTTGGCTTCCCTACTAAATACCACCTTTGGCTTCCTTTTCACAAAGAAGTAAAGTAAAATAATCGCGGCAAAAATGAGCAAAAAACCAAAAAAACCCGGCAAGGATAAAAATATCATCAGTCCCTCCACACAGATCATAGAAATCGAGCATAAATTAGGCAAAGACACTGTTATTCAAAAATTGACAGTTCCCAGAAAAAGGCCGTTCACAAACGTTTATCAATTCAAGTGCACTTTGCTGGATACCAAACCACCGGTCTGGAGAAGAATCCAGATCCCCGAGAGTTACACATTCTATGACCTTCATGTTGCTCTTCAGGATGCCATGAGCTGGTTGGATTATCACCTCCACTGCTTCAGAATCCCCGGTATTGGCACCTTTGAAGAGATCGCCCATATCGAATGTCCATGGTGGAAGCCATGGGATATGGATAAAGATTGGCTTGTTTCAACTGA
>CAZUXT010000031.1:8300-27802 GCA_964624145.1 uncultured Eubacteriales bacterium | reverse complement strand
AATGTCCATGGTGGAAGCCATGGGATATGGATAAAGATTGGCTTGTTTCAACTGAAGTTCCCCTTAAGGACTTTTTTATAAATCCTAAAGACAGGGTTGTTTACTGCTATGACTATGGAGATAGCTGGGAGATGGACGATTGGGATCCTTACGAGTTTGACCCGAAAAAAATCTTTTTTAATGACCCGAGAGAACGCTTCATCATGGCTCTGGACCTGGAGTGAGAGTGAATTTATTCAAAGGTACCAGATCGGGACAAATTTGACCCTAGATGAATTCACTTTAATTTGTCCACAAAACCCCTGGGTAAGAACCAGTGCATTTTGCGGTTTATATTTTAACAGGAAACTTCTGTAACTCCGGCTTATTTTGGGCACTGAAAGATTCGCGTATTTAATTTCTATGGGAACCAAATCTTTTTCTCTTTCCAAAATAAAATCAACTTCTGCTTTTGCTAAGGTCCTCCAATATTTAAGCGGAATCTCAGGAAAATTGATATGAAGCTGGACAAAAGCTGCATTTTCTATAATGTTTCCTCCGTCTGTTCTTAATGGAATTCCTTTGAAATTATCTATAGCAAAATTTCTCAAACCTGTATCCATGAAGTAAAGTTTGGGATTTTTTCTTAGCTCTGTTGCCTTGTTGGTATAAAAGGGTTTTAAAAGATATATAATGTAGGTTTCTTCAAGTATAGAAAGAAAATTTTTAAGCTCTTTAAAATAAACGTTGGAATCATTACAAAGATCGTTAAAATTGAGGAGACTGCTTATTCTTGTAGCTAAGAGTTTGACTATATTCCTCAACTTTGAAACTTTGTTTAACCTTAAAAGCTCTATAATATCTTTTGTTACATAGGTTTCATAAATGTTTTTTAATATAACCTTTTTGGTTTCTAAATCCTCTGTTTTTATCACTTCCGGATATCCCCCAAATAGGGAATATTCTTCAAAATGCTTTTTAAAATCTGACCTGAAAATATCTCTTTCCAGCCTGAAATCCTTACCGAAAATGATAAAATCCCTGATTAATTTTTTTCTCTCGGTATAGACATTATTCATTTGTTGAGATTTAATATTGATGTACTCAGCAAAACTTAATTGAGGCAGATAAAAAGAAAACATTCTTCCCACTAAATATTTCGCTGTTTTTCCTGTTAGCTCCAATGATGAAGAACCTGTTATGATAAATTTTATGTTTTCAAAAAGGTCATAAAGAAGTTTTAATTTTTGGCCGCCTTCTTCCACATAATGAAATTCGTCTAGAAGAAAATAAAAACGCTCCTTGTTTTTTTGGCCTATATAACTACGGACAAACTCCTTTGGATCCTCAGAGAATTTCTCTAAAATATCTCTATCTTCAAACGTTAAAAAAATAATATTGTCAGGATTAATTCTTTTTTTCTCTATCAAATATTCCTTAACCATCTTCAGCAGGGTTGTTTTTCCTGACTGGCGTGGTCCTTTGATTGCATAAATTTCCCTACGATCAATCCATTTTTTCAGCTGATCAATAAGAAAGCGATGGTAATACTTTTTCTGCCACATTTTTAATTTTAATAATGTTATTATTAATTAATTTTTAGTAATAATAGCATTAAAATTAAATAAAAGCAATTAAATTAAGAAATAAATGAGATTGCTTCGCTTCGCTCGCAATGACAGCAAATTACCCGCGGAAAGCCCATTTGATCATATTGGAAAGCTTGGGAGGGCCGCCCTGCATAAGAATGCCGACACGAAATATCCGTCCTCCGATCCACACGAAAAAAACAGTAAAGAGCAGAACTCCTGCCAGTCCAACCCAGGGCTGCCACGCGGGGATACCCACAGGTGAGGCTGTTCTGATGACCATGAGCATGGGTGTGAAAAGGGGGAACAGGGACAGCCACGTGGCAAAAGCGCTGGTCGGTTCCTGCAAAATGGGCATGAAAACGAACATGGGCAAAAAGACCGGGATCATGGCCGGGAAAGTCAGGTTCTGGGCGTCCTTGGGATCATTGCAGGCCGAACCGATTGCAGCCAGGATCGAACCCACCATGACGATCTCCAGAACGAGGAAGGTAAAAAACCAGGGAATCACATGAAAGGGAATAAAATCTGTCAATCCCATCCTTCCCATAAAAAAGACGCCGCCAAACACATAAACCAGCGCTCCGGTCAAAGAAACGAGCAGGCCTCCCACGACTTTACCCGTCATAAACTGATGGGGCTGGAGACTGCCCAGGAGGACTTCGGCTATCCGCTGTGTTTTTTCCTCCATGGTGCTCTGGAGAAGGGGCATGGCCCCCATCATCACCAGCATGAACATCAGGAAAAAAAGCACGATCGGCACGAGGATAGCCTCAAGTTCGCCGGTTTTTCTGGCTTCCTTGATCGCGCCTGTCTCTTCATCTACGGAGACCAATCCCATAGGCTCCACCCGGATCCAGGTCATGATCTCATCGGCTTTTGGTCCTTCGATCCCCTCCTCTGACAGGCGGATCCTGCGGAGGTAGGGATTGATCGTGTTGTCCAGCCAGTTTCGGACACTGTCGATAGCCGCATTTTCTGCGTGGTATTTGATCTGGAATGTACTCTCATCACCCTCAGGATGAAGCACATTCAGGCCTATCTCTAAAAAGGCGTGAAGCTCCCCTTTGCGTATGCGTTCTGAAAGCTCCAGCCTCTGGGTCTGCGGATCTGAGACATTGGGCTTGGCTGCTTCGAACACATAAGCAGGCTGGACCTTTTTCCCGGTCTCTTTATCAAAAACAGCGGCCGCATTGCGTTCTTCGGCTGCCTTGAGGACCATGTCTGTCACGATCCCGGCACGGTCTATGATGACCACATGTTTATCCTTTGTGTCCACCTGGCCTTGAAGGAGATACATGGCAATGCCGCTTCCTCCCATCATCACCGGCATCAGGACGAGCATGATAATGAATCCTTTTGTTTTGACTGCTGCCAGATATTCCCGTTTTATGAATCTCAGTGTTTTACGCATCGGAGTGCTCCTCGGCTTCGGGCCCGGCAATTCTGAGGAAAATGTCATACAGCGTGGGCGTGGCCAGTTCAAAGCTGTAGACCTGAGTGCGGGACATGATCTGGCTCAGTGTTTTTTGATGATCGAATCCCGGGTGGATACGCAGCTCCTGGAGTTTTCCGAAGTCTGTGATCTTATCCACGCCTTCTATGTTGTCCAGGGAGGATCTTCCGCCTTCTGTCCGGATGCGGAGCGTGTCGCTTCCGTAATTTTTCTGGATCGATGCCAGAGTTCCGTCCAGGACTTTTTGTCCTTTGAATATCATGAATATGAAATCGCACATATTCTCAGCCACATTCATGTCATGGGTGCTGAAGATCACTGTGGATCCATCGGACCTGAGGTCAAGAACAGCGTCTTTGATCACTTCCACATTGACCGGATCCAGACCCGTAAAAGGTTCGTCCAGGATGATAAGCTCGGGTTTGGCCACAATGGTCGAGATAAACTGGACCTTCTGCCCCATCCCTTTGCTCAGGGTCTCGATTCTTTTTTGGCTCCAATCGCTGAGTTCCAGCCGCTCAAGCCAGTAGTCCACGTCTTTGTCCACTTTATGTCCGCATTTGAGTTCCCCGTAAAACTTGAGGAGGTCGCGCACCTTCATCTTCTTGTACATGCCCCGCTCTTCCGGGAGATAGCCGATGCGGTCGGTACTGGTCCCTTTCATTTTCTCACCGAACGTTCGTATGGCCCCTGAATCCGGGTAGAAAATGTTCATGATCATCCGCAGAGTGGTGGTTTTTCCTGACCCATTGGGCCCGATGAAACCGTAAATGCACCCTTTCGGGACATTGAGGGACAATTCATCCACAGCTGTGACCGAGCCGAAGGTCTTTGTCACGTTTTCGATTTCAACTACGTTCATCATTGGTCTCCATTTTATATACGAATACCTTGTGCAGGAGTTTTAGTCAATAGGCATTTTGTCCTATTTTGATGGGTAATATGCAAACAACCGGAAATAGGTTCAGGTTATAAAATCCAAATAATTGTCCTGATTTATGGTTTTATATTCAGCTCCCGGATAAGCTCTGCGCCATTCTGTGGGATGTTTACCTAGTTTACTTCCCCATTTGAACTCATACCCAAAGAGTTTGCCCTCTCTTTCTTCAACTAAGTCAATTTCCTGTTGAGTATACGTTCGCCAGAAATACCGGTTCACAAGGATATTTTGATAGTGCTGTTTTTTGATCCGCTCCATAAACAAATAGTTCTCCCACAGCTGTCCAATATCATTTCTGGTCTTCAAATCATTAAAATTATTGATAAGAGCGTTTCGGATGCCGTTATCAAAAAAGTAATAGCGGGAATTTTTAGTTATTTCTTTTCTCAAGTTTCTGGAAAAGCCGTTAACTTTTCTTATAACAAAGACTTTCTCTAACAGATCAAGGTATTTTTCTATGGTTTTTAGATCCATATTAACGTTATTCCCTAATTCGCTTAAAGAGACCTCACTGCCGATTTGAAATGCCAGCATTTTCAAAACGTCGATAATCTTGCGCGGCTTTCTAATGCCGTTTAGTTCTAATATATCCCTGTAAAGATAGCTGTCCACGATTGAATTCAGCAGCTCCCGTTTCAAAGCCACATCCTTTGTGGTTATTACTTCAGGATAGGCTCCATAAATCAACCGCGATTCAAGCCGGCTTTTGGTTTGATACGGCGCCTCAAGTTGGTTCATCTCCAATTGGGCTATGGGATAGAGATAATACTGCCATTTCCGCCCTACCAGGGGTTCACCCACCTGATGAGCCAGTTCAAATGAAGAAGAACCTGTCGCCAAAACTTTGATACCCTTTATATGATCGACAATCAATTTTAGATTTAAGCCGATTTCAGGCACTTTTTGAGCCTCATCAATGATTAAAATCTTTTTCTTGCCTATATTTTCTCTGAGTTTTTCTATGGATTGACTGGCAAGCCAGGGCTGAACAGTTCTGTCCTCTCCTGATAGGAACACGTAATCTTCTTTGAGTTGTGGCAGTATATGATGAAGGAGGGTTGTTTTTCCCACTTGTCTGGGACCATAGATGACCACTACTTTATTGGGTTGGAGTTTTTTTAAGATATTAGATTGGATAGCGCGTGGTATCTTCATGTCCTTTTGCTTCTTAAAATAGCAAATTTCGGAGCCTAATGCAAGTAATTTATATAAATTCGTGGATTATAATCCAATTATTTTAATAAATTGTACTCTACTGCCTTCGTCAATTGACTTCTTATGAGGAAGACAGGATACTAATCGCAAGTTGTTTTTCATTTAGTAGCACTATTCGAAAAAGAAAACTCGAATGGATTGTTTATCTGATTGCGCAGGATAAGGGGAGGAGTCAAATTGGAAGAACCGAATTATGCAATCATGATTAACTCCCCTTTGCGTAATAGACATTATAACGTTATAATGTTATAATGCCATTGAATCATAAAAGGAGGTTTTTATGAACACCCTATCAAAACGGGCAACCATATATCTTGACCCGGCCCTGCATAAAGCCTTAAAGATCAAATCCATTGAGACCTCCAAGTCCATGTCCAAACTAGTAAACGAAGCTGTCAGAATGGCTCTTGCCGAAGATGCGGAGGATTTGGCTGCCTTTGAAAAGAGAGTCAACGAGCCTTTGATCCCCTTTAAAGATGTTCTTAAAGAGCTCAAAAAAGATGGCCGCATATAAAATATATTTCAAGAAATCCGTACTCAAAGATATAAAAAACATACCTGATAAAGACTTAAAGCGTATTATAAAAAAAATTGAATCACTTTCTGAAAATCCAAGACCTCAAGGACATGAAAAGCTATCTGATCAGGATTTGTATCGAATAAGGCAGGGAAATTACCGCATTGTCTATTCAATAAAGGATAATATATTGACTGTTTGGGTCATTAAAATAGGTCACAGGCGTGATATTTATAGAAAAGTAAGGAACCGATGAATCACTCATATTCTTTCAATTAAGGAGGAGATCGCTTCTTTTCCTTTGGAAACTCGCAATGACGATCGTACGATGAAAACATCGCAGTGACAGAGGGGGGACGGGATTGCTTTGCTTAATTGACATTCATTGCCAATTGATATTTAATTCAGGCATCATCTTTCAGGAGGGAGTAATGAAAAAAATACCCATAGGAATCCTTGTTTTAATCATTGTGTTTATTTTTTCCTTTAGCTTCTGCCAGACTGAAGAGGCGACCGAACCTGAGCAGGAGGCTGTTCAAAAAGAAGTCATTAAGATGGAGCAAGCTGAGGGACGCCCTTTCAGCCCAGCCGTCAAATTCGGGGATCTCTTATTCCTATCAGGCTCTATTGGTATGGACCCGGAGACCAATGAACTGCCTCAGGATGTGGGGGCACAAACAAAACAATGCCTGGAAAATCTCGGTCTTATTCTTCGCCAGGCCAATATGGATTACAGTGATGCGGTGAGGTGCACGGTTTATCTGGCAGACCTTGAAGATTACGCAGAGATGAATAAAGCGTATATCGCCTTTTTTCCCGAAGATCCTCCGGCGCGGGCGTGTGTCCAGGTGGCCGGACTCGTAAGAGATGCGAAAGTCGAAATATCCATGATCGCAGCGAAATAATAGAGATCAGTAAATTAAAATTCCAGCGCCTTCCTCTTGCGTGTTATTTTATCTGTAACAATCCGCCATTCGTACCTTAAGCCCAGTGGCCCGGTCGTTCCAGCCATATGAACTCAACTTGGATATCTTTTTTATGGAACTGCAGTTTCCCTGAAATACAATTGATGCGCCGCCGTTGTTGTGAGTCAAGTTGTCTGCATAGAGTATGAGTTTGGCATGTTTTCCCACTTTCACTGAACTGATCTTATCGTTCCAGCTTTTTCCGGAGTCCGTGTGCCAAGAACCGACGCTGTTGACGGTCTTGTCATAACTGAGAACAATGTATGACCCCTCGTAATTGGTGTGTTCATAAATAATCACCTGGTTATGTTCGGGTTCCCTTGCATAGACATTAAGCGATAATCCCAACAAAAGAAGTAAGCCAATTAAAATGTAAAGATTTTTGCTATTTTTCATTTCATCTTCCTTTTATAGATATGAATTTCCTTATTTGGTTTATGTTGGTTTTCTGCTTTGTTTGCTCGAACAGTAATCCCTAACATTATGATTGTTTATATCAGGGCAAAAAATCCATGTCAAGCTTTCATAAAAAAACCCAAATAATCGGATAGCTAGGATTTGCGGTCAAAGGGCCGATCGTTACGCAAGTCCGGAGGCATAAAGAGATAGATGTTTTTTAATAGACTTTTTTCTATGCGATTTCTGGTTGACGTAATGTGTTTTCTACGTGTATCATATATGATACAGCTTAATAGAGGGAAAAGAATTTAACGCTTTGACTCACCCGTCATCATAAAAAATCTATGAGGCGCTTAAAATGAAAAATTCAAATAAAGAATACAAACAGTTGATTGACGGGATGAACGATACGGCCTCTGTGATCGATTTTGAGGGAAAATTCGTGGAGGTGAATGATGCGGCCGTCAGGAACTTAGACTATTCCAGAGAAGAATTACTGACTATGGGACCGGTCGATATCGATTCCCATCTGAGTGCAGATGAAATCGCCAAATTAATCAAAAGCATGAAATCAGATGAAAAAAAGGTCTTTGAGACCGAGCACAGGACCAAGCAAGGTGAAATCATTCCGGTGGAAATCAGCTCCAGTCCCGTTACCTATCGGGGCAAACCTGCCATTCTAAATATAGTCCGCAACATAACCGAACGCAAAAAGGCGGAAGCAGAACTAAAAAAGGAGCTGCGGGAAAAGACAATGCTCCTGACCGAGATCCATCACCGGGTGAAAAACAGCCTCCAACTCGTTGCCAGCTTACTGCATCTGCAGTCACTAAAGATCACCGATGATCATATTCTCAGTCTGTTTGACCAGAGCAGGAATCGCATCTTTATGATGGCAAGAGTATATGAAAAACTGTACCACACGAAAAATTTTGCCAGTATCGATTATAAGGAATATTTGGAAGATGTCCTGAATGATATCTATCAATCATCCGGCCTGAGCCAGCGGGTCAGTTTGAAACTGGACGTTAAAAATGTGATCCTTGGGTTGGATACCGCCATTCCAACAGCTCTTATCATTAACGAGCTGTTCACCAATTCGATCAAGCATGCTTTTCCGGGTGATAGAAAAGGCAAAATCGAAGTAAGATTTCATATGTTAGATGAGGAAACCTATGAGCTCATTTACCGGGATAATGGCGTCGGATTACCTGCCGGTGTTGACTTTGACAGTACGGAAGTGTCGGGATTGAATTTAGTGAAAAACCTTGCCCAACAAATCGAAGGAACAGCAACCCTTGAACAAAATGACTGGACAACTTTCAGAATTATCTTTAAGGGATATGAATATGCCAAAAAGAAAGATTCTCATAGCAGAGGATGAATACATTACTGCGCTTGATTTGAAAATTCCATTAACATCTCAATTTCCTTATAATGTTGAGATCGTCTCCAGCGGTGAACAAGCTGTAAAAAAAGCTAGAAAAAAAAGATTTGACCTGATTCTCATGGATATCAAGTTAAAAGGAAACCTAGACGGTATTGATGCGGCAAAGATGATTCGTAAGGAAAAGGGTATCCCTATTGTCTATTTAAGCAGCAATTCAGATCTATTGAGATCCACCCGACTGAAAAAAACAAAACATGAAGGAACACTAAGCAAACCGATTTTTGAATTTGAGTTAATAGAAATTGTAAATAAAATATTTTCAAAGAGTGATATGTAATGAGCGGTAAAATCATGATTTCTTATTTAAAAACTCAATAAATTCCACAGACGTTCCGTTTTTATGAATTTATCAGACACATCTAAAATAGGAGGGAACTTTTTACTGTCTCAAATGTATAACAATATAGAAGGGAAAAATAA
This sequence comes from uncultured Eubacteriales bacterium, assembly GCA_964624145.1. Lineage (GTDB taxonomy): Bacteria > Acidobacteriota > Aminicenantia > Aminicenantales > Aminicenantaceae > WJMT01. The sequence continues at coordinate 18,872 of CAZUXT010000031.1, read as the reverse complement.
AAGAGTCCATGGATGACAGTTTTCTAGCTGAACAGTCCGTAAAAGGCAACAAGAACGCCTTCAAACTCCTGGTCATACGTTACCAAAGAATGGTTTTTTCCTTTCTGGGAAAATTTTTATTTCAAACTCAGCTCCTGGAAGACCTTGCCCAGGAGACATTCCTGAGAGCCTATAGAAATATTGCTGATTTTGATGTGGAAAAGGGAGCTTCTTTCTCTTCCTGGCTCATCACCATTGCCCGAAATCTCGCCATTAATGAAAAAGTGAAAAAAAAGAGGAGGATGGAGCATCCCATCAGTACCATAGAGAGAAGTCAAGATCATTTCGAACAAAGTCCACAGGGTATAGTTGAAAAACGCAACCTGTATTCCAAAGTCCAAAATGCTATAAACAAGCTCCCGGAAAAACTTCATGTTGCCGTGGTCCTATCCTATTTTGAAGAGCTATCGCTTGAAGAGATCGCGCATATCGAGGAATGTCCTGTGGGAACTGTAAAATCTCGTGTATTCCGGGGAAAACAGATCTTGAGACAAATTCTTGAAAAGGAGAAAGTGTTATGAAAAATTCGCAGCGTCCCTGTTGCCTTATCCAGGAAGATATTGCATGGGGCAGGGAATTGAGACAAGAGGATAAAAAACATGTTCTTTCCTGCAGCGCCTGCTCTGAAATAGCAGCCCAAGTTGCGGAATTGGACTCCCTTGTCCGTGATGTGATTGAACCAAAGATACCTCCTGGCTTCGCGGACAGAGTGGTAGCCAAAATATGGGAGGAAGAAACCAAGAGCGACAATCCTTTTTATCAGTGGTTTCCTCTCCTTGAGAGGATACTGTATTCGAGAGCTGTTCAATGGGTGCTTGTGGGAATCGGATTGGTCTTTGGGCTTTTAAAAATATTCAGCTTCTCAACTTCATTTATATAAGAATGATGGTTAATTAAGGATGAAAGATGGAAGATAGAAAAATTAAGTTCAAAAAAAGAAAACCTCTTTTTGCTCTGGGTCTATCTTTATTCTTAACCGGTTTGGGACATGTATACAACGGGAAACCAAGGAAAGGGATCATCATACTCTTAATCTATTCAATCATCCCTTTTCTATTTTTCCAAATAAGTGTCTTAGGTTCCGGCCAAATGATGATCCTTTTTCTTCTTCTGTCTATCTTGACCAGTCTGGGTATATACATCTGGGCAGCAGTGGATGCCTGGAAGCATGCTAAACGAATAGGGAATAATTATGTGTTGAAATTCTATAATAAGCTCTATATTTACATCCTCCTCATCATTTTACTGAGTTCTTACCCCCTAGGACAAATTGCAGATCTGTCTAAAATATGTTTTCTTGCTCAACCGTATCGGATAACAACCGGAAGCATGACTCCTACGATGCTTCCCGGAGATTTAATCATGACCAACAGGAGAATCGATCATTCAGCAAAAAATCATGGTTTAAAGAAAGGTGACCTGGTTGTTTTTAAGTATCCAAAAGACAAGACAATACCTTATGTTAAAAGGATTATCGGCCTTCCCGGAGACAAAATCGAAATAAAAGGGATGGACCTTTATGTGAACGAACAAAATATATCAAGTAAAGAGGGTCCGGATTTAGAGAATAGGCATGGTGAAAATACTAATAAGGAAACCATAACTTTATATGAGGAAGGGGATTCGGGAACTTATGCTGTCTCCTATATTAAGGGGAGCGAAAGAAAGGACATGAGCTTTACAGTTCCTGAAGGGCAGTGCTTTGTCCTCGGTGACAACCGTGATAACAGTCTCGATTCGCGTCACTGGGGCCCGATTCCGCTTAATGACGTTGTCGCAAGGGCTAAGCTGGTCTATTTTTCTTTTAATCCTGAGGGTGGTATCAGGTGGAGGCGAATAGGCAAGAATCTATTTTAGTATATTAAAAGGAGGTTATCATGAAAAAATCAACTAACAAAGGCAGCCGATACCTTACGTGGATCTTACGCATTCTACTAATCCTGCTGATTCTTTTCTGGGCGCTGTTTTCGATAGAGGCATTTCAGTATGAAAAGGGCTTTTGGAATATCCTTGCAGCACTTTTAATGGGTAACATACCTGTATTTGCAATGATTATTATTCTGATCATCGCCTGGAAACGGGAACATATAGGCGGTATGCTTTTAATGCTGGGCATCGTTGGATTTACGACTTATCTTATTATTGCCGGTCACGGAGGGATTGCGTATCCCACCCTCATCATGATTGGAATACCCTTTTTAATAGGCGCCATGTTTGTTGTTAATCACTATTTACTGGGAAATAAAAAGGCAGCTTAAGAGAAGACTTCAGGGGTCTTTTAATAGATTTTTTTGATGAGGAGGCCCTCTATAAAATCCGTTCCCATATACCCGATGCCGATCAGAGTCAGTATGAATTGACTGGTGATCGCCTGTCCCATGAAATTGACAATGCCCAGCACCCCGGCTGCTATCCCCACAATAAAAGCGATGAGAAAGCTGGTCAACATTTTTGTTTTGTCAAAAAGCTCTTTAAGGGGTTTTCCCTTTTGGACGGCTTCGTCATGTTTCTTTTTAAGACCTACGACCACTCTGAGGCACTGGCCCACAGCGCCGAGCAGGCCACCCAGTAAAAGGTATCCTATAACTGTCCATACATCCATTTTTCCCTCCTTTTGGTTAATCATATGTGATTGGCAGCTTGGCTGGCCGAAGTAGTTTAAATTAAAATAAATAGCCAAAATTTGCGAGTTGCTTTTTACTTCAAATAACGGACAATGATCCGGCCGGCTGTGATGCCGGGGCTGTTGGAGCTTACCAGGACCGACATTTTTTCAATCCCGCTTTTTTTCAACTGCTTGAAATGAAGATCGAGCGGTGCACTACCCTTTGTGCGGTCCAAAATGCGGGCATGGGTCTCATCCCTGAGGATGGCCTGGATTGGGACATTCCCATTTCTCCATTCGATTTTGATGTGGACATTGGCAGGCTGGTTGGGTGCGAACGAAAAGCTCTGTTTGGCCTTAGAGGATTGGAGCTGGAAGTGAAAGGTCTGAAATTCTGGTTTGATGAGCTGCTTGAGAAGGGGGAGCTTTTTAACAGGCTTTACAGGCTTGATTTTTCTTATTTTGAGCGTTGCGGATTTCTTCATAACAGTAAGGAGTGGTTTGATTTGAATCGGCCCCACGAAATTGTTATCCTCGGACACTTCTGTTTGAGTATCGAACCGATCCACCCATGCCGCGATATTGTAGATGCCTGTCCCGTCCTTTCCGGGAAAGTCCGGTTCGATGGTGATGGTTTTTGTGAATCGGCGACAATCCCCTGGGTCCTCTTCTAAGCACACATAATCCGCGTCTTCGGTATCAGGCGGGTACTGATTTTTATTCCAGTCAAACCATAAGTCAACACTGAACCCATCGCTGCTGGGATTATCCCCTAAGTTTTGGTACTCCATATCTATAGTGAGTTCAACTCCGGGGGGCACACTCCAATTCTTTGCAGAGCCAGGCCATTCGGCGCCGTTTGTTTGTTGGGAATCAGTCTTGAATGTGACTTTTTCTCCAGTTTGGGGATGGGTGTAGCTCAGTGTGACCACAAGTATCGCATCCTGCATATCCGAGTCACTGCTTGATATAAATCCTGTGGATACACAAAAAATCAAACAGACCAAAATCAGGCCCATCTTTGCGGATGTTTTCATTTTATATTCTCCTGTCTATCCCTTTTTTACATCCTGCTCTTCATTCATACCAGATATGGTCTGGTTTTGTCAATGAAGGCCTGAATAGATTCGATTAATGGGCAAAAAAAATAGGGTAAATAGGTAAAGTGTCCCTGTTTTTTACTCGTAGCGCAGGCTGTCAACAGGATCTGCCAGCGCCGCTTTCAGGGACTGAAAGCTGACAATAAGAAGAGCCACCGTAAACGCCAGACAGGCTGAAAACGCAAAAATCCAGAAGCTGATATCCGCACGGAAGGCGAAATTCTGAAGCCATTGGTTCACCGCCCTTTCAATTTGAAAGGCCCTTTTTTTATTCATAGGATCTTTTTTTAATATAAACGTAACAAAATCATTTTGGTTACAAACACAGAGAAGAAGGGACAGAGAGCGAGCACGTATCCCCGCTTTTTTCAATTGACTTTTCCCAGATTCCCTGATATTTTTTGTTCAAACAAAGAATAGGGGAAAAGTTGGCTGTCAAATGCCCGAATTGCCAGACCGAAAATCCTGAGGATTCTCGATTCTGCAAAGACTGCGGAACTCCTCTGCCCCAGGTTGATGCTTCAGCCCACACCAAAACCATAGAAACGGCAAAAGAAGAACTGACTACGGGTTCCACCTTTGCGGGCCGCTACCAGATCATTGAAGAGCTGGGCAAAGGAGGGATGGGACGGGTCTATAAAGTCCTGGACAAAGAGACCGGGGAAAAAATCGCGCTCAAACTCATTAAACCAGAGATCGCCTCGGACAAAAAAACAGTCGAACGCTTCCGGAATGAACTGACTACCGCCCGTAAAATCAGGCACAAAAACATCTGCGGCATGTTTGACCTGGGAAGAGAAAAAGCCAGCTACTACATCACTATGGAATACATCCCCGGCCAAGACCTTAAAAGCTTTATCCGGCAGTCAGGCCAGCTCACAGTGGGCAAAGCCATCTCTATAGGCAAGCAGATCTGTGAGGGACTGGCAGAAGCCCACAAATTGGGAGTGGTACACCGGGATTTGAAGTCCAACAACATCATGATCGATAAAGACGGAAACGTCCGGATCATGGATTTCGGGATTGCCCACTCCCTTGAAACGAAGGGGATAACAGGTGAAGGTGTCATAATCGGAACACCCGAGTATATGAGTCCGGAACAGGTAGAAGCTAAAGAAACAGATCAGCGTTCGGACATCTATTCGCTGGGCATTATCCTTTATGAGATGGTTACAGGTCAACTTCCTTTTGAGGGAGACACTCCTTTTGCCGTGGGAGTCAAACATAAAAGTGAGGCTCCCAAAGACCCAAAGGAAACAAATCCTCAGATCTCTGATGACCTCGACCGCCTTATTCTCAAGTGTTTGGAAAAAGGCAAGGAAAACCGGTACCAGGATGCCGGAGAAGTTCGTTCTGAGCTCTCCAGGATAGAAGAGGGCATTCCAACCACAGAACGAACAGCTCCCCAAAAAAAGCCTCTCACTTCAAGGGAAATCACAGTCCAATTCAGTCTCAAAAAGCTCTTTATCCCCATATTGGTCGCGGCAGCTCTCATCATTGCGGCTGTGGTCCTATGGCGGATTCTTTCCCACAAAGGAGCTGTTCCTCCAGCCACTTCAGGCAAACCATCTGTTGCTGTGATGTATTTTAAAAACAACACCGGAGATGAAGGTTATGATATATGGAGAAGCGCTCTTTCGGATTCCATCATCACCGACCTATCCCAGTCAAAGTATATAAATGTGCTGAGCGGAGACAAATTGTACAGTCTTTTAAAAAAATTCGATCTTCTTGAGGCAAAGAGCTATGCTTCAGAGGATCTGATGAAAGTCGCCACAGAGGGAGAAGCAAACCACATTCTGCTGGGAGGCTTATCCAAAGCCGGTGATATATTTCGGATCGAATACACACTGCAGGAGATGAGTACAGGCAATATCATAGGTTCGGACCGGGTGGAGGGGAAAGGCGAACAGTCTGTGTTCTCCATGGTGGATGAGCTCACAAAAAGAATCAAAGCTGACCTTAAACTCTCCGAAGAAGATATCTCTCAAGACATTGACAAGGAGCTCGAAAAGATCACTACCAGCTCTCCTCAAGCTTATAAATATTACGTGGAGGGAAGGGAATTCCATCATAAGGGGGAATACCGGAAAGGCATTCAATGTATGGAAAAAGCCCTCGACATAGACCCTGAATTTGCCATGGCGTACAGAAGCATGGCCATGGCCTACAACAACCTGGCCTTATTTTCTGAAAAGGACACATATCTCCAGAAAGCTTTTGAGCTCAAAGACAGATTGTCTGACAGAGAGAGTTTTCTCATAGAGGCAGAATTTTACAGATACTCAGAAAGAACCTATGACAAAGCTATTGAAGCTTATGAAAAGCTTCTCGATCTTTATCCAAACGATACTATTGCCTACACAAACCTGGGCGTTCTCTACATTGATACAGAGCAGTGGGATCAAGCCATAAAGTGTTTCAATGTCCAGATTAAAGGTAAGGATGAATCCGTTTTCCCTTACATCAATATTGCAGAGCCTTATAGAGCTCAAGGAAAGTATGAAACCGCCACAAAAGTTCTTGAGGGATATATTCGGGATATTCATGACAGTGATGTGATCCGGCTTGAATTATCTTGGGACTATTTTCTCCAAAGAGATTATGACCGCGCCCTGGCCGAAGCGAATAAAGGCCAATCCCTTAATCCTGAAAATATTTGGATTCCTGTTTATAAAGGGAATTCCTACGTCGGCAAAGAAGAATTTGACAAGGCAGAGGAGGATTATTTCTCTGTTCTTGAGAGTAAGGAACTGGGGTGTCATCTGTATACCAGAATTGTTCTGGGCTCTTCCTACCTACTGCGTGGGGAATTTGAAAAAGGAAGAGAGCATTATAAAAAGGGATTGGAACTGGCTGAGAAGCTCGGAGATAACTGGTGGGCAACCTGTTTTTATATATGGAGGGCGTACAACTATCTTAAATCCGGACGGCCCGAAGACGCTTTAAAGGACTGCGATTCTGTGTGGAGCATCGCTCCGGGCTCAGGTGATACATTGAAATGGCAGAGACGCGCGCTTTATTATAAGGGGAGGGCTTTTCTGAACATGGATTCGATCGAAGATGCCCGGAAAGCAGCTGCTGACATTGAGGGATTAGTGGATAAAGGCGCCAATAAAAAAGACATCCGATACGCCCATCACCTCCTGGGGCTCATTGAGCTCAAGAGAAAAAATTATGACAAAGCCATAGACTATTTCACTCAAGCCATTTCTTTGCTTCCTTATGAGCATGGAATAACTCCGTTTACCAATGACCAGGCTGTTTTTGCCGAGCCTTTAGCCTCAGCTTATTATGAGTCAGGTAAGATGGAAAGAGCCCGGGAGGAGCTTGAAAAGATACTTACCTTTGCCATGGGCAAGCTCTATACAGGGGACATTTATGCGCAAAGTCTTTACTGGCTGGGAAGAATTTATGAGGCGGAGGGGCAAAAGAACGAAGCTATGACGCATTATGAGAGATTTCTTGATCTGTGGAAGGATGCAGATCCTGGTTTCGCTGAGGTCGAGGATGCCAGGAAGAGACTGGCCGGATTAAAGAGCCAGTGATATCTTCAGAGGCAGCATAAAGTAACGGATAAGAAAGAAAAGGGACTTCTCATTCAGCCCGGGAAAAACAATGAAAGGATGAGATGGCTTTGCTTAGGCTTCGTGAGAATAGCGGATCTTTACAGGCTGCCCTTCCCTCTTTATGCAGGTGATGTGAAAGTCCGTATCCGTGCGGTAAAAGGAAAAGGCATCCTGTTTGAAAGCCTTGAGGACATCGTCATGCGGAAAGTCGAAGCGGTTCGGGAAGTTGGGATGACAGCTAATACCCAGATGGGGCTTTACAGGGAAGTTCTTTACCCTTTGGATCCAGGGAGTCCCTTTGTTATAGATGGTGCCGTTTCGCGATCCGTGGTGGGGCACTTTGATCACCTGGGTGTTTGACGGGATCTGGCCGGCTATCTTTTGCCATACCTTTCCTTCGGCATCCCCTGTCAGAAGAAAGGACACTCCATCCAGCGTCAGAGTGAGCACTATGGAGTTGTTGTTCGGATTCGGGTCAATGGTGTCAGGGGGCGGCCACAGCACTTTCGTGGCCGCATCACCGAGACTGCCGATGTTCGGCTTATTGTAGTCCAGGGCGTGGTTTTTGATTTGAACCCTGGGATGGTTTGCATAGTTCTGCAGGCTCGTCACCACCACGCTCTCGTCTTTTACCACCTTGGGATACCAGAAGATCTTTGTTCCGTACTTTTTCATGATGCGCTTCAAGCCGGAACCGTGGTCTGAATGGTCATGGGAGAGGATGACCGCATCAAAAAAGGGCTTTGTGACAGTGAACTCGTTCTCTCGCAGTCCGAAATGTTTGCGCAAAAAATTCCATGAGGGCCAGTAATCCCTTTCCGCATTGTCGTTCGAGTCGATGAGCATAAAACGCGGCCTCTGCCCTCCGGCATCTACATCGGAAGCTTCACAGAGGATGGAATCCCCCCAGCCCACATCAATGAGCGTGACGCTTAGGTATTTCATTTCTCCCCCCTTTTGGGTGTCTGGTGTCTCTTGTTTGACTTTTGGTGATACCGGTCATAAGAACGTTGTATCTGCATCCTCCGCCACTCTCTGAAAGCTTTGGTTTCATCCGGTGAGGGGTGAATTTCCTCCGGGGAGGACAAACAGTATTCCAGCCATTCTTTTTCCGGTATTGTTTCCGCCACGAAAAAATAACACTTCTGAAAAAAGGAAGTGGAGATCCGAAAGACATCCCCTGTTCTGATATCAGTGACAGCCTTGCCTTCTTCCTTAACACCAAGGACCTGATTGGGAATCCATATGTACCCGAGGTCCAAGAAAAGTTCTTTATCGTCTTCGATCTTCATGAGTGTGCGTTCTATAGAATCGGATGAGAGAAAAAGGTCTTTTTCACCTGATCGCATGGGAGGGCCGGTGAGCACGGCCCAATTTCCCCACGCTTCGGCTCTGAACTTCTCAGAAGAAGAGACAGGGAACGTTCCGGTGAAAGGCCTTTCGGAAAACTCGATGCGGAAATACGTGCACCTGGTTCTCTGAAAATCTTTAAGGCGTTTTATATTGTCGATCAGCACGGGGATCGTAAGATCCGACATCATAACCCTCCTAAAAACCGTGATTTTGCTGCTTCTATTCTAACAGCGAAAAATGGAAAAAACAATAATCGGAAAATAGTGAGAAAAGCCATGGAGAAGCGGACCGGAACAAGATTTACTATATCAAAGTGGATTTCAGAGGAACTTATTTTTGTGCGGTGTGGATGGCCGCTGCTCCTAAAAACAGCAGGTGGTGCCGGACAGAGTAAAACCCGGCTTTGCGGCAGAGAGAAGAAAATTCCGGGGCATCATAAAACCGGGGCATGGTGTAAGAGAGGTAATTGTACCCGGCTTTTGACCCGGAAATGAAATACCCCACCGGTTTGACCACGGAACGGATATAGATATGATAAAACGCTTTGATGATGGGCAGAGGGGGCTGGCTGGTTTCCAGATTCAGGAAAGTGCCGCCCGGTTTGAGGACGCGGAGAAATTCCCTTAGATAGAACAGCATGGACTGCGGATTGGGATTGAGATTCCGGGCGGAAAAAGAGATGGTGATGAGGTCAAAGGTGCGGTCCGGAAACGGAAGATTTCCTGCGTCCGCAAGGGTGAATCTGACTGTGCGGAGATGTTTTTTGTTTTTGGCCCTGTAAATCATGGACGGGCTTCCGTCTGCCGCATAGATTTCGGCTCTGCGCGCGGTTCTTACGTCCATGCGGAGAGCCAGGTCCCGGGCCATTTCCCCTGTGCCGCTGCACACATCCAGTATAAGGAAAGGCCGGAATGTGGGGGCCCTGTCCCTGTTTATATCCGCTGCTTTTCGGGCTGTGCGCTTTCTCCACAAAATATCCATGCCAAACGTGAGCATGTGGTTGATGAGCTCATAAGTGGGAGCCACTTCCTGATAGATCTTCCGGATGCCTTTTTTCATTCTTTTGTTCCTTAGTTTCTAACATGCATTATACGGAGATCAGGTGGTTGGAGCAATGAGAGAGGCTGAGATTAAAACATATAGGCGAATTTGAGGAACAAAGTGTGGCCCTGAGTCCCTCTCTCGCCAAACTCTCCGGTTCCCTTCTGATAAGCGAGCTGTATGGACCCAAAAGGAGGCTGGAACCGGTAGACAAACAGAACCTGGATGTTTCTTTTATCAATCACCGTGTTGATTTGATAGAAAAGCTTTAAAAACAGGTCGTTTGTGAAATAATTAGTAGCCCTGAGAACATGGATCCAAGTGCTTTCTCCTTCAGGGTCCGGGTCAAACAGCACCCGCTCTATTCCGTAAGAAGTGGAAAATTCCTGCGTCAGCTTAAAGTTGACATTCCCTTCCAGCAGTTGAAAATCCCTGTCAAAGTTTCGGCCGAAGCTGTAAACAAAGGTGACATGCTGCCATTCTCTTGTATTGTATCCGATCCCTACTTCACTCTGCCTGTTCCTGAATTCTTTTTCATACAATTTGAATTCTTCGTGATGTTCCAGAGAGAATGAAAATTTGTTCCTTAGATCAAAGTCCACTTCCTGGTCGACCTTCCAGCTTCTCATTGTGCCGTCCAGCCCCCAGTATATATTGTAATTGGATTCATACTCGATTTTTTCCAATCCTAATTTCTTGGGAAAAAATATCTTGGAAATGGCCGAATCCAGCTCCCGCCGGTTGTCATCTCGGACAAATCCGACCTGATTGGCATTATCCGCAAAGTTTCTCCCCAAATGCGTGTACCGGAGGTGGATATGAAAGGTAGATGTGTCGTAGCTCGGACGGAGAAAAAAAGCGATGT
>CAZUXT010000031.1:0-8200 GCA_964624145.1 uncultured Eubacteriales bacterium | reverse complement strand
AGGTGGATATGAAAGGTAGATGTGTCGTAGCTCGGACGGAGAAAAAAAGCGATGTTGTCTGTGTTGGTATCTCCGTAACTCACAGCCAACTGACCTGTGAACTTGAATGTATCTGAAAAGTAGAGGGCTGTGTCCAATCCTGCGGTCCCCCAGTTTCTTCCGTTTATCAGCTTGTTGGCCGCTGTGAATCCGATGTTTGACGATTTCATCACATCCTTTTTCAAACGAAAGACCGTAAAATTAGCTGAGCTCTCCCCTGTCTCCTGGTTTTCTTTGGTTTGAGCCGTCAATCCCTGGAATTCATAGCCCTTGACTTTCCCATAGACTTTGGCCCCTCCGTATATATCTGAAATCCTTCGCGAATAAAACAAATTAATTCGCTGATTGTAAATCTCACTTCCTTCCAGAAAAAAGTTTCTTTTCTCTGAAAGAAAGGTCTCAAAACGGGTCAGATTGATGACCTCCTGATCTGCCTCCACTGTGGCAAAATCAGGATTGACGGTGAGATTCCCGGAGACAGCTTGAGAAAATGCATACCGGGCGTCCAATCCCATCTCAGCCGTGGTCTTTTCCCCTTCTTCCGCTTTGGAGATAATGTGAGGAATGACCTGTATCTTTTTAGCTGCTTTTTCAAGGTCCAGACCAGTCAGTTCTCCGAACTGGGATACTTTATAAGCCGATTCCAGAGGCCCTGTCCAGAAGCTGAACTCCAGTTTTCTGGGAATTCCTCTGCCTAAGTTCAATCCCCATATTTTTCCTTCTCCGGGTTCATACTTGATACTGCTTAAGTCCACGGCAAACTCTGCGGTCCAGCCAAAATCAGTTCTCTGAACTGCTGACCTCCATATCCCGTCCCATGTGGAATCATTTGTCCGCCCGTTTTCTGTTATGCGGCCATCTAATTGGGTCCCCAGCGGGTTTGTGCAGACATAATAGCATGTTCTCTGGTCGTGGAAGGTATCCATCATCACATACACAGAATCATCTGCGCGGATATCTGAATCTCTTTTGGTCATCCGGGCCGCTACTTTATTTGATTCTGAATCATAGCACCAGAATCCAAAATAGATAAAGCGGTCATCAAAAAGCACACTGACAATAGTGCGCTCTGAAGCAGGGCTCCCTTTATCAGGCTCAAATTGGATGAAATCAGCGGCCTTGGGAGCCTCACTCCAGGCTCTTTCGTCTAACAGACCGTCCACTTTTATGGGCGCATCCGTTTTCTGAGCAGAGATGTGCTTGTTTTTCCACTTTAACTGGGCGGAAAGAAAAGAACACAGAAGAAAAACACATAACAAGGATCCCCATAACTTTTTCATTTTCAAATTTTTCACAATTGTACTAAAGCATGGACAAATAAGCCAGCCTCTTGTTTTGGGGTTAATTCAGGAAAAAAATCTCGTTTTAAAACTCAAATTCCAACCCGAAGCAGGGAAGGATCCCCCAGAGCTCCGCCTGACCTGGCCTCTGCTCTATGGTGTTCCAGTAATAAGAGATCACATTTTTCCGGTTGTAGGCGTTCCACACCGTTAAATAGAGAATCAGATTGGACCGCCTGAAATAAAACCGCTTGTCCATGCGGAGATTGAGAAAATGAATGGGAGGCAGCCTTTCTTTGTTGATGCGGTTCTGGTCATATATGCCGGTATTAGCCAAGAGAGAGGCCTCGATGTCAAAAGGCGTATAAGGATATCCTCCGGCAAAAACCCATTTGAAGCTGCACTCAAGATGCTTGTTGAACTTGTATCCCCCCTGGGTGGAAAGAACAAACCGGTTGTCATAGATCCGGTCTCTCCATATCTCATCCAACCCTTGATACTGAGTCCGGAAATAGGAACCGCTGATCACTCCATATAACTTATTCGAAAGTTTTTTCTGGACCATCAACTCTATTCCATATGCCCTGCCTCTTCCCGTATCCACCAGATTCTCGTGCTCCTGGATGAAGCCCTGAAAGAAAATCTCATCAAATACGAAGAGTGTTGGCTGAGCCGGATCAAGGGGCAGATAATGATATTCCTTATCATAGACCTCTACGCTCAGCCGTGTTGTTCCATTGAGAAGATGATGGAAACCGAGGATAAAATGATAAGCCCGCGGGCTTTCCAATTCTTCAAACCCCTTCCTCTGTCCCACGAGATGAAGGGGCAGATGCTGGGTGAAAACGCCCAGGGAAGTCTGAAGTGATGTGTTTTCCGACAATTTATAGGCTAGAGAAAACCGGGGCGATAAGTAAAATTTTTGGCTCAAACTCAAATAATCCAGACGCGCTCCTGTGTTGAACTTCAGTTTAGAGGAGGGACTCCAGTTCCAGTTCAAAAAAGCCGCATACATATCATCTGATATCCGGATGTCCCGGTCCACCGGAGAGACTGCGTTCCCCAGCACATCCGTATACCCGGCTACAAAATAATCGTAATTATCGGTCATGTGCTTGAATTCAAACCCGAAGCTCAATTCATGGGCTTTGCTCAGCCTGAAATGATTGATGTTCCTTAGATTCAGGGACCTCTCTGTATACAGGCCTTTTCTGGCTAATTCTTCGGAAACCGTATGAAAAGCGTCTTCTTGATACTGCATATAATTTTGAGAAAGCGACGTATTGGAGTAGCCGTTTGAACCCCACATGGAAAACCAGTTGACCCCGACCGTGTATTCTTTGGTGTCCAGCCCTCCATAATAACTTTCATTATCCTCCAGAGCATCCTCTTTCTGTGTCCCGCTGTTGTCCATTCCTCCGATTCCCAGAAAACTCAACCTGTTTCTCGGAGAAAGGTTGAGATTTATTTTTGCCTGAAAATCGCTGTAGGTCACGGGCACGCCCTGTCCCATGATATCAATGAGCAGGTCCAGATAGCTTCGGCGCGCTGAGAGCATCCAGGAACCTGTGTCTTTGCCTAAAGGACCTTCTCCCACCGCACTCGCTCCCATCATATCCAGGCCCAGCTGAAAGTCATATTCATCCCTGTTGCCTTCTCTGAACCGGACATCCATGACCGAGGAAAGCGAATCCCCGTATTCCGGGGACAATCCGCCGGAATAAAAACGGACGTCACGGATAAAATCAATGTTTAAAAGGCCTATGGCTCCGGCTGTGGATCCGAGCTTCGGGAAATGATTGATGTTGGGAACCTGGATATTATCTATGAAAAAACTGTTTTCCGCAGGATTCCCGCCTCTGACCACCAGAGCGTTATTCATGGCGTTGACACTGATCACACTGGGAAGGCTGCTTAAGATCCGGCTGACATCTCCTATAGGAACAGCCAGCCTGCGGATTTCTTCAAACGAAAAATGTGAAGTGCTGGGATTCTGCTTTTCCGCAGGGGCAAAATATCCGGCCGTCACTGTGATCTCCTCTTCCTGCTTCAATGAAAGGACTAATGTCATTTCCGCATGAACCCGGGTTATTCGCCGGGATTTTACAACGATATCTGTGTTCCGGACAGTGGTGTAGAATTCGCAGGAGAACTGAAGCGTGTACGTCCCCACAGGAACATCTAAGAAAGCGAAATTTCCCTCTTCATCGGTCAGAGTATCTTTGTTTAGGCCAACAATACTGACTTTCACCTGCGCAAGAGGGGATTTGACCTCAGCGTCTATAACGGTCCCTTTGATGGAGCCGGTCTTTTCCTGTATTTCCGGGGGATTTGCAGAAAGTAGGGACTGGGCTGTGGAAACCAAAAGAAAAACAAAAACTGTGATGGTTGTGATGGCTGTTTGCCGCGCTTTGTTAATCATTTGTTTTATTCATTTGATTTAAACATATGATTATTTTAATGGTCTATCCACTAAAGTCAAGTGGTTTTTCTTTTTTTTTGCTTGCTCTGGGGAGAGAAAGAACATATAATTTAAACATATGTTTTAAACAGAGAGACCTCATTCTTTAAAGGACACACCTATGAACGGACAAAAAATTCCCACCCAGGAAAAAATTTTGGGGGCTGCCATAGACTGTATTGAGAAAAAAGGGATTGAAAGAATTACTATCCGCGGAATTGCCCGAGAGGCGGGTGTGAACAGCGCTGCTATCAATTATTATTTCAGGTCCAAGGAAAAATTGATCCGTCTCGCTTTAAACCGGACTCTGAATGAGATGACCAAAATGCCCGCCGAAACCCTGGAACAGACGGATCTTACTCCCAGAGAAAAGCTCAAGGTCTTTTTAGAGACATTTATGGGAGGAGCTGTCAAATGGCCGGGCATAGCTAAGGCTCATCTTTATGCGCCTCTGATGGATAACAATTACAAAACTCCTTTTGTAAAAAAATTCACTTCCCTGCTCAATGATCTGACGTCCAAAATAAAGGATTTTAAATTAAAGCAAAAAGGAAAAGATTTGAATTTCATCGTCCTGCAAATATTATCTGCCGTAACTCTCCCCGGCCTTATGCCCAGCCTGTTTAAAGGATTTGCCGGGCTCGATTTCAATGATGAGAAAACCAGGAAGGCCTACATAGCTGACCTGATTGACTACTATTTTGAATAAATCTTCTTATTTGTCATTGATATTATCAAAATAAATTCTATTACAGAGGCTGTAAACCAAATTACCATTATTGGCTATGGCGATCCCTGTGCCCTGGTCTGTTTCTTCAATCCTCTCTTCCAGCTTCTTCTCCCAGATGAGTTTGCCGTTCTGGTCAAAGACTTGCGGCCCCCACACTGAGTTTACGGCAAAATATTTTCCGTCAGGGGATACGGAAACACCGTCTCGGTCATCATTCGAAGGAGATTTAATTGCCCAGAGCTTCTCGCCTTCCCTATTAAAAACAAAAACATCTTCTTCGGGCGGGTCATCAACATTTTTATTGGTCCTTATGATGAATTTTGTCCCGTCACCGGTGATTGCGATTCTCTGAAATCTTAGATTTGTTTCTTCCCACATCTTCCTGAAAAGTTCTTTGCCTTCTCTGTCAACAGCAAAAAGATTGTAATCCTGTGTGACCAGCGATATCCCTGTCTCGGAGACAGCTATGGGGCCCGGCGCATCAAATTCGGCTTTGTATAATCCCTTCTCCCATAACACGGCTGCATTCTCTCTATCCAGAAGCATGAAATAAAAATTAAATCGATCATCCCGGACTCTTGCGCAGTACAGGGCATAATTTCCCTTAGGAGACATCCCCACCGGCCTCCATCCCCAGTCTTTATGAAAATCTCCTGAGGCGTTTTTGTAATACTCATTGTCCGGCACGTTTTGGATCTCATCCCCTTCCTTTTTTTTGGAATACCCGTCCCATCCATAGCCTGCTTTGACATGAATCAGAGCCTCATTGATGATGTTGACCTGGTTAACATCTGAATAACCCCAGTGTATGGCCATTCGTTCGCCTTTGAAATTCAAAAAGGTGACGGGCTCGCCCACTCCGACGTATTGTCCGTCTCCTGTGATGGAAAGATATTGGACGAAATTATTTTTTATTTCCGTAAACACATAAGTCGGGAATTTCTTTTTTGGGGCCTTGTAGGTTAATTTTCCCACGTCTTTTTTCCGAAATTGAACGTTAAATTCTCTTTCTGATCCGTCGCATACACCGTTTTTTGTGACGAAGAAAAATCGATACAATGAGTGCACATAGGTGATGATGTCCTCATACACCTTGCTTACGTCCTGAACCTCGCTGACATAATAGGCTTCCCCTTTGGAGAGCTCCGCAATGGTGTCCAAAGTGCTTTTCTCAGCCCCTTCACCCAGGCCGACGCAAAACACAGGGACATGAGAGAGGGCCAACTGCTCTTTCAAGGCGTCAAATGTGGATTGGCTTCCAGGGCCGTCACCGCTGGCATTCTCATCCTTTCCGTCCGTTAAAATCACCACGGCTCTCATCCCTTCCATGTGTTTGACGTTGTCTATCCCATTAAGTATGGAATCGTAAAGCGCGGTCCCGCCGTTGGCTTGGACATTGGGGAGTGATTCCCTCAACTCATCCTGATTATTCGTGAAATCTTTTATGACTCTTACCGTGGAGTCAAAATCAATCAACTGAATGCTGTCATACTGGTCCATCATGCTGATGAGATTTTTAACGGCATCAATAACCGTTGTCATGTCATTTTTCATGCTGCCGCTTGAGTCAATGATGATGCTCAATTTTGCGGGCACGTGATGGTCTTCGTCGTTTCCCCATACTTTTTCTTCATTGTTAGCTTCAAAAAGTTTGACCTCATCGATAAAAGCCATGCCTGCGTATTCCCCGCTCGCCGTATGAGAGGTGTAGTAAAAATAGACAAGCGGAAAGTCTTTGGCATCGGCTCTCTCGAGTTTAATGGTTGAAATTTCCTGAGAAGCGGCAACCAAAGATATTAAGGCTATGAAGACAAGTGTGAGGGCGAAAATTATGGTTTTTTTCATGAGTCGGCTCCTTTTCTATTTTGTAAATATATCATTTTTCTGCGGGAATTAAAAATTTTTTGGCTTTTATTACTGGTTTTTATTGTGTTTGAAATTACGGTGAATTATTTATAATGAACGAATTGCTTTGGTGTTATCCCCCAAAAGAAAACAAAAAAGGGCAGTCTTAGAGAAAAGACTGCCCTTTCACCTTCGGTGTTGAACTTATTCGAACCAGACTTTGATGAGCTCGCCGTCTTCGCAAATCTCAATGATGGCCATGGGGCCTGCTTTTTTGAGTTCTCTGAAGATCTCCCTGATATCCACATCATATTCGTCTCTGTCGATCCTGAAGTGGTCATGGTCTGCTTCCAGAATCAGCTCAATGAGGGATACGGGCAGTGTGATCTTGACTTTGTCCTGTTTGGTCCTGGTGTCTGTGATGAGAATTTTGAACCACTTGACTTCCTGGTCCGGGTCGATATTCGGGTTCTTTTTTACGGCTTTCTTAATGGCCTGAAGGTCACTGTCGTTGGCCATAAGCATGTGAGCCGGTGCCAGACTTAAAACAAATGCCAGTAAAACGAAAATTGTTATTTTTTTCATCATATACCTCCTTGATGTCATTCAATCCAAATCTTTATTAAACTGTCTTCACCTTTTATCTCAAGGATATTTCCCTTGATTCTGGTGAGTTCTTTCAAGATATTATCCAAATCATACCCCTCATCCCTCATTTCCTCTCTGTCTTCTTCCGGAATCGAGCTGAGGGCCAGGTCAGCCAGAGCCCAGGGGATGTTCAGAGAGAAACTGGCCTCTTTCTCTCCCAGGTCATAAATTCTTATGCAGAGCATCCTGGGTCGGGTTTCATATTCATGGTCTTGGATGTTTCCTAGAGCATTCGGATCGATTCTCAGAACAGCCAGTTTGGCCAGATCGTGCAGTTCCCTATCTTTTTCCCGCTCGAGAATGTCTTCAAGCACGGGAAGCCCTTTTCTGGCTGTGCTCTTATCCGATATTTTACTCAATTTGATAGCCGCATAATATCTTACGGCTTTGTCTCTGCTTCGGAGTGACTGTTCTATTTCATCAATGTATGAGGTTCTGCCCTGTTCATAGAGATCGAAGGAAAGATCAATGATCTTTATCCCTGACTCCTGTATTAAATTCTTATCCGCGTCTTTACGGTCTTTATACTGTTTATACACCTCTATGGCTTTCCTCTCTTTGCCTTCCTGTTCGGACAGGCATTTGCCCCTGTAAAAAAGCGCCTGTGAATAAAGAGGGCTTTCAGAGTAGCGTGCAAGGAGGTCGTCCAATTTTTGCTGCGCCTGTTCCCATTTTTTATCAAAAATCAGGATCTTTGCTTCCTGGAACAGCTCCTTGTCCGATGGTGCCTGGGCATATGCCTGAAGAAAAGAAAACGCCATAACCAGTAGAGCCAGTGCTGTTTTTGTTTTTCTCACTTTAGACCTCGCTTTGCTGTAATTCTTTTTTGATGAGATTTATCTTTAATATAATCTGCCTCTGTTCGATAAGCTCACGTATCTGATCTCGCTCGGCATCCGACAGCTCTCCGCTCATTCCTGTAAGCTCCAAAAGAAGAATTTCTATCTGGTCGCAAATGGCTTTGGCTTTGGCCATGTGGTATTTATCCAGCTGCTGGTTCATGTATCTCTTTTTGGAAAGAAGCTCGCTTGTCTTTGCCTCTACAAAATCGCTCTTCCAGTATTGGGCAGCGCCTTCAGGAGAGGACTGGACGAAATCAAGCAGCAGGTACTTGCTTTGTTCCAGATAATCCAGAGTTTCGCGCCGCGCCATCTCCACGTCCATTGTTTCGATAAAATCGCTTGAGACCATGAAAGG
>CAZUXT010000030.1:0-43762 GCA_964624145.1 uncultured Eubacteriales bacterium | reverse complement strand
GAACCAGTGACACCCGGCTTGTAAGGCCGGTACTCTTCCGCTGAGCTAACCGCCCGGAATTGTCTTCATTAAATTAGAAAATAGCGGAGACTTTGTCAAGAGAAATGCCTTATTCATAACGCAGTGAAACGGAAGGATTGGCATTTGCAGTCCGCACAGAGTGAAAACTCACAGTCAGGGCTGCGACCAGAAGAGTTACGGTTCCTGACAGCAGGAAGATGCCCACACCGATTCCCGTTCTATAGACAAAACCATTCAGCCAATGGTTCATGATAAAGTAAGCGATAGGCCAAGCGGCGAGATTAGCGACCGCGATCAAACGGGTGAACTCCCTCATAAGGATATTCAGGATGTCGGAGATCGATGCTCCTAGAACCTTGCGGATCCCGATCTCCTTGGTGCGGCGCTCGCAGGCATGCGATGCCATACCGAACAAGCCCAGGCAGGCGATCGAAACAGCGATGATCGAAAACAGGCCGAAAAGGATCCCCAGTTTCTGCTCTCCTCTGTACATTTGGTTATAGATATCATCCAGGAAGCGGAACTCGAAAGGGTGCGTCGTCATAAACTTGTCGTAGGTATTTTGGATATGAGCAATGGTACCGGGAATATTTTGTCCACGGATACGAACAGAGGCATGATAGGCAAGATCGGGGTCACAGTGGATTATCAGCGGTTTTATATCCAGGCGAAGAGAGTGATAGTTAAAATCCTTGATCACTCCAACGACCTTTGCCTCTTCTCTAAAATTAGTGCTGATTTTTTTTCCGAGCGGATTCGTCCAGTTTGCCTGCTTTACGAAAGTCTCATTGACTATGACAGCTTCCTGGCTATCCGTTCCGAAGCTTTCGGAAAAGTTGCGGCCATGAATGATTTTTGCTTCATAAAGGTCAAGAAAGTCATAGTCAACCGAAAACCAGTGCGTATGAAAAGAAACCTCAGCTCCGGTATCGTCCTGATAGGTCCCTGAAAATCCGGACCCGATTCTTGTGGGATAGTCGTTTGAGGCTGCCACTCCGATAACACCGGCATAGTTCCTGAGTTCATTTTTAAAAGCCGAAAGATTTTTTTGGACACCCGGATCAGTAACTCTGACAATAACGATATTTTCCCTATTGAATCCCAGGTTTTTTGTCCGGAGATACTTCATTTGTTTATATACCACAAAGCACGATGTGATGAGGACAACTGACATACAGAATTGGAACACAACCAGAACGCTTCTCAAACGTCCTTTCCCGGCTAATCGGGCCGTAATCCCCTTGATGATACTGACCGGCCGGAAAGAAGAAAGGAAAAGTGCGGGATAGAGACCGGCAGCCAGTCCGATGAGCAAAACGATAGCGCCCAGTTCGGCTAACATGCTCCATTCAAACAGAGCTCCGATTTGGAAATTTCGTTCGACAAATGAGCTGAAAGTGGGGAGAAGCTGCCAGACAAAAAACATGGCAAGACACAGTGCCAATCCCGACAGCATAACGGATTCGGTCATGAACTGCCGGATGAGCTGGGTTCTCTGTGCTCCGACGACCTTCCTCACTCCGATCTCTTTTGCCCGGAGCGAAGCCCTGGCCGTTGAGAGGTTCATATAATTGATAGAGGCTATGATCAAGATAAGGAAAGCGATGGAGGTGAAAAGATAGATATATTTCATGTCAGTTGTCTGAGAGTATTCGAAATTAATATGAGGATTCAGATGGATTTTGCTCAGCGGCTGCAGGAAATATATATTTTCTTTGCTTTCTTCATCATGTATTTTAATGATTGCGCCGATTTTTTCGCCGAGTCTCCGGGAATCGCTTCCCTCTTTCAATTTGACATAAGTGAAAAAAGATGTGTTATCCCAATCGGCCAGAGTCTCTTCGCGACTATCGACCGGGAAGAGATTCACAAAGGACACGATACAATCAAATCGGAAGTGAGAATTCTCCGGCAAATTTTCGAAAACCCCTGTTACCGTAAATGTATCAAGGATAGTTTGTCCTACAGGATTTTCACCACGGAAATACCTCTCTGCAATTTCCTGACTGAGCAGTATCTTATCGGGACCGTCCAAAGCCGTGGCTCTGTCTCCTTCAATGAGCTTAAAGGAAAAAAGCTTGAGGAACTCTTCATCCGCATGCAGAACCCGCGCATAAAAGCCTTGTTCCTTTTCCCCGATCCAGATATCTCGAGCAAAACCGGTCTTGGAAGCGGATTCGATCTCAGGAATTTCAGCAGACAGAGTGCCGGCGAGAGGCGTGGGAGAAACGCCGTAAAAATCGGAGCCCATGTACATATTTCCAGGCGATTGACTGATCACTCTGTATATCCGGTCGGAATCCTCGAAAAAAGATTCATAACTCGTCTCATACCGGACATAAAGAAAAATGAGAATAAAACAGGTCATCCCGAAGGCGAAACCAAATAGATTTATCAGCGAAAAGACCTTATGCCGGAAGAGAGTTCTCAGATATGTGCGAACATGGTTTTTGAGCATGCCGGCGCTCCCGGAGAGAGAATATTTGACATACTGATACACTATTTCAAGAACAAAGGTCCAGCACCATATCCATGACCTAAGATTCCCGTGTTTTGAGCGGATTTCCGCATACTCCTCATCCATCACATGGCTCAGGGCAAACTTTTTTTCGAAAACCGACAGTCGGGATAATATCCATTGCGCACACTTTGGAGGAGTTGTTTTGTTTTTTTTCATATTTTCCTCATAAAAGGCCGGATTTGACAAAATCGCTCCAGATCAGTCTTTGAGTTTGATAAGCATGATTCAAAGCCCTCTTTCCCGCTGGGGTCAAGAAGTACAAGACTTTCCTGCGCCCTCCCGGCGAAGCAAGAGGCTCGCTGTCTTTTGATTCGATATAGCCCTTTTTGATCAATGAAGTTAGTGTGTTACAGAGAGAGCCCGCATTGATGGTCTCTCCGGTTATCTCTTTAAAATATTTCCTGATGGAAACAATATAGGCGTTCCCGGCCAGTTTCCAAATGGCTAAAAGGACCAGATCCTGATTTTTGGTCAGTTTGTTCATCTTTTCTCCTCATTTGTTTTTAGTCTAAAAACATCTCTCACTATCTATATACGTTGCAGCGGGCAAAAAGGTTGCAAATTTTTTATAGAGCGTCTGTGCTATTGACATAACAAGAGTCATATGTTAACTTTAATGAACTTTTTCCATTGAGATAATAAATTTTATATAAAGGTAAGGTAGCGAAGATGTTTGCTGTAATCAAAACCGGCGGAAAACAGTACAGAACTCAAGAAGGTGATGTGCTTCAAATCGAAAAATTGAATAAGGATAAAGGTCAAAAAATAATTTTTGATGAAGTTCTTCTGATCGAGGATAACGGGAAGGCTGTTATAGGGACTCCTCTGGTCAAAGATGCCTCAGTCAAAGCTGTGGTCCTTGAGAATGTTAAAGACAAAAAGGTAGTTGTGTTCAAGAAAAAAAGAAGAAAGCGTTATAAGAAAAAGACCGGGCACAGGCAGCAGCTGACCAAGGTAAAAATTGAGGAAATAGTCTATGGGAAGCCCCGGGCAAAGTCGGCACAGAAATCGAAGGAAGAGGCTCAAAAAGCCAAAAAAACAGAAAAAGGGGCTGTTTCGAAGAAACAGAGTGCAGTGAAAAAGACAGCCAAAAAGACTGTTTCGGAAAAGAAGAAAACAGAAGGGAAAGCAGCTAAAAAAGTCGTCTCACAGAAGAAAAAAACAGAGAAGAAAAGCAAGCCAAAAAGCACAAAAAAGACCCAGTCAAAGACCGGAAAAAAATCACAGTCCCGCCCTGCTGCTAAAAAGAAGTCGTCATCGGCTAAGAAGGAGTAAACCATGGCTCATAAGAAATCAGGCGGATCAGCAAAAAACGGACGCGACAGTGTATCAAAACGGCTTGGCGTCAAAAGGTCAGCAGGGCAATATGTCAATGCGGGATCCATCATTGTTCGTCAGCGGGGGACTCCGTTCAAACCGGGTATGAATGTGGGAAGAGGAAAGGATGATACTCTCTTTGCTAAAGTCTCAGGAAATGTTTGTTTTGAAACGAAAGCCAAGAGGAAAATCGTCTCAGTACTGCCGTCTTAGAGGTAAGTGTTTCCTATAATATGTTTGCGGATCAGGCCAAAGTAGCTCTTTTAGCAGGAAGGGGAGGAAACGGATGCTTGAGTTTCCGGAGAGAAAGCCGTGTGCCCAGAGGAGGGCCTGATGGAGGAAAAGGAGGAGACGGCGGAAGTATTTACTTTATCTCTGACAAACATGTGAAATCATTGAGTTATTTCCGCTTGCATCCGATTATCAGAGCTAAAAGAGGGCGTCACGGACAGGGTTCGAACTGTAACGGAAAAAGAGGGGATGATTTGTATCTTAGAGTTCCGGTGGGAACTATCATAAAAAAAGAGGACAAGGTTCTCTTCGATTTTGTCAGCCCTGGTCAGAAATATCTTGCAGCCAAGGGTGGAAAGGGAGGAAGGGGGAATGCTTCTTTTGTTTCTTCAACGAATCAAGCTCCCAGAAAATATGAGGAAGGAAAAGAAGGAGAAGAACTTGAGGCTATTCTGGAATTGAAGCTCATAGCAGATGTTGGACTGGTGGGATTTCCTAATGTGGGAAAATCGACGCTGATTTCTAAAATTTCAGCAGCAAAACCGGTCATTGCGGATTATCCGTTTACAACAGTTATTCCCAATTTAGGAGTGGTGGATATTGATGAGTTTAACAGCTTTGTGGTCGCGGACATACCAGGTTTGATTGAGGGGGCTCATAAGGGGCTTGGGTTAGGCATGAAGTTTCTCAAGCATATCGAAAGAACAAGAGTCATTATTCATATGGTTGATGTTTCTCCTTACAGCCAAAGGCATCCGATTGATGATTTTTTTACAGTCAAAAAAGAGTTGAATGAGTTTAACAAAAGCTTGTTAAAGCGTCCTCAGATTCTGGTTGCGAATAAGGTCGACCTTTTGGATGAGGACAAGCAACGGTTAAAGGAAGTGAAAGATTTTGCTTCCAGTAAGAAAATCCCTTTTTTTGCGATTTCGGCGTTAAAAGGGACAGGTCTTAAAGATCTGATTTCGGAAGCAGCTTCCTATTTAAAAAATGGAAAAGAAAGTTATAAAGTGTCTAATGGGTAATCATAGGATAGGAATACTCGGGGGGACTTTTAATCCTGTTCACAATGGACATCTCAGGGCCGCTGAAACAGTCTTAGAGAAATTCTTTCTCGATAAAATCCTGTTTATTCCATCCTTTATTCCCCCTCATAAGAAAAACAACCATACTTTGTCACCCAGGCACAGGTTCAATATGGTGAGGTTAGCCGTGGCCGGGCGTTCTGATTTTGTCCCTTCTCGTATTGAGATTGATGCCAGAGAAAAGTCATACTCTATCATTACGTTGAATAAGATAAAAAAACTGAATCCGGACAGCCGCATTTTTTTCATTTTAGGAATTGATGCTTTTTTAGAAATTGACACATGGAAGGATTACACGGATTTGATTGAAAGTTGTTCTTTTATTGTGATGAGCAGGCCGGGTTTCAATCTTAAGGATGCAAGGAATGTTATAGAGGGGAAGTACGTAAAAAGGATGATTGAAATCAGGTCCCCTATCAAGGAAGAAGACATGGAATGTTATGATTTCTTTCTTCTGCACATGGAATCACTTGATATCGCTTCCTCAGATATAAGAAAGAGAATAAGAAATGGCGAATCCATTCAGGGAATGGTTCCAAACGAGGTTGAAAAATACATAAAGGAGAAGAAACTTTATTCATGATGGAGAGAAAACAAGAGGGAGAAAAGATAACCAAGCGCTCTCTGCCAAAGGAGGTCAAGGTTTCTGTAAGAGCCGGCAAAGCAAAAAAAGGAGAGCACATCGTTGTTATTAGATTGAAAGAGATTTCATCTTTTACAGACTATTTTATTATTATGAATGGAAATTCAACCAGGCAGAATAGAGCCATTTATGAAAATATAGAAAAAGAGCTCAAAAAAGAAAGCATCCTTCCGCTTCATGTCGAAGGGAAGGAAAATGCTGAATGGATTCTAATGGATTATGGAAGTTTTATTCTTCATATTTTTTCCAAAGAGACCAGAGAATATTATTCTTTGGAAAAACTTTGGGGGGATGGCCCAAAACTTTTTTACTAAAGTTGTTGACATTTAACACACAACACATTATTTTTTAGCCTGGATTATTCATAAATAATCCGGTTTAGGTTAATTTTTAGTGGGAACTGTGAATATTTAATATGAGATTAAAGGTTTTATGGCCTGGAAGAACAAAGGGCAGGGAAATAAAAAGCTTACAGGCTTTTTATATAGAAAAAATAAAAAAGCTGTCTAAATTTGAATTGATTGAAACAAAGGAAGCCAGAGGAATAGACGAGAAGAATCACCAGAAGATATTGAAAATCGAAGCAGATGGCATTGAAAAGCATTTAGACAAAGACTATATTATCTGTTTGTCAAACAATGGAAAAAGTATCGATTCAAAAAAATTGGCCGGGATATTAGAGAAAAAAGCCATGAATTATCCGTATCCTATATCGTTTGTTGTCGGAGGATTTCTTGGATTGGGAAATGAAATACTGGACAGGGCTGATTTTGTGCTTTCTCTGTCAAGCATGACTTTTTCTCATGAACTGGCAAGGATCGTTCTTTTGGAACAGATATATAGGTCATTGACAATAATAAAAGGGAAAAATTATGCAAAGTAAAGGGGGAAAGGATTGAATAGAAAAGAAAAAGACAGAATTAAAAAGAAGCTTCTTGAAGAGAAGGAAGAAATATTGAAAAAATTGAGCGAATTCAGAAATGAAGGAAAAGAAATTGAGCCTGGAGTTGCCCAAGATTTGGTAGATAAGGCTGAAAGTTCTTACACCAAGGAGTTTCTCTTTGAGCTTTCAGACGCTGAAAGGAAATTACTGATACAAATAGATAATGCCTTGAAGAAGATCGAAAGAGATGACTTTGGAATATGTGAAATGTGCCAGAAAGAAATATCCATTAAAAGACTAAATGCGGTTCCCTGGACCCCTTATTGCATAAAATGTCAGGAGAAACAAGAAAAGAAAATCTCTCAGTGACTCAAGCAAAAAACATACAGGTTGAATCTCTCTTAAAAGTCCTGGAACTTATGTTTTTCCCTTCTTTCTGTAAACTTTGCGGCAAACTGCTTGATAGCGAGGGGGAAAAAGTCGTATGCACCTCCTGCCTTAAGGAATTAAAACCCCGGAGGTCATCTTATTGTCTGTGCTGTGGGAGTTTTTTTGAAACCTATGGTGATCCTCATCTTTGTTACAAGTGCATAAAAAAGAAACCTGTGTTTTCGCTTCACAGGTCATGCAGTGTATACAGAGGTAAATTAAAGGACCTGATTCTTCTTTTCAAATACCAGAAATTCAAAGTGCTCGGGAAAGAGCTGGCCGTTTATATGTACAGAAGCCTTGTCCCAGATGAAGCTTTATGGTGGGATTTGGAGGCCGTTGTCCCTGTCCCTTTACACAAGGCACGGAAGAGGCAGAGAGGTTTCAACCAGTCTTATGAGTTAGCCAGATATCTTGCGGATTTCAAAGGGCTTGAGTTATTGGAAAAGGCATTGATTAAAAAAGTCAATGTTCCTCCCCAGACATCACTTCCTGCAGAACAGAGGAAAATAAACAATAGAGGGGCTTATGAAGTGGTTGATCCCCAGAAAGTAAAGGGAAAGATACTCCTTCTTGTGGACGATGTTTACACAACCGGAGCAACGGTCAGTGAATGCAGCTCTGTTTTACTAAAATCAGGTGCAAGAGAGGTCAGGGTCGCCACTCTTGCACAGGCATGTTGATTAGCCTGACCTATTCAAAAAAAATGCCCGGCCTTAAAAAGACCGGGCACTCTGATTGTCTCTGTTTTAGGTACCTTTGTTACTTCTTGGCCTTAGGTTTAGACTTTTTAACAGAAAGCTTTTTCTTTTCTGGTTTGATAACTCTGACACTTCTCGGTTTCAGCTCAGGCTTTTTCGGCAAATGAATCCTTAATACTCCATTGTCATGTTCCGCATTTATTTTTTCCTGGTCGATATAATGAGGGAGTGAAAAGGATCTGAAGAATGAGCCGTATGAACGCTCTATTCTGTGGTAGTTTTCCTCTTTTGTCTCTTCTTCCAATTTTCTTTCGCCTCGAAGAGTCAGAGTATTGTCCTCGATTTTCACTTCTATGTCTTCTTCATTGATTCCGGGGATCTCAGCATTTAGGACGAGCTCGTTTTCAGTCTCATAAATATCAACGGACGGTGCCCATGTGCTTCCGAACATGTCTCTGTCTTCGCCTTTAACCGTATCGTCAAAAAGTCTGTTCATTTTGTCCCTTAGAGTTATTATGTCTCGAAAAGGGTCCCATCTGATTAAAGCCATTTTTAACCTCCTGTTCAATATTTGAGTTTGTTTATAATATAATATATGAGTGTATAATTGTCAAGTATTATAAAAAAATTTTATTTTCCTTTTAAATAAGGCGAAATGTTATTTTGAACCTTCAATCAACAGGGTTGTTTCCCCTTTCAAGGTCAAAGAATTGATCTTTTCAAATATTTCCTTACTTGTTCCCCTGATGAATTGTTCATAGATTTTCGTCATTTCTCTTGCGATAACAATGCTCCTGGGTCCCAGGGATTCATTGATAAGTTCCAAAAAACCAGGGATTTTCCTGGTGGGTATGTAAAAAACAAGCGTTGAAGGTTCATCTTTGAGTGAAAGAAGCAGTTTTCGGGTGGCTGTCTTTTTAACCGGAGGAAATCCCAGAAAAAGAAATCTATGAGTTGGAAGCCCTGAGGCGGGAAGAGCGGCTGTGACAGCGGAAGGCCCGGGAATGGGAACGATTGTTATTTTGTGTTTAAGGGCCTCTTGAATTAAGGGATACCCGGGATCAGAAAGCCCCGGAGTCCCTGCATCTGAGACAAGAGCGATGTTCTTCCCTTCCTTCAACAGACTCAGTAACAACGGGATTTTTTGCTTCTCCTTCGGGTGATAGTAACTGATCAGTCTTTTCTTAATATGATAATGATGGAGCAGTTTCAGGGTTTCTCGTGTATCCTCACAGGCCACAGCATCCACCTCTTTAAGCGTATTCAATGCTCTGAGTGTCAGGTCTTCCAGATTTCCAATGGGGGTGGCTACAAGATAGAGTATGCCTTTTTGTTTGGGATTCATAATTTCTATTTTTTATTTACCCCAATCATAGGGGAGGAGGAAGTCATGCCCTACCGTGCGGTCTGAAATTTTTGGAATAGGGGGGAGCTTTCTTTTGAATTCAGAATTTTTTATCATCTCAAATACTCTGTCTATTGTTTTTTCGGAAAAGCCCATGGCTACGGCTTCCTTCTTTTGTTTTCGAAGGTCCACGATTTGATACAATATTTTGTCAATATTTTCATAGTCAATCCCAATTTCTTTTTCGTCTGTTTGCCCGGGCCAGAATCCTGCGGAAGGGGATTTCTTCAGAATTTCTTCAGGGATTCCCAAGTGTTTTCCCAGTTGTCTGACCTGAGTTTTGTAAAGGTCGCCTATGGGATTGATCCCGCATGCCATGTCGCCGTATATGGTTCCATAACCCAGAAGCAGTTCGGTCTTGTTGCTTGTTCCTATGACCATAGCTTTTTCCCTGGAAGAAAAATCGTATAGAACGGACATTCTTTCCCGTGCCATCTTGTTGCCTTTTATGATGCGGTTTTGAATGGGGTATTTTGAGTAATAGGTATCGACCATGGGCTTAATATTGATAGTTTTTGAGTTTATTCCGAGCTGTTTAACGACAGTTTCGGCATCAGAAACATCTTTTTTGAAGCTCTCCCCATAAGGCATGAGAATGGCCAGCACATTGTCAGCTCCAATGGCTTTTGCACAAAGAAAGGCCGTTACAGAGGAGTCCAGTCCGCCTGAAAGGCCCAGTACGGCTTTTTTAAAATGAAATTTTCCGAGTTCATCTTTGATGAACTTTGTGAGAACTTTTTCAACAAATGCTGTGTTAATCTTCATTTTTAAAAACAGCCTTGTGTAAATTTTTAAGTATCACTTCCGGCTTATTGTCCCTTTTATACATAAGTTTTTGACGCGCTTTCCTAAGTAGTGAGAGGTCGAGTTCTTCAATAAGAAAGTCTTCGTCTACATAGGATGCCCTGCCTAGGGATGTGCCTTCGGGACTGTATATGAAGGATCCCCCGGCAAATGATTTGCCGTCCTCAAATCCAACTCTGTTGCAGTATACCACAAATGCCGTAGAGAAGCGGGAGACGGTTTCTCCCATCAGTTCCCACATATGAGAGGATTTAAAAGCATCCTTTTCATTGATTCCTCTCCCGGGGGCGGCGCTTAAGGCAATGATGATATCTGCTCCTTGAGAGAAAAGAACATAATTTGCTCCGTAATTCAGAAAGTCATAGCATATCAAAAGCCCTGTTTTTCCGAATGGAGTCTGAAAAGCGGAAATATTTTTTCCTTGAGAAAAGAATTTAGCTTCGTCAAACATCCCATAAGTTGGAAGGAATACTTTCCTGTGGATATGGAGGATCTCTCCTCCAGAGATAAAGGCGGCAGAGTTGTAAAAGCTGCCTTTTCCTTTTTCTTCCACAAAACCGAGGACGATAGAGATCTCTTTACTTATCAGCTTGAAGGCATCAAATGAATCATCCTTATTCGGATTTATAGCGGTTTCCGGCACCAGGTCTTTTAATGTGTATCCCGTAAGACTTAATTCAGGAAAAACAATAAGGTCTGCCTTTTCCTTTTTTGCTTTTTCCGTTAACTTGAGATGGCGGTTTGCGTTTTTCCTTACATCCTGAAGTACGGGTGAGATCTGAGCGAGTGCGATTTTCATATGAAAAAATTTATCACATATTGCAAGTGTTTTCAATTTTTGGATTCTTTTTATGCGGCTGATGTAGTAAAATCTTAAGAGATGTTGCTTTATTTCTCCTTATTGTTATATAAATAAGAAGAAGTGAAGAGAAGAAAGATATGAGAATACCGTCTCTTGTTTGAGATGGTTTCAGGTGAATGGCTCAATGGAACATATAGGATATTTTTTAAGGCAAATCTATTTTGATGGCTTGGATGGTCAGATTAATTTCCGCAGGGGAAACATCCAGAAGTATCTTTTTTTTAAAGGTGGAAAGCTTATCTATGCAAAGACAAACCAATCACAGGAATTGTTAGGGGAGGTTTTATTCAGGATAGGAAAGCTTTCAAAAGAGAACTATTCTAAAATCGATAAATATATTGAGCCAAAAAAATCTATCGGTGAAATCCTGGTCTCTCATGATCTCATATCAAAACAAGATCTTATGGAAGGTCTGAGATATCAGATGAGAGAGATCACTCTTAATCTCTTTCCAATATTTGACGGGAATTTTGATTTTAAGGAAAAGGACAAATATGAAAAGGAAGAGTTTGAGGTTGAAATAGACATTCCCAGTTTGATTGAAGACGGTATAAGGCGCATGAAATATGATGAGAAGGTGCGTGATTTAATGAAGGATAAAGTTTTTAGACACAAATCGAAAAAACTCATCCTCCGGTTGACGGAAGAGGAGAAAGACGTTCTGAATGCCGTTGATGGTAATAATTTAAGCGATGTTATTTTTAAATCATCAAACATGACCCCTGCATCTTTTTGGAAAAGCATTTATCTTCTTTATTGTTTGGATTTCATTGAAACCGGAGAGAGACAAAAACAAGAAATACCTAATAAAGAGGAAGAAATTTCTGAAAAAGCCGGAGAGCAGGCAATAGGCATTAAGAATGTACTGAAGTTATACGCGGGAATCGATTCCATGGATTATTACCAGGTTTTAGATATTTCAAAGGAGGCCTCGACGATTGAGATAAAAAAGGCCTACTTTAATGCAGCCAGGAAGTATCACCCTGACCTCTTCAGCAGGGATTTGCCCAAGGAGATCAGGGAAAAGATCGATGATGTCTTTGATAAAGTTACAAAGTGTTATCATACTTTAATAGACCCTGACAAGCGAAGAAAATATGACGAGGAAGGAGCTAAGGAGGAAGAAAAGGAAAAAGAGGAAGCCCCTGCAAAAAAGGCTGAGATGAGATTCCGTCAGGGGAAAAAACTCTATGACCAGGGCCAGTATGAAAGAGCTATTGCGTATCTGCAGGCAGCCGTAAGGTTGGATAAAGACAAGTCCGGATATTATCTGCTTCTTGCCCTTACTCAATCCAAGATTGATGCCTATCAAAGAAATGCTGAAATGAATTTTAGAAATGCCGTCCGCCTGGAGCCCTGGAATCCTAATGGTTATGTGGGATTGGGAATGCTTTACAAGAAAGCTTCTTTGAAAGTCAAGGCAGCCAACCAGTTTAAAAAGGCTTTAGAAGTCGATCCAGGTAATAAAGGCGCGCAAAAAGCCTTGACGGAACTGGAAGGAAAAAAGGCCAAGAAGGGCTGGCAGGACATTCTTGATTTATTTAAAAAGAAGATATAAATGAATCCTCTGCTAAGGATTTCATTTATTGATAAGACTGAGAAATTCTTCTTCACTCAAGAGAGAGGTTCCCAACTTTTTTGCTTTTGACAGTTTGGAGCCCGGTGATTCTCCCACTACAAGATAGTCTGTTTTGCTGCTCAAAGAAGAGGTCACTTTGCCTCCAAGACTTTCGATAATACGTTTGGCTTCCTCCCTGGAGTAGTTTTTTAGAGCCCCGGTAAGGACAAAGGTCTTTTCTTTGAGAATTTTATGAGCGGTGGTTTCTTCTTTTTCATAATCGAATCTGAGCCCGGCCTGTTTTAATCTTCTGAGAAGTTCTTTATGCTCCGGCTGCTTGAAAGTAAAGACTATGCTTTCTGCCACTTTCGGCCCAATATCCGATATGGAGGTCAATTCTTCCTTTGAAGCTTTTTCAAGGTGGTCAATGCTTTTAAAATGAGAGGCCAGGATATGGGCGGTCCGCTCTCCGACATATCTTATTCCCATGGCAAAGATCAGCCGCCCCAGGCCGCACTGCCTGGATTTTTTGGTCTCCTGCAGAAGGTTTTTCGAGCTTTTGTCTCCCATTCTTTCAAGGGAGGATAGCTCATCAGGATTAAGAAAGTAAATATCCGGAATTTCTTTGACCAGTCCGGAACTCAAAAGCTGTTCCACGAGGGACTCTCCCAGCCCTTCAATATTCATAGCCCTCCTGGAAGCAAAATGAAGAAGAGACTGTTTGAGTTTTGCGGGACATGATGGATTTGTGCAGCGTGAAACCGCTTCTCCCTGAGGCCTAAATGCAGCGGCATGACACACCGGGCAGTTGGACGGGAACTCAAACTTTTTTTCTTTCCCTGTGCGCTTTTCTTTCATTACAGAGACTATTTTTGGAATCACATCACCGCTTCTTTCGACGAGGACCGTATCCCCTATTTGGATGTCTTTTCTTTTTATTTCCTCTTCATTATGGAGAGTGGCTCTGCTGATAGTTATGCCGGAGATCTTGACGGGTTTGAGCTCCGCCACTGGAGTCAGGGCCCCGGTGCGGCCTACCTGGATGCGAATGTTTTTGACCTGAGTCGTTCCCTGTCTGGCAGGAAATTTAAAAGAAATCGCCCATCTGGGGAATTTAGATGTCTCTCCCAAACGCTTCTGCTTGTCTGTTGTATTGACTTTTATGACGATTCCATCCACATCATAGTCCAGATTTTCTCTCTCTGACCGGAGTCTATCATAGACAGAGATGATCTCTTCAATGGAAGAGCACAGACGGGAGAAGGGATTGGTTTTAAACCCAAACTGCTTTAATACCTTTAGATTTTGCCATTGAGAATCCAGCTCTTTTTGATCTATAAAAATGGTGTAGAGAAATATATCAAGATTCCTTTTTGTCACTTCTTTAGGGTCAAGGAGTCTTATGGATCCTGCCGCTGCATTTCTGGGATTGGCAAAAAGAGGCTCTTTATTCTGTTTTTTGGACCGGTTTATGGCTTCAAAGGATTGAAAAGGAAGAAAGATCTCCCCCCTTACTTCGATTTCTTTTTCTTCTGGTATGGTGAGCGGAAGACTTTTAATGGTCTTTACATTCAAAGTGATATCATCTCCTCTAATCCCGTCACCTCTGGTAACAGCCTGATGAAACTTTCCGTCCCTGTACAGAACAGATACTCCCAGACCATCGATTTTGAGCTCAACGATATATTTTATTTCTTCATCGGGAAGCACTCTTTTCACTCTGCTCTCAAATTCATGAAGTTCTTCGCTGTTGTAGCAGTTATCCAGGCTGAGCATGGGGACTCTGTGTGTTACAGAAGAAAATCCCTCCAGAGGTTCTTCTCCCACTCTTTGGGTCGGAGATTCCGGTGTGATTAATTCAGGATATTTTTGTTCCAGTGCCTGGAGTTTTTTTATGAGCTGGTCAAATTCGTAATCAGATATCTGCGGATCGTTATCAACATAATATTTTTTTTCATGGTAGGTGATATCCTCTCTTATCTGCCTGATTTTTTTCTTTACCTGGTTTAGATGTGATGAAACCATAAGTGTTTTTCTTTAAAGAAAAATTTTGCTGTTTATATGATATACGATGCGGGAGGGAAATCCAATAAAAGATAAAAGAAAGCGTGACTTTACCGGATTTTATTCTATGCCGAGTTTTTTCTTTATCTGCTCAATGAGGGCATTGAATTTATCTAACTCTGCTTTTTGTTCTTCCTGGATTTTATTGATATCTGCCTGAAGAGATGCGATTTCTTTTCTCATATCTTCGACCTGTTTCTTTTCTTTGTCTGTCAGGTCTTCTTCGTTTTTCTCACCAAATTTTTCATTAAATGTGGTTGTTATTTTTTCGAGTTCTTCAGCTTTTGCAGACAGTTCCTTAACTTTGTCGTTATACGAGGATTTGTTACTGAAATAAAGGCCTTCTGCGTATTTCATGGCATTTTTAGAATGGGCCTGGGAGAGAAAGCTTGCATAGAGCAGGTATTCGATGGTTTCATCAACAGTACTCGGGTCATTTTCTGTTTTTTCAGCCAGTAAGATGCCTATGTTGTAAGCGACTTCGCCGCTTTTCTGCTTTAAAAACGCCTTTTTGTAATATGTCAAGGCCTCGTCTTTCTTGCCGCATCTATGGAGAGTTTTGGCATAAAACGAGGTGGATGCAAAATTGTTCAATATATCATTGGTTACTTTAAAGGCCTGGGCGGCATCTGCGTACTGTTTGCTCTTATACAGAGTTTTCCCGAGTGTATCGAGTTCAGTTATGATCTGTTTGTTCTTCAATATATTATAAGAGGAGACATATTTTTCTATGCTTCCTTTGTAATTGCCGGCCTTTTTCATAGCTTGAGCCTGTGTGTAATAACCGGCTCCTATCATTTGGTTCCATGCGTTAGCGCTCTGCGAATCCGGCGCGCTCTTTTTTGCGGATTGAGCGGTCTGAACCACTTGGGCACCATAGGATACCGCCTTGTCAAGATTCTGGCCCTGGCTGGAAAGAGTAGAAGCCAGATGTATCAATACCTGGCATTTGGTGCTGTCATCCAGATTGCCGAGCTCTAAGGCTCTTTCTCCGTATTTAATGATTTCCGCCGGTGTTTTTCCTTCATATGGTAAGGTGCAAAGAGTCGCGTTTGCGAAATTTTCATTTTCTTCGCCTTTTCCTCCGTACTTAGAAACCCAGTCTTTAAGCAGTGAGGCTCTCTGATTGGCATCAGAAGCTGTCATGGCTTTAATATATTCTTCTTTGGCGGTTGGATTTTGGGCAGGCAGTAAGCTGCACAGGAATAAACCCAGTATTATGGAAGTGAGGGCTGTCTTTTTCATTTTCGTTCACTCCTTGAAATTTTTTGCATCATAGAACTTGTTATAGCAAATGTCAAATTTTATTCACGTCTAAAAATCTCTTTCTCTCCAAAAATATAATAGCAAATATTTTCCCGTATGAAAAGTTCGCTTCCTCGTCATATATTCATTAAAAATGGTTCAATTATGGTTGATCCGGACTGCATAAGTATTACGTTTTTATTCAGAGACCTGTTTATTTTTCCTGGTTTAGATTTTTTTGGAAAAAATTCCAATAATAATTTTTGAAAAAATCTTGCATATCGCATAAATGAAAATGATAATAATGATGTCGCCATTTTTTTATGAATAGTCGAGGTAAAATTATTTTATGGGAGATTTCCAGGAACTTTTTCAATCCGCAGTTGGTCGGGAACTGAAGAAATCCGTACCCCTCAGTCAGTTTTCAAACTTCAGAATAGGAGGGAAGGCAGATTATTTTTTTTCTGCTTCCTCCCTAAAGGAATTGACGGATGCGGTTCATCTGTCTGAAGAAGAATCTGTTTCTTACAGGATAATCGGGGGCGGATTCAATGTGCTGTTTGATGATGACGGGTTCAGAGGACTGGTCATTAAAAACGATGTCAAAGGCATCAAAAAGCTTAAGGATTTCAAAGTGGAAGCTTTGTCTGGCACGGATCTTGGTGATGTGATTGACTTCTGTAAAGAGAGAGGACTGGGAGGAGCCGCATTTTTAGCAGGGATACCCGGGACAGTCGGAGGGGCGGTCTATGGGAATGCGGGTGCTTTTGGCCGAAGTATCGGGGATATTCTGGAAGAGGCAGAGGCCCTGGATCTGGGCGCAAAAAGAGCTGGGCCAAAAAAGCTCACAAACAGCCAGATGGGATTTCAATACAGAAAGAGCCTTCTCAAGGAAAAACCGCTTATTTTACTAAAAGCTGTTTTCAAGCTGGCACCCGAGAGTGCTGAGGTCATAAAAAAAGACATAGAAAAAAATATAAAGGAAAGAAAGGAAAAACATCCTCCCTGGTCTGTTGCGTGTGCCGGAAGCTATTTTAAGAATCCGGTTTCAGATACAGGAGAGAAGATGGCAGCCGGATTTCTTCTGGACAGGGTCGGAGCGAGGGGTCTGAAAAGAGGCGGTGCAGCGGTTTACAAAGGTCATGCAAATTTTCTTATTAATACCGGGAACGCCACTTCAAAAGATATCAGAGACCTTGCAGCGGAGCTCAAAAAACGGGTTAAAAAAAGATTTGGCATCACTCTGGAAGAGGAAGTAGTGTTTATTCCAGCAGAGCCTTGATCTTTCTTATTTTGTTTGGGGACAGGTACTTTTCTTTCCTGGCTATTTCCAGAGCCTGCGCGGCCAGATCTTTGTATATTCTGTGAAGTGAGGGGTGTGTTTCCAGACATTTCAGATGGGATGTCAGGGTCTCAAGGTCTCCCCTTGAGACAGGCCCGGTTAAAGATCCGGAGACGCTGTTTTGCTCTATATTCTCCAGGGTACCCTTGACTAGAGGCAGAAGGATCTCAATGCGGAGCTTTTTGGATATTCCGGCTTTTCCCAGGAGGCTTTCCGAAAGTCCCATAAGAACAGTCAAATAATTAGAGGCAATGGTGCAGGCTGCATGGTAGAGAGGCTTGTCGTCAGGCTCTAAGATGAAGCTGCGGCCTCCTAGTTTGGTTACCATTATTTTAGCTAATTGCAGTGCTTCGTCATCTCCTTCAATACCAAAGTAGATGTGTTTGAAAAGAGCGGAGTCCCGGCTTTTTTTCGGAAAGCTCTGGACAGGATGGAGGGATGCTGTGACAGCGCCTGATTTCCGGAGCGGCTGGAGGATGCGGCTGGATAAAATACCGCTGCAGTGAAAGATGAATTTCTTGTCCAGGTCCAGAGGTGAGAGTTCCGTAACCACGTTTTTTATGCTGTCGTCCGGGACAGAAAGGATGACTGTTTCTGCGTTTTTGACTGCTTCTTTATTGTCAGTTACCGGTCTGCCTTCTCCGATGATATCCACACTCTCTCTGGCAGATGATAGAGATCTGCAGGAAGCGGAGATAATGCGAAAGCCCTGTTGGGACAGGGAATAACCCAGGGCTGTTCCCAGCCTTCCCGCGCCGATGATGGCTGCTTTTTTCATTTTTTTCTTTCAAAAATATTTGTCCAGAACTTGATTTCCAGAGGGGTGGGAAGGTCCACGTTCTTTTCCCATTCTTTGACTCTTTTGAATTTTTTCTGTGCTTTTTTAAGATGTTTTTTGAATTCTTCGCAGCTGAGGATTTTGGCTCCTTTTGATTTGGCGAAGTGTTTGATTTCTCTATCCGAGCTCACCACAAAAAAACGCCTCAGGTCTGTTTCTTTGGAAACAATTTTTTTTATGACCTCATCCGCATCCTGACCTCTCTCCGGGTAGAGCACATGAAAAGGCATGCCTTTGAAATCTTCTTCTGTGATATCAGGGTCAGGAGGGCCGTCAAACACAACGATGACTCTGGTGTTTTTGATTTTCTGGAAAACAAGGAGTCTGCCTATCAGCTCAAACCGGCTTCCAGGTGCTTTGATTTCCAGAAAAGGGAGATGCCCTATAAGGTTGTTGCCGTCTATGAGATAGGGCATGAAGGGGCTCTGTGTTTTTACTGGAGATCGTAGCTTTCACCCGGTTTAAGGATGATGACTTCAGCCCTGTCTCCCACTCGCTTTTTGAATTCTTCGGGATCGGTATTAACCAGAGGGAACGTGCCGTAGTGGATGGGAATAACCTTTTTTGTTTTTGTGAATTCGACAGCTTTGGCCGCAGAGTTAACTCCCATGGTGTATCTGTCTCCTATGGGCAGGAAGCTCAAGTCAGGATGAAAGAAATCAGCTATCAGTTTCATGTCATAAGTAAGGGCCGTGTCTCCGGAGTGGTAAAGGGTTTTATTATCCATCTCTATGACCACGCCGGCAGGGTCTCCTTTATCGCACGAATGAAGCGCGTTGACCATATTGATTTTGACCCCTTTGACTTTGACGGTGCCGCCGATATTCATGCCTTCTGCAGTGACGCCTTCAGATTCTGCCATAACCGCGATCTCATGTATTCCTACCAGAGTAGCGCCTGTTCTCTTACATATGGGAAAGGCGTCTCCCAGGTGGTCTGAGTGGTCGTGTGTGACGATAACGATATCAGCTTCTGTGATTTGTTCCGGCGAAATGGACGCCGCAGGATTTCCTGATAGGAAAGGATCGATATAGATGGTTTGTTTCCCTTTTATTTTAACTGCGGAATGTCCCAACCATGTGATGTTCATTTGATTCCTCCTCTCTAAATGATGATTGTTCTCATAATAAATATTACTTTTTATCCGGGGGGCCAGGTCATCCTCCGGCCGCCAAGGAGGTGGAAGTGAACATGGGATACTTCCTGTCCTGATTCTTTTCCTGTATTGAGGACGATCCTGTATCCTTTTTTGTCTATTTTCTTTTGTGCGGCGATTTTTTTTGCCGCTAAGAGCAGGTCGCCGATAAGGCCTTTTTTATCTTCCGGGATTTCATTCAAAGAGGCAAAATGAAGCTTTGGAATGAGAAGAATATGGACCGGTGCCTTGGGATTTATATCTTCGAATGCGAGGATGTTTTCGTCTTCATAGACTTTTTCTGACGGGATTTCCTTATTGATTATTTTGCAAAAAATACAGTCTTTCATTTCTCCTCCTTTCTTTGCATCCTTATTCTTTTATTCTCTCTATATCAGATCCCAGAGAGATGAGTTTTTTTTCCAGATTTTCGTATCCTCTGTCCAGATGGTGTGCCTCGGTGATGGTGGTCTCCCCTCCGGCGATCAATCCTGCCAGCACGAGAGACGCAGAGGCTCTCAGGTCAGTGGCTGTTGTTTCTGCCCCGGAGAGAGGGGTTTTTCCTTTGACAATGGCTTTGTCTCCGGAAACTTCGATATTCGCTCCCAGACGAAGGAGTTCATTGATATGAGAGAACCGTCTGTCAAATATGGTTTCCGTGATGATAGAGGTTCCTTCTGCCTGAGTCATCAACACAGTGAACTGAGCCTGCATATCTGTCGGGAATCCCGGGTAAGGAGAAGTAGTGATATCCTGTGCTTTCAGATTTTCCTGTTTTGAGACTTTAAGGGAATGCGTGGTGGGTTCTGTGATAGGCACACCGGAGTATTTCATTTTTTCTATGACTGTATGCAGATGATCAGCCCGCACGTTGTTTATGGTTATTGAGTCCCCTGCCAGAGCCCCGGCTATGAGAAAAGTCCCGGCTTCGATTCTGTCGGGGATGATATCATGGGAAGCTCCCCCCAGTTCATCTGTTCCCTTTATCCTTATAACGTCCTCTCCCACGCCGTCAATTCTGGCTCCCATTTTTATCAACAATGTGCACAGGTCTGCGACTTCCGGTTCCTTTGCGCAGTTTTTCAGTATGGTTTCACCTTTAGCCAGGCAGGCAGCCATAAGCAGGTTTTCAGTGCCTCCGACTGTTTTTCTTTCAAACTCGATCTTTGTTCCCTGCAGGCGGCTGCTTTCAGCTCTGATATATCCGTGTTCGAGGTCAATGGACGCTCCCAGCTTTTCAAACCCGTGGATATGGAGGTCAGTGGGCCGGGACCCTATAGCGCATCCTCCGGGAAGGGCGACCACAGCCTTTCCATACCTTGCCAGAAGCGGGCCCAAGACCAGTATCGAAGCGCGCATGGCGCGGACAAGTGTGTAGGAGGCCTCATAGGAATTGATCTTTCTCACCTGGACACGGAGGGAATTGTCATTGATCTCATATTCTGCCCCGAGATCTTTCATCAGGGTCAGTATGGTGAAGACGTCTTTGACCTGAGGCACGTTTTGCAAATGGACATTTTCTTTGGTAAGGAGGGAAGCGGCTATGGCGGGAAGAACCGCATTTTTGGCTCCGCTTATTTTAACGGTTCCTTTTAAACGGAGGTTGTGGTTGCCGCGGATTTTGATTTTTTCCATTTGTCGTTATTTTAAAATAATAGGATATAAAATACAACAAAGCTCACTGATTCATAAAACAACGGCCGAATCCCATTTTGGCATAAAAATAAAAAAAGGAGCGGGAGGTGATCCCGCTCCTTTTATGTGCTGCAAATCGCTTTTTACTAGACCTGTTCTTCAATCCAGTCAGTGGTAATGGTCTTTGGTCTTTCAATAGGAAGACCGAGAGCTCTATCCCATATAAGTGAGGCGAGCACGCCGATGGCACGTGAGACGCCGAAGAAGACAGTGTAGAAGTCATATTCTTTGATGCCGTAATGGAGCAGCAGGCATCCGGAATGAGCATCGACATTGGGCCATGGATTCTTGGCTTTTCCGTGTTCTTTAAGGATATCCGGAGTCACATCATAGATAGCGCTCACGACCTGGAAGATTTCATCTTCGGGGAGATGCTTGAGGGCAAACTCTCTCTGGGCCATGTACCTGGGATCGGTTTGACGGAGAACAGCGTGTCCGTAGCCGGGGATGACTTTTCCTGCTTTCAGAGTGTCCCACAGATATTTTTGGAGCTGTTCTTTGTTGGGAACTCCGCCCAGGTCATCCATCACTTCCATGATCCAGCGGAGAACTTCTTGGTTGGCCAGACCGTGGAGGGGGCCTGCCAGACCGTCCATTCCTCCGGAAAGAGAATAGTAGGCATCGGATAGGGCTGAGCCGACCAAATGAGTGGTATGGGCAGAGACATTACCTCCCTCGTGGTCGCTGTGGATAACCAGATAGAGACGCATAAGTTCTTTGAATTTGTCATCGTCCGAGCCGACCATATGGGCCAGGTTGCCGCCCCAATCAAGATTAGGATCCGAAGGAATATGCTCGTTATTCTTATAAGACCTTCTGTAGATGTAGGCTGCAATTTTGGGGAGTTTTGCGAGAAGATTCATGACATCTTCATACATGGGATCCCAGTATTCCATTTTGCTGATTCCTTCTCTGTATCTCTGGGAGAATACGGAATCTTTCTGAAGGGCCAGTATGGCCTGTGCGAATTGGGTCATGG
Source organism: uncultured Eubacteriales bacterium (assembly GCA_964624145.1). Taxonomy (GTDB): domain Bacteria; phylum Acidobacteriota; class Aminicenantia; order Aminicenantales; family Aminicenantaceae; genus WJMT01. The sequence continues at coordinate 22,004 of CAZUXT010000030.1, read as the reverse complement.
GATGAGTGTCAGTGGGAATGGAATCCATGATCTTTATGAGATAATCAGGAAGCTCACCGCGCTTTTTCCATTCTTCGGTCAATTCCTTGACATCTTCTTCAGTGGGAAGCTCACCTGTTAAGAGAAGATAAAAAATGCCTTCCGGAAGAGGCTCTTCTCCTCCTGGAGCCTTAGGTAATTTTTTCCTTAAATCGGGAATATTGAATCCCCGGAACCGGATCCCTTCGAAAGGGTCAAGAGCTGATGTTTCCGTAACAATGCATTTGACGCCGCGCATGCCGCCATAGGCTTGCTGGATGGTTACGTCAGAGATTTTTTTATCGCCGTGTTCTTTAATCAGCTTTTTGACTCTTTCCTGCATAGGACCGATTTTTGATTTGAGTGTGTCTTTTAATGCCATTTAAAGACCTCCTTTATTTTTTTTATTTATTTTTATGCTTATGACTTTTTGAACCCGATTTTAAGTGAAATAAGAATATAACACTGTCGTATTATTCTGTCAATTTTTTTGCTGTTTTTTGGATAGGATTTAAGCTTGACTTTGAATATTGATACAATAATAAAACAAAAAGGTATTGCAAGGCTGATGGTTTATCATTATAATTATGTGACCCTTGCGGGGTCGTAGTTCAGCTTGGTTAGAACGCCGGCCTGTCACGCCGGAGGTCGCGAGTTCGAGTCTCGTCGGCCCCGCCAGAATTTTCCTGTAACCAAATATCCCTGCTCGAAATGTTCCTTTGCTCAAAAAGCTGATAGATACGTATGGCTGGGACGAAATTGAGGCTGTTGCAGCGGGGATTCCCGCTGCCCGCGCTGCGAACAGATACAGAATGTGCCTGGAGCTGGTTTAGATTCTCTGTTGACTTGAACTGTTTTTTATATGTATGATTTGAGTTTAAGGGTGTACCGAATTTCACAGAAAGTATTCTTTCTTTGATAAGGAGGGAGTTGGCGCTTATTGTCTCAGTGTCCGGGTATTAGGATGTTTCATAAGATAAATAGAAGGGATTTCTATAATGAGGGTGTTAAAAGAGGTATTAACCAAGAAAGAGAAAAACAAAGAGTATATTAATGTTGCGATCATTGGTTCCGGCTGGTTTGGGAGCGGTTTGATACGTGAACTTTACCAATGGCCTTGTCTTGTCCCTAAGTTGATTATTACCCGCACAAAAAAGAGAGCATTGAAGGCGCTGATATATGCGGGAGTTGAAAATTCTGAGATTACAGAGGCAAAATCAGTAAAAGAATATCACCGTGCGGTAAAAGAAAACAAATTTGTGATATCCGAAAACCTTGAGCTCACAAAAGAGCTGAAAGATATAGATGTTGTTTTCGAAGCCACGGGGATTATTGGTGTAGGGGCGGAATGCGCTGTGAATACAATTAACCAGGGCATTCATTTCCTTACGGCTAATATTGAAATGGATGCCACTATCGGCTTTGCGATAGATAGACTGGCGAAGGATAAAGGGGTTGTCTATTCTGCCGGTGACGGAGATCAGCCGGCTGTCTTATCGAGAATGATAGATGAGATCGAGTTATACGGTTTTAAAGTCATAGTAGCCGGAAGTTGCAAAGGTTTTTTAGATGTTCATCAGACACCTGAAGGAGTTAAGCCGTGGGTGCGTCCCGGGCATAATCCTAAAATCGTCGCATCCTTTGCAGATGGGACAAAGCAAGCCCTTGAGATGACCTCACTTGCTAACAGCAGGGATCTTTTCCCGGACATAAGGGGAATGCACGGCCCTGTTACCACTAAAAAGACACTGGTAAAGGATTTTTTAAAGATTATAAAACAGGAAGGCATAGTTGATTATGCCATGGGAATAAAAGCCATAGATGAGGCGGCGGGAGTCTTTGTTATAGGGAAAAGAAAAGGTGAATTTGTTTCCGCGGATTTGGATTACTTAAAAAAGGGAAAAGGCCCCTATTATTTATTCTTCCGGGGGCATCATCTTTGTTATTTTGAAACAGCCAAGTCAATTGCAGAGGCGGTTCTCTTTAATACAGCGACTCTGCCCCATAAGAACCGCGTGGCAGATGTTCTCTCAGTTGCCAAGAAGGATTTAAAAGCCGGGGAAAAGTTGGATGGTATCGGAGGTTTTACGGTATACGGCATTATTGATAAAACAGAAACGGTTAAAAAAGAAAATCTGTTTCCCGTAGGTTTGTCGGAGTGCGCTGTTTTAAAGAAAGATATTGACAAAGATACACTTATTACCTTTGATATGGTTGATTTTCCGGAAGAAAATATTGTATTGGATTTGAGAAAAGAAGAGGAAAACATTTTAAAAAACTAGAAATATTAGGGCCAGAACATTGATTATAAATGATATTAAACCAATGGACAGAAAAGGAGCGGTCTTGTGTTTTATTCTGACGGCTTTATTGGTTTTTTTCTCAGGCTGCCGGAAATCACCAGATGAATCAAATATGCTGGTTGACCTGCCTGTGGATGATATAAAGGATATAATCTCAAAAGAAGACGTCACATTCGTAAAGGATGGTTCAAAAGACGGAAACGGATGTATCCGTATTGATGTTGATAAAGCCAAGTTTATCAGATTATATGAGCTTGACACCATTGACCTTGAATATGCCCGTTTGAAATACAAAGCAGAGGTAAAAACTGAAAATTTTTCTGGAGACACCTTCCTTGAGATGTGGTGCACTTTTAAAGGAAAAGGAAGATATTTTTCAAGAGGGTTGAACAATCCCCTTTCAGGGACCAATGATTGGACCACGCTTGAGACTTTTTTCTTATTAAGAAAGGGAGAGAATCCGGATAAAGTCGAGCTGGATTTAGTGATAAACGGCAACGGAGGTACGATTTGGGTGGATGCGATTAGGCTCGAGAAAGACAAGCTATAGATTCATTTTTTGAGGGCATGGATCCAATCAGCAATGTCTTTGATTACGGTTTCATCCACATGGCCTGGTTTTTGGTATTCTGAAGGAGAGCTGAGGCCCTTACCGGAAATAAAGAGGTGATTGAGAGAGGTATAGAGTTTAAAGGTCACGTTATTTTTTGAGGACAGAGCTTTTTTCCAGTTTTCAAAATCTTTTTCCGTTACTTGATAATCGCGTTCTCCCTGAAGGATGAGCAGGGGCCGTTGTATTCCCTTGGCTGTATCAGCAGGGACATATCCTTTGAGGTTGAGCCAGTATTCAGGATAGGCTCCCAGAAGTTTTTCCTTCTTCTTGTTGGAGTCAGCCTGTGTCAGGTTTTTGATTTTTTGGACATCTGATTCTGTGTCTTTTAATTTTCCCTCCTCTTCCGCAGAAAGTTTTCCATCAAGCATAAAAATATATTTGACCTGTTCGATGCTAAGGTCCTCAAGCGGTCTGGTGGCTCCGGCCATGATAATGAAGCCGGCTGTATGGGCTTCCAGAGGAGCTATCCTGGGTATGAGAGTCCCCCCAAAGCTGTGTCCCAGGATGAAGATTTTTTCTCGGTTTATTTTTTCTGTTTTTCGGAGAAGCTCTGCAGCGTACAGTGTATCTTCAATACATTCTTCATAAACGGTTAAGGCCGTGTCTTTCTGAGACGCCATCTTCACACCATGCACTTTGGTCCGCTTATCGTAGCGGAGGACAGCAAGGTTTTTTGAGGCCAGGCCCCATGCCAGGTCTTTAAATGGTTTGTTAGCTCCTACGGATTCATCCCGGTCATTCGGTCCTGAACCATGGACCAGTATGACGGCAGGGAAAAGGCCGTCACCATTTGGGATAGATAAGGTGCCTGGTAGTTTCCATCCTTCCTTTCCGAATTCCACATCTATTTCTGTGAAAGAATCGCAGTTGGCATATCCCGGTGGTTTATATGGAACCGGAGTTGGAGTGAAAAACTGTCCGGCTATCTGTTTGTTCTTATTAAAGACAACTTTGACATCAAAAGTGGCCTTATCGAACTCACAGGTCACATAAACAATATCATAGTTCGGGACAGATTCAATGCGAACGCCTTTTGGCTGCTTCAATTTTCCGACCTGTTTTAGAACCGTCTCCCAGACCTGTTTCATCTTCTCCGGAGAGACCAGTTTTGTCATGGTTTCATCAAAATCTTTAACAGACGCTTCATAATCTTCCTTCTCCAGTGACGCAACAAACTCTTTGGCTTTGGAGATGAGCTCTTCCATGGGAAAAGGAGATTTTTGCTGTGCTTCCGCATGTGTTAAAAGCATTGTGAGCGGAATGAAAATTCCCAGAAATTTTTTCATTGGTTTATTCATTATCGATTGTGTTATTCATACTATAACTAAATTACGCTTGAAATATAGATTTTATTCAAAAAACTGGCAGAAATATTGGGCTTTATTGACCTTTGCCCGATGTTGTGAGAGTATAGATAATGTGATTTATTCAAGATAAACAGTCTGCAAAAAAAATAAATAGTAAGAAAGGAGGCACAACATGAGTACTGTTTACCATGAGTCCGGATTGTCAGAAGATGCCAAAGCCGCACACAGAGCTTTGACCAGCTTGATTGAGGAATTAGAGGCTGTGGACTGGTACAACCAGAGAGCGGATGTTGCCCATGATGAGGAGCTTAAGAAAATTCTCATCCATAACAGGAACGAAGAGATGGAACATGCTGCCATGCTTCTGGAGTGGCTCCGCAGAAAAATGCCGGAATTAGATGAGGAATTGGAAACGTATCTCTTCAAAACCGCTCCTATAACTGAAATCGAAGAAGAAGAAGAGAGCTGAATAATATTTAACCCGGTTCTACTTTTTTAGTTTTTCGCCGCAGTTAGGGCAGACCTGCCAGCTTTCTTCTATTGGTTTGCCGCAGTTTGGACAGATATTTTGGAGCCTGGTTCCGCAGTTAGGGCAGTAAATGAAGTGTGCGGCAACAGGATCTCCGCACTCGGGGCAGGGTTTTGGAGCTTTGATCTCTCCGGTATCTTTTTCTCCTAATGCGGTATCCGAACGAACGATCAAGTAGATCAGAAGGCCTATGAGATTTCCGATAAATACCAGAAGCGCCCATAATATCCCGTTCATGCCTCTTCGTTCAGCATCTTTGTAGACCCAGACTATGACAAATATCCATATAATGAGCATGACCAGAGAGAGAATGGAGATGAGAGAGAAACGGAAGAATCCGAAGGGTCCGTACTCAACTCCGTTTAAGTCAGGTAGATGGACCGATTTAAAGACATGGGGGAATACGCCTAGGGGCATTAATAAGGTGGGGAATATACGTCCGATTATTAAAAGTATCAAAGCGGCTAAAAGTATCAGCCCTATTGTTTTTGATGTTGAACTTGCCATAACAAGCCTCCTTTCTCCTGCTTGTTTGTAATGCAAAGCACGGAGTGATTTATGTGGTTAAGGCATTACTGCCTATTTTTTGTTTTTCCTTAAGTTTTCTGAATATAACCGGAGCAAAAAAGAGCATACATGCGTTTTGGGCAATAAGTATCAAAATGCCTGCGTTTTGCAGGGTAAAAGGTTGACCTAATTTTAAAGATTTGGTAAAGGGGAGCATCAGTACTCCTATGATGATAACGGTCAGGGCAAATGCAACCCAGATAGGCTTGGGTACAGTGGGAGATAAAAACCGTTTAGCGAGTTTTTGGTGGCAGAGAATTCTGGTTTTTTCTACGAGTTCTAAAGAGGGTTCTGGTTTTTTCATTTTCTTCAAATGAGTCCTTATGAATTCCAAGTCCCTTTGGAAATCTTTGTCTTCCATTCTTTTTCTCCCATTTTTTAAGTTATCCTTGAGAATAGGCTTTTAGATCCAGACGGAGCTTTTTTACTGCCCTGAAAAGAACTGATTTGACAGTTCCTTCAGGGAGTTTAAGGATTTCACTGATTTCAGAATGCTTGAATCCTGCCATTTCCTTGAGAACAAAGACCTGGCGGTGCTGTTCGGGGAGTTTTGCTAATGCTTTAGAGATGGCGCGGCCGATATCGAGCTGTTCAAAGGAATCTGTTCTATTGGAGTTTTCCTTAGGGGATGTGTTCCTGTAAGGGGATTGATTGTTTCCTTCTTTTCCCACGGCATGAAAAAGGAAGGACCTTCTCACCCGTTTTTTCCTCAAGGAGTCTTTATACAGATTGGATGTGATTGTGAAGATCCATGACTTTACTTTTTTCATATTCACGGCCTTTGGAAAATGTTGAGCCACTCTCAACCAGGTATCCTGGAACAGTTCTTCTGCTTCTGCTGTGTTTTTTGTCAGATAAACCGCAAAGCTGTAGACGTCTGATTTGTGCCGGTCATATAAGGCGTCGAACATTTTTTGGTTTTCTGCGTTCTTTTTTTTTGCGGAAAGGTCATGCTCTAGTGTCACGTCATACTCCATTCACATCCAGTATCATTTATACAGACGTTTGAGTCTCAAAATAGTTCTGTTTTTTTAGTATGATTATGAATCGATTTTATCAAAAAGGGAACAAAAGAGCCCGCCCGATATTAAATTTTAGGAATAAGAGAGGGATAAGCATGGATGTGATTTGTATTGACTTGAGCAGAAAGCTTTGATATAAAAAAATTGGTTTTTGGGAAATAAGCAGTCTATGAGATGAAACAGCCATGATCGGGCAAGAGGTATCTCATTACAAGATTCTGGATGAGCTTGGTTCAGGCGGAATGGGAGTGGTGTATAAGGCGCATGATACCAAACTCAACCGAACCGTGGCTCTCAAATTTATCCTTCCCTCGATTGTAAGGAAAAAAGGGAACGGCAAGCGTTTCATCCAGGAAGCTCAGGCTGCAGCTTCTCTCAATCATCCTCATATTTGCACGGTGTATGAAATTGATGAACAGGGAGAAAATACCTTTATAGCCATGGAATATGTCGAAGGGAAAAGTCTGAGAGAGTATGCACAAAAGGGACCGATGGAATTCGGGGAAGCTGTAGAGATAGCTTCTCAAATAGCAGACGGCCTGCAGGAAGCCCACGAGAAAGGAATTATCCATAGGGATATAAAAAGTTCGAATATCATTGTGACAGAGAAAAATCAAGCAAAGATAATGGATTTCGGGCTGGCAAAGGTCACGAGAGATACAGACCTATCCGAGACCAAGTCAGTTAAGGGGACGGTATCTTATATGTCGCCGGAGCAGGCATTAGGAAAAAATGTAGACCTTCGAACGGATATCTGGTCTTTTGGTGTTGTGCTGTATGAGATGCTTTCAGCAAGGCTTCCGTTTGAGAGCAGTCATGACCAGCTTGTTTTGTATTCCATTCTCAATGAAGATCCCATTCCTCTTACTGAACTGCGTGGAGACCTGCCTGCTGTGTTAGAGAGGATTGTGAGGAAATGTCTGAATAAAAATCCGGATAAGCGGTATCAGAATATAAGCAGCTTAAAAGAAGATCTGTTGAGGTTGAAGCAAGAGATGAAGAGGGACCGCACTTTGACTTTTGCAAAAAAGAAAAGGACAGATAAAAGTCCGCGCATGAAAAGAAGTATACTGCTGGCTGTGTTTCTGACGGCTGCGCTCGTTCTTGCAGGCGGTCACTTCTTTTTCCACTGGTTCGGACAACCTGTTCAATACAAAAAATCCATTGCTGTTTTGCCTTTTAAAGGATTGATTCCGGAACAGGCTGATAAGATTCTGTGCAGCTATTTGACCATGGGTATCATAAACCGGCTCGGAGAATTGAGTCCTGAATTAAGAGTGGTCCCTTATGCCTCTGTTGAAAAATATAAAAGCCCGATTGATGATATCAGCAAGATCGGACGTGATTTAAAAGTTGATTACATTCTTTCTTCAAAAGTCCAGCATGAGGATAGAAAGGTCAGGATTGATGCGGAACTCATATCCGTAAAGGATGAAAGGTTTATTAAACCCTATTCACATGAGGCGGAACTTGAAGACTATTCTGTGATTCAGGATAAAATGTCAAAAAGGGTGGTTGAAGACCTGGGCGTATTTTTAATGGAAAGCGGCCTCATCGCAGCTAAAAGAAGGGAAAGTGAAAAGTTTGAAGCCTCTCTCCTTTATCAGGAAGGGATGGACATCCTGGACAAGAGCAGCCAATATGCAGATACTGGTGAATGGTTTTTAAGTGCGTTGGATAAATTTGATAGGGCTCTTCAAATAGACCCAAGCTTTGCTTTGGCTTACTGGGGGAAAGGAGCTGCCTATGAAGCTTATTATGTAGAAACAAAGCAAAAGGATAACCTCATCCAAATGCTGGATTATTTTGAAAAAGCACATGATTTGAATCCTGATCTGGCAGAGACCAATCTCTCTTTAGGATGGGCTCATTTTTACAGGGAAGATTTAAACAAATCCTACAGGAGTTTTAAAAAAGCCCTGGAATTGAGCCCTCATAATGCTTTGGTCACCACTGATGCCGGTTCTTTTCTTGCCAGCATAGGTCTGTACCGGCCGGCCATCGCCCTTTTTTCCAGAGCCATAAGGATTGAACCTTCTTATCTCAGAGCCTATTTATCTAAAGCCCTCTGTCACTGGTATATAGGTGAGTTTGCCGAAGGAGCCAAAACCGTAGAAAAAAGGTACAGTATAGAGACGGAGGATCCTCAAGTCCATCTCATATTGGCCAGAAACCTGATTATGATGGAAAACTTCGCCCGTGCCCAGGCAGAACTGGATGAGGTCGTGAGATTAGGTGGTGAAGGTGAGGATTCTCACTTGAAAGCGTATCAAGCTCTTTTATGGGCAAAAAAAGGACAGAAAGACCGTGCTTTGGAGCTCATATCAGACATAGACGTTTTTTACATTCTTCCGGTTTCCTGCGTTTATTCCCTGTTGGGGATGGAAGACGAAGCCATAGACAGTATTGAATTTGGGGTGACAAGCGGATTCGATAAAGAACAGCGCTATATGTACACTTTGCCTATACTTGAGAATAACCCCTGTTATAAGAATTTACATAACGACCCCCGGTTTAAGGAAATTTTAGAGCAAGCCAGGAAAACACACAATCAGAACATGAAGAGATACGGGGGCTTATAAAAAGTGCTATTACTTTCCATGAACAAACAAGGAAAGTGATAGATAATGAGATATTTTGTATTTAAGAAGGAGGGAATTATGAAAATAAGGATTGGTTTTATTTTCATCCTGGTTGTTTTTTGTGTTTTTTCTTTGATGGTATGTCAGTCTGAATCGAATGTGACTGAAGGGGAGGAGGCACCAGATGCTACATCCCCGGCCGGCGAACAAGAGGGCATGACAGCAGAACAAGAGATGATGGCGAAAATGGCTTTTAGTGAAGAGGCAGAGGATTACCTCATGTCGAGAGATTGGGAAATAAGCCCGAAAGATTCATTTGTGGAGCAAATCATTGAAGTCAAAGCTAAACTGGAAGAAAATTACAAAGAAGCGGATGAAATGCTTGCTCAGATGGGAGCTCAAATTGAAGATGACAACATGATGATGAATCTGATTTCAGATGCGGGTATTCCGGAATTTTTTGGGAAATACCCTGATAGAAAGCTGTCTTTTGAGATCCGGCATGTATTTGTGGATAAGATACCCGAAAAAAAATACATTGGGGAAGAGAAAGAGGAAAATGAAGTTGACATGGTCGCTTATGTCATATTCAAGTACCGTCTCTTAGAAACAGAAGAGGGAAAAAATACATCAGGATTCGGTTCTACAAAATGCTTCCACAGGAAGATTTGTTACTGGGTTTGTGAGTTTTAGTTTTTCTGAATATCCTTTTTGAGTTTTTCCAGAGCCTCTTTGGATTTAGAGAGGTCTTTGCCCAGACTGATGAGAATGAAGTTCTGGAAAGCAGCCATGGATAGATGGTTGTGATCTCTATCCAGAAGAGAAGCTCCCTCAGCAGATATCTCAAATCCATGGAATCGCTGGCTCTCTTTTAAATGCGTCCCGGCATTTTCGAACCAGTGCTGGGCTTCACTATGGCTGCTGTACTCGAACAAAAAAACTGTCAAGTCCTTATAAAAGACGGCAGCTCCCTTTTGAATTCCGAAAATATTTTCCGTAGCGAACTCGTACTGGTTATAAAGTGCCAGGTTTCCTTCCAAAAACACGATGTGTGCGTCCTCATCCGCAGGATTATGAAGGTAATGTAGGAGAATGGGGCGTTCATCTCCAGGAGGAAGTTTTTGTTCAATTCGTTTGGCGAATTCGATCAAAGCCTCCTGGGTCGACGGGGAATCATCAAATCCGATGAGCGTGACGACAAAACGATTTTTCCAGAAATTGAGATAATAATCCTCCAGAGCGGAATCTGATCCAATATCAACCTCTTGTCCTTTGCTTCCGGTTTTAAAAGAAAAAGCTCCATAGGCGCTGGAGGGGTCTTCCATCTCATAGATCTCAATATTTAAGGACAGCCCGCTTTCGCTTTTATATGATTGTATGGCAGCTCTTAGAAATCCGTATTCATAATAAATCTCAGCCCCTCCATTTATAAGAAGAAAGAGGTCTTCTCCCTCTGCAGTCTGGGTTTCTCCCAAAGGCTTCCATGTCATCCATTCATTTTCTTCCGGAAGGTATTTAAGTATGCCCTGAGGGGGATTTGGTTGACGGGAACACTGCAGAAACAGGGCAGCACTTACTATGAGCACTGATATGTAAAGCACGGATCTCATCTTCATTCTTGCTTCCTTTGCAGATTGATGTTTTTCAGAAGTATGGATTTTGGCAAAGACAGCTTGATTTCAAATTTCAGACAGATACCTCTTTTATTTTCACTTTACTGAGATTGATTTCACCCAGGCCGTGATCATATGCTTTTGTTATCTGAAGGATGTCCTTTCCTTCCAGACCCCATAAGGTACAGCAGTAGCTGTCTATAGCCACTCTATCCGTTCCTGCGATAACTTTTTTGGGCCTTAAGATTTCACCCGGTCCGAAGGGCCCGTTCGTGGTTATGAATTCCGTTGCGTCCACGATACAGAGGTCGGGTTGAATAACGGTATTCAGGTCGGCAATGCACTGCTCCAGATGGTCAATGGCACTCCTTTCTGTTTGCCATCCTTGTTTATGAAAGGAACGGTTTGTTTTTTGAGAGCTCAATCCCATCAGGTTTTTCATAGTTCCCGTGAATTTATTGCCAGCATGGTCTTTGGTGATAGGCATGTCGATAAAGACGTCGTATTCAAAGAGCTCACTCATGATTTGAGCTTCAGTAAGTGCTTTCCCGTTGGGGACGGGAACGGTCTTGAATTGGGATTCATCGCTTCCATTGACAATAACAAGCTCAGCTTCTTCATCAGAAATCACTTTTTTCAATCCCGTTGCCTCCCAGTTCTGGTCCGGAAGCTGGCTGATGCAGGCAATTTTTCCGGCTCCTGCTTCTCGGCACATGGCAATGGCCGCGCGGAGAACTTCCGGTTTGGTAAAAGCTCCGGGATTATTCCTTTGAGGATTGGCTAAAATCGCAACTCTTGCGCCTTCAGGCATAAAGGCCCGCATGCCTCCCAAATTTTCAACAGCTTTGACTGTATTGTTGGAATAGTCTTCTCCCTGTACGACCGCTATATCGACATCTGACACCTGTTTTTCTGTTGAAGCTGGTTTCTTTTTGCAGCCGCTTAACAATTCAATACCCAAAAAAGAGGCAGCTCCGATGGTCGTACTCTGTTTGATAAAATCACGCCGGTTTATTTTTTTCTTCATAATCATTTTCCCTGTGTACTAAATTTATGCTCCCATTTTTGCCTTAAAAACCACAGAAGTGAAAAGTTCTATCAGAAAGCCATAAATAACGCCCATTAAAATGATTCTTTTTGCTTTTTTCACTTTTTACTCCTCCATTACATCAATATTATTTTCATATATATCTAAAATTGAATCAAATGTGAAGAATTTTTTATGGTTTTAATAGGTTGCATGATTTTCACTTCATTCCCTCTTGACTTATATCGCTTCAGCAATTATTCTTCCCTGTGGTACAGGTTTGAATAAGGGGTATGTATAGATATAGAAAAAGAGAGGCTCATCGTCGTTTTTTATGAAAAGGTCAGGTAAATCCGGATGGATAAACAAAATATAAAAGGAAAGAAATTGTTTTGCCTGGTAGACGGGGAGCATTATCCTTCAGTAACAAAGTGGGCACTGGAAGAGCTTGAAAAGTCGGGGGCAAAGGTCGTGGGCATCCTATTTATAGGAGGAACTGAAAAAGTAGAAAATGCAGCAGAGGAATTGAGAAGCGGCCGGGACGGATACAGGATTTATACTGGAGGAGATTCTTTTCAGGATACACTCAATATTCTCCGCAAAGCGGTTGAAGAAACGCATTGTGACACAGTGGTTGACCTGTCGGATGAGCCTGTCATTGATTACGATGACCGGTTTCGAATCGCTTCACTGCTTTTGTATAAAAACCTCATCTATATGGGAGCTGATTTTCAATTAACACCTCCCCGCAGAGCAAAAATATTAAACAAACCGAGTCTCAGTATCATTGGGACCGGAAAGCGGGTAGGAAAAACAGCCGTGAGTGTGACCATTGCCCGTCTGCTTGATAAGAAAGGATTTGATCCGGTCGTGGTCGCCATGGGGCGGGGAGGCCCTCCGGAACCGGAGTTCATTGTTCCTGATGAACTGGAAATAAACGCTGATTTGCTCATTGATATAGCCCGAAAGGGAGGGCATGCTGCTTCCGATTACTGGGAAGATGCTGTTTTGGCCGGAGTCCCCACGGTCGGATGCCGGAGATGCGGAGGAGGAATGGCAGGGAGTCCTGTTTTATCCAATGTGCTTGAGGGGGCAGAGAGAACAAATGAAATGCCCCAGCATTTTGTGATCATGGAGGGTTCGGGGCCGACTCTTCCGCCCGTTGCAACCGATGTCTCTCTTGTCGTGGTGGGCGCGGCCCAGCCTCTGAGACATGTCACAGGTTTTTTTGGGGAGTACCGGCTCATGCGTTCAGACCTTGTTGTGGTGACCATGTGTGAAGACCCCATGGCCAGCCGGGATAAAGTCAAACAAATGGAAAAAGGAATCATCGGGCTTTGTCCTAAGATGGATATGGCCTTGACTGTGTTCAGGCCGGAACCCCACGGTGACATATTGGGGAAAAAGGTTTTCATGGCTTCGACGGCAAATCCTGTCATGAAGGATAAACTGAGCGGTTATGTTGAAGATACATACGACTGCTCTGTGGTTGGGATTTCGACCCATCTTTCTAACAGAAAAGAACTGCGGCGTGATCTGGAGACGGGATTAAAGAAAGCGGACGTTCTGCTTACGGAGATAAAGGCAGCTTCTATTGACGTGGCTGCAAGGACAGCTAAAGAAAAGGGTTGTGACATCGTATTCATGCATAATAAATCCGTGCTCGTCGGAGGGAATATCGAAAGTCTTGAGCAAGCTGTGTTAGACCTGTGTCAATCCGCATATAAGGGAAATAGAAAATGACAGAAGTGATAAAAGGAAAAAAAAGATACCCGTTTTCAAAAGGCATTCTGGCTAAATCTATCACCAGGACAGGGATCCCGGTGAGTGAGATTTATGAGATAGTCAACGATGTTCAAAAGAAACTAAAGGGCAGAGAAAGAGACGAAGTCAAAAGCGGTTACATCAAATCTCTTGTGTGTGAATGCCTTCTTTCCAGAGGCTATAAGACTGAAGAGAGATATTACCGTATAACAAGGGAAATCAAATATCTGAATAAGCCGATAGTAGTAATGATAGGAGGAAGCACCGGAGTTGGGAAATCAACCATTGCTGCGGAAGTGGCCCACCGTTTGGGAATAACACGGTCCATCGGATCCGACGGAATAAGGGAGGTCATGAGATACATGGTTCCCTATTATTTTATGCCCATACTTCATGAATCCAGCTTTACAGCGGGAAAAAGGCTGAAAAGCCCTTATGTTAAAGAGAATCTTATTTTTGCCTTCACCCAGCAGGTGAATTCAGTAGCGGAAGGAGTCCATGCGTTTATCAAAAGAGGTGTCAGCGAGGGGATACACACCATGATCAATGGGATTCATTTGGTTCCCGGTTATGTTGACCTTACAAAAGAAAAGGATGATATGTTCTGCTTTCATTACATTCTGCATTTGTCTGATGTTCAAAACCATATCCAGCAGATTTATTACCGTTCAGAGGGAAGCCGGAGAAACCCGGAGCGCTATGTGGATGAGATAAACAATATTAGGGAAATCCAGATTTTCATAAAAGAGATGGCGGAAGAAAAAGGAGTGATGGTGATTGAAAATGATGATATAAAAAAAACGATTTCCATTATTATGGATGATATCATCACGACACTGGAAGAGGAGGTCTGTAAATGAATCTTCATTATCCTGCTTTTTATGACCTGAAGAGGCCGGTCAGGGAAGTCATGACCAAAAGACTTATAGGCATAGACAGCAAAGCTACTTTCAGAGAAGGCGTTGCGAAAATGGTGGAGTTTAGTATCAGTTCTCTGGTCATCACAAACGGAGGCGATGTTGTGGGCTTTATAACGGATACGGATGTCAAACGCTCCGTTGCATCGGGACTGACACCTGAAACTAAGATAGAACAGATCATGACCACTGATTTGATAACTGTCAATATCAGTGCCTCTGTAAGAAAAGTGCTTGAAACGATGTCTAAGAATAAAATAAAACATTTACTTGTGACAGAAAAAGGGAAGGTGGTCGGCATAGTGACGGTACGTGACCTTGAGCACATGGTGAGGCAGAAGCTGGAAACATACATTTCACGGGAATGACATGAGAATCCTTCATATCTCTGACACCCATATAGGCGGAGCCTTATATTTCAATAAAGAAATGTTGGAAGGGATCTTGGGTGAAACCATAAAACAGAAGTTTGATTTAGTCATTCATTCCGGTGATGTCACTCAGGGAGGCCGAAGACAGGAATTTGAACAGGCCAGAAAAATTCTATCCCGGGTGGATATTCCCCTCATTGCGCTTGCAGGCAATCATGACGCCCGTTCAGGCGGTCTCTATCTTTTTAAAAAATACATAGGCCCTTTAAACGGAGTGCTTGAGATCGGTGATGCTGTGATTATCCATGTGAACAGTGCCTTTGAAGACAGTGACCAGGGCCGGGTCGGCATGGTGAAGTTTGATATGATGAGGAAGGCACTCAATGATTACAGTGAGAAAAAAATAAAAATCATAGTGCTTCACCATCATACCATTCCCATCCCCATGGCCGGCAGGGAAAGAAATGTTCTCACCAATGCGGGGGACATTTTGGACCTTATTTTAAAAGAAGACGTTGACCTTGTCCTCTCCGGTCACCGCCATTATCCGAACATATATCAGATCGAAAACACGGTTTTTATTAATGCAGGAACAGCAAGCGCAACGAAAACCCGATACGGAGATGTCAACTCTTACAACATTATAGAGATTAATGAAAGGACCCGCAGGGTCAGGACCGTAAGGCTGGATGGGAAAGCCCAGGGATTTTCTTTTCCAAAGCGAAAAAAAAGGATTTTTTCTGACTTTGGAGAGAGAGAGTTCAGGGCTGTGCACATTGCCAACACGTTGATTTCTGACTCGAGGGCTTTTTTAAAACGTAATTTTCTAAACGCAATGGATACTATAAAGAAATTGAGTCCTGATCTTCTGGTCCACTGCGGCGGAATAGTGAGAGAAGGAATTGCACAAGATTATGAGGCAGCAGTCAGTTTTATGGAAGAGCTTGAAGTCCCCGTGGTTTATACTCCCGCAGGACGTGATATAAATTATCTTGGATATTACCTTTTTCCCACTTATTTTGGTTCCATTGACCAGAGATATTCAAATGAGAATATTTTATTCCAGGGGATTTGCTCTACTCAGTATGATTCCCAGGATGGGATCGTTGGCCCCAGCCAGAGAAAGCTGTTACTTAAAAAGCTTAAGACTCCGGAGAAAACAAAAGCTGTGTTCCTGCATCACAATGTGCTCCCTATTTCTCACAGCAGGGAAAAAGGGCTGTTGGAGGACAGTGGAGACCTTTTACGTGAGCTCGTGGATGCGAAGATAGATCTTGTTCTGACCGGCACTTCCTCCCATCCGTTTGCCGCTCAAATTGGAGATACCATTGTTGTTAACGCCAATTCATTAAGCAGTGTGTACCAGAGGAGTGTCTTCGGGAATTCCTTTAATATCATAGATATTTATGAAGGGGCCATAGCTGTGTTTGAAGTGAACAGCTTATGGGGTCGGCGGCGTCTTCTGGGTATATGGGAGAGAAACAATAGCGCAGATGATTCCAGATTGTGATTTCGCTATTCCTCAGTCCTTGATATTGACTTCATCCCTCTAATCACATATATTTACTAAAAAAGAGGATTGTTGTGCATTGACTTATAAATGCAGATTAGAGGGGATTGTTTGAACGTATTTTCGGAAAGAAATTATCTGTTAGGGATGCATCAAACAGACTTAATTGGCAGTGGGGAGGGATTGTCCTTGGTATGATCGAGAAAAAAAATAATACCCTTTCGATCACACAACAGGATTTCCTGGATATTGCTGGAGTTATGTTTGTAGCTCTTGATACGAGCGGCAATGTCAGAAGGAAAATCCGATTGACCTAAAGAAAAAAGACGGGACCATTATCCATACTCTGATTACTTCTGTCCCTGTAAAGGATGAGAGGGGAAATATCACGGTTTATCAAGGAACCATACGCGATATCACGGAACAGAAGAGAACAGAAGCGGCTCTTAAAGAAAGCGAGGCACGCTACAAAGCCCTTTTTGACCGTTCCATGGATCTTGTCTTTATTCATGACTTCGACGGTAATCTCATTGATGCGAACAAAGCAGCCTTAGACATTTTTGGTTATTCAAAAGAAGAGATCAAGACTTTGAATTTCAGCTCTCTTCTGGCAGATGATGAACAGAATTCAGAGGTTGAAAAAGCCCTTAAAGAGCTGGCCCAGACGGGCAAGCAGAGAGAACTCACCGAGTTTAAGCTCAAGAAGAAAAGTGGGGAAATCCTATGGGTGGAGACCAAATCATCCGTGATTTACAGGGATGGGAAACCAGAGGCTATTCAGGGAATCGGTCGTGATGTTACCGAACGAAAAAGAGCTGAACTGCGCATCGAAACAAGCCTTCATGAAAAAGAGGTACTGCTTCAGGAAATCCATCACCGGGTGAAAAACAATATGCAGATTATCATCAGCCTGCTGAGGCTCCAGTCCAAGGATGTAAAGGATAAAAGGGACCTTGAATTATTCCGAATGAGCCAGGAACGGATCTATTCGATGGCTCTTATCCATGAGAAGCTTTATAGATCCAGAGATTTTACCCGGGTGAATTTTGCACAATACTTTGAAAGTTTCATCATTCATATCCTCCACACCTATAATGTGGATTCTAATAAAATTAAATATAATTTGGATGTCAAGGAGATCAAAGCTGATATCAATGCAGCGATTCCTTTAGGTCTGATATTCAATGAACTTGTTTCTAATGTTTTTAAGCATGCCTTTCCAGACGGCCGGCAAGGTGAAGTTTTGATCAAGTTGAGGCGTGATAAAAAGAAAAAAAAGAGTGTCCTAACGATCAAGGACAACGGGGTAGGTATCCCAGATGAACTGGATGTGGAGAATCCCAAAACTCTGGGGCTTCAGTTAGTGAAAGATCTGGTAGTGCAGATAAACGGAGACATTCGCATAAAGAAAAAACCCGGGACTGAAATTAAAATAATTTTTTAGAACGGGCAGTGTTTCCGTTTATTTCCGGACCTTGATCATCCCCTGTTTTGTTTTAAAAATATTATATTTTGAATTTACTCTGTCTTTTCTATATTCTTAGGGGGATAGTGATAGAATAATTTACGGAGGTCATTTATGGCAGTAAAAAGAAGGGATTTTCTCAAAATCGGAGCCTGTTCAGCCGGAGCCGCACTCTTGGGTTCAGCCTGCTCTTCAAGCAAAGACAGGGTTAAAGAAGCTGATCCCCTAAACCGGCTCAGCCCAATGACGGATGATGTGGTTCCCATTTCAGATAAGGAACGAGTGCAGCGTATGGAAAAAGCAAGACGCTTTATGCGGGAAAACGATATAAAGGCCATATATCTTGAACCCGGTTCCAGCATGTTTTATTTTACAGGCGCTAACTGGTGGCAAAGCGAGAGGATGTTTGCTGCTGTCCTTCCTGCTCAGGGAGAGATAGCCTGGATATGCCCAGCTTTTGAG
Source organism: uncultured Eubacteriales bacterium (assembly GCA_964624145.1). GTDB lineage: Bacteria > Acidobacteriota > Aminicenantia > Aminicenantales > Aminicenantaceae > WJMT01. The sequence goes on along the minus strand of CAZUXT010000030.1, from coordinate 3,934 downwards.
GAAGGCCGGGCCAGAGAACAGATCCGGTTTGGAGATGATATCAGAACCTGGGAGGAACATGAAAGTCCCTACGAGCGGGTGGCACAGGCATTAAAGGACAGAGGAATAAGGACCGGAAAAATCGGTATCGAAGAAAGGGTGAGGTTTTTTCTTTTTGACGGGATCCGGAAGCAGGCCTCCCATCTGGAATATGTAAGCGCATATCCTGTAACAGTGGAATGCCGGGTGCACAAATCTCCGGCTGAGCTTGCTCTCATGCAGAAGGCGGCGGATATCACTATTGAGGCTTATAAGGCTTCTGTGGCACTGCTGGAGAAAGGGATGACTAAGGAAGACTTTTTTGCTATTTCTTCTGCTGCGCATAGAGCACTGGGTGCTGCAGGAGGGATAGGCGCTCAGATCGCTGAAGCCTCTGCCAGTCCTCACGGAAGCGTGAAGAGGATCGAGCTGAAAGAAGGAGATATTGTTCTTATGGACGGAGGCTGCAGTGTGGATGGATACAGGTCTGATATCAGCCGGACCGTTGTTTTTGGAGAACCAACCCAGAGGCAGAAAGAGATGTGGGATCTGGCGAAAAAAGCGCAGACCGCTGCGTTTGAAAAGGCAGGAGTGGGAGTGCCGTGTGAGGAAGTGGATGCGGCCGCGCGGAAAGTCTATAAAGACTATGGATTTCCCGGAGGATACGGACTGCCCGGATGCCCCCACCGTACCGGACACGGCATAGGTCTTGACGGTCATGAATGGATCAATCTGGTCAAAGGAAACAAACGGCCGATGGAGCCGGGTATGTGCTTCAGCAATGAGCCCATGCTGGTGCTTCCCGGGGAATATGGAATAAGGCTTGAGGATTGTATTTATGTGACGGAACAGGAACCCAAATATTTTTCCCAGCCTTCTCCTTCTATTGACCAGCCATTTGCATAGGTTAGAATTTTCTCAGCTTCTGGTAGTGACTTCAAGTCCTTGAAAATTCAGGGAAACAGGGATGGGTTTTATTCCCTTCCCCAGAGAATTTATTTCCTCCAGCATTTTCTTTTTATGATCCGTCTGGTCGGAACACAGTATGGTGAGAGATCCTCCTTCTCCTCCGGCACCATTGACTTTCCAGCCTGAAGCCCTATGTTTTCTGGCGATCCGGATAACGGACTCGGCCTGTTCGGAGATAAGACCCGGATGCAGCAGACGCTGGCATTTGTTGTTTTCCTTCATGATTTTTCCAAACGAATCCAGGTCGCCTTTTAGCAAGCAGTGCCTGGCCTCCCGGGCTAATTCTTTCATTTTGTTTATCAAAGAGAACCCAGATCCTTTGTTTTCGAGAAGTCTTATCACTTCTTCGTGAAGCAGGGATGAGCTGTGTCCGCTGCCTAAGTAGGTGAGGCAGAGCCGGCTGTTGAGCGCCTTTCTTACTTGTTCCCGGAGTTTTAATTTGGAGACACGGGCTTCGGGGTATCTGTACATATCAATAAAACAAACTCCCCCGTAAGCAGCGCATATTTGGTCTTGGATCCCGCTCTGCCACCCTAATTTTTCTGTCTCTACTCTGTGGGCTAAAGAGGCTATCTCTTTTGATGTATGTCTCTGAGAAGAGATTCTGTCCATGGCTCCGAGAAGCGCGACACAGACCGAACCTGAGGTTCCGGTTGAACTTCCCGCCGGGATAAAAGAATCGATTTTAATGTCCAGCTTTAAATCTTCCGGTACAGGAAGCGAACAGATGGCGGCCTGAAGCAGAGGATATTTGTCATATCTGGGATTGTCCGGATCGACAAGGAAGGTCTCTCCAAAGTTTTTCGCATCAACCAGAACCCTTTCTTTTTTATTTTCAATATTTTTAGTGACAGTTATTTCAACGTCCACTCCCGGATCAACGGCTGTGTTGAGCACTTTTCCTTGTTTTGAAAACCAGGTATCGGTCCATCCTCCGATATCATTGATTCGAACCGGAGTGTGGGAGGTGATTGTTTTGATAATGGTATTTGCTTTTTCCATTCCCTTTTTTCTTCAGTCTGAAAAGACCTAACAGCCTTCTTATATTACCATATAAGATGCTGTCAAAGAATAGGGAGCCCTGTGAAACTCGTCGATGGACTGGAACACGAGCACGCCGTACTCGCGGTTGAACTCAGCAGCCTGCACGAATATAATGGAACAACAAGGAGGTCGTCATGAAGGTCAGAACACTTATTCTCGTCTTCAGTATGGTTTTGGTCCTTTTTCCCGGAACGAGTATGAACAGAGGAGAGGACCAGGGCTCTTCCGTCGACACAGCGGATGCCTGTACGGATATCGTTGTGGGCCGGGCCGCCTCGGCGGACGGGTCGGTCATCACATCGCACACAGGATGCTGCGCGGAGTGCCGTGTTCACGTCGTACCGGCCCGGACGTATCCGCCGGACACGAAAGCACCTGTCTACTACGGGCTCCAGGACGTCCGGAAGCCTCTTGAGGAATACGGAAAAATCATTGGCTACATCCCCCAGGTGGAGAAAACCTATGCCTACTTCCACACCGGTTATTCCCACATGAACGAGCACCAGCTGGCGATTGGAGAGAGCACTCTCAGTCAGCGGGATGAGCTCAAGACCGACATCAACACGGGCCAGCAGATCATGAGTATCGAGATGGCCCAGGTCTTCGCCCTCCAACGGTGCCGAACGGCCCGCAAAGCGATCAAGCTTATCACTTCCCTTGTGGATGAGTACGGATTTCTTCCCTCCTGCGGGCCTGAGTCCGAGGCCTTGTGCATCGCTGATCCCGAGGAGGCCTGGGTCCTCGAGGTCTTCAGCGTCGGGTCGGAGTGGGATCCGGAAAGCGGTGAGCCGGGAGCCATCTGGGCGGCCCAGAGAGTACCGGACGATCATATCGCCGTCGTTCCCAACTGGAGCATCATCAAGGAGATCGACCTCAGCCGTCCCGATGAGTTCATGGCCTCAAAAAACTACATGCAGGTGGCCGTCGACCACGGCTGGTACCACCCGGAGAGCGGCAGGCCTTTCATCTGGCAGGAGGCCTACTCTCCGTATCCGCGGGAATGGGCGGTCAGCCGGTTCTGGCTTTTTTTCACGCGGTTCGCCCCGTCTTTCAAGGAGTGGCCGGACAAGAATCTGAAAACACCCCACACGGGCTACGACGCCTACCACCAATACCTGGAACCGCTCTCGACCTATCCTTTCTCGGTCAAGCCTGACCGGAAGGTTTCCGTCAGGGACGTCATCGAGTTCCAGCGCTCGGTGTTCGAGGGGACGATCTACGACATGACGGCGGACATCGACTGGTTCCTTCCGGACGGCCGGGGAGGGGTGAAAAAGAGCCCCCTGGCCACGCCCTTTCCAACCCGGGATATGCGCGAGCTCCTCGACATCACCTGGCGGCGGATGGTCTCACGAGGTGGCTACGGCATGGTCGCCCAGCTCCGGAGTTGGCTGCCTGCGGCTGTTGGGGGGGTCTACTGGTTTTACCTGGACAACCAGTATGTCAGCACCTATGTGCCGATCTACGCCGGGGTCCAGGAGATCGCCGCCCCGTACAAGACCTACAACCCGGACGAGTTCAGCGAGGACTCGGCCCGCTGGGCGATTGACTTCGTGGATAACCTGCTCTACCTGCGCTGGCAGGAGGCGGTCCAGGACCTGAAAAAGGTCCGCGATCCGCTGGAGGAGAGCTTCTTTACAGACATGCCGGAGATCGAGGCCAAGGCGCTGGCCCTTATCAAAGAGGATCCTGACAAGGCCAAGGCGTATCTCACGGACTACACCAAAAAGAGCATGGAAAAAACAGTCCGGATGTACAAAGAACTCCGTAACTTACTCATCACCAAGTACACGAACAACAGGCTAGGGCTTTAAAGTTTGGGGACGTCCCATTAGGTACCACCCTATTCAATTTTAAATACATTATCCAATAATGAGTCGTGGGGTCTTTTTTGCAGAACATA
>CAZUXT010000029.1:14924-44302 GCA_964624145.1 uncultured Eubacteriales bacterium | reverse complement strand
AACTCTCTCTTTTTCCTTTAGTTTATCCTTAAAGTTAAGATATTTTATTAGAAATTCACTCTCATTTTGTATAAACAATCCCAATCTAATCAAATAAAATTCGTCCCCATCTTTTAGATCACCAATTTCTTCAAATCCCATCTTAATTTTGCCTAACTCTCTATTCCCAAAAATAACGGGTATACTGAAATTAAACATTTTTATTATTCTTTTCAAATCTTCTACAGATTTGCTCATTTTTCCTTCTCCTTTGCATAAATATATTGAAATTTTAAAATCGTTGCAAATAAAAAAGAAAAAGAAGGGATTTTCTCAAAATAGGATAGATGTGAAATCTAATTAAATTTTAATATTTTTTATAATGTTAATATGTATTCTTGCATATTAAGGAAGGTAGAGGCCTCTTAACCCCCAACCCCTGTCGCTCTTATATATATTATATATAGATATTAATATGGTCATAAAAAAAAGTATATTGAAAAGGAGCAATATGACAAAAAACAGGAAAGTCTATGCTCTACCATTCAAATGGCTTTTTTGACACTTTTCTTCTGGGGAAAGTTAACCTGTAAAGTTTTAGGCCTAGCAAATGATGGAGTTAGCTAAAAATACTAATAATTTATAAATTAAGGTTCTTTTATTTGATGGTTTACAAAAGTCATCGGCGCTTTAAAAAGTGATAATGATTATCACTCAACTTAATGATTCCCAGTTGAAAATATAACCCTGAAATATTACAAAAAAGCCATAATGAATGGTTTAGTACTAGTACCCCCCTAAAATGTTAAAAGTTCCCCCGAGAGAATAGTCCAAAATCGGCATTTGAAGGACTTATCTAAGCACACAGAAAGCTATGTTTTTGACGGATACAGTTTTCTGGGTAAATTCAAAGGATTTATTCTTTAACTAGCCTTTTTGCTAGTTTGTGAAGATCAGAATTTGCCAGGGCTAATACTTTTTTCTTGACAGATCGAGAAAAATATTCACGATCTGTTTTTGTCATTCTTTCTCCCCTCAATTTTTTTAAAAACAATTCCTTTTGTTTGGTTGAAAACATTTGGGACATTCCATACTCGAGATCAAATTCATCTTTCATATCAACATAATCCTTGAAATCTAGTTCTGCATGTCTAAAATAATTTTTAAATGTATTTGTCACCCTAACAGAAGATAATTGCTTTCCAGCACCAGGTAAATCTTCTTTCCTTTTGTAATAATAAAGAAATTTATTAAAAAGATTTCTATTAAAATAATCTGACTGAAAAAGCTTTGCTAAACCGAATAGCTTCAAGCCCAAATATTTATATAATGCGAGAGACATAAGAACTAAATTTCTAAAATACTTTTTTTCATTGGGATCCTTTAAATAAGATTGAACTTTTTTAAAATCAAATAAATGCTTTTCTACGCTATTTGCTAAGAGCAATGGAAATCCCTCCAAAAGACGAGGATTCTGAGTTTTAACCACTTGTGCTAATGTCTTGTTAGCATCAGGAGGTTTTTCAACTTCAAATAATGGGTATCCCAAATCTTTTAAATTTTTAAATAGTGTTGTTTTGTTCATATTTTAAATCCTTCATTTCTCAACTTTGTTAAGAAACCTTCAAAATTCTTTTTATTTTTATCATCTGATATATCGTATAAAGAGGTTTCGAAAAACCTGCTTTTCAATTTCTTATAATCAATTTCTTTGTGTTTTGCTCTAAATAAAGTCAAGCAGTCATCTGTATCAGTTAATGTCGATCTGAATACTTTGCTTATTATTAAGTCATAATAATTCAAAATCCCTAAATATATATGCGAGAATTCTTTTAAGGGCATATTGTTTCCTTCTTTTAATGCTGATTCTAGCAATGTTGTTGTAAAAATTTTTTCACCAACAAATAAATCAAATATGAATCCTTGATCTTTTGTCCATCCAGTTCCAGTTTCTCTTTCATAACCAAGATCTTTCAATTTTTTTACCAAGTATTTGTATTCTTCTTCTGATGGAATAATCAAATCAATATCCTTTGTGGATTCCTTAAGATCCATTAGGGTCAATGCTGTTCCTCCACAAGCAATAAGATGTACTTTTCTTTTTAGGTAACCATTCCATAGAGACAGAGTCCTTAACAGGGTTTCTTTGTCTATTCTATTTTTTACCATTTTATACAATTTATTGTATATTAATATACAATTATTTGTATATATCTATACAATATCTATCAATAATATACGCACTAATTTGAAAAATGTCAATAGGAAAATTAAACTTTTTCATATTCTGTTATAATATCCCCTTTACATGTCCTTAGGGTATAAATGCTTTAATAGACTTCCTCCCACTAAACTGGTCAATGCATAGTGCTAATTTTTTTGGTAAAGGAGCCTGTCAGTAAAGAACTCGAATTGAAGAAGCAATTAAAGAAGTTATCAACTCTTTATGCCCAAAAATTCATAGTTCATATTTAAGATAGGATTATCTAAATGTTCAAGATATGTTTGGGGGAATTAGTCTCATTGTGATAATGATTATCGCTTTATCATTGCATTCAGGCTCCAAGTTCTAATCTCAAAATATATCCAAAACAGCATGGTGAATGGTTAAGTACTACTACCCCCTTAAAATATAAATAGTCCCCCCGAGAGAATAGGTTAAAATTGGTGCTTCCTTGCTATGTTAAAGTCCCCTGTAAGACATGAAAATTAATGAATTATAAAATCATAAAAATTTTTATTATTTGAGAAATCTTGACTAATTGCTAAGTCTTGTATATTGAGGTAAATGACCGTTCACTGCTTAGCATAGCGTCTTATATTAAAAGGGAGCACGGATTTTCAGGCTCCCTTTGCCCGCCTCAACGACAATTAAAATTCCCGATCTATGCCTGAAAAAAGCTGATTCTGATTCTTCTGCTGAAAATAAAGCTCTTAAATGCTCTATAATCCATGATCTCATTTTTGTTCGAGGAATATCCTTGGCTCCGTTGCGTAAAACTATGCGCCGATCCGTGCGTAATTTATCACGCCTCTTAACAAGAAAGGGGGAATTCTCTAAATTTCTATTTTTTTTCAATTTAGATTATTTGCTCACGCTTCATTAAATTTTAGTCTACATAGTAAAGGTCAAAAAAAGCACTTTCCGATATTGAATAGCCATTGCTGTCTCCACCTTTAGCGGTTATCTTGATTTTGTTATATTTATAGCAAACATAAAAATCCCAAAAAATGACAGAAAAGCTTCCGTAAGGGCCTATTGATTCGCCCTCTTCAGTGATGGGCCAGCATGGACTCCCCTGATACATAAGCTCTAGCTTAACTGTTGATATTGTACAGCCTACCCCGTTAGTTTCAGAAATGATTACTTTTGGTTTTCCCCATTCAGGATACCAACACCCATTTGAATTTAAATACATTACAACTGGTGCATTTCCTAGTGAAATTTCTATTTTTGCTCTTGGTTTAATTTCGGGCGTTTCAGGACTCTCTGGAGATTTACAGGATAATAGAAACAGAAAGTTGAGAAAATATATTATGGAGATTATAATTAAAGAGTTCTTTTTATTTATCAATTCACCTTCCCCTTATACTTTATATACTAAACTATAATTATCATACTATAAAAATAAAATCAATTCTCTTCAGGTTTTCAATTTATGGAGTAAGAAATTAGATTCAATTAGACCAATCCATTAAATGTCATTATTAATCCTTTCATATGCTTTAAAATATATTGCATATCAAGGAGGGGGTTATCTCAATTTTCAAGGTGAATGGGGGGTAATGAGTCTCCAATTGTGATAATGATTATCGGTTTTCGGTTAATCAAGACTCAATATATTCCGGCTGATTTAAGTCGAATCTGCTTAGAGTATATACAGTCTCCTTTCGCTCATGTCACAAATATGTCACAGATTTTGCTTAATCTCGCTTAATTTGGCTTAATGGTGCTTAAAGGAAAATCTTGGTTTTCTCGGGGAAAACCGGGAATTTCTCCGGTACTTAAAATCATAAAGAATGGGACTTCGAATCCAAAGGTCGGGGGTTCAAATCCCTCCGGGAGTGCTTTCTCTAAATGATAATAAATAGCGGGATTAGTGGGGTTTGGGGAGGGTGTTTTTTTATAGAAAATAGGATAACTAAAAAGTCTGATTTGAAATGAATCTTCTATGAAAATTTATCAAGGGATCATAGTTTGATTTATCAGCTTCCTGTAGAGCTCGAATATAAATATTTCTTATTTCAGTAGCCAAAATGATCTCATCTTCCGGAAAATCAAGATATGAGTTAAATTGTTCTTTGAGAAAAAGGTTTACAATAAATCTTGCCCATCTTCCATTACCGTTATTAAAAGGGTGGATATGCACAAGTCTATGATGTAGGCGTGCGGATATTTCGATCACTTCGATTTTTTGCTTATTCCAATACTCAAAATCATCAATTAACTTTTTCAGCTCCAGTTCTATGTGATATTTATCAACACCAATATTTTTGTTTGTTTTCCTTTTTTTCCCTGCCCATTTCCACACTTTTCCAAACATTTCTTTATGTACTTTAAACAGATTGCTATATGTAAATTTAAACTCTTTTTTTGACAGAAGATATTTTTTTTGAGCCTCTGTAATATTCTTGAACTCTGCATCATTTAATTCACTTCTTGTATTAATATATTTTGGCAACAATCCATCTAAATCTTCTTTAGTTAATGGGGTAGCTCCTGATGGCAGGCCGCGATTTATTTTTTTGTCTGCGTCTGATTCCATAAACTATCTCTTTTTTTATCAATAATTTCCTTTTTCAGGTTCTCAATTTGCACCTTGCTTGCATTTTCTGAGGGCGCTTGTACTTCAATAGCAGAACTTGCCCTATTAATCTTTACCATTTGTTTTGCTTTTTTGGTTGCTTTCTCATCTAAATATTTAATTATGTTCTTACGAGGGACAAGAGATATTTTTAATTCTGCATTTAATGCATCAGCTATTTTATAAAGATTAGAGATCTTTGGCATGGCATCTCCGCTTTCGATCTGCTGTATAGATCGAAGAGATCGATTGACTTTATTTGCTAATTGTTCTTGAGTCATTCCTAGTGTTTCTCGAAGTATCTTTATTTGATCTTTAAAAATAGGATAATTTAATAACCATTTAGGAACGTTCTCAATGGACCTAAACTTTTTGCTGATTTGTTCAGTAAAAAAATATTTGTTCATGTTATAATTATACGAAATATAATTTCGTTTTTCAAGTTATAAATACGAAATATAATTTCACATAAAACGCATTTCATGCGAAATTATATTTCGTAAGGTTAAGTTGTATTGTGAAGTAGCCCTCATTTTGACCAGAGAAAGTCAATATTTTTTACAATAGCTAAAAGAACTTTTAAATCATTGAGGCTCATTAGAGAGAGGATTGTCCAAATGTTCAAGGCACATTGGGGGGAACGAGTCTTCATTGTATTAACCGTTAGCAGTTTAAAATCCAATGAAGACCCAATATTATGCGATTGATTGCCTAAAATAATATTGGAATTTAGACAGACTCATTTCTCTCTTGAAAAGGTGTTGGCGTTATTGTTTTAAGATTTTGATCAATGTCTCCAGAGCGCGGGGATCCTGGAAATCGCCCAGGATTTGGATGGCGTATTTCCTTACGGCAGGATTTTTGTGCTTGAGGGCTATTTGAATGAGATAGGGGAGACCTTGATTGTCGTCCAGGTCCTCTAAAGCCTCCAGGGCCATTTTTTGAAGGCGGATTGTCTCTGTCTCCTCATTAACCAGCCTATTGAGGTCCATTCCCACTTTTTCAGCGGCTTTATCTCCTAAGGCTTCAACAGCTTCTTCTCTGACAGATATGTCAGATGCGCGGCGGGCGATTTTTATCAGGGCATCCACTGATTCAGGAAGTGTGATATCCTCCAGGGCGGAGGCTGCCTCTTCCCGTACTTCCAGCGAGGGATCATGCATGGCTGTGTGCAGGAGGAGTTCCACAGCCCGGGAATGGTTGTGATTACCCAGTTCAGAGGCTGCGGCTTCCCTTAACTCCGGTATCTCACCTTCATTCAGCACAGATTCCAGCAGGGGAATGACTGTATCCGCAGCATCATGCGTTCCGATAGCACGGAGAGCCTCTTCCCGGAGAGAGATTCCGGAGAAGTTTTGAACCATATCCCACAGCAGTTCCAGGCTTTCTTGATTTCCGGCTTCACCCAGCCAGATCAGAGGATGGTCTTCCAGCTTGAAGGGAAAGTCCAGACTGCAGAGAAAGATTCCTTCTGGTTCGTTGGTTCCCGGTTTTTGTTTGAAAAGAACGGCCACGCTCTTTTCCACTTCCGGAAAATCTCTCTTTCCCATGCGGTTAAGGACTTCCTGTGTGTATTCCTTCAATTTTTGATCGGAGTCTATGGGATCGACATGTCCGGATAGGAGATCTTCCAGGGAAGGATTTGCCGGTGAACGACGCCAGTGCCCTCTTCCGATCAGGCCGTTCCAGGAGAAATAATAGATGTCTTCCGGCATGACTTTAGTGATGGCATAACCCATCCAAAATGAATCTGGGACGTTCTCGGCTTGGGCCATTTGAAAACCCTGCTGCCGGCGGTTTTTCAGGGTTTTACTCTGGTCATCGAGTTTGTATATGGAGAGATTCTGTGGAAAAGCTAAACCTGAGACTGTAAGTCCGGCAAGCAAGAAAAAAGCAATGAGCTTTTCTGTGGTAGATCTTCTCATTTTTATTTTTCTTTTAAGATCTCCATCAGGGCTTCTCTGGCTTTGGGAGTTCCAATGTCGCCCAGAGCTTCCACAGCAGCGGCGCGGATCTTGAGACTTTTATCCTTTTTAGCAATTTCCAAAAGGACCGGAACAGCCGCATCGTTTTCTGTGTTGCCTAACTCCATCACGATTCTGCGCCTGAGTTCATCATTGGATTCTTTTTTTGCCATGGCAGCAAGAGCGTTGACAGCTTCTTTGTTTTCCAGATCAGAAATCTCTTCCAGACAAGCCCCTCTGACCTCAATAAAAGGGGATTGATCATAGATCTGCTGGAAGATAGCGACAAACTGGTTCTCTTCCAATATGTCTTCCAGAACATAGACGGCGGTTACCGCTAATTCCGTCTCAGAGTTACCAACCGCGATATCCAAAAGGATTTTCAAAGCCTCTCTTTTTTCCTGGTCCTCCAGGGCAAAGACAGCGGCTCTTCTCACTCCCACGTCACCGGGTTTTTTAATGATATCTGTGAGAATGACTAGAGCTTCGGGATGTTCGATCTCTCCGATCACATGAACGGCTTCCCTACGGAGATCGATGTCCTTGGAATTCATGACAATATTTTTTAAGATTGGCAGGGCTTTATCCGGCTGTTCTATATCTTCCAGAGCATAGAGAGCCTCACGCTGGATATCGATTGAGGGAGAAGAGCGAATGATTTTTTCAAGGACAGGTATGACTTTTTCTGACTCTATATCGCCCAGAGCATGTACGGCAGCGGCAGCGATTTTAGGATCATCTGATTTTTCCGCCAGGCGGCCAAGAAAAGGAATGACTTCCGGATTTTCCATGTCTCCCAAACTGTAAACAGCTTCACGGCGGTTTTGAGTGTCAGGATCTTTTTCGGCGATCTGCTGTAATACCTTCAGAGCATTCGTATATTCCATATCGCCGAGTGTATGGATAGCCACCCTGCGCAGTTCCAGGTTTTTTTCATTGAGAGCGATGTCTTTGAGCTTTTGAAAGGCAGCCGGGTATTCAAAGTCTTCCAGCATGTCGATGATATGATGTTTCAGCTTGATATCCTCACTTTGATCGTAAATGTCAATTATTGAATCGAGGGCAGCCTCGCTTTCTGAATCGGCAAGAGCATACAGGGCTTCGAGTCTGACATCTGTTTCTTCGTCTTCGATTAAAGATTCCATCAAAGCCTCGTATTCGGGAAAGCCACTCTTTGCCAGACGTTCCCCCACGCGGATTAAAGCGGAGCGCGCATCGTCTTCCCAGCGGCTCTCTGGACATGTGCGCATGAAATTCTGATAACATGCGAACACCTCCTGCAGAGGCTGGTTTAGTTTTTCCTGCGTATAGCACTTCCAGAAGGAAGCATCATCATGCCATTCGCTATACGGGTACTGCTTGATGAAACCTTCCAGACTTTTTAAAGCCTGTCCCCAGGATTCATTCAGAACCAGGTTATATGCTTCCCTGTAAGCTATGGCGTCAGCTTCCTGATTCTCTGCGTTCACCCAGGAAATTGATAGGATCACTGAAATGAGAATCATGAAGATGAATGGTTTGTTTTGTTTTTTCATAATAACCTCCCTTAAATAACCGGATTTGTATGAGCCGGTACAGCCTTTCGTTGGTACCGGATATTAAAAAGCCTGAGCCTGAATAATATGTCCTTTTGCATCAGGGCGGATTGAATCATTTTTATGTTTTGTGGGTTCTGAGGATTTTCCACATTGGCCATCTGCCTCAGAATGAGCTCCAAATCAGATGCCAGCTTATAGACCCTGTCATCACTGGAAGCAAGTGCGCTTTTTTGAATCTCATTCGTTTGGATGGCCAGCTCTTTAAAGAGCCGCTGCTGCCCGATGAGGTTTAAAGCATAGACATCTTCCTGTTCAGGATTAAAATTCATGATGGACATAAGCACAATGTGCATCTTTTCAAATTTATCTTGAATGCTTTTTGAGGATAAAGAAGCGTAAAAAGCAGGAGATGAGGCCAGTGTGCTTTCCGGACCTATATCCGGAGGCATCCAAATGAGTTTTCCTAAAAAAATACCGAGAATCACAAGTGCTGCGCCTGTGGCTGTCTGCCAGAACACACGCCAACCTAACCTTTTCCGGGAAAATGGCTTCCCTGCGAGCTGGTTTTCTGCAGAAGCTTTTTGAATAGAGCGGTTAAGTTTGGGGATGAATTCCTCCCAGTATTCTGGTCCCGGATCTTTTCGTTCCCGTTTATCCATGACCTCAAGTGTTTGTTTGATCCTTTTGAATTCTTTGGCACAGCGGGAACAGGATGCCAGATGTTTCTCTATTTTTTGGTTTTCTTCTGGTGATGTTTCATTATAGACAGCCAGAAGAAGCAGTTTTTTTATTTTCCTGCATTCAGCCATGATCGACCTCCAAGGCCGGATGATATTTGGCCAGTTCTTTTTGAATTTTTTGGACTGCCCGGAACAGATAACTTTTTACTGAACCTGATGAGATGTGAAGGATTTCAGCGATTTCTTTAAGGGGGAAATCATTGTAATGGCGCATGACAAAGACAGCTCTCTCACGATGAGACAACCGGTTAAGCGCTTGTTCGATCTGGTTGCAAACAGCTCTGTGCTCGTTTTGTGAATTCGGATTGTTTTTTTCTTCACTGTTCCAGGGTTGAGAGGTTCCGCCAATGGAATTGAAATGCTCAAAAGGGTCTTCCTTTTTCCGGCCTTTCTTGCGCAGTGTGTCGATGCTGGCATTGATGGTGATACGGTAAAGCCAGGAGCTGAATTTGGCATCAGCATTGAATTTATGGAAGCGGCAGTAGACTTTGATAAAGACGTCCTGGGTGATATCTTCCGCATCCTGATGGTTTCCCACAAAGTCCCAGGCAAGGAAATAAACCATTTTTTTGTGTTTATCCACAATATACTGAAAAGCGGCCTTGTCTCCGTTTTGGGCTTTTCTCACCAGTTCTTGTTCCAATTCGGGCATAATGTCCTCATTCATTTAATTAGACGCTTATAAAAAAATTAGGTTTACAAACTACTGAGGTCTTCTATTCCCTCTATTGACGTCCTTGTGCAAAGAAATCGAGATTGGCGCCCGAACCATATTAATGAAAAAGAGTGTAGACTGTCAATAATAAGTAGCTTGCCTGACCTATTCATAAAAGGATAGGTTGAACTATAGCTTGACCTTTAAAATCCGCAGAATTAATATGAAAAATGCGAGAAAAATAAATAACGGGGAGGGAAGAATTGGACAATAAAGAATTAGTCATTATGTTAAACAGGGACCTTCGGGATGAACACGCCGCAGTCGTGCGCTACCTCATCCATAGTTATCTGGAAGGGGAGGATACGGCTTTAGGCGCTAAGCTCCTGTCAAGGGCCAGAGAAGAGATGTGGCATATGCATTGGCTGGGAAGGATTATCGCCCAAAAGGGAGGAGAGCCGGATATGACTGCAGCAGAGTATCCTCATGACCCGACAAGCCGGGCTACCATATTCAGATCTTATGTGGCCTATGAGAAAAAACTGATACCTCACTACAACCAGGAAGCAGATAAAGTGGATGACCCCCATATCAAAAGGGTTCTGCGAAGAGAGGCCTGGGAATCAGACATGCATGCCGCTAAGTTCCAGAAGATATTGGATAAACTTTCTCCTGAAGAGGCTGAAGGTTTGCCGGGAGGAGAGAATGAACTTCCCAAGGAATTTGTGGACAAGCTTCAAGAAGCTGTGGCTGAAAAATACACACAAATGCTCCAGCATATAAGGGATTCCTGGATTTTCCAGAAGGAGGCATCTGAAGCATGGCAGATCATGGATTTTTCAATGACCCAGATGAAACAGCTGGCCCATCTGGCAGAAGATGTGGCTGAAAACGGGATGACTCCCCGATTTGAACTAGGAGAGATAGAAAAGAATACTTCCATTGGCCTGGCTCTGGAAAGAGCTGTAAAGCAGTTGAGAGAATCCAGGGACAGGCACATCCTATTCACCAAGGATCCGGAAGCTCAAAAGCATAAGGGTTTCATGGTCAATCTGGATCTGACATTGAAGCAGGAGGAATATGAGCAGGAAGAAATACAGGATTGGATTTCGAAAAAAAAGTGATACTTGTGTAAAAAGTGTCACATGGGATTCAAACAAGGAGGAGAGGATATGAAAGAGAGAAAAGACGGGAAATTTTTATCAAGGAGGGAATTTTTAGGAAGGTGCTCGGCCTGCGCTGCAGGAGTGACCGCCCTGTCTTCTTTAAATGCGGCTGGATTCAAAAGATTTTCAGATGGAAAATCATCGGTGTCCCCGGAAAGAGGAAAAACAAAGATCCGTCTGGTGATGGCCCATCCTTCTTCAAAAGAACCGTGCTGGCCCAATATAGGATATGATTTTGAAAGGAACAAAGCAGAGTTTCTCAAAAAAATCCAAAAACACTGTCCGGATGTTGACTTTTTTCCTGTTACAGCGCGCAAAGATGAGGACGCCCGGAACATAATAAAATCAGGGGATGAAATCGACGGATATGTGGTGTATCTTTCAGGCTGCCTGTGGGGGAATGTTCCCGGAATCATTGCCTCTTCCGGAAAACCAATGATACTGGTAGACAATCTGTTTGCAGGCTCCGGTGAGTTTTTGACCGAATATGCCAAAGCCAAAAGGCAGGGCCTGCCAGTAGTGGGAGTTTCCTCCTCTTCTTTTGATGATGTGGCCCAGGCTGTTCGCTGTGTGGACAGTATAAAAAAGCTGAGCACATCCACTGTGCTGGTGGTAGGTGGCCAACCGGATGAGGCCATACAGAAATGTTTTGGTACGCAGATCATAGGCATCGATTTCCCTGAGATCAATCAGGCATACAAGGAAGCGGATAAAACAGAGGCCAAAAAATGGGCTGACCGCTGGATCAAAGAAGCGGAAAAGGTCATAGAGCCTTCCCGCAGTGACATAGAAAAATCCGCTCTTATGTATCTGGCTATGCTGGAGCTTTTAAAGAAGTACCATGCCCAGGCTATCACTGTAAACTGTCTGGGCGGTTTTTACGGCGGAAATCTTCAGGCATATCCCTGTCTGGGTTTTATGCAGCTGGATAATGACGGGCAGGTCGGTGCATGCGAGGCAGACCAGAGGTCCACCATCACCAAACTTCTGATGAAGTATCTGGCCGGCCGCCCCGGTTTTATTTCAGACCCGGTCATTGATACAGCCAAAAACCAGATCATCTATGCTCACTGTGTGGCGCCTACCAAGGTCTTTGGCCCTGATGGCAAAGCCAATCCCTATCACATACGCAGCCATTCAGAGGACAGAAAAGGAGCCTGCGACAGGTCATTGATGCCTCTGGGAGAGATGACCACGACCTTGAAGTTTGATGCCGGGAAAAAACAGGTCATTGTTCATCAAGGCATTACTGTGGAGAACGTGGATTTGGACCGGGCCTGCCGTAATAAGCTGGCCGTGGAAGTCAAAGGCGATGTGTACAAGCTCTTCGATGAGTGGGACAGGTGGGGATGGCACAGAGTTACGTTCTTTGGCGATTTTAAAAGGCAGATCATTGACACCGCTTCACTTCTTGGATTTGAAGTGGTCTTTGAAGCCTGATTTTTCTTTTTTGATTAAGGTGTCTTATCTTATTTCAAGCTGAAAATAGCCCTGTCTGTGGAGAATCCTGTATTTGGCACCTTTGACAACGACATCAATGTTCTTGAATTTACTTTCTATATCAGACAATGGAGAGTAATAATACAGAAGGTAGCATTTATCGGCAATGTCAGAAACACTTTTAAGCGCCGCGTCAGGATTTTGTGCGCTGTTCACAATACCTCCTGTGGACTGTGCCAGTTCTGAAAAAATTTGATACAGGTCTTCGGACTGTTCTCTCATATAGACTCCCGGTATCTGCTCGGGTGTTTTATTGAAGAACAAAAGATTCATCATCACAGAAGAGTCGGCAAAGACTTGTTTCATGTGCTCCACATTCATGTTCGAATCGCGGTAGTACACCTGGAAAAGTTCCTGTATCTGACCCAGCAGGGCAGGATTATCCTGATTGTTGCTGACCAGACGGTTCATTGTGGTGGAATCCAGTTCCGGACGGAATTCTCTCTGGTAAAAAAGGAATGCGATCTTTTGCCCTTTAAGGGATTTGAAGTGGTTTGCAAAGGCCAGGAAACTTTCCTCATTGACTATTCTCGTGTTTTCTAATTTTTCCAAAGTTTCCCGGTAATTAGGAAGCAGCTGCTCTAATGGATTGGTGTAACTGCTTGATTGTGTTGTATCAATACTTGTCTGATACATGGTCTGCTGCCCGCCTGAAGCAGAGGATATGGAACTGACGATCTGTCTGAGGTCAATGATTGCGGAATTGTATTCTGCGGAACCGGAGAGAGTATCCCTGCGAATGACATTGATGATATCTTTAACGATATCCTCGCGGGATTTTATTTCCATAGCTTTAGAGGAAAGGGAATACTGTTTTAACGGCGTGATAAGCATGATACTGTCGCCTGGTTGGAAGATGTTATTGAAAAAATAAGCCATCCCTTCACTTATTCTGGGATTGTAATCCGTTATCTGAAAAAGGAAGCAGAAATGACGGCCCAGAGCGGGTTTGACCGGCTGTTTTATATCTTGCCTTATGATCTGTGCTTTTTCCGTCAGGAATAAAGCATTTATATTTCGGCGGATGCTGTTTTCATAGATTTCAAAGTCATCTATGGTGAGGTTATCCACGAATTGGTTTCCGTCAAGCACTCTGACTGTAATTTCAATGTTACGAGCAGCAGGCTCCTGAGTTAAAGAAAAGCCTGCCGCTAACAGTACGACCATCAAACACCCAAAGATTTTTTTTACCATGAATCCCTCCTTTTTTATTATATTACAATGTTTTATCCTGTCAATCTCTTGTTTTTGATAGTAGCTAATCCTCTTAGTCAAATAATATGCAATTTTTATACCATGTGGTTTCAGGCATCATGGAATGATATGAAGGTCTTCTTTTGACTAGGGCAGGGGACAAATGTCCTTTTTCCTGTACAAGGCAAAGGCAATGAAGAGAAAGCTCTCTGATGATCGATGAAAATCAGAAGGAATAGGTAAATTTGGTATAAACAGCCTGGTCATTGTTGCCTTCCTCTCCGATGCCAGCAAGATCTCTCTGGAAAACAAGATCCAGCACTCCTCCGGATTGGATGATTTTCCAGTGATAATTCAAATAAAGATTAAATTTTCCAAGGGCTGAGTTGTGCTGGAAATAGATCCGAAAAACCCTGTCGCTGTCTATGTCATAAGTCCCTTCCAGAATGTATATTCTCGTGCTTGTGTAGGCAGGAGGCATTTCAAATTTGTATTTGATAAAGTTTGCTCTGATTCTCAGTAAAAATTTATTAGAGATAACAAAGTCTTTGAAGGCCTCATAACAATTAAAAGTATGAGCAAAAAACTCCCCCCACCCAATAGAAAGGGAGAATGTGTTTCCCCTTCCTTTATAGTATCCGGAAGATAATTGAGTGAGGTGACCGTGATATTCCCTGTCACCGGAATATATCTTATAAAAACTTCCCGTGGTAGGATTGAAAAGGTTAAAAACATAGTCCGGATCAAAATACGGAAGTGTACCCAGTGAGAGGTAGTAATCCTCCCAATCCTTATTATAAATTCTGTCACCGGGTTCAGCAATCCCTTCTGGGAAAAGAGGATTGAATTTATAGTCCCAGGACTGGAGGAGGGAAAATTTCCAGAATGTGTAAAAATGAATAGATAGTTTTTGATCGATCTGCCAGCTCCTGAGCGTACCATCAGTGCTCCAGTAAGCATCATAGTAAGAGTCATAGTCTATGTCGTTGATTCCCAAATCATTAAAGGGGAATGATTTTCCCACCGAGGCTTCGATCTCCTGCCTGTCGTCATCCACAATATATCCGACCTGGTTGGCGTTTTCCCGATAATTCTTTTCAATTCTTTTCAGATCCAGATGGAAATAAAAGGAAGGAAGGTCAAAATGAAGTCTAACAAAAGAGGCAGATCTGTCTTCTGAAAAGTCCCCGTAGCTCAAAGAGAATTGACCCGCAAGAGTGGTTGTTTGTGTTGGTTTCCATTCCATGCTCACAGCGGCGGCCCCATTGCTTTTTTTCTCCAGAATCTTATTGGAAGCAGTAAGAGAAACAGTGAATGAATTTATGGGGCGTGCGCTTACTTTAAGAAAGGAGAAGTTGGCGCTTTGGACTTCTTCAACTTTTTTGGTTTGTGTGCTGATTCCGGAGAATTCAAGCGCTCCTGTCTTTCCTTGAAATTTCAATCCGCCGTAAAGGTCTCCAATCCGCAGCGGGTAAAACAGACTGAAGTTTTCGTCGAATGATTTTATGTTTTTAAAGAAGAAAGGTCTTTTGTCAGTCAGTCTGACTTCGAACATGGTGAGGTTAATCTTTTCGTCAACCGGCTCTGCGGTGGCAAAGTCAGGATTTACGGTCACTGAACTTGAAAAATTTTTATGGGGAGAATAGGAAGCATCAAATCCCGCTTCTTTTAATCCTGTCTTTTCTCCGGTTATATAACCCGGAAGGATATAGGGATTGAAGCCGAACGCTTTCCATTTTGCGAGAAGAAACAGGCTTTTGATGAGCTGGGGTTCGTCCAGATTGAAAATGGGATCAAGGGGGCCGGCCCAGAGCAGGGTATCCAAACGGGGGACCACCCGGGATAGACTGATTCCCATATTTATGTCTGAGCCCTCTTCATATCCTAAATCAGTCAAATTGACGGAAATCTCTGCACACCATCTGTTTTCTTCCAAAGAGGCTGCTGTATTCCAGGAACCATCCCAACCGGGATCGAGATCTGTTCCGTCCTTGGAGATTTTTGCATCCAGCAGGGCTTCCATTAGATTGGTTCCGAAAAAATAGTAGTATCCCCTGTCGCTCTCGGTCTCAATAAGAATATAGACCGAGTCATCGGTTCTTAAGTCAGCATCTTTTACGGTCATCTCTCCTCTTATAAGAGCCGGATTTGAATCAAAGCATGAAAATCCGATATAAACGTGTGAGGCATCGTAGAGGATTTTAACGGATGTTTGAACCTCAGAGGCATCGGCTCTGTCCGACTGTATATAAAGAAGGCTGTTGGCTTCAGGAGCTTTCTCCCATGCAGTCTCTTCAAACTTGCCGTCTAAAAGGATGGGTTCTGTGATCTTTAACGCCGGAATTTCCTCTTCCGCTTCAGAGTCACTGACCTGGCACAGGAGAGGAAGGCAGAAAAAGAGCAATAAGAGGAAGAAGGTCCCTGGTTTTTTTAAAGAATAAGCTGGATTTGATTTGTCAACCATGAGATTCAGAATTATTTTTCTTTTCTTGTGTGATGTCAAGTTAAATGTGTGCCTAAAAAAAATTCAGGTTTAGATGATGCTCTGTCATAAATGATTTGTGTTGACGGCATAATTTTCATATGATAATAATCTTTCGTAAAAAAACTAGGCTTGAATTGCATAGGTTAGATGACAGAAAGGACCCGGATCAAGTGAGGGAGAATTTAGTTCTGGTTAATGCGTTTTACACAAACAGCATTCTTTTAAAAGGGCTCATCAATTATTTAAACAGGCATTTCAACCTTTATTTTATTGACCTTCCGGGTTTTGCAAAACATTCTCCCCCTCTGGAAGAGATTTCCATTCAAGCTTATTCTGACTTTGTGTCCGGGAAAATTGATGAATTCGGCTTAGACCAATACATAATAGCAGGAATTTCATTTGGTTTTCTAATAGTCAACAATATTTTTCTTGACGGGAAATGCAAGGGGATTGTCGCTATATTTCCCTATATTAATAAGCATTCTTTAAAGCTGAAGATGGGGAAAAAGACGTTTTATAATTTTATGTCCAGTTTTTTTATCAACTTTAAGCTGTCCAGAAGCGTATGGAAAAACAGCATGTTCCAAAACGCAGCCTATTTGTACAGTTCCTATCCCAGAGACCGGGTAACGGTTATCCTCGAACACATGGATGGAAAAACTTTTTTTGAAACAGCACAGATCATACTCAATAATGAAGAACCTTTGAGCTTTCAGGAACTTCCCTATGCATTGATCGTCAATAAAAAAGATAGGACAATCAATTATGACTATTCATTACAGGCTTTCGAAAAAAATATCAAAGACCTTTTGGTTATCCATTCTGAAACAGATCATTATCCGGAAGATGTTGAGGAATCCTATTTCATGAAAGCATTTCCCGAAGATGCAATTAATAGAATTATTGCTTTTTTAAACAGCAGATGTTCACATTAGCATTTTTTTTAGTGTAAAGGCAGATGATATCTTTCCGTCAACCATTAACCTGAATGAAGAAAAGACAATTTATTTTTAAGTTCGCTTTCGTTATCGGGGTCGGCCTGTTTGTTTTTCTCATTGTTAAGATCGGCCCTATGAATATCTTGAAGAACATCAATAAACTGACTTGGACGGGCTTGGTCATACTTTTTATCCTGAGATTGATCTACTGGATGATTCGGACTTACATCTGGAGAAGAGTGTGCCAGTGCTATGGGGAATATTACTCTTTTTCGAACCTTTTTGCTGCCCGGATGGCAGGACACGCAGTGAGTTATTTAACCCCAGCCACTTATTTTGGAGGAGAAGCCTTTCGGACCATGGCTGTATCAAGCCTGAATAAAACCAAAGTACTTGCTTCTGTTATTGTTGACAAAACAGTAGAGATTGTAACGGCACTGCTGTTGACGATCATAGGCGTAATGGTAGCCGTTTTCAGGATTTCAATACCTGATGGATTTAAATATGTCTCGATGGCAGGGATTCTATTCGCTGTTCTTCTTGTTCTTTTCATTTTTCTAAAGCAAAAAAAAGGACTTTTAACATGGTTTGTTCAATGTTTGCAGAGAATAAGAATCAAGCTGTCTTTTTTTGAAGAAAAAAGAGAGAAAATCAGAGAAACCGATGACTATGTTTCAGATTTTTACTGCAAAAACAAAAGAGAATTTCTAAGAATCTTTATATATTACTTGTTTCTCCATATGTACTGGGTTTTTGAAATCTATTTGACCATGGTTTTTTTGAGTGGAGAAAAAGTGGACTTCCTGGCAAGTTTTCTCATCGTAACCCTTGGGACAGTTGTTTTTTTTATTCCCAATGTTCCTGCTTCGTTAGGGACTTATGAAGCTGCGTATGTAGGCCTTTTTGTTTTGATGGGATTCAGTGCTGATTTAGGTATGTCTGTAACCATTTTCAGAAGGATTTTAGCCTTATTCTGGGCAGGATTCGGGCTTTGTGTCATAGGAACCAGGAAGATGTGGCAGGAAGTAACTCATTCTTGAGTTAATTATTGGATTGATTATAATGGATGTGGTAAGAGATGTGGGCTTCAAGAAAAAAAATTGGGTGTGGCTCCCTCCCTGTGTGTTTCTTATACTGGCAGGAGTGGTCTTAGTAACGGGATTAAATAAAGATCTGTTTTTTCTCATCAATCAGGCTTCCCAAATAACAGGGGATATGTTCTGGGCTTTTCTCACTTTTCTTTCAGACGGATTGGTGGTATTCGTTATTCTCTTTCCGCTGATTTACCGGAAGCCGCGGCTGATTTGGACTGTCTTAGTCGCTGCGGTTCTCTTAACATTATTCGGACAGGCGGTAAAGCATATTTCCCAAATTCCCCGACCTCCGCGGGTTCTTCCTTCTGAAAGCTTTCATTTAATCGGTCCGGACTGGGGGTATAATTCTTTTCCGTCAGGACATGCTTCCATGATATTTAGTTTAGCAGGAGTTTTTTCTCTGACAGTAAAAAGAAACTGGCTTCGGCTGCTGTTTATTGGATTGGCCTCCGTAATAGCGGCTGCCCGCATAGTGGTCGGAGTGCACTGGCCGGTTGATGTCTTAGCCGGTGCTGCCCTGGGATGGTTTTCTATCTGGATAGGGCTTGAGATTTCAGAAAGAACAGCCTGGGCTTGGAAAGGAATCGGACAAAAGATTTTAGGGGCTGTTTTTCTCGTCTTATGTGTTGCTCTCTTTTTTGCGGATCACACGGGTTATGAAGATATTATGGGCTTTCAGCGGACAATAGCTGTCCTCTCTCTCGTCATAGGGGGACATGAGTATGCTAGGGTATACGGATGGAAGGGTCTGCTTTTCAAAGCCCCACCCACTTCTGTAAATGATTGAAGAGGTCAGGTAAATCAGGTAATAAAAAGATTTTTACTGGGAAAGTTTGGCTCGCTCGTCACATTTATTCCGAGTCTTTTCAAACCGGCTTCATCGCCGGGTGTGGGGATATGAGTGATGTGCATTTCTGTGTTGTTGAGTTTGCTGAGCTGTTCCACGGCAAGTGCGGCAGCAGAGTTCACTGTAGAGCTCACACTGAGGGCAATAAGTGTTTCCGCTAAATCCAGGTTAGGGCTTTTTTTATTGAGGATTTTTCCTTTCAAGCTGCCTATGGAATCCATTACATGGTTAGTCAGCAGGTGAACCAGGTCTGGGATTCCCGCACATTTCTTTATCGCATTCAGTATCACGCTTGATGAGGCATGCATTAAGGGTGAGTTGTATCCTCTAATGATTGTCCCATCGTTCAGCTCTATAGCGGCTCCACAGAAAATACCGTCGCTTCCTTTTTGTTTGATTCTGGCTTCCTCAGCGGCTTCCTTGGCAGGTTTGACAACCTTTCTGTCCTCAGACTTCACTCCGGCTTCCTTCATGAGAGATTCAATTCTTGTCACCGTGTCTTTTTCAATAAATCCCATTGCGTATTCGCACTGATACCGGAAATTTCTTCTTATGATTTCCTGTTTAGCCGCCTCTCTGACCACAGCATCGTCAGTAATGGCAAATCCCGCTCTGTTCACTCCCATGTCTGTGGGCGACATATACACGGAGTCAGTCCCTGTGATGTGTTTTAAAATTCTTTTGAGCACCGGGAAAGCCTCCACATCCCGGTTGTAGTTGACAGTTTTTTTCCCGTAGGATTTGAGATGGAAAGAGTCAATCATATTGAAATCGCCGATATCCGCTGTGGCCGCTTCATAGGCTATGTTCACGGGGTGTTTGATGTCTAAATTCCAGATGGGGAATGTTTCGAATTTAGCATAGGCTGATCGGATGCCTTTTTTATAATCATGATAAAGCTGGGACAGGCATATCGCCATTTTCCCGCTGCCCGGACCAGGTGCGGTGACCACGACAAGAGGTTTTGAGGTTTTAATATAGGGATTGGCTCCATATCCTTTCTCGCTCGTAATGATGTCAATATCAGAAGGGTATCCAGATATTGAATGGTGAGTGTATGTTTTTATGTCACGGCGTTCGAGTCTGTTGCGAAACTGCTGGACAACGGGCTGGTTGTTAAATCTGGTTATAACCACAGCCAGCACATCCAATCCCCAGCTGCGGAGGTCATCGATAAGCCTTAAAGTGTCCACATCATAGGTTATCCCAAAATCGGCCCTGATTTTTTTCTGTTCAATATCCCCGGAATTCACACACAGGATAATATCTGCATTTTTTTTGAGCTTTTGAAGGAGACGGATTTTGGCATTCGGATCAAATCCGGGAAGAACCCGGGCAGCATGATAGTCAAACACGAGTTTTCCCCCGAACTCCAGATAGAGTTTCCCTCCGGAATTCTCCGCCCTTTTGATGATATGTTCGTTTTGCTCGGCTAAATATTTGCTTTTATCGAATCCTATTTTTTTGATCATGGCTGTTTTCTTTTCTCTTTTTTCATTTTTTCTATGAGATCTTTGTATAGCTGGGATTCTCTCATGCCTTCAAAATAAGGACTTTTTTGGACGGCCGGCAAGTTGCTGAATCCGTTTTTTACCGCGAGGTCCAGATATTTCAGAGCTGATTTTTCATCCCTGTTCAGTGCATAAGCCTGAGCCAGGTCAAACAAGATATATTTATGCATGTCCTTATTTTCTTCGCTTGCCTTAACAGCTATCTCATACAGAATCACTGCCTTGAGAGGATGGTTGTTTTTTAAATGCTGATTTCCGGTTTGGGCCGCTCTTGAAACGATCAAGTGAAGGAGGCGTACGGCCATGCTTTTATCCTCCAGACTGTCTTCCTTCCGAGATTCATTCAAAAGAAAATAGAGACTCATTTGAGCGAACAGCTTTTCCAAATCCTTATAGTCTTCCGGGGATTTTTCTATGTTATTGAAAATACTTCCACATGTGCGAATGATATTTGATTCTCTTTGATTGCGTTTGGTTTCACTCTGAAGAAATTGCTTATAGGCTTCACTTTGTTCCAGGTGCGTTGACCTTTCCTTTATTTCAGAGACATCTTTAAGACCGCTGAAAAGAGAGACCTGGCTTTTATAACTGAGAACAGCCAGATATATTTTCCCTTCTTCCTTAATTTTTTTTGTTCTTTGGGTCTGTCGGGAATAAATATCATCTATTTTGTTCTGGTCTTTTGGAATCACATTCTGCTTCATCCGCATGATTTCCATCCACTCCAGTGCGGAGGCACACACATCAGAAGGAGGCCAGTTATGAGTTCCCTCGAAAAAATGGATTCTGTGTAGGATTCCAGCCTGTTCAAGCTGTTTATCGAGAAGTACCATTTCCTTGTAATTGAAGTCGGCTATTCCAACAGTTCCGTAATAAACAGAACCGCTTATATCTTCAGGCTTGAACTCTAAGGGAATTCCGGCACCACAGCCTATGATACCGGCCACTGCGTGGTTGGTAGCCTTTGAAAAAGCAGCAGCAGCCCGGGCTCCGCCTGAGAAACCAGTGGTATACACACTTTTTTTGTCTATATTGAGGCGTGAGTTCGTGTCATCCCACAGGGCGTGCATGGCACTGAAAATGTCTTCCCAGGGGCCGTTCTGCGAGTTATGAGAACCGGCTACAATGTAATGGAGCCTTTCTGCCGATTCTTTGAATCGCTCTACAGGGATTTTTCCCCTTGCGGAAGGATCAAAAGCATAAAGGATCGGCCACGATTTTTCCGGAGTGTATTCCGGGGGAAGATAGAGAGCATAACTTTGAGATGGGGAGTTCTGGCATATGACTCTGTCTATAACTTTTCCTTTTTCCAGAATGGAGTCGGGCTGCATAGGAATCCCCCATGCTGGCAAAAGGCACAAAAAGGTTAGGATTGCAAAAAACTTATGGCGCATTTAAAGGTTTTTAAGCTCCTTGTAGATGATCTCAACAATGCTGGGCCACCGGCTTTGGCTTTCTTCTATTCCGAATTCCTTTTTCACTTCTTCTAAAGATTTTCCTTGTTGTATCAGATTTTTTATTCTTTCCTGTTTTTTCTCAAGGGATTCTGCGATATCCCGGATTTCCTTTTTACTGGCTCTTTCCCCATGTCCGTGGATAAAGGTATCTGCTTCCAGTTCCAGAATTCCTTTTAATGACTTGACCAATCCGAAGGAATTTCCGTTTTTGTGTTTGTGTATCAGGGGATCCCTGTTCAGAAAAATAAGGTCTCCGAGAAACGCAACTTTCTGCTCAGGGAAAAAAACAACAATATCACCGTCTGTATGAGCCGGATAAAAGTAAATGAGTTTTATGTTCTCTTTTCCAATATGGAGGTCCAGTTCATTGCTGAATGTGATGTTTGGCAGACGCTCTCTCAAATCTTGGTCCTCAAAGGCTTTATCCATGTGGTGAAAAGTATTGTTGTGGGAAATAATGTTGATACCTTTGGGAAAGCCTGAGAGACCATTTACATGGTCTCCATCGCTGTGAGTGAGGATTATATATGTAACAGGATTTGAAGTGAGCTTCTTGATTTCTTCTATCATTTGAACAGCTGATTCCTTGCTCATTTTTGCGTCGATGACAACGACCTGATTTTCCCCGATAAAAAACCCGGTGTTAGCACCGCTTCCGCCTGTAACCTCATAAATACTTTCTGTGACTTTGGTAATTTCAAGGGGTGGTGTTTCTCTCTGTGCCTGTGTATACAGGGGAAAAAGCGAAGCGGCAACAAAGAGAATAATAAAAAGTCTTTTGTATTTTTTCATGTTTGCCCTCCTAAAATTCGGATATGGCTTGAGCTCCCTTCATTTCATCATAAATATCGCTCTTTTTCAATAAATTATAACTTTGTGGAAGGCATATGATTTTTCTTTATAAAGATGAACGTGAAAGAGAGCAATTCTTTATAATCACCTCTTCAGTGCTTTTGATTTCCAGTTGGTTCCCTCTGGCCTTTAATGTTTTTTTAGGCGGAACCTCGATTATGAGCTGTTTTTTCCCTTCTACAACACGGTCTCCATACAAGAATTTTCCGTTTAGTTTGACTGATATGCGCACGGCTTCCGGATTTGTTTTTTCAAGGTCCAGCCGGATGTATTTTTTTGATTTGAGCGAATAATAAGGAAGCTGGTATTGAAATGATTTCCCCTTTCGTTTTTCAGCTATGATCCCTACGATGCCCTCAGGAAGCACGTCTACTTTGCTGAGAAGCCCCATTTGACCGGCCTTTTTAAAACCGGATATGATATCACTCCAGAGTCTGTTGACGCGCTGTGTTTGTTCTGTCCTATCTTTACCTGATATATCTCCTATGACCAACATGGATTTGTGGAAGATGATGATTTGAACTCCATTATCTCTCAGGTAATGGATGATTTTTTCGTCTGCGATATCCCCGGGAATATTCTCCGCAGGGTGAAAGTATCCACGTTTAAATATATCCAGCGGATCATAAACACCTGCACCGTAGTAGCCGTTATAGATGTGCTTGTTGTGAAAAAGGGTCATGAGGGAATAGATCTTTAAATCATTCCATCCGCCTTTATAGTGAGGGAGCTCAAGCACACCGTAATAATCCGGTAAGTCTGTGACCTTGCTGTAAAGATTTTTAACAGAAGGATCGTGTTCGAGCAGTGGACCGGTTCTCACAGGAGGAGGAAAATTTTCAAAGAGAACGATCACTCCGATAAGAGCGATGAGAACGGCTTTTCTTTTTTTGTCTTTTAAAGTTCGAACAAGGGCTTTGTATCCCAGAAAGGCAAGCAGAATCCAGAGAAAAATAAAAAAATACCTTAATTTCCACTCTCCTTTTAAGCGGTTTATCTGAGGAAGAAAAGAAGCGATGAAGCTGAGAAAATTGTACTTAAAGGGAATAAATCTGAACAGAGCTTTAAAATAACTTATGAAAGTAAAGAGTATTCCCCCAAGGATAATTTTCTCGTTTACAGAAGTGTGCTTCCATATAAAGAGAGTGTTGAGAACAAACAAAAAGATCACACAAATGACAAAAGCGTCCAGCATTTTATATAGATTTGCCAAGGTGACTGCTCTCCAGAAAACAAAGAAAACAGGAAGCGCAAGAAGAACCAGCAGAGCATAGTTCGCGGTCTGGAGACATTTTTTTTCTGTTTTTGAATAAAAGAAATAAAAAATAAGAAAAGAGACCATGATTCCCAAAAACAATGGAGAGGGGCGGCCTCTGAGAAATTTAAAAGTCAGGGGGAACCAGGACGAGTAAAAATCCAGAGAAGCGATAAGGACTGCTTTTCCGACGTGTTGCTGCTGGTAGGAGATATTTAGGGGATTTGAGATATAAGGATAAAATACAGCCAGTATGAATACAGCTAAAAGGATCAATCCTATGCTCAACTGAGCAATGGTTTTTAAAGATATCTTCCGTTTGATGGCCAGGGATATTAAAAATAAGATAACGCAGAAAAGAGACGTGAGAAAAAACAAAGAGAGCGAAGAAAGGGCCTGCAGAAAGAGAAAAACATAGAAGAAGAGGGCAT
Source organism: uncultured Eubacteriales bacterium (assembly GCA_964624145.1). Taxonomy (GTDB): domain Bacteria; phylum Acidobacteriota; class Aminicenantia; order Aminicenantales; family Aminicenantaceae; genus WJMT01. The sequence continues at coordinate 19,891 of CAZUXT010000029.1, read as the reverse complement.
CCGTCCAATGAGATTTTTGCATATACCTGAAGAGAAACAGCACTGCAAAGATGGACAGGGGGAAAAACAGCATGGCAGGATGGGGATAGTTGATTTGTTTCATGGGAAGGAATATATACAGGCTCCCTGCTAGGAGGGAAAGGGATTCGGTTTTGATGAAATACCTTGTTAAGTAATAGACAGCAAATCCTCCCAGAATTAAAGAAATGAATAGCATCAGGTTGTAGAGAGTGTATATGTTTTTTATGCCGAACAGATAAAACGGTGTTAACAGAAGACTCTGGCCGAAGAAGTTCACTCCGGCGGTCAGCGTATAAGAGTAAGGATAGAAAATGGGAAAATGATAGAGGTTTGAAAAATCAAGGCTTGATACGGCTTTTATATTGTGCATGAGAATTCCAGCGGCAATATAGTTGTCTGCATGGGTGGGAAGGGCCAATTGAGAGTTAAAATCAGGGACAAGAAAATAGACGGAAGCAAGGGATAACAAAGTGTATATGGTGATCAGTTTTAAAAATTTAAACTTTTTCATCGGAAATAGTGCTGAAACAAATAAATTATATGGAAATAAAGAGTAAGAGGCAACAATGCTTCAATAAAACGAAGTGTACAGCCTGATAAAAAATCATTCCCCATATCAAAGGCGAAGGAATGACCTGGATTATTGAATCGATTGAAATTCCTGAATTTATTTTATAGAATAAGAAAAATCTTTATGCATCATCAAAAGAGTTTTGCGGGAAAGGGTTCCATCTTTCTTTTGGTTGCGCTGTTTTCTTTTTGTTCTTTAAACCTTTTTGCAGATAAAATCCATTTGCGGTTTAATAATATTTCTATAAATGACGGCCTGTCTCAAAACTCAGGAAATTGTATTCTTCAGGATAAACATGGTTTTATGTGGCTTGGAACAGAAGACGGACTCAACAGATATGATGGGCAAGAGTTTATCGTGTTTGACAATAACCCTGACAATCCCCGCTGGATTTCAGACGGATATATTCTGTCTCTTTTTGAAGACAGCCGGGGAGTACTCTGGGTGGGAACCAATAATAGAGGCCTGAACAGATATGATAGAAATAATGAGAAATTTATTTCCTATATGCATGAAGATGCCGATCCTTACAGTATCAGCAGCAATCACGTTCAGTGTATATCGGAAGATAGTCAAGGATTTTTATGGGTAGGGACTATTGACGGATTGAATCGTTTTGATCTCAAAGAGGAACGATTTGTCCATTACGGGAATGATCCGGAATTCCGGGAAAACCTGAGCAGCCGTGTGGTGAATGCTGTTCTTGAGGACAGCCATGGGGACCTCTGGATCGGAACAGAGAACGGGCTGAACCTTTTAGAGGGGAAAAACAGAACTTTAAAAATATATAATTCCACAGGTTATCATGGTTTATCCCACAACACAATTCACTGTCTGTATGAAGATAAAAACGGAATCCTCTGGATAGGGACGGAAGAGGGCCTGAATAGATACGACCGGGATTCGAATGAGTTTATCGCGTACAAACATGATGCAGGTAATCCTTATTCTTTATCTAATAACAGGATTCGCTCCATATGCGAGGATGACAGCGGGGATTTATGGGTTGCTACTTTTGGAGGAGGATTGAATCGTTTTAATTTGGATACTCAAAATTTCGTTCATTGGGAAAGTAAGGACAGCGGGGATGAAAGCCTGAACAGTGATTTTATTCAGATCATTTATAGGGATAGGACAGGTCTTTTGTGGTTAGGGACATTTGGCGCTGGTTTTGACAGATTTGACCCAAAGGGAAGAAGGTTCAACCATTATAAATTAAGCACTCCAGGGATTCATAATGATTTGGCTAATAACGTTTTTTCCATCTATGAAGATGAGGAGAATGTACTTTGGGTCGGCACTTACGGAACAGGGCTCTATCGATTTGACAGAGAATCAGATGAGATAAAAAATTATACGTATGAGCCCGGAAACCCGAACAGTCTGAGCAATAATAATGTCCGGGCTATATACGAGGATGACGAGGGGAATCTTTGGATTGGAACATATGACGGATTAAACCGGTTTGATAAGGTGAGTGAAAAATTTTTACGTTTCACTCATGATGATAACAACCCAGACAGCCTCACGAATGATTATATAAGGGAAATTTATAAAGACAGATCCGGTTGTCTCTGGTTTGGAACTCTAGGAGGAGGCCTTAATAAATTAATACCCAAAAGCAGTAAATTCATCCACTTCGTTCCCGAGCGTGAGAGCTCAAACAGCCTGAGCGGGAATAGAGTGATATCTGTTTTGGAAGGCAGCGAAGGGTGTTTCTGGTTTGGTACAGGTTCGGGATTGAATAAATATGACCCGGACAGGGAAAAGTTCACATGTTATCGAAATGACAGAAAGGATCCGGACAGTATAAGCAATGACAGGATTCTTTGCGTCTATGAAGACAGGAGCGGGACGATCTGGGCAGGCACTTATGGAGGAGGCCTTAATAAGTTAGATATGAAGAGCGGAAATTTTGTGCATTACGGGAAAAAGGACGGGCTGCCCAACAATGTTGTTTATGGTATTTTAGAAGATAAGTCGGGTTTTCTCTGGTTAAGCACCAATAGGGGATTATCCAAGTTTGATCCGGAGGATAAAAGCTTTTGGAATTTCGATGTCCATGACGGACTGCAGAGTAATGAGTTTAATTCAGGTTCCTTCTACAAAAGCAGCAGAGGTGAGTTTTTTTTCGGAGGAATCAATGGTTTTAATGCGTTTTATCCTGAAAGCATTGAACCGGATCCAAACATTCCTCCTGTGATTTTCACTGATTTTCAGATATCTTATCATTCGGTCTCTGTTGGTGAGGAGTTGAATGGATATTTAATACTCACGAAGTCAATGACCGAGACTGACAACATTAAAATCTCTTATAAAGAAAAAGTCATCACTTTTAAGTTTGCCGCTCTTTACTTTATGTCCCCCGAAGGAAACAGTTTTGCTTATAAAATGGAAAACTTAGATGAAGATTGGCATTATATCGGGAATAAAAATTCCGTAACCTTCACGCATCTTTCTCCTGGTAAATATGCTTTCAGGGTAAAAGCTGCAAATCCGGATGGAGTATGGAATGAGGAAGGACGAGCGGTTGCTTTGACCATAATCCCTCCTTTTTGGAAGACTTGGTGGTTCCGTGGAACAACAGCATTATCTATTATAGTTTTGGTATTTTTCGGATATAGATTGAGGACTCTGGATATAAGGAAAAGAAACATACGTCTTAGGGAGTTCAATATAGAACTAAGCCAGCAGATTGCGGAACGGAAAAAGGCTGAAGAAGAGCTCAAACGATCGCAGGAAGAACTGGAAAAAAAAGTAGGAGAGCGCACATTAAGTTTGAGAGAAGCGAATAAGGAATTGGGACGATCCCTTAAGGAAAAGGAAGCCCTGTTAAAAGAGATTCATCACAGGGTTAAAAACAACATGCAGATTATATCCAGTTTGCTCAGGCTTCAGAGCAGGAGAATAAAGGATAAAAAGGCGCTGGGAATTTTCAATCAAAGTCAAAATCAGATAAAATCAATGGCTTTTATCCATGAGAAGCTCTACCAGTCAAAGAATTTTTCAAGTGTTGATTTTGGCGGTTATATAAAGAAACTGGTCAAACACTTGTCCTTTTTTTATGAAGGAGAAAGAAAGGGAATTACTTTTAATATAAATATAGATAATGTATTTTTTGATATAAACAGGGCCATTCCTTTGGGATTGATCATAAATGAATTAGTGACAAATTCCCTGAAATATGCTTTTCCTCATGGAGAAAAAGGCGAGATATACATCCATATAAAGAAAAATCAGGACGGAAAGTATGTTTTTGTGATAGGGGATACAGGATTGGGCGTAAAGTCAGATAAAGAAATATTTGAATCAGAAACACTGGGAGTGCAGATTGTTCAGGACCTGGTCAGACAGATAAATGGGACGATCGAGCTTGATGTGAAAAAAGGCCTGGCTTATCGGATTGTATTTTGATAGGATATTTCACTCCTTTTATTAATATATAAAACTTTTTTGACCAAACGTGCTGTTTATTTTTGAAATGAGAACCGGATTCAGTGAAAAAGCTGTGGGCACCTGGGCTGTGGTTGCGGCCTATACATCGTGGGGTTTCCTGCCTCTTTTTTGGAAATTGCTGGATCAGATTCCGGCACAAAAGATACTGGCCCACAGAATTGTATGGTCCTTTGTTTTTCTTTTTATCTTGGTTTTCTTTCAAAGACGTTGGCCTGAAATCAGGAAAATATTTTCCTCGAAAAAGACCAGGACCACTTTATCACTCACTTCCCTGATTTTGGGTATGAACTGGTTCATTTATATATGGGCTGTTAACTCAGGTCATGTGGTGGAGGCCAGTCTCGGCTATTTCATCAATCCTCTGGTAAGCGTTTTGCTCGGAGTTTTGTTTCTCAAAGAAAAACTCAGTTTCTGGCAGAAGGTATCCGTATTTCTCGCTCTTATCGGTGTTTTATACAGGACAGTGGATATTGGGAGTATTCCCTGGATATCTCTTTCTCTTGCCCTGACTTTTGGATTTTATGGATTTTTCAAGAAAAAGGTCAATGCTGATTCAATCGCGGGATTGACAGCTGAAGTGATTCTTCTTTTTCCTTTGGCATCTGCCTTTATCATCCTTATGAATATCAAAAATATGGGTGTTATTGGAAAGGTTTCGTTCCCCATATTTTTGTTTCTTCTGTGTACAGGAATAGTGACATCGCTTCCTCTTCTCTGTTTCAATTACGGAGTGAAAAAAATTGAGCTCAAGACCGTTGGGTTTCTTCAGTATTTATCTCCGACGTTCCAACTTTTTTTGGGAGTGGTTGCCTTTAAGGAGGCGTTCACATTAAACCATATGATAAGTTTCGCGCTGATATGGGCAGCTCTTATTATTTATTCCTTACCCTATACTTCCTTTATGCGCAAACACAATTAG
>CAZUXT010000029.1:0-14824 GCA_964624145.1 uncultured Eubacteriales bacterium | reverse complement strand
AACAGGTTAATTGATTGATTCAGAAGGAGGTCTCTATGATGAGTTTATTTGGAAAAAGACGGACAAAATGGGTGACCTGTTTTTCAGTTGTAGCTTTCCTATGTGCTGTTTTTATTTTTTCCTTTCAAGAAAGGGATGGTAAACAAGGATATCTTTCTGATTTTCAGGGATGCACCAGCATAATGGTGGGACGCCTGGCTACCACAGACGGATCAGTTATAACTGCGCATTCATGTGATGGGAATTACAGGACATGGGTTAGAATCGAGCCGGGCAGATCTTATCCGGAGGGTGCGAACACAAAAGTGTATCATGGGCTTCTGCACACGGAAACACCCTGGGATAATAGAGGAGTGATCGAGCAGGGAGAGATCCCTCAGGTCAAAGAGACCTATGCTTATTTAAACACAGCTTACCCGTGTATGAATGAAAAGCAGCTTGCCATCGGAGAGACAACTATCGGGGGACGGAGGGAGCTGAGAAATAATGAAGGGCTGTTTTATATAGAGGAACTGCAGCGTATGGCTTTGCAGAGGTGTACCACTGCCAGGGAGGCTATTAAATTAATCGGTGAACTTGTCAAAAAATACGGATACTGCGACAGGGGAGAATGCCTGACGTTTGCTGATCCAAAGGAAGTCTGGCATTTTGAAATTTTCGGAGCTGGGCCTCTTGAGATAGGGGCGGTGTGGGCTGCTGTGCGTATCCCTGATGACCATGTGGGAATCTCGGCAAATATTCCCAGAATAAGCGAGATTGATCTGGAAGATCCGGATCGTTTCATGGCATCGGATAATGTTTATTCAGTGGCACAGGAGATGGGCTGGTGGGATCCGGAGAGTGGAAAGACCTTCAAATTCTGGGAGGCGTACAGCGGAAGAAAACCCTTTTCAACCAGGGAGTATTTTGTTTTAAGTACAGTAGCGCCCTCCCTTGATCTCAGTCTGGATTCAAAGGAACTGCCGTTTTCGGTAGAACCTGAAAACAAGCTGTCAGTCAGGGATGTGATGGCTTTTTACAGACAGGCCTATCAAGGGACGGAACTGGATATGACCAAACATCTGATGGTGAAGAAAAGGAGAAGTGATGAGATGGTATTAAGTCCGGTTGCCAGTCCCTGGCTGTCGTGGGACCTGATCACCCTGCTCAATACCATCAAGCCGGGGATAGTCGAGCCTGCCAGAACCATTGCCATTTCCGGGTGCTCTTATTCTGAAGTGATCCAATGCCGGGATTGGCTTCCTGACGAGGTGGGGGGGATTGCCTGGCTTTCGTTTGACAATCCGGGTCAAAGCCCCAGAATCCCCGTATTTGCAGGCGTCACAGAGCTTCCCCAGAGTTTTGAGATTTGCGCTCAGCACAGATTCAGGAGAGATTCAGCCTGTTGGGCCTTTCGGAGAGCTAACCGTCTGGCTCAGGTGAGGTGGGGAGATGCCGGAGAGTCCATTGAAGAAGCTGTTTCTGGATTTGAGGAGAAAGCCTTTACAGACCTTTCCCTGATTGAAAGCAGAGTCAAGGAATTGTTTGAAGACGGCGGATCAGAGGAAAATATGGATGAGATTAAAGAATATTTAACGAAATATACCAATGATTTTGCCCGTGCGGCCATGCATAAATACTGGGAATTGGGTGATGTGTTTTGGGGGTTGTTCGGCAGAGGATTTTAGTAGAAGGATTCTTGTTTCCACCAGGAATCCACGATTTCCAGATTTCCCTCTTTATCTTTGAACAGGAATTTGGTCCCGTGTTTGGGGCTCATCTTGAGGCCTTTGTATATGACAATGAGTTGCAGGTTATCATCTTTTTCAAAGTATTCCCTGGCTTTTTGTATAGCATCCTCTTCAGAGGCATAGGAATTTTCGTCATCCAGAATGAGAGTGTCTTCATAAGAATAATCTGTTTTCGATTTATGTCCTTCAATGAAATACTTGGTTTTCATTCTTTTCTCCTCTGGTGAAAGTTATTCTTTTAGTCTGCACTGGAAATCTATTTTAGTGGAATCATACAATAAAGTAAATTATTTAATGTATTTTTTATGTTCATTGACATGGATGGAATTTAAAAATAAAATCAACTGGTGTAGAGAGAATCTTAGCGAATTATAAAAGGAGCAGAGTATGAACTTTTACATCATTGTCATTCTGATTTATTTAGTTGCTTTGACTGTAATGAATTTTTGGAAGTCAAGAAAGGTCAAAGACAAGGACGATATGATGCTCGCTGGAAGGTCCATTCCAATGACCAAGATGGTATTCACTCTGATCTGCACATGGATAGGGTCAGGCACATTTATCGCCGGTGCGGAATTTGCCGCTAAAGCAGGCTGGAGTGCCTTATGGCAACCTGCAGGTGCCTGGATCGGAATCATTATCATCTATTTTCTGGCTGCTAAAATCCGCACATTCGGTCAGTACACAGTGGGTGATATACTGGAGTTAAGATACGGACCCGTGGCCAGAATTTTCGGTGCTTTTGCCATTATCATAAGCTTCACCGTTATTGTGAGTTATCAGTTTAAAGCCGGTGGATACATACTCAATGCCATTTCCGATGGAGCGATTGCCGTGGACCAGGGAATGTTCATGGCAGCGCTGTTTGTGATCTTGTTTACGGCCATTGGAGGGATGGTCGCTGTTGCGAACACAGACCTTCCTAATGGAATTGTGATACTGCTTTCCACTATTCTTTCCACTCCACTTGTATTGATGGCTGCAGGAGGCTGGCATAAGATAAAAACAGTCCTCCCCGCTTCTCATTTTCAGGTATTCAGTGAAGAGTTCGGCGGAATCCCTTATCTGAAAATTCCGGCTATAGGGCTCTCGGGAATGCTTCTTTTACTGGGAGTTCAGAGTATGTACCAGAAATTTTACAGTGCAAAAAATCCTCAGGAGGCCCGGAAAGCGACCGGAATATGGGTTATAGGGACCATGTTCATAGAATCAGTTGTTGTGGTGATGGCCGTTTTCGCGGCATCCTATTTTTGGGCTGACCTGCAGTCAGGAGCTATGGACCATGCCGCGGTCATCATTCAGGCTGCCAAGCGGATGATTCCTCTCCCGGTTGGCGTGCTGCTCCTTGGAGCGGCCACAGCGGTTGTGATTTCCACGGGAATGAACTACCTGTTATCGCCGACCACCACTATGATCCATGATATTTATACCCGGTTTATCAAAAAAGAGGATAAATCGGAGGATAAGGAAAAAGACGGGAAGCGCCTTGTGATCCTGCAGAAAATCCTGATCGTTATCGTTGGGATCGTTGCTTTTCTGATAGCGTGGAAGATGCAGTCGGTTCTGGAGAGTGCGTATTTTGCCTATACGATTTATGGAGTAGCCATAACTCCCGCCCTTCTTGGCGCTCTGGTTTCGAAAAGAGTCACAAAGACCGCTGGCCTGGTCTCTATTATAAGCGGTACGGTATTGATATTGTTCTTAAAATTTGCCGGAAATATATGGCCTTCCATAATGGTTCCGGTAGGAGACCCTAATGGTGATCCATTCGGGATACCTATCATTTATCCCGGACTGGCTGTGGTGCTGCTCACTTTGGTAGGAATATCTTTTTTCACCAAACCTCCCTCAAAAGAAGTGATTGATAAGATCTTTATAAAAAAGAAAAAGAAAAAATAAATGAAGAATGTGACATGCTGATTCTTAACAGGGAAGATTTATTGAGATCTGCCTCCAGGGAAGAGATAGTGGATTGTGTGGGAAAAGCCGCGCTGGTGTACGAAGAGAAAAACTTTCATATGCCAGACAGGATGAGTGTGGACTACGGTAAGAACAGCCTTTTGCTGATGCCCTGTTTCACGGAAAAAAGCATGGGCACAAAACTGGTCTCATTGTTTCCTGAAAATGAAAAAAAAGATCTGCCTGTTCTTTTTGGAGTGATGGTTCTCAACGACGGGGAGACCGGAAGGCCGCTGGCAGTACTGAATGGTTCAGCTCTAACCGCTTTAAGAACCGGAGCTGTCGGAGGTGCGGGAATCCGTCATATGACTTCAAAAAAAGTAGAAACTCTCGGGATTGTGGGAGCCGGTGTACAGGGATTTCATCAGGCCGTTACCGCATGCACTCAGAGGCCGTTCAAAACGGTTTATGTGTACGACAAGTTTCCTGATAAAGCCTTCCGGTTATGTGAAAAATTATCAGAGGTCCTTAAAGATCAGGCTGTTATGGAGGCGAAAAGCTCTGAAGAATTATTGACCGAGTCAGATGTCGTCATCACAGCCACCACATCTTTGGAGCCCGTGCTTCCCGATGATGAAAGGCTTTTTATCGGAAAGCATATTGTGGGTATAGGTTCTTACAAACCGGTTATGAGGGAATTTCCCAAAGCTCTGTATACCCATGTCAGAACAATGGCCGTGGACACGGAGTATGCCCTCGTTGAATCCGGAGATGTTAAAATGCCCCTGGAAAAGGGTTGGATCCGGAAAGATCAGATTGTCACATTAGGTAAAATCATATCCGGGAAAGTCTCTGTAGCTTCCGGGAAGGAAGAAACCACGGTCTTTAAGTCAGTGGGCATGGCTCTTTTTGATCTCGTGGTGTCCGGGTTTATTTACGAAAGAGCCGTGAAAAAGGGAATAGGCAGGGAAGTCGATTTTTAATAGCATAAAGAGCGCATGAATACTGAATGGAAACCTCCTGCGGGATGGAGAGTCATTGAAACCCTGGATGCCCATACGGCAGGAGAACCGTTAAGACTCATTACAAAGGGACTGCCCCCTATCCCGGGTGATTCCATCCTTAAAAAACGCCGTTTTTTTCGTGAAAATTTTGACTTCATCCGGACCGGATTGATGTGGGAACCGCGCGGACATGCAGATATGTACGGGGCTGTTCTCACGGAACCTGTGAGTGAAGATGGAGATTTCGGAGTGTTTTTTCTTCACAATGAAGGATACTCCACTATGTGCGGCCACGCTGTCATTGCTCTGGCCAAAATAATCCTGGATACAGGCATAGTCAAAAAAGAGGGGAAATATCCTGAAATCAAAATGGATACGCCAGCTGGCTTGGTCAAGGCCGTGGCTTATAGAGAAGAGGGGAGAGTGACACAGGTCTCTTTTTTGAATGTCCCTTCTTTTGTTTACTTAAGAGAACAGAAGATACAGGTCCCGGATATCGGCTGGATTCATTATGACATCGCTTTCGGAGGAGCTTTTTATGCTTTTTGTAAAGCTGATGAGTTAAATGTCTCTTTAAAGCCGGAACACTATGACCGTTTGATTTATCTGGGCCGGTCCATAAAAAAAGCGGTTCAAAATTCCGTGGATATCACACATCCTCTGGAGGAAGAACTCGGCTTTCTCTACGGGACCATTATAACGGGCCCTCCTGAAAAGCCTTTCAATCACAGCCGGAATGTGTGTGTATTTGCAGACGGAGAAGTGGACAGATCCCCTACAGGTACCGGCGTGAGTGCCAGAGCCGCTCTTCATTATTCAAGAGGAGAACTTAAAAGAGGGGAGACTCTGGTTATAGAAAGCCTCATCGGGACAGAGTTTAAAGTGAGCGTGAAGGAAGCAACAAAGTTCGGCCCTTACAGCGCGGTGATCCCTGAAGTTACAGGAAGCGCCTCTATCACGGGGACAAACAAGTTCTATTTTGACCCCGATGATCCTCTGAAAAAAGGATTTATCCTCAGATAGTCCTCAATGGATTTTCTATGAGTCATCCGGGAGCACAGAGAATTTAAAGACCGTGGTCGTGGAATATTTTTCTCCTGGTTCAAGAACGGTCGAGGGAAATTCCGGATGATTGGGGGAATCCGGAAAATGCTGGGGCTCAAGGCAGAATCCAGAGTGCTTTTCATATATTTTTTCTGATTTTCCTTTGATTGTTCCGTCAAGAAAATTACCTGAATAGAACTGGATTCCAGGTTCTGTGGTATGGATTTCCATGACCCGTCCGCTTTCCGGTTCAAGGACTCTGGCAGCCAGTCTCAGAGTTCCTTGCTCGCCGTTAAGAACAAAATTGTGGTCATATCCGCCCGGGACCTGTTCGATGCGCTCTCCGATAGCCGTAGGTGATGTGAAGTCAAGAGGCGTCCCTTTAACAGGAAGGATTTCACCCGTAGGTATGAGTTCCCCGTCAACAGGAGTGTATTTATCGGCGTTGATAAAAAGATCATGATCAAGGATGTCGCTGCTCCCCTGGCCTTTGAGATTGAAATAACTGTGATGAGTCAGATTAACGGGAGTGGCCTTGTCTGTTTCGGCTTTATAATCTATCCTGAGTTCATTGTTCTCAGTGAGGGTATAGGTCACGGTGCAGGAGAGATTTCCGGGGTACCCTTCCTCGCCGTCAGGACTTACATAGCTGAATGTGACTCCGGCTGAGTCCTCCTTTTCAAAGGGCTCCGCATGCCAGACTCTTTTATCAAAACCTTTGATGCCTCCGTGGAGATGATTGTCATTATTGTTTTTCGCCAGCTGGTATTCCTTCTCGTTAAGAGTGAATACCGCCCCTTTTATACGGTTGGCGTAACGGCCCACCGTAGCTCCGAAGTAGGGCGTCTCATCCAGGTATCCTCCCAGGTCATCGTAACCCAGAGTGATGTCAGCAAACTCGCTGTTTTTGTCCGGGATTTCAAGAGAAACCAGGATGGCTCCGTAGTTCGTGATTTTGGCTTGTACTCCTCCCGGATTTTTGAGGATATACAGATCGACTTTTTGGCCGTCCGGAAGATTGCCGAACTCTTTTTTTTCAATCGTCATTTTTGTTTTTCCTTTCTCCAAAGGTTCTTTAGCCTTATTTTCCGGTTTTCCTTTACATGCTGAAAAGACCAATAGGAATGATAAAACAAAAATAGAAAGAGGTCCTGTTACATGCTTTTTTTTCATGGGTCACTCCTCATTTTAAGAAGGCGTTGTTCATCAAAGTTTAAAACAAAAACATATTTTTCGCAATAAGGGGGAAGAAGCCTCTGCCGCACTTTATTCAGGCCGCTGGAATGAATTTTAAAGTTGAGTGATACGGAATTTTATATAATAATAAAAAAATTACCTGGAATTATGATTTTATATGAATGAGGAGGAACAGTGTCAGATAAGAAAATATTTAGTTTTTTTGTGCTCTTTTTATTTGGTTTGGTTTTAGTGCTTCATGCTTCGGAAACAGCCCAGGACCCTTTCAATCAAAAGCTTTTAGAGTGTTTCCAGTACCGGAATATCGGGCCCTTTCGAAGCGGAGCCTGGATCACTGATTTTGCGGTTCCCGAGTCGCCTGAGAAAGAGCATCTTTACACTTTTTATGTTGCGGGAAGAAACGGAGGGCTCTGGAAAACAACCAATAACGGAACCACTTTTAAGCCCATTTTTGATGACCAGGATATCTTTTCCATAGGGGATATTGCCCTAGCTCCATCAGAACCTCAAACAGTGTGGGTGGGAACCGGAGAACACGCAACTGCAAGAAGTTCCTATTGGGGAGACGGCGTTTATAAGTCGCTGGATGGAGGAGAGACCTGGAAGCACATGGGGCTTAAAGAGACTCATCATATAGGGAGAGTGGTGATTCACCCGAAGAATCCTGATATTGTCTATATAGCCGCAATGGGCCACCTGTTTTCTCCGAATAAGGAAAGGGGCGTTTATAAAACAGAAGACGGAGGAGAGACCTGGGAAAAGGTCCTTTACATAAATGAAAGAGTGGGTGTGGTTGACTTGGCTCTAAACAGGCAAAATCCGGATGTTCTGTATGCGGCGGCTTATGAAAAGGATAGATTTCCATGGCATTTTGAAGCCGGAGGCGAGGAAAGTGGAATATATAGGACAGAAGATGCGGGAAAAACCTGGAAAAGACTTTCCAAAGGACTTCCGCAGGGTAAGATCGGGAGGATAGGACTTGATATTTACAGGAGCAATCCCAATATCATCTATGCTGTTGTGGAAAACACAAATATGCGCCCTCCCACGGAGGAAGAAGCCAGCAGAGACAGAGAAAGAGGTATTGAACCCGAGAAAAGAGAGATCGGGGGAGAAGTCTACAGAAGTGAAGATGCCGGAGAGACATGGAAAAAAATGAATTCCGTAAAGGATAATGTGGGGGGCAAAGCCGCTTATTCTTTCAACCAGATAAGGGTGGATCCGAATAACGACCAGAAGGTCTATGTGACGAGCATATGCCTTGCCAGTTCTGATGACGGAGGCAGAACATGGTATGATATTAACTGGCCTCCGAGGAAGACATTTTCTTCGGCGTTTGGTGATGTGCGGACATTGTGGATAGACCCCCGGAATTCCGACCGTTTGATGATGGGAAGTGACGGAGGAGTGTTTGTATCCTATGACGGCGGTAAAACCTGTGATTTTTATGATAATCTTCCCATGGCCCAGTATTATGATATATGTGTGGACATGGAAGATCCCTACAATGTTTACGGAGGGCTGCAGTGTCATGATTCATGGAAAATCCCGACCAGCAGCTGGTCCGGGGAAGTGAGCCTTGAAGATATGATTCCGATGGGGCTTGGTGACGGGATGTACAATGTGGTATCGTCTGAGAACAGCCGCTGGGTCTATAATGACATCCAATTCGGAGGGCACCAGAGAATAGACCAGAAACTGGGGATAAGGACTGATATCGAGCCAAGAAGAGAGGAGGGAAAACCTCCCTACAGGTTCAACTGGTGTCCCCCTCTTGAGATCTCCCCCCATAACAGCGATGTGATATACGCAGGCACCCAGATGCTCTTGCGCTCCATGCACAGGGGCGAGAACTGGCAGGAGATCAGTCCTGACCTGACCACAAATGATGCCGTGAAAATTGCCGGGAAGGGGCATATTCAGTACTGCACCATCACCACGATATCTGAATCACCGGTGACACCAGGGTTGATTTGGGTGGGAACAGATGACGGCAAAGTATGGGTGACCCAAAACAGCGGTGCAGACTGGAAGGATCTGACTCAGAACCTTGTCCGTATCGGCGCTCCGGAAAATTACTGGGTGAGCCGTGTTTTTGCATCTCATCATAAAGAGGGAAGAGCCTATGTGTCAAAAACAGGATTCAGAAGAGATGATTTCAGAAGTTTCTTATACCAAACAGATGATTTCGGCCGGACCTGGACAGATATCTCGAACAACTTACCGAATAAACCCATAAATGTGGTGTTTGAAGACAGAAAGAATCCGGATCTTCTTTTTGTGGGAAATGACAAGGGGATCTATGTGAGCATAGACCGCGGGAGCAAATGGGTCTCTATGAGGAACAATATGCCCACCATTGCTGTTACGGATCTGCTCGTTCATCCCAGAGAAAATGATTTGGTAGCAGGAACTTATGGAAGAGGGGTATTCATAACGGATATTTCTCCTCTTCAGGAACTCAACCAAGATATCCTGGAAAAAGAGGCCTATCTTTTTTCCATCGAGCCTGCTGCGCAGAGGGTGACTAGGTCGTGGGGAGCTTACCAGCTTTACGGAGACCGGCATCATTCCACACCTAATGAACCGGATGTGATGAGGATTTATTATTATCTAAAAAATCAAGCAGATCAAAAAGTCGACATCAGAATCACTGACCTTACAGGGAATCTGTTATGTGATATTCAGGGAAGTTCGGAACCCGGCCTAAACAAAGTAGACTGGAATATGAGGTCAATGCCCTCAGATGAACAGAGGGAAAGGATGGGGAGATGGGCACGCGGAGAACTGCAGGATCCGGGAATATACAGAATAGAACTTGAATTTAAGGGCCAGGTGCTTGAAAGGAAGGCTCTCATCAAAGAACGGACAGGCTGGAAAATAGGCCCTCATACCAGTCATTTAAGGTAATAACTGATATTAAAATCTTGACATTTCCCATCAGGCTCACATACTAATCCTGGACTATGTAAAGAAAGGAGTGGACATTGCGTGACCTCAAAAAAATTATTCTTATCATTTTTACTGTTTTGGTTGTCTTGATTTTTATCCCTTACCTTCAGGCGGAAACCAAGGGAATATCTCATGGTCAAAGATATGACAAGCTCGTTATCCGGAATGTGATGTGTGTGGATGGAAACGGCACTCCGGCTGAAGGTCCCGTGGATGTGGTGATTGAAGGAAACGTCATCAGATCTGTTCAAAGAGCGCGCACAGACAGCAGCGCTTATGAAAAGGAGGAGCATGTCATTGACGGGACAGGCATGTATATGCTTCCGGGTTTGATCAATATTCATGCCCATATTCATGACAGCCGGGCCGGTCATCCTCTGCCGTTCGATTATCTTTATGGTCTGTGGCTGGGATGCGGCATCACCTCGGTCCGGGATGTGGGCAGCAATTATGACAAGACCATAGAGGAGCGGCGCAAAAGCCGGGAGGGAGAGACAACGGCTCCCCGGATTTTTCTGTATATGCGGGCCGGAGGACGAACTCCTGGGGAAGCTAGAAAGAGCATTCAGGAGATCAAAAAAGCCGGCGGGGACGGCGTAAAGATATTCGGAATGGACCGGGATATCATGAAAGCAGTGCTGGAGGAATCCCATAAATTGGGACTGAGGGTGGCTCACCATGTGGGAGTTGAAGAAACCGATGCGTGGGATGATGCGGAATTCGGGACAACCACCATCGAACACTGGTACGGGGTGCCTGATGCCGCACTCAAAGGGTCACAGAACTTTCCGTACTGGTACAACTACAGCAATGAAAGCGACCGGTTCCGTTATGCTGGCCGCCTGTGGCGGGAAGCGGATCCCGAGAAACTTGACAAAGTGCTTAAAACCCTGGTAGAGAAAAAAGTGTGCTGGTGTCCCACATTTGTTATCTATGAGTCAAGCCGGGATTTTCAGAGAGCACGGACACAGCCCTGGTTTGAGGAGTATCTTCACCCTGCGGTCAGAGAGTATTTTATGCCCAATCCCCAGCACCATGGTTCTTATCAGTGGAACTGGTCTACTACAGATGAAGTCTTTTGGAAAGAAAATTACAGAATTTGGATGGATGCTGTCCGGAAATTCGCTGATATGGAAGGAGTGGTTGGTGTCGGTGAGGATGCGGGTTATATTTATCAACTCTACGGGTTCAGTGTGATTCGGGAAATGGAGCTTCATCAGGAAGCAGGATTTCATCCCATAGATGTCATCATGCACGCCACGGGAAATAACGCCCGGATTCTGGGAATGGAAGACAGGCTGGGAAGGATCCGGACCGGTTATTTGGCAGACCTCATCCTTGTGGATGGAAATCCTCTTGAGAATCTGAAACTTCTCTATCCGACTGGGGTCCTGGATATCAAGGACGGCACATTGATAACCCGGGGCGGAGTGAAATGGACCATCAAGGACGGTATTGTGTACAATGCTCCGAAGATAATGGAGAATGTGAAAAGGATTGTGCAGGAGGCTGAGCTTCATATGGGGAAGGAAGAAAAGCCCTGAATTTTTAGATAAAAAGGATCAGTTGGGTTTATTTCTCAAATCCGAAGAGACCGTCAACAGGAACGGATATCATCTTGGCGATACCTGTTTTTTTATGGTAGCCGGTGACATCCTTCAGAACTTCATCTATTTTTGTGATCATATCTTTATCTGTGACCATGAGTATGGTTTTATTGGTAGGGCTGCTTCCAGCGAAAAAGTCCCTCAGTCCGGCAAAAATGGGAATGTCATGACTGACAATATGGCCCATTCCCACGGAATCGAGAATCGTGGCTCCGGGAACTCCGATTTCCAGGAAAGCGGAAATAAGGTCGTCCAGATATTCGATTTTATTAAGGAAAATAATGATGAGCTTCATATTAAGCTTCCTTCAATCAACTGAAATGTCTCTTTTCATACTCTGTAAAGACATCTATCACCTTTTGGCTGTTTTTGCATTTCATTAACTTTTTTCTGAGTTCTTTATCATGTAAGATGCGGGAGAGCCTGGCCAGAAAGGTGATCTGGGTGTTGACTTTTTTTTCAGGGCACAGAAGAAGAAACACCAGTTGGACCGGTTTTTCATCCAGCGCCTCAAAGTCCACGCTTTTTTCTGTGATTCCGAAAGCAAAGTACAATTTCTGGATTTTTTTCATGCGGGCATGAGGGATCGCCACATGATTTCCTATAGCAGTAGTCTCAAGCTTTTCCCGCTCAATGAGGTTTTGAATGGTCTCTTCTTTATCAATCTCAGGGCACTTATCGGTTATAAGGTCTAAGAGTTCCTCTATGATTTCATGTTTCTTTTCCTTGTGAAGAGGGATTTTTATGCAGTCTTTATCCAAATATTGAGAAATACGCATAACGGACTCCTTTAGACATGCGTCTCGCCTACTTTTTTCAAACCGTATTTAAAGGCTATTGGGCCTATGATCTGGTTCATAATAATGGCTGCCACCAGTATAGTCTGGACAGAAGGGCCGATCTCGGGAAACCGCCGGGCGACTTCTGTGAGCAGCCCTAAACTGACTCCAGCCTGGGTGATAAAGCCCAGCCACACATTTTTATATATTTTTGGCTTGTTTTTTGCAAGTCTGCCGCTTACAGAGGAGCCGATATAGATTGAGATAAGGCGGACAAAGAAAACGACCAATCCCAGAAGCCACCCGGTGCGGAGCACATTTAAGTTCATTGAGGCGCCGGTCATGGCAAAAAAAGCGATATAGATAGGAAGAGAGATCCGGTCCATTCTTTCCAGAAAGTTGTCTCCGTGTTTTGAAAAGTTCTGCACAGTAAAGCCGGCTGCCATACAAATGAGAAGAGGTTCCAGTTCCAGACGTATATCAAAGAACCGGTGCAGATAGTCTCCCAGGAGGTGTGAAAATTCGATCACAATAAATCCCATGGCAATGATGACCACCGGAAATTCCACATGGACTTTTTCTATGAGAAATACAATGAGTTTTCCCAACAGGAAGCCGAGCAGAAAAGCAAGTGTGATCTTAAACAGGAGGGAAAATACCAGCATGAAATTTAACCCGCCTTTGCCCACAATAAAGACTTGAACGAGAGAGATAACCACAGCAAACAGTATGATGATAAAGACATCCATGGCCACGGATACGCTGAGGACAATATCCGTGTAACGCCCTTTGGCTTTTGTCTCACTGATAATGGCAATAGCCGAAGAAGGCGAGCGGGCCACAGCAATGGTTCCAAAAATAGCTGAAACAGCCAGCCTCAATGTCAGGCTGAAATCGTTCATGAAAGGCATGGCACCGGACAGCAAAAACACGACAAAGGTCGTTCCTATAAAGACCACAACCGTCACTCCGGATACATAGTACACGATGGACTTAAGGACTTTTCGTAAATTGGATACTCGCAGTTCTCCTCCCGCGCAGAAGGCAATAAAAGCAAGAGCTAATTTATTGATAAAGGCAAGGCTGTTCACTTCTGAAAAAGAGTATAAGTTAAGGAAAAAAGGACCCATGAACAGACCCGCCAGAATATACCCTACGATTCGGGGAAGGCTTATTTTCTCTAAAAGAAAACCAAAACAATAGGCGGCCAACAGGATAAGACCCAGAATAAGAGCCGGACACTTTTTCTGGAAATCGCCCGGATCAAAATGAAGGATCAGCATCACGGTAGTGATGACAAGAATGAGTCCTAATATTCTGTTTGTCATTTGTTTTTTTTGGTTATATCCGGTTGATCTCTGAAATCAATGGGGACAGGATGTTCAAGCAGGGAAAGGATAAGCTTTGGGCTTATGAACTCATTTATGATCATGGATATGACGACTACTGTGACCAAATAGTCCGACAAAGAGGGATAGAAAATCGAGAAGCTGATAATAATGGCTACGGCAAATCCCCCTTCTGATAAAAGCCCCAGCCCTGTGTTCCACGGGACATGAAAATCAGATTTGAAGGATCGTGTGGTTGCAAAGACGCCCGCTAGCTTTGCCAGCATTCTGGATAGAAAGTAAAATCCCGTGATGATGAGAATGAAGTTTAAATCAAGTTTCCAGGCGGCTCCTATGATCACGAGTATTATGATGTAGATAGATTTTTCAGAATGCACCATGATTTCAAGAGCTCTCAACCTGTGTCTGCAGAAATTAGCGGTTATCAATCCGCATACGAATCCAATGAGAAGAGGTGAATTGTTGGTTTTCATGGCCAGCCCTCCGCCGAATAAGACTGTCCCTAGGATGAAGACGATAAATTCCTGCTGGGAGAATCTGACTTTGCTTAAGATGATAAATATGAGAGCTGTGATCATTCCTATGGTCAGAGCCAGAAGAAGCCACTTTAAAGAAGCCGTTAAATCGAATTTTGTGCTTCCTGATAGAGGGAAAATAATAAAAGTCAGCGAAAAGAGAGCCAGCGCAAAAATGCCATCTATGCCTGCCATATAGTTGAGGAGAGAGAACAATTTGGGATTTTTGAACCTATAATTGTTGCACACGATTGCAAGGGCGGATTGAGCTGTGCATACAGAAGCACTGCCTAAAGCAAAAGAAAGAATCAGAACGGTCTTGACCGGAAGGGTGGAAAATGTCTTGAATGAGAAAAAAATCACCGGAGTCACAACGAGAAAAGTAAAGAAGGCTTGGATGGCTGAAATGGAGAAAAAGAGTCTTGGGAGATTTCTGAGGCTTTTAAAGTCAAACTGAAGCCCGAAAAGAAATCCGATCCATGAAAGACCGAAAAAAAGAAAGGGATTTAAACTGGTCAGGATATCCGGGTCAATCATATTGAGCCCCATTTTGCCTAAAAATACTCCTATGAATATGTACTCCGTACCGGTGAATATGATGTTTCTAAAACCGAGGGGAAGCTTTCGATTGAGAAAGGTAAGACGGGAGCCGATAAGGGCAATGATAGTGATGGTGATAATGGTGATGAGCAGTTTCATTGAACCCGGATTATTTTTATTATCAATGATTTTTTGCTTTCAGGCAAGC
>CAZUXT010000028.1:0-45775 GCA_964624145.1 uncultured Eubacteriales bacterium | reverse complement strand
ATGGTAAAAAAATGGCGATTAAAATGAAAGTAAAACCAAACAAAAAATTTTCAGTTGTTATTTTTGAAAAAAGCATGTAAATCCTTGAAAGCAAAACAAAAAAATGATCATCGCCATTTTTTTATGAATAGGTCAGGTTAACTACCATCTGTAAGAAACGGAAATGCCAGGAGTGATGATGCTCATATTATAAATCCCGGGCTGTTCGTTCTCCGGGTCACTCACATCCACATTTCTTTCTTTTGCCATTAAATACTCCAGCATGGCGTCGACGTGAAGACCGTTGAGCCTGTAGCCCACCCCAAAGGTGATCCCATTGAAGTCATAATTAGGGATAAGGACATTCATGGTTGCATCGGGAGCAGGGGCCGGGTCATAATAATATCCGGCTCTGAACGCCATCTTGTTCATGAGATATTCAGCACCGAATCTGATCTGCACGCAGTCATCCCATTCCAGCTCCATGACATCGGCTGCGGTTCCTTCCATAGCAACCTGCCAGATAGAATCAGTGAATTCTGTCTCTAATTGATCAAGTTCGGCCCAGTTTGTGTACTGAGCATCCAGGGTTAAGGTCAAGTTCTCTATGGGACGGAAAGCGACTCCTCCTGCCAGCCACATGGGATACGTCACTTCTCTGTCAAATTCTGACTGGCCAGGATATCCTAAAGCACTAAAATTGGAAACAGATGCTTCTCCGGACATGCTGACCTTGGTGGGTGTTCTAAAAGTAAGCCCCAAGCTGAACATATCGCTTGGTTTGACCAGTACTCCGAAAGTCCCTCCAAAACCCCAGCCTGAAGAATCCTCTTCATATTGGCCGAAGTCGACAGCAAAGGCATACGGGGGAACCGGCAGTGTCATATAGATTCCGCCTGCCCATCTGCTTAAATTAAAAAAGCCGTAGTTGATGTTGAGCGAAGCTCCCACTGAAATCATATCACTCACTTTGTAAGCAACCACAGGGGAGATGGTCACGATCCCTAAAAAGCTTTTGTTGTTATAGGCTTGACTCTGGGCAGGAGATAAAGCACTAACAAAAAAGTCTGAACCTTCCCATTCTGCGCCGAGCCCCGAAGGTGTGTACACTCCTATTCCGACCACTAACTTTTCTGTAAGAGGATGATAGTAGGCAGCAATACCTGAAGGGTACATCTTTGATTTGGCCTTAGCATCGATAAATGTATGCCCGCCAATCGTCAGTTCATAATCGGCTGTGGGCATGATCAGATCGCCCGAAAATCCCAGTGTCTTCTTATCGAAATTTGCTATGCCCGCAGGATTCCAGTAAATCGCACTGTAATCATCTGCCAATCCTACGAAGGCACCTCCCATTGAAATGGCTCTTGAACCCAATCCATTCAGGTTCAATCCGTTGGCCATCAATAGAGGTGAAGCAAATAATAAAAGCACAATAGGACCTAAAACAATCGCTTTTTTCATCTTTTCCTCCTTCAACAGTATTTAATCTGTTTACTCTATTTATGCTCTTTTGTCAATTCATTTATAGGCTTTTTCTCAAACCGCAAGCCTCCCTTATTATCAACATCAATGAGGACCCTATCACCGCTTTTATAGCTTCCTTCCAGTATTTTCAATGCCAGTGGATTTTGAATATCTTTTTGAAGGGTTCTTTTTAAAGGCCGGGCTCCGTAAACAGGATCAAATCCTCTTTCCGCCAAAAGCTTTTTTGCGGCACTGCTTAATTCAATACCGATCTTTTTTTGTTCAAGCCTTTTCCTGAGCTCTTTTATCTGGATATCCAGGATTTTCAGTATCACATTCTGAGACAAAGCTTTGAAAATAATCACCTCGTCCACTCTATTTAAAAATTCAGGCCTGAAATGGTGGTCAAGAATTTCTCTCACCTTGTGTTCCATTTTTTCAAAATCCTGGCTCATATCCTTGATCATCTGGCTACCGAGATTTGATGTCATAATGATGAGGGTGTTCCTGAAATCAATGGTCCGCCCCTTCCCGTCCGTAAGTCTTCCGTCATCAAGGATTTGGAGTAAAATATTGAAAACATCATTATGTGCTTTTTCTATCTCATCAAGAAGAATGATGGAATAAGGCCTTCTTTTAATGGCTTCAGTGAGCTGCCCTCCTTCTTCGTGCCCTACGTATCCGGGAGGCGCCCCGATAAGGCGGGAAACAGTGTGCCTTTCCATATACTCAGACATATCCAACCGCACCATTGCCTTCTCATCATCAAAAAGAAACTCTGCAAGGGCTCGGGCCAGTTCTGTTTTTCCGACTCCTGTGGGACCGAGAAAAATAAATGAACCCAGAGGGCGCGTTTCGTCCTGAATTCCAGCCCTCGCCCTCCTTATCGTGTTTGAAACCGTACCCAGAGCCTGATCCTGTCCGACCACTCTTTTTCTCAGCTCATCTTCCATTTTTATCAATTTTTCTATCTCACCCTGCAGCATTTTCGATACAGGTATGCCTGTCCACTTTGATACAATCTGAGCGACATCTTCTTCGTCTACCTCTTCTTTGATCATTTTTTCTTTTTTCTGTATCTCCGCTAATTTTTTCGTCTTTCCCTCTATTTCCTTTTGAACTTCATTCAGCCTCCCGTATCTTATCTCAGCTACTTTCCCAAGGTCGCCTCTCCTTTCCGCATTCTGCTCTTCGACTTTCAATGAATCCATCTGCTCTTTTAGCCTGTTAATGGACTCTATCAATTCTTTTTCTTTCTGCCACCTCAATTTTATGGCCCCGGCTTGTTCCCGGATCTCTGAAAGCTCTTTTTCCAGTTTCTCCAGCTTTTCTTTAGCGCTTTTATCTTTTTCTTTTTTCAAGGCCTCCTTCTCAATTTCAAGCTGGATGATTCTCCTGTCCAATTCATCGATCTCCTCCGGCTTGCTGTCTATCTCAATTCTTATCCGGGAAGCCGCCTCATCTATAAGATCTATGGCCTTGTCCGGCAGGAAACGATCCGTGATATAACGCTCTGACAGAGTCGCTGCCGCAACCAACGCTGAGTCCTTTATTTCCACGCCGTGGTGGACTTCATATTTTTCCTTCAATCCCCTCAATATGGATACGGTCTCTCCGACTGAAGGCTCTTTCACATATGTCTGCTGGAATCTCCTCTCCAGAGCCGCATCTTTTTCAATATACTTCTTGTACTCATTCAGGGTAGTGGCTCCTATACACCTGAGTTCTCCTCTTGCCAGGGAAGGCTTTAACATATTTGACGCATCAACAGCCCCTTCCGCCGCTCCCGCTCCCACTATGGTATGAAGCTCATCAATAAAGAGGATAACGTTTCCTTCTGCCTCCTTGATTTCTTTCAACACAGCTTTCAATCTGTCCTCAAATTCCCCTCGATATTTGGCGCCTGCTATAAGAGCGCCCATATCAAGGGCGATCAGTCTCTTGTTTTTAAGAGACTGCGGAACATCTCCGTCGGCGATTCTTTGAGCCAGACCTTCGACAATAGCTGTTTTTCCGACGCCGGCCTCTCCGATCAATACAGGATTGTTCTTTGTCCTCCGGGATAAAATCTGAACAACTCTCCTTATTTCGTCCTCACGGCCAATAACAGGATCTATTTTCCCTTCTCTGGCGAGTTCCGTGATATCCCTTGTATAGTGCTGAAGGGCTTGATATTTCCCTTCAGGCTGAGGATCAGTGACTCTCTGGGAACCTCTGATAGACCTCAACGCTTTCAGCACAGAATCTTCAGTGATTCCGTTTCTCTTCAAAATCCCATACGCATCCCCGGATCCTTCTTTGATCAGTCCCAAAAACAAATGTTCTGTTGAAATATATTCATCATTCAGAGCTGATGCCTGCTTTTTTGCCTCCTTCATGATGTTTCTCAATCTGGAGGAAAGATAGACTTCCGCGGCTCCGGATACTTTGGGAGCTTTTTGGAACACATCTTCCAACTCTTTCCTAATGGGATCGGTATCCGCGCCTATTTTGCCGATGACAGCTTTAACAATATTGTCTTTCTGGTCAAGGAAGACCCATAACAGATGCTCCGGAAGAATTTCCTGATGCTCAAGCTGTTCTGCTTTGGAATGGGCCCCCTGTAAAGCTTCTTGAGACATGACCGTGAATTTATTCATATCCATATCTTCACCTCACAACACATATCTATAAAATTCATGTATGGTTTAAGCGCTATTGAAGATTTAGCCTTCCTCTTCAGTAATCTCTTTCTTAAGCCTGTCAATCATATTCAACGCCTCAACAGGAGTCATGGCGGACACATCACACTCACCGATTGCATCTCTTAATTTTTTGAGCAGCCTGTATTGCTCATCTCCCCCGAAGAGAAACATTTGAGAATCATCCGTGTCATTATTCTGGTGGTAGGATATTTTTGGAATACCATCGCTGTCCAGTTCCTTTTTTTCGAGATTAAAAAGTATCTCTCTGGCTCTTTCTAGGATTGTCCGGGGAATTCCTGCCAGCTTAGCCACATGTATGCCATAGCTCTGATCAGAAGGCCCCGGAACGATCTTCCTTAAAAAAATGATGTCCTCTTTCCATTCTTTAACGGCAACATGGTAATTTTTAATCCTATCCATTGTCATGGCCAGTTCTGTCAGTTCATGATAATGAGTGGCAAACAGGGTCTTCGCTCTTAAATGGTTGTTCTCATGAAGGTATTCCACCACGGCCCATGCCAGACTCAAACCGTCAAAAGTCGATGTTCCTCTCCCCACCTCGTCCAGGAGGATAAGACTTTTCTCGGTGGCGCTGTTCAATATCCCTGCTGTTTCCAGCATCTCAACCATAAAAGTGGACTGCCCCAAGCTCAAGAAATCCATCGCCCCTATTCTTGTGAACACTCTGTCCACAATCCCGATTTCCGCTTCTTCAGCAGGGACATAGGACCCCATCTGGGCAAGGATGCAGATGAGAGCCGTCTGCCTCAAATATGTTGACTTCCCTCCCATATTGGGCCCTGTTATGATCAGTATCTGGTCTTTGTCCCTGTTCATATATGTATCGTTAGGGACAAAGGGCTCTTCATCTGTGACTTCAATGACCGGATGCCTCCCGCCTTTGATGCTGATAATGTCGGTTGAATTCACTGAGGGCCTGTTGTAGGAACGCTGAGAGGCCAGTTCGCTCAAAGAAGTCAAAACATCCAAAAGAGCTATTCTTGAAGCGATCTTTTGAATCCTGGACGTTTCAGCCGCCACTTTGCTCCTTATTTCCTGAAACAATTGATACTCTAGTTCATTCGCTCTTTCTTCAGCATGAAGAATTTTTTCCTCATGCTCTTTGAGTTCAGGAGTTATGTATCTCTCTGAGCTGACAAGGGTCTGCTTCCGGATATAATCATCCGGGACACGGAAAAGATTTGACTTGGTCACCTGAATGTAATAGCCGAAAACCTTGTTGAAGCTGACTTTCAGATTGGGTATTTTAGTTCTTTCTCTTTCTTTCTTTTCAATACCTGTAAGAAAAGTCTTGCCGGACTTGCTGACCTCTCTCAGCTCATCAAGTTCCCCGTTGAATCCTTTTTTTATGATCCCCCCTTCAGTCAATAAAAAAGATGGCTCATCTTTTATAGCCCTGTCAATATAAGCCTCGACATCATCCGCATCATCCCATTCCTTTTTCATGTTCTCTATGATCGTTGAATGGAAGGGTTTAAGCAGGGCATAGACATCAGGGAGAGACTGAAGTGATATTTTTAACGACACAAGGTCTCTGGCACTGGCCGCTGAAAGCGAAATCCGGCTGCTCAGCCTTTCCAGGTCATAAATCTGCTTAAGCTTCTCTCTTATTTCATGCCGCTCAATGGTGTGAGACAAAAAATCTTGAATGCCATCCTGTCTTTTCTCGATCGTCTCCAGAGATAGAGAAGGAGAAAGAAGCCAGGAGCGTATCAAGCGGCTGCCCATTGAATTTACCGTGTAATCAATAACATCAAGAAGGGAGTCTGTACGCCGGTTGTCCCTTAAATTTTTTACGATCTCCAGGTTCTTTACCGCGGACGCATCCAGTATCATGTACTGGCTGTGATGCAAATAAGATATATTTTGAATGAGAGCCAGTGAATCTTTTCTTAATTTCTTTAAGTAATAAAGCAGCGCTCCTGCTGCGGAAACAGCAAGCTCTTTACTGGCGATGCCAAAGCCTTGCAGAGAACTGACTTTGAAATGCTCTTTTATATAATCAGAAGCCTGGGCCGTATCAAATATCCAATCCTCCTGAGAGCTTTTTAAAATCCCTTTGATTCCATTTTTAGAGAGAAGCTGATTTATTTTCCGCTCACAGCTTTGAGGAAATATGATTTCCTTTGGTGAAAATCTATACATTTCGTCTTTGAGGTTTTTTCTGTTCTCTCCGGTGCTTTGAGTCGTGTCCATCCTGCCTGATGCCAGGTCAATAAGAGCCAGCCCCCAATCGTCCCCCTCAAAAACAAGGCTCATCACATAGGTGTTCTCTTTCATGTCTTCGGATTCGATCTCAACGGCTGTTCCGGGAGTCAAAACCTTGATCACATCTCTTTTAACCACCCCTTTTGACTCTTTGGGGTCTTCAACCTGCTCACAAATAGCCACTTTATAGCCGTGCTTGAGAAGCTTTGAAAGATATGAATCAGCCGAATGATGGGGTACTCCGCACATAGGGACTTTCTGCCTCGAGGTCAGGGCGATCTCGAGAATGGAGGAGGCTTTCTTTGCATCCTCATAAAAAAGTTCATAAAAATCGCCCAGTCTGAAAAAAAGAAAAGCATCCTGATGCTGTTTCTTCAGCCTCAGGTACTGCTCCATCATGGGAGTCACGGATTTGTTTCTTGCCATGGCTGCTTTTAACTATAGTATTTAAAATTGAGTTTGTTGGCAAGACTTAAGCCCGGACTATTCATAAAAAACAGCCTGATCCACAGATAATTTGGATGACAGTTAAAATTAGTGGATTGAAAAAAAATAAACAGGAAGATAGAATGTTAACCTGAATGAATAAAATGGAAAGGCGAGGCCGTCAGATGAGCCACCAAAACAAAATACTGACTGAAGAAGATATAAAAAAAAACAAGACCGGTTTTATCATAGTTCAATCCATCACATTACTCAGAATTCCTCTTGCGGTAACATTTGCCGCTCTTCTGCTGTCACTCAAAGACCAGGAAATGCGTTTTATCCTCTCCTTATCGATCCTTCTGCTCATTGAAGCGACGGATTTATTTGACGGGCCTATTGCCAGGCATTTCAATCTCAGTTCAGAATACGGAGCGGCTCTTGATCCCTATGCTGACAGCATATCAAGAATAATCGTCTATTTTGCCATGGCGCTATCAGGCCTTGTGCTGCTGCTTCTCCCTCTCTGCATGGCATTAAGGGATATAACAGTTGCTTATTCACGCATCATCCTAGCCAAAAAAGGCTTTTCCGTATCGGCAAAAAAAAGCGGAAAAATAAAAGCCACCTTTCAGGCCGTAGGCGGAATAGCCGCGCTTTTGGGGCCCTATTACTGGAACCTTATAGGAAAATGGAGTTTCTATTTTCTATCATGGATTCTGATTATTGTGACTCTGCTGTCATCTGTGGAATATGTATCCGCTGCTTTAAAAACCTTTAAGAAAAATGAAAAATCCATTAAAAAATAAAAAAATCGTTTTTCTGGATCTGGACGGGACCATATACCTCGGAGACAGGTTGATTCCGGGCGCAAAGAAATTTTTAAAAAGCCTGGCTTCAAGGGAAATACACTTTTATTTTCTCTCCAATAATTCCTCCCGTTCAAAACTTGACTATGTGAAAAAACTCTCTCGCCTGGGGATCAACACCACAAAAGAAAGAATCATTCTTTCCACCGACGGCGTTATAGACTTCCTTATCAGAAATAAGGTCAAAGACACTTATATTGTGGGTACCCGCTCCATGATAGATATGTTTGAAGAGGCAGGGATCAATCCCCGTTCAGATTCTCCTGAATATGTGGTGCTCGGATTTGATACGGAACTTGTTTACGAAAAATTAAGAAAAGCAGCCCTTTTTCTCTTAAAAGATATTCCTCTTTTAGCAACCCATCCCGACCTGGTCTGCCCTACACAAGAAGGCCCTATCCCGGATATAGGGGCCATGATGTCGCTTTTTAAAAAAGCGACCGGGAAAAAACCACAAAAGATATTCGGGAAACCCAATGTTGAGATGGTCCGGCATATAATGAAAAAACACAAGGTTGCCAGCCGCGAAGTGGTTATGGTCGGAGACAGAATATATACGGACATGGAACTGGCAAACAGATTAAAGTGTGATTTCTTCCTTGTTCTGAGCGGAGAAACCTCGGCTGAAGAAGCGGCCTGCTTAAAGAAAAAACCCGCTGTAGTGGCAGAAAACGTCGGAAAGATCTTGAATTAACGATAAAATTCAGGTGTGGCGAAAAGGATCTGTCTGGCTTTCTCCAGGGACTGGTTGTCTTCAATATTTATGATAGAGGGGCGCGGCTTCCATTGCCTGGATATCCTTTTCATAAGCCCGCTCAATACATTTCCCGATCCCAGTTCGGCTGTGACCTCTATCTTCATTCGTTCCAGTACCTCCATAGAACGGTACCACTGAACAGAATGAGTCACCTGTTCCTTTAGGGCATCTCTTGCCGCTTCTCCATCATCTATGATCTCAGCTTTGACATTCGATATGATCGGAAACCTGGGATTTCTGAATTCAACCTGGTCAAGGTCATAGGACAGCTTTTTTCGCGCACCCATCATGAGCGCACAGTGAAAGGGTGCGCTGACAGGAAGCATGACCGTCTTGGGCGCTTTCACAGACTCCACTGCTTTTTCAACAGCCTCCTTGTCACCTGAAATAACGATCTGGCTTTGACTGTTCCAGTTAGCGATCTCAACCACTCCGTCATCTATTTTCTTGAGCGCGCTCTCGACTTCCTCATACGAAGCCCCGAGCACAGCAGCCATGGCGCCTGTGCCCACAGGCACAGCTTCCTGCATATACTTCCCTCTTTTATGAACCAGCATCACGGCATCTTCAAATTTCAACGATTTGGCCGCAACAAGAGCTGAATACTCTCCCAGACTATGGCCGGCAGCAATAAGAGGCTCTATCCCTAAAAGTCTGAAGGCAATACAGCTCACCACAAGAAGGGCCGGCTGTGTGTTCTCAGTGAGAGTCAATTTCGTCTCAGGCCCCTTAAAACACAGATCCGAGATCTTGTATCCGAGAATCTCATCTGCCTTCAAAAAAAGTTCCCTTGCCAAAGGGGATGACACGAAAAATTCCTTTCCCATTCCGACTTTTTGAGAAGCCTGGCCGGGAAACAGAAAAGCCAGCTTTTTCATCTCTCCTTCCGTCATTCTCCTTCTTTCTCCATCTTTCCTTGCTCAACCTTAAAAAAAACAAATTTTTCGCCTTTATTCTCCTCTCCATTGAGGAAATCCAGGTATCTATCGATGCGGTTCTGGATTTCTGCTTTACTCCTTAAACTGCTGATCCATTCTTCGACCTGAACGCTGGTGGCTTTTTCCTTAACAGCTGATTCGATTTCAGGCAGCATATCGACCATCTGCTTCACAGGTTCTTGTTTGGCTTTTTGTTCAGGAACATACACCTGATCATAATACTCCTCGATCTCCCTAAGGCTGACCACTACTGAACGGCTGAATCTATCCGATACGATTTTTTTGAATGAAAGATATTCGGCGCAGTAATCCCTCAGGTCTGTGAGATCTATTCCAAAAGCAGTCAATCTTTCTTCCAATCCGTAGTCCTGCCATCTTTCTTTCACCTCGGCCAAAAAACCGTCAATCTCTTTGTCATCGATATTTATATCTCCTCCGGTAAATTGGTTGACGAGCTTTTGATTGATGATGTTCTCAAGTACAAGAGGGAATAAAGATTTCTCTTCCGTATTCCCATTTGAATCCCACAATCCGAAGACTTTTACTATTCTCAGGTCCGTGACTGTTATGACTTCATCATCCACCACAGCCACAACACCTTCCACTTTGTCATAAAAGCCCCATGCCAACCAACTGGGAAGAAACACAGACATCAACAATACATGTAGAGTTAACAAAACTAGTTTCTTTCTTTTTCCGTTCATTTTAAAACACATGACCTATGGCAATGATGACACGAGGCTGCTTTTCCCCTTCCCGGGCATCGAAGTTCCATCCCAGCTCAAAACGAACAGGCCCCAAGGGAGTCTTGTATCTAAGGCCGATTCCAACGGCATCCAGCAGCTTCTTAAAATCAACCTGGCTCCTTTTATAAAACACATTTCCTTTGTCATAGAAAACAGCTCCGTAAAGGTCTCCTAACTTGGGAGTAATAGGAAAGGTCAGCTCAAAATTCACTAATATAATCGCTTTGCCGCCCACAGGTTCAATAGACAAAGGATCTCTAGGCCCTAATTCATCAAACGAGGTGCCTCTGAAAGAATTGCTTCCGCCTGCAAAAAATCTTTCATGAATGGGCATCCTTCCCATGCCCAACCCCACTCTTGATGTCATGCTGAATGTGACTTTGGGCAGGAGCGGTAAAAATTGTTGGTATTTTGTAAAAAGTTTTAAATAATCCGATTCCGCATGAAACAAGGGATAAGCCCATTCCAAAACCGTGGAAGCAAAATATCCTCTGCCCGGATTAAACGAATCGTCTCTTTTATCCCAAATGATACTTCCGGAAATCGATGTGGCTGAAAAAGGAAAGTGCTGCCTGTCTACCTCTGATTCGGATATTCTCAATTCGAATAAGGAAGTCCGTGCGAACCTCAATGTGACCATAAATATTTTGTTCTCATCTCTTGCTATGGGCTTTAAGGCAGAAAAGCTGATTCCTCTCCGATCAAAACTGTAACTTGTCCGGCTCTCCCGCTCAAGCCAGGCGTTAAGATAGGTATCAATAGGAATCCCGAAAAAATACGGCTGCTCCCAGGATACCGCCGCTCTTTTCTCTCTAAGGCTGACCTGGCCTACAAGCGAGAGCTGAGCTCCGGTGCCGAATATATTCCCCCTTATGAATTCAGCGGTCCCTCTCGGCCTTATTACACTGTCCCAAGCCTGGAAGGAACGCGGTTCGTTCTTTGTTTCCAGCCCCACACCCAGGCTGCCATAATGCCTCTGCCCCTCTCTTACGCTGATCAGTAAATTCTCCCAACCCTGGTCAAGCGATATTTCTTCAATCGTGACTTTTGTGAAAATACCAAGATTCGAAATCCGTCTTTTGGTATTCCTTATCTCATCAGAACGGGCATAATCACCCGGCTGAAGCAGAACTTCACGGAGAATGGTGTTTTTCCTCGTTATTTTATTACCCGTGATAATGATATCCTTGATTCTGACTCTTTCCCCTTCCTTGACCTCAAATTCAATATCAAAAGAGTTTTCTCCGGTCTTCTCTGTATGTGATTTGATCTCAGTTCCCCTGTATCCCATGTTCATATAGAGATTTTCTAAATTTTCAGTATCTTTTTGAATTCTGGGTTGATAAAAAGGCCCCCCCTCAAATGTTTCTATGGTTTCAAAAAGCACTTCTGTACTGACATTCTCCGCTCCCTTAAACGATATCTTCTCTGTTATATTCTGTACTCCTTCTTCAATAAAAAAAACAGCATCGACCTTTTTTTTGTATCTTCTGAAATTCAGCGCTATCCTTGTATGAGGAAAACCCTCGGTCTCATAGAGAGATTCAATCTCTGACGGCAGTTCAAACAACCGATCACCGGTTACACTGCTGAGAAGAGGAGCGTTTTCTTCTAAAGCAAGCTGCGACTTTAATTCATCAGGGCTGAAATACTCCAATTTGTTAAAAATAATATCATTTATCTTGTATTTTTCCCCCGGAAATACCTTGTAAATGATCTTAATTGTGTTTTCTTCCCTGACGACTGAACCACGGACATTGCAAAACAGATATCCTTTCTTATGCATATATTTGATGATCTTAGTCTTTCCCTGGTCAATCCCCCATTCCATAAAAATATTCGTCTCCCAAATAGGCTGTATAAGGCTCAAGGGGACTTCTGCGCCTTGAATGATGATATCTATTTTTTCATGAGCCTCCAAACTGACAACCAAAGATACGAAACCGTCTTTTTCCTGAAAATTTTCTTGAGCCTGTATTTCCACACGCTGATAACCCAGTGAGCTGTACAGGCCCTTCAGGATATCCATATCCTGCTGGAGAGTCGACTTTACATACAGATTGCCTGTTTTCGTCTTCATCTCCTTTTTAAGCTTAGCCTCTTGAAAAATGACGTCTCCCTCGAAGTGTATATCCTTGACTATGTATTCTTTTACACCCTGTATTTCAAAAAAAACATCCACCTGCGATGGTTCGTCAGTTGGTTCGGTGTAGGCCTCTATGGCCGGATTGAATTTTCCTCTTTGTGTTAATATTGTCTTCAACTCCTCAACCGCTTTTTTTAACTTCCCTTCGTAATAGGTATCCCCTTCTTTAAGGGCTAAAAGCTGCTTTTTGAGCTTGGCCGGAGAAATTTCTTCCCTTCCGAGAAAAACGATACGGTTTATATAAGGCTGGCTTGTCAAAATAAATGTGAGATCCGCCTGCTCTTCTCCCTTTTTTTCGACTTGTATATCAGAAAATAGACCTGTTTTGTAAAGCCTTTTAACAACCTCGCTCATACTGAAGAATGAAAGGATATCTCCTGTTTCCAATGTTACCAATTCCGCTATTTCCGGCTCTGCCGGTTCACCATCAAGCTCCACATGAACACTGCGGATGTACACCTGGTTTTCAGAAAAAACAGATGAAAACAGAGATGAGCTGAAAAAAATGATCAGCAGAAAGGAAAACAGGGCCGGCCTAAAAGAGCTGTGACTCGATCTAAAACCGTCTGTGAATCTTGACATCAAAGCTAATCCTTCCTGCCTCGTCCCTGGTTCCGACAATTGAAAAATCGTTTGACAGCTCCCACTCGATGCGCGTGATATCTTCCCTTTGCGCAGCAAGATTGGTTGAATAGAGAATGAAAAAATTCTTCGACAGCTTTTTCCCAAGGGTTAACCTGGCTGTCATTTCAGCGGAAGATCCCATGATAAAAGGATCGATTCTAAACCTGTCTATACTGAAAAGCTCTTCAGCTCTTTTTTTGGCTTCCTCAGAAAGCTGGAAAGAAAGAAGAGATGCTGTGCTCTGCCCGATACTTCGGTCGTAATGATACGTCCGTCTAAAAGCCTGGCCCAAAGCCAGAAGAGCCAGGACATCTTCTGAAGGAAGAGAGGGAGAAGAGCTGAATTCGGGTCTCAGATTGCTCAAAGGGCCGTCCAGAGAAAAAGTCACGTGATAATTTTTTACATACGTCTCCCCTTTAAAGTTAAGATACGGATCGATGCTTGCCGGATTAAAAAAGCTCACTCTTCCCTGCAGCAAATTGAATTCTCTGTCCTGAAAAAGAACAGTCCCGTTTATCGCTTCTATCTCACCCTGGATAATAGGACTGAAAATACTGCCTTTTATACTTAAATCAAAACCTGCCTGTATGCTTCCCAATGAATTCTCCATCCAGGCATCCTTATCCGCTCTCAGACGGATATTCAAATTCAAACCATCAAAAAAACCAGGCTCCTGTGAATAAGATGGATAAGCTTCGGATGAAAATGAAAATCCCTCATTCAATTCCCTTCTCCACAGCAGCTTCTCTATAAAAAAATCACCATTAACAACAAATCTCGTATCGTCCTTTACAAGACTTATGTCTCCGTTAGTAAGAGCTCTGGTCCTCTCCAGAATGGAAAGCAACATCTGGTCTCCATGGGCATTCACATTTATATATTCGACCCCGGACTTCCCTAAACGGACATTTCCTGAGGCTTCAATAGGCCCCCCGCCTATTTTTCCTTTAATAGAACGAATGGACAGATTGCCGCTATCCACAAAAACAAGCCCTGAAAAATCTTCAAGTGCGTGAGCAAACTGCGGGAACGGCAGTTGAGATCCCTGGAAATCTATAACTCCTTTAATCTCAGGCTTCCCTGAGGGAACTCTCAAGTTCAATAAATAATTGAGTTCAGCTTTCGTGCCCTTCCAGGGAAGCAGAATATCAAGATTTCTTAAAGAGCCTTCTACCTTACCGGTCACCTCTTCTTTATTGAGCGGGATGTCCATCTCCCATAAAAAATCATTTTCGCCGGGAACAAAACTCCCATCGATCTGCATACTGATCTTTTCTTTACCGTAACCGATTTTAATTTTCCCCTGGGTCCCCGTCTTATCGAATGAAGCAAATTCCAAATCCCTGATATCATAAGAGCCTAAGATAAAATCCCGGCCAAACTCACCCTCTCCTTTTATATCGAAAGTGAAGATTCCTTTTAGATTTTCACTTATTGAGGAGAGATCAATATCCTTTCCTTTGAAATTGATATTAAATTTTTCCGCGGATGTATTCAGAAACAAATTTCCTTCGACCCTTCCTCCGAGTAAATTAAAATTTAATTCAGGAAATTCTACGGAATCATCATCTCCTTTTATTCTTCCTTGCACATTTGATAGAGACTGCCCTGCAAAGTCCATGTCTTTCCCCGTAAATGCCCCGTTGAACAAAGCACCTCCCTTTTTTTGTATATACTCAAAACTGCCTGAGCCCTGGCCGTGGACAGGAAGAGAGATGTCCAAAGCAGGAAGAACGACGCCTGTCTCCCCTCTCTCACAAAGAATCTCCACCCTAGTTTCAAAGGGATTCGTAAACAGACCCACTGTTCCTTTAAAAGTCGGGTCCTCAATATCGAATCTGCCAAAAAAATCATTTTTGATAAGCTCTATGGTCCCTTTGGCATATTCGGCATCGAGCTCATCAAAACCCGCCTGAGCCATTGAAAAATCTGCCTTTACCTGGGGGGCAGCGAAATCACCAAAAATATGAATACCAGCTTCGCCGTTTCCTCTTATCTCAGGAAATCTGAACTCCTTTCTCAAGATCAATCCGGTAAACTCTCTAGCCTGTTTGAGGTCTGTGATCCCGCCTTCTATCGTTATATCCAGACTGCGGTTTACCTTTAAACTGCCATCAACATTAAGGCCTCCAAAACTGGTCTTGATATCAGGAGACGAAAACAGCACATCTTTATCTCCATCCCACTCAACCCTGACTGAACCGTTTAAGGGAAATCTTTGAGATTCGATTCTATCTGTACTGTCCCTGAAATCCGCATTGACAACAAGCCTTCTCTTCACCAGCGAAAACTCGCCCCACCCCTTAGAATAAACCGGCCAGGGAATGGAAATCTCATTGGCTATAGGTTGTATGGAAACTCCATGAACTCTCCCGCGAACACCGCTCTTATTAAAATCAATGCTGATATCACCATTATCTCCTGCTGGATCCCTTAGGGAAATTGTGACGTGTCCCCCTTCATTATCATTGTATTCGACCCGGCCGTCTACCTTGCCCATACTAACCCTATTCAAAGCAATGGGCCGACCCTCCAATTCACCTCTATACGAAAGCTCTGTGTCTTTTCTAATTAGAATGCCATTTTCTTTGATGTCTCCGGACCAATCAAAAGGAATCTTCAGAAGAACAGCAACCAGAGAAGAATCGACAAAACTTGACGTGGCCAGTTCCATCTCCGGTTTAAAAATATCATCTATGGTCCCGCCAGCTTTTATGATCCCATCAGGACCCTTCACATGAAACCTATGCAAAGTCAATTTTTTCCCTCTTCCGCTGAGGGCTAAAAATAAATTACCCCTGATATTTCTCTCTAATTTGTTTATAAACAAATCGTTTTCTTTAATTTCGGAATAAAGAGTAAAGTTATTCTTATTTTGAGAAAAAACAGCGTTGATTCCTTCTGAATGCAGGCGCAGACTTTGGGTCTCATAAGTAACCTTACCGTTTTTTAAAAGCAATTTTTCTATGAAAACCGGGATGGTAAAATCCGCTTCTTTTTTTCTAAAAGTCTGCGATTCTTTGCCTAATTGTGACAGCCTTAATTCCGGCTCTTCAATCACTATTTTGAGGGGTTTCCCTCTGGAGACAATAGACTTTAATGAAAGACTTACGGATATCTTTCTGGCCGAAAAATAAGGATTTGATGTGTGAGATTCAGCTTCTTCTATAACCAAAGCCGGAGGAAGAGAAGAAAAAAACAGCTCGTTGTATTTTAAGCTGGAATTGATTTTCTGCTTTATCTGAACCAAAAGGACATTTCTTATAAGAACAAAAACGGCAAAAATCAATATCAGAGTTATCCCGAAGAATATCAGTCCTTTAAGTCTCTTTCCTTTCTTCATGTCACAACCAGT
This sequence comes from uncultured Eubacteriales bacterium, assembly GCA_964624145.1. GTDB lineage: Bacteria > Acidobacteriota > Aminicenantia > Aminicenantales > Aminicenantaceae > WJMT01. Next base: position 29,558 of record CAZUXT010000028.1, on the reverse strand, counting down.
ACTTTACTACACAAATATATCATTTTTCATAAAAAATACAAATTTTATAAGGGTAAACAAGCCAATGCTTTTTTAATCCGGTGAAGTTTAGGTATGGCTGTCGCTTGCAAAAGATTTTTAACGCCATTCTCCTTCGTTTTTCTCGGCTCCCTCGTAACTCCCCCCGTTCGTGGGTCAGACATACTCGGAGCCCGGCTTCGCCGGATGCCCTCGAAAAGCCTCATCCAAAGGCTAAATCTTTTATGGCGCTTCAGCCACACCTGAATTTCATAAGGAGTACGCTTATCGTGTAGAATAGATAATATCACGCATTATCCAGATTTCAGGCAGGCTGGCTGGTTCTGAAGTCATCCGGAGGCGAGCGGGCATGGTTCCTCGCAGAGGGGAGCGAGCCGAGGAATAAGCTGAGATACCTCGCTGGGGAAGATCAGCGGGCTGAAGAACCAGCTTGCCTGATGAAAGTCAAAAGCACAAGCCACATCTGGATTTTAGCCTCTTTTATCAAACAATCAGATTCATTCGATGGTGAACAATACAGCCCCTGCTTCGACTAAATCTCCGGCCTTAGGATATATGCTTTTTATCCGGCCTCTTCGGGGCGATTTTATTTCATTCTGCATTTTCATGGCTTCCAGTACCAGTACCGGATCATTTTCCTTCACCTTATCCCCTTCCCTGAGCAAAAGTTCGACCACTCTTCCGGGCATGGATGTCTTCACATCCATCCTCCTGGTGTTTCCAAAATTGTTTCTGATCGTTTGAAAGGGAGATTTTTTGTCCACTCTGATGCTCTTTCCGGTCATGCAGACATTATATGAATTGGAATTTTGATTGACTATCACGTCATAAACCCTGGAACCTATTTTCAAGAGCATTTCCTCGCCGGTAAAAAATTCAATAGAAACGTCATATTTCTTTTTATTAATAGTGACCTGGAGATTTCCGCTCTGGGCCTCTTTAAGATTCAACTTGAATTCTTTTTTGTTATATACAAAAGAGATATCCATATTACAGGTTCCTTGAAAACGTTTTCATGCGCCCCTGGATCTTCCAGTTGCTTGCAGATCCTCTCCGCCCCGATTTAAAAGAAAATGTCCGGCTGTTTTGGTAGCTCTTTATTCCGGCGGCTATAAGAGCCACATTCTGCTCCTCAATTCCGAGTTTCCCGCTCTCCTTCTCCAGCCTTTCTATAAAATGAGTATTATAATCCCCTTTATAAAAATCCGGATGAAAGAGAATGCGCTTAAAAAAAGGAATAATCGTTACTATGCCGTATACATGATATTCTGATAAAGCTCTCTGCATGCGGTGAATCGCTTCTTCCCTTGTGGCTCCCCAGGTTATAACCTTTGAAAGCAGGGGGTCATAATCCAGGGGAACTTCATATCCTTCATAGGTTCCATTGTCATACCTAAGCCCCAGTCCTCCGGAAGGAGACCGCAGCTTTTTAATTTTTCCGGGTGAAGGCATGAAATCATTGTAGGGATCCTCGGCATAAATACGGCATTCCAGGGAGGCTCCTCTCGGAAGAACTTCCTTTTGTGAAAAAGGCAATTTATTTCCATACGCTATTTTTATCTGATTTTTTACGATATCAATTCCTGTAACCATTTCTGTTATGGGATGCTCAACCTGAAGCCTGGTATTCATCTCCAAGAAATAGAAATTCCTCTCTCCATCAACAACAAACTCAATGGTTCCTGCATTCTGATACTTCACAGCTCTGGCGGCTTCAACAGCCACTTTCTCCATTTTTTTCCTGGTATCATCATCGAGAAAAGGGGAGGGAGTTTCCTCCATGACTTTCTGATAACGCCTTTGTATGGAACATTCTCTTTCACCTAAAGACACGGTATGTCCGAATTGGTCAGCAAGTATCTGCACTTCTATATGATGGGGCTCCTGAATATATTTTTCTATATATACAGAAGAATCTCCAAAGCTTGACTCGGATTCTGACCTGGCAAGCCTGAATGAAGACAGCAGGTCTTTTCTCTCTTTAACAAGCCTCAATCCTTTGCCCCCGCCACCGGCTGAAGCTTTCAGCAGAAGCGGAAAGCCTATTTTTTTTGATTGTTCAATAAGGTCTTTCTCTCCAGATAAAGGCTTAAGCATGCCCGGAATCACAGGTACGCCGGCTTGAACCATTTTTTGACGCGCCTGTGTCTTGTTTCCCATAATGCGTATGGACTCTGAAGACGGGCCAATGAATATCAAGCCTTCCTTTTCACACCTTTTGACAAAATCAGAATTTTCAGCAAGAAATCCGTATCCCGGATGGACCGCTTCGGCTTTAGATTTTTTAGCAGCCTCGATGATCCTCTCCATATTCAGATAGCTCTCCGAAGGCTTCGAACCCCCAAGCCTGTATGCTTCCTTGGAGAGCCTCACATGAAGAGCCCTGCTGTCCGCATCTGAGTAAACAGCAACCGGAATGATCCCGAGTTCCCGGCAGGCTCTAATGATTCTTACTGCGATTTCGCCCCGGTTGGCTATCAAGATCTTTTTGAACATTTTTCTGTGTTTGACCTAGTTTACTCCATTCAGTGTGTTTTTGTCCAGGAGTCTTGCGGTCACAAACAGAAACCAGCCCTTTGAGCGGTCCTTCCGGATGACTCAAAGAGGGATGTTTCCATGTTTCTTTGGAGGGTTCTCATCACGTTTGTTTTCGAGCATCCGGAGAGCCGCAATGAGCTTTGGCCGCGTGTATTTGGGCTCAATAACCTCGTCTATATATCCCTTTTCTGCGGCCACGGACGGATTGGCAAATTTATCTCTAAATTCCTCTACCTTCTGTTTTGTTAAAGCATCCGGATCTTCAGCTTTTTTCAGTTCTCTTCTGTGAACGATTTGAACAGCACCCTGAGGACCCATGACAGCGATTTCCGCATTAGGATAGGCATAATTTATATCAGCCCGGATGTGCTTTGAGGCCATCACACAGTAAGCCCCTCCGTATGCTTTTCTTGTAATCACGGTTATTTTAGGAACGGTCGCTTCAGCAAACGCATAGAGAATCTTAGCTCCGTGTCTTATGATGCCCCCGTGTTCCTGTGCCACACCGGGTAAAAAGCCGGGAACATCCTCAAAGGTGATCAGGGGGATATTAAAAGCATCACAGAACCTTATAAAGCGGGCTCCTTTGTCTGATGAATTGATATCAAGCACACCTGCCAGGTGGTCAGGCTGATTGGCAACCACCCCTACTGATTTTCTTCCCAGCCGTCCAAAACCAACTGCTATATTTTTGGCATAGTCCCTGTGAACCTCAAAAAAATAATTATCGTCCAAAACGCTCTTTATTATCTTTCTAATATCATAAGGGAGATTGGGATCGTCCGGAACTATCATATTCAGCTCATCGTCAACCCTTCCAAAAGGATCCAATGTGTCCTTCTCCGGGGGATCTTCCATATTGTTGTCCGGAATAAAAGAAAGAAGCTCTTTAACAAGAGCCAGGGTCTGCTCCTCGTTTTCTGCGGAAAAATGAGCAACCCCGCTCAAGCTGTTGTGAGTCTCAGCACCCCCCAGCTCCTCCATGGTCACTTCCTCATGGGTGACTTCTTTTATCACATCAGGCCCTGTAATGAACATCCGGCTCAGGCCCTGAGTCATTATGATAAAGTCCGTAATGGCAGGAGAATAAACAGCCCCGCCGGCACAAGGACCCATAATAGCCGATATTTGAGGGATCACTCCAGAAGCTAAAACATTTCTCAGAAAAATATCTGCATAGCCTGCCAAGCTGGACACACCCTCCTGTATTCTGGCTCCTCCTGAATCATTAAGGCCTATGATAGGCACTCCGGCTTTTAAAGCCAAATCCATTATCTTACAGACTTTCCCTGCATTGGCTCTGCTCAAGGAACCTCCAAATACAGTGAAATCCTGGGCAAAAACAAAGACAGTCCTCCCTTCAACAGTGCCGTAACCTGTCACCACGCCGTCTCCGTAAATGCGCTTTTTCTCCATCCCGAAATCCGTACAGTGATGGACAACAAATTTATCCATTTCCTGAAAAGACCCTTCGTCAAGCAGTATTTTTATCCTCTCTCTCGCCGTAAAGCGCCCCTCTTTATGGCGTTTCGTTATTCTCTCCGGTCCTCCACCCAGCTCGGCAAGTTTCTCCTTTTTTCTTATGTCCTCTAACTTCTTTTTGATAGTCATTTTTCTTTCTGGCTCATTGTCTTTTTTACCTTTTCCCAGTCATCCAAAAAGCGTTCAATGCCTCTATCTGTCAAAGGATGTTTCACCAGCTTTTCCAGGGAATCAAAGGGCAAAGTGGCAATATCAGCTCCCATAAGAGCCGCCTCTACCACATGCATGGGATGCCGGATGCTGGCGACAATGATCTCTGTCTCAAATCCGTAATTATTGAAAATGGGAACCAGCTGTTCCACAAGCGCCATTCCATCACTGGAGATATCGTCTAACCTGCCGACAAAAGGGCTTACGTACCGGGAACCGGCTTTCGCAGCCAATAAAGCCTGTGTAGGGGAAAACACCAATGTGGTATTGATATGGATGCCTTCATCCGAGAGCCTTCTGGTGGCTTTGAGCCCTTCCACACAAATGGGAATCTTTACAATAACATTTTCCGCTATGGCACAGTGCTTTCTCGCCTCTTTTACGATCTCCTCTGCATTGCTTTCCACACACTCCACGCTTACAGGACCTGGGACCACACCGCAAATTTTTTTTATCAGGTCATTAAAATTTTCTTTTTCTCTTGAACAAAGAGTGGGATTCGTTGTTACGCCGTCAATAATTCCCCAGGATACAGCTTCCTTGATCTGATCCAGATTGGCTGTGTCTAAAAAAATTTTCATAATTCCCTCCGTTTCAGGTGTTTTTCAATGCCCTTCCCTCTTTTTATATTATTTTTACTTTTATGTCCAGCCTATATGATTTTTACAGCTTTACTCTCATGACTCTATTTGACAGAGTCCCTATTCCCTCAATCTGAACATCCACTCTGTCACCCGGAGACATGGGGCCTACGCCGGATGGAGTTCCTGTGGTTATGATGTCACCGGGAAAGAGTGTCATGATATGAGAGATATACAGAAGCAGTTCAGGAACAGGAAAAATCATATTGGCCGTATTCCCTGACTGTTTGAGTTTTCCGTTCAAAAAAGTTTTTATCCTTAACCGTGAGGGATCGATATCCGTTGCGATGCACGGACCAATCGGCGCAAAAGTATCAAACGATTTGGCCCTGGTCCATTGACCGTCCTTATCCTGTAAATCTCTGGCTGTTACATCATTCAGACAGGTATATCCCAATATATAGTCATCCTCATCAACGCCTTTTTTGAGCTTCCAGGCTTTTTTCTTAATAATAAAAGCCAGTTCTCCCTCATAATCGAGTCTTTTTGTCGCATCAGGATAAAAAATGCTGTCATTGGGCCCTATGACCGCTGAAGGCGGCTTCAAAAATATCAGAGGCCTTTTAGGTACCTGCTGCCCCCTTTCATCAGCATGTTCCCTGTAATTTCGGCCTACAGCCACTATCTTTGAAGGGAGGACCGGAGGAAGAACCATCACTTCTCCGATGGGAATTTCCTCTTTCCCCTCCTTAAGAACTCCGGATATGGTTTTCTTCAGGGGAATCAATACCTCCTCTTTCAGAATCCCGTAGTGGATCTTATCTTTGTGTTTAAAACGATATATCTTCATAGCAGACATCCTTTCAGCGTTCCAGCTTTTATGTCTGACTTTTCACTCTCATTACCAGCTCTATCACAAGCTGAGATACAATACTCATATTCAATGCCCTCTTTGACAGAAAAATCATGGAATACACTCTCTTTAACGGGTTCTGAAGTCATGAGAATAAAATCTTCCTCTCCTTTGTTCCTTCTCCATATCTTATATCCATAGAGATCCTCTGCTTCGACGGTATCCCAGGTTACAGTGATCCGGTCCTGTGCTGCAATCAAGATCAGCCCCTGCGGCTTTTCCGGCCGAATCGTATCCTTAACGACAATCTTGACCGCTTCTGTATCTTCACTCTCTAAATAAGGAGACTCCTCCGAAGCGGAACACCTCACAAAATACTGATATTCTTTACCAAAGAGAATACGGGTGTCCTCATAAGAGGTTTTCTTTATCAGTTCATGATTGATTCTTACGAACATGCTTTCTTCTAAAGACCTGTAGACATGATAACCTTTGACCGAGGGGGGAGAGGAGCCGTCTGTATTTTTCCGGGGAGCCTCCCATTTGAGTATCACTCTATCTGCTGCGGCTTCAGCTTTGAGCCCGGAAGGAGGATTAGGAGCCCTTCTTGATGTCACAGAAACCGGATTTGAAAAATCGGATTCTTTCCCTTTTTTATCAGCTGCTTTAATGCCCCAAAAATAAATGGTGTTCTCCGGTTCAGACGGTTTTATCCTGTAGCTGTAGATGTACACTTTAGCATCCTCTTTCCCGGCTTCTCCGAATGCCGGAAAATCACTGCGTTTCACTGACTTTAAAAGGGCTGCTTCCTTTGCAAAGGTCTTCAAATCAATCGATTTTGCTTCACCGGTCTTATGCTGTTTCCTATACACCCAAATATCCACTCTGGAAATCTCATCCAAAAGGCTTCCGTCGATGTATGAGGTGGGATTTTTCCACTTTAATATGATTTTTCCCCCGCGCTGGAATACTTCTGTGACCTCGACTTGTTTGGGAGCCTTTTTTATAGGGGGCAGAAGAGGCCCTTTTTTCCCGCAGCAGAGAGAAAGGGAAACCGCTGTCAACACAAATAAAATGACTGCGTATTTTTTCATCAGAGGATGAAGCGGCTGAGGTCCTGGTCTTCTAATATATCCTTTAACTGCCTGTCGACATAATTTTCGTCAATAACGATATTTTTGCTCACATCATCCGGGGCATTGAAAGATATCTCCTCCATGACTTTTTCCATGACCGTGTGAAGCCTTCTGGCTCCGATATTTTCATTGAGGCTGTTGACTCTTTCTGCGATATCAGCGATTTTCTCCACAGCTCCCTTTTTAAACTTGACTTTCACGCCTTCTGTTGCCATGAGCGCCTTATACTGTTTGAGAAGGGCATTTTCAGGCTCAGTCAGTATGCGAATGAAGTCATTTTTATCCAAAGAAGAAAGTTCGACCCTTATTGGAAATCTTCCCTGGAGCTCAGGAATCAAGTCAGAAGGTTTGGTCACATGAAAGGCGCCGGCTCCAATGAACAAAATATGGTCTGTTTTGACAAGCCCTGAACGTGTGTTCACAGTAGTGCCTTCTATAATGGGAAGAAGATCCCTTTGGACTCCTTCACGGCTGACCTCAGGCCCGTGACCGGTTTCTCTTCCTGAGATTTTATCGACTTCATCCAAAAATATAATCCCTGAATTTTCCACTTTTTCTATAGCCAATCTTGAGACCTGGTCCATATCAATGAGTCTCTGCTGTTCCTGCCCGGTAAGGTACTCGACCGCTTCCTTAACTTTGACCTTTCTTCTTTTGGTCTTTCCCCCCAGACCCGGAATGATTTCCTGTATTTGTATTCCTATCTCTTCAACACCTGTGTTTGAAAATATCTCAAAAGGAGAGCTGAACTTCTCTTTGACCTCGATCTGGATCTGGCGTTCATCCAGAAGCCCTGCTCTCAACTGGCTTCTCAGTTTCTCCCTGGTATCCTGAAATTTTTTTTCTTCTGCCTGTGCATCCGACTCGGAACTCACCCTGGGTTTAGGGAGAAGAATATCCAGGACTTTTTCTTCGGCATTCTGTTCGGCTTTTGTTCTGACCTCCTGCATTTTCTCTGTTTTGACCAATCCTACGGCGATCTGGACCAGATCCCTGATCATGGACTCCACATCCCGGCCCACATAACCGACTTCGGTGAACTTGCTCGCCTCGACTTTCAAAAAAGGAGATGACGTCAGTTTTGCCAGCCTGCGTGAAATCTCTGTCTTTCCGACTCCGGTAGGGCCTACCATTAAAATATTTTTCGGGGCAACCTCATCTGCCAATTCAGGCGGAAGTTTCCTTCGCCTGTATCTGTTCCTTAAAGCGATGGCGACCGCTTTCTTTGCGTCTTCCTGACCTATGATATATTTATCCAGTGCTTCGACAATTCTTTTTGGAGTCAGCTCAGACTCATCGAATCTTCCTTTGATTATCTCCAAATTTTCAGGCAGTTCTATGGGCATCTATAATTCCTCTATGGTTATATGGTTGTTCGTATAAATACATATATCCGAAGTTATGTTCATAGCTTCCTCGGCAATTTTCCTCGCAGAAAAATCAGTATTTCTTATCAAGGCCCGCGCAGCAGCAAGAGCGTAGGCTCCTCCTGAGCCTATGGCAACGATGCCGTCATCAGGCTCTACCACATCACCTGTCCCGGAAATCAAAAAAGAATTGTTTTTATCCGCAACCAACATCAATGCTTCAAGCCTGCGCAGAGCTTTGTCCAGCCTCCAGTCTTTGGCCAGTTCAATGGCGGCGCGGGCAAGATTTCCCCGAAACTCCTCCAGCTTTCCTTCAAACCTGGAAAAAAGAGCAAACGCATCCGAAGTCGCGCCAGCGAACCCGGCCAGCACCTTGCCTTTGTAAATCCGCCTGACTTTGCTGGCTTTGGATTTCAAAACCGTGTTTTCCAGAGTAACCTGACCGTCACCCGCAATGACGACCTTTCCCTTTTCCCTTACACATAATATGGTGGTTGCATAGAAATGATTATTGTTTGCCATAACTTTATAATGATAAAACGTTCTATGAAAAACGTCAATGTTTCTTGTACTGATCCCTCAACCGGGTCTGGATGCTTTCCATGGAAATGATCTTTCCATTTATGATGACCTGACAAACCCTGGAACTCATTTGAACAGGAGACCCGCTCCAGACGACCAGGTTTGCAGTCTTACCCGGTTTTATGGAACCCAGTTCATCATCCATGCCCATTATTTTAGCGGGATTTATGGTAAGTGCCTTTATCGCCTGTTCCTCGTCAAGCCCATAAGCCACAGAAAGGCTTGCCGGAACCGGGAGGTTACGCACATTCCTGCTATCAGGGCCCCAACCGCCGGAGTCAAAAGCAAACAGGACTCCCTTTTCTGCCAGTACAGCCGCTGTATGGTAATTCAAATCAAAAGGCTCCCATCTTCCTGGAATTCCTTTGGTTCCCGTCCATATAACAGGGATGTTTTTCTCACTCAAAATTTCCGCATAATTCAAAATCCCTTTGCTGGCTCTAATAATCCCTTTCAGACCGAATTCATCAATGATTTTCAGTGCATTCCGAATGGTTACTCCGTCATTTGTAATAAAGAGGGCAGGCACTTCTCCTTTTATAACAGGGAGAAGGGCTTCCATCTCCAGATCAATGCTGAAACGGCTGCTCCCATTTTCATTCCCGCCTTGTTTTCCTTGTCCAGCGCCCTCTTTTTTCCGTGCGTACTGTTTTGCTTTGTTGAGCTTCCCTTCTATTAGAGATACTACTCCGGGAAGAGTGGAAGGATATTTGCCTTCACTTTTTGCACCCATATTAAAAATCTGGGCGACATATCTTTTTATCACCAAATCCTGAGCCAGTCTTCCCTCCAAATTCATAAGCACGGATTTCCCATTGATGGGACTCCTGGTGCCGCTTACGGTCATAACAGTGGTAACTCCTCCCAGCCGCGTCACAGCAATACATGGGTCTTCAGGATTAATGGCATCAAAAGGGTCCATCTGAGGCGTTGACACACCTGACTCATCCAGGTCGTTTCCTGCTCCGGGATAGCCGGTGACTCCCACTGCGGTCATTAAAGCCACCATCCCCGGATACACGTATTTTCCTGAGGCATCAATGATATGGGCTGAAGCAGAAGCCCCTAAATCACGGCCTATCTTGACTATTTTTCCCTCTTCAATAAGAATATCCGCCTTTTGTATTTGAGCCCCTTCCACAGGAACAATCGTTCCGTTTTTTATGAGTATCTGCTGCGAACTGTTGGAAAAAGCAGGATAAAGGGAAAAAAGCACGGCCACCACTAAAAGAAATATTTTTCTATTCATATCCGACTCCTTCTGCGGTTATGCTTTCTTTAGCGTAATCAAAGTATACCTTTCCTTCAATGATTGTCATGAGACACTTGGATGTTGAATCGAGAGGATATTTATCAAACACAGCGATATCTCCATCCTTGCCCTTTTCAATGCTGCCGGCCCTGTGTTCCATCTCAAGCGCACAGGCAGGATTGAAGGTTATCATCTTGAGCACTTCTTCTTCCGGAATATCATTGTATTTTAAAACTTTGGCGGCATTGAGATAAAGATAACGGCACTCATCCGCACTGTCGGAATTGATCACAATTCTGACTCCGGCCTTATGCATAATCTCAAATCCATAAGGGCATCCGTCATAAGCTTCCTCTTTAAAACCCCACCAGTCAATCCAGCCGCCGTAACACACGCCCGCATCTGCTATGACATCCGGAACTTTGTATCCGTCTATACAGTGGCTTAACTGCAAAAGGTCGATATCCCATTCCTTACAAAAATTTATGATCCATACAATCTCATCAGCACGATAAACATGGCAGTCAATCCCCAGTTTTTTCTCCAGCACCATCTTAAGCGTTTCCATTCTGAGGTCCTTCTCCGGAGGCTTAAGGTCCTTTTTTCCTTCAGCCTTTTCTCTTTCATAGGTATCCCACTTTTCTTTATATTCTTTAGCTTTTACAAAGGCATTCCTCATCACAAAGGCATTGCCCATCCGGGTGGAAGGAATGCGCCCTTTGCTACCGTAGAGCCTTTTCGGGTTTTCACCCAGGGCCATTTTAAGCTGCTGTCTCGCGTCCTGAACAATCATATTTTCTATCCGATCTCTGTACTTAAGCTTAATGGTCACATTGACTCCTCCAATGATATTCGCGCTGCCGTGCATGGTTTTAACCATTGTGACTCCGCCTGCAAGAGTCTTTTTAATGGAATCAGAAGAAGGCTCCAAAGCTTCACGCATCCATATCTGTGGAGTAACCGGGTCTGTCGCTTCGTTGACATCAGTGAGGGCAATATGAGAGTGGCTGTCTATGATTCCGGGCATAACATATTTTCCGGTGACATCAATGACTCTAATCCCGGTAGGGATAGGGATATTTTTCCCAACTCCAGCAATCTTTCCGTCTCTTATTACAATGGTCCCGTTCTCAATGATTCCTTTTGTTACAGTGAGGACAGTTCCTCCTTTTAAGACCAGATCCTGCGGCCATGCAAGACAGGTCACAAAGAAAACCGTTAATGCGAACACAATGAATCTGTTCCTCAACTTGACCTCCTTTCTCTTTTTTGTATGAATAAAAAACAAGCTTAATAAGGAATCATCAAAAAATCAAATATTCTTTTGATCAAAACGAAATCATTCTATATAAGCTCAGGTGTGGCTCAAGCGACATTGAAGATTTAGCCTTCGGATGCAGGGAGCTGAGGCCACACCTGAGCTTAACTTCAACTCATGCGTTTCTTGACGGCAAAACCAGCGTGTGTGATAATGATGAAAAACAGGACTGATCCTGAGAAATTTCATGCAACAAAACAAAATATATGGTTTTCTTAAATCTGGAATCGATGCCCATACTCTTGGGATAATCCATATCAGCCAGCTCCTTGAAGAATCCGGTTTCAAAGTCTTTATATCTGACGCCAAAATCTCATCAGCTGTCGATAAGATATCCAACTTACACTACTTTGAAACCATCAAAAAATGGATCCTTGAAAACAATATCACACATCTCGGCTTCAGCTACCGTTTGGACCCGAAACAGGGATTGAACACTTTCGGCAGGCTGGTAACCTGTATAGAAAACGACAGAGCGCTTTCAACCAAAAAAAACAGAGCCATCAAAGAAATATATTTTGCCGGACTTCCGGAAGCCTGTGACCTTATAAAAAAGGAATTCGGAAAAAGATACGAAACATTCAGAGGAGATGAAACTCCCATAGAAACACTGAAGAAACTGGGTGTCCCGGAAGCTTTAATCCCAAAATCCATTCAGGAAAGTTCAGTATACGACCAGATGCGGTTTGAATTCGGGGAAAAAATCATCAGCCAAGAAAAGCACAAACTTATTCCAAAAATCTCTGATTATGATTATAAAGACTATGGAACGGATAAAGACCACCTGTCCAAACGCCTGAATGCTGCCAAGATTCACAACCAACTGCCTCTGACAAGAGTGCATGTCGGGCCTTACCTCAAAGACCGGGAGAAGGCGTTAACCATGTTTTCAGAATGGCTGAAAACGCTTTCAAAAACAAAGTATCTTGATATTGTATCGGTCGGTTCTTCACAATTAAGCCAGTCTCATTTCGGAGGAAGCTGGGAAGGCCTTCCCAACGGAGGAGGAATTCCTGTAAACAGTGAACTGGAACTCCAGGCGATCCGCGAAGATTCTTCTCCCATGCTGGTCAGAGCCTATTCCGGCACGAAAAATGTGGCTCATATGGCTTTCATCCTTGAAAAAAACCTCAACATGGCATGGCATGCTCTCTCTCTCTGGTGGTTCAATAAAATCGACGGACGGGGGCCCTTGAGCGTCAGACAGGGTCTTTCCGAACACCTGGATGCCATAAAATATATCGCTGGCGTCACAAAGCCTTTTGAACCCAATATCCCCCACCATTTCGCATTCAGAGGGTCAGATGATATCACTTATGTGGTCTCTGCTTTTCTCGCGGCAAAAACAGCCAAAAGGCTGGGAATTAAAATTTTGATCCTCCAGAATATGCTCAATACACCCAAATCAACATGGGGAGTCCGGGATTTAGTCAAAGCCCGCGTTCTCCTGAAACTGGTCAGGACTTTAGAAGACAGTGACTTTAAAGTAATCTATCAGCCCCGGGCAGGGCTGGATTATTTCTCCCCGAATATAGAAAAAGCAAAGACCCAGCTCGCTGCGGTCACTGCGTTGATGTCAGACGTTGAACCGGAGAGACCTGACAGCCCTCCCATAATACATGTTGTCAGTTTTTCAGAAGCCCTTTTTCTTGCCACACCGGACGTTATCAATGAAAGCATTCAGATCACAAAAGCCTCATTGAAATACTATCCGGAATTCAGAAGAAGGAATGCTGTTTTTGATATTATCTCAAGCTCTGAAATAGAAAATACTTCCCAGGAACTTTATGATGAATCAAAAGTCATGATAGAGCATATGCAAAAGAATATAAAAAATCTGTACTCAAGCGAAGGACTTTTCAAAGCCTTTAGATCAGGGTATTTTCCTGTCCCCTTTCTCTGGGAATGCCGGGATGAATTCGAGAACGCTGTCAAATGGAACACAAAACTCATTAAAGGCGGAATACATGTAGCTGATGAAAACGGAAAGAGAATGACTCTCGCCCAGAGACTCTCAAAAATCAAAAAAATGACGGTTAAGGAAAATTAGCTCTCCGGCGTTGTTCAGTCAGCAATATATCCCTTGCGGTGACTGATTCTGTATTTTTTCTCCGGTATTTCAACCCTAATATTCTTGAATTTTCCATCTCTCGTATAATTTTCAGGGGAATAATAGACAAGGTAATACTGTTTGGAAGCCTCCACTGCTCTTTTCATCAGCCAGTCAGCCCTCAGTGAGCTTTCAATATAGCCTCCGGTCGCATCAGCCATTTCCCTAAAAGCGCTGAAGATGTCTTCGGACCTTTCCTGAAAGATCACTCCCGGGATAATTTCGAAATCGCGGGATATAAACAAGAAATGAATGGCAATAGACTGATCTGCATAAACCTGTTTGACTCTCTCCACATCAAATGAAATTTCTCTTCTGTAAAAATCCATAATGCCGGATATCGTCATTTCTATATTCGGCCTATCCTGATAAAGAGCCATATATTGAGTTAAAATCTTGGGATCTATCTGAGGAATATATTCGTTCTGATAAAAAAGAAAAACATATTTCTGGCCTGCCTCGTCTTTCAGAAGATTCGCAAAGTCGATCATTTTTTCCTGGCTGACATATCTCATCTCTTCAACTCTCCCTATCAGATACTCATATCTCAGAAGTTTTTCGCCAGGTGCCCAGTCATGAGCATCAAGAATGGATGAGCTTTCTTTTGTAAAAAAGTTCTCCCTCTGTTCAAGAGATGCGGCTATGGAAGCCGCCAGTTCTGTGAGCTCTTTGAGCATGTTCCTGTATTCCGTACTGCCCAGTAAAGCATCTTTTCTCAAAATACCAATCAACTGATTCACTATCTCATCTCTTGACTTCAGTTCAAGCGCTTTTCCTCTTAACTTATAAGAACTGGTGGGAGATATCACCATCAGATCATCACCTGGATAGATCACCTTATTCAGAAAATAGTCAACAGCATCTCTTATCCTGGGATCATATTCGGCGATTTCGAAAAACAGATAAAAATTTCTTTTTGTATTAGGGGAAAATCTTTTCCTCTCATCCTTTCTGGCAATATTCCTTTCGTTCACGAGATAAACGGCCTGAATTTTCTGTATTTTTCCATCCTCATATATCTTAAAATCATCTATAGTCAGGTTGTCTACGAAAAGATTGCCATTATAGACCCTGACAGGCACCTCAATGTTGACAACCAGTGATTCTTCAGCTATCTGTTGGGGGAATACAGATGCGACTGACAAAACAAAAACAATAAGACCGACTAATTTGATCTTCATTTATACCTCCCTTCAGATTAATAACAGTAAATCCGAAAAATGTCAACAAATGCCTCTGAACCTAAAAATAATGTTGATTATAATTTGGATTCCTATTATTTTATAGAAATAAAATGGAAAAAAATGAAAATACCACTTTGGATTTTATACGCACCCGTATAGAATCAGACATAAAATCGAATAAAAACAACGGAAGAGTGCACACTCGCTTTCCCCCAGAGCCCAATGGTTATCTCCATATAGGCCATGCCAAGTCCATATGCCTTAACTTTGGTTTGGCACAGGAATACAATGGAAAATGCAATCTCCGATTCGACGATACAAATCCTTCCAAAGAAGAAGTGGAATATGTTGAGTCAATAAAAAAAGACATAAGATGGTTGGGCTTTGATTGGGAAGATCGTGAATACTATGCATCAGATTATTTTGAGAAGCTCTATGAATATGCTGTCCAACTGATAAAAATGGGGAAAGCATTTGTCTGCGACCTCAATACGGATCAGATAAAACAATACAGAGGAACATTAACAAAACCGGGAGAGGAAAGTCCTTACAGAAACCGTTCGGTCGAAGAAAATCTTGAACTTTTCAGGAGGATGCGCAAAGGAGAGTTTAAGGATGGATCCAGAGTGCTTCGGGCTAAAATTGACATGTCATCCCCAAACCTGAACATGAGGGATCCCGTGATATACAGAATCGTTCATGCGTCCCATCACCGCACAGGAAACAAATGGTGTATTTACCCTATGTATGACTTTGCACACGGTCTCTGTGACTCCATTGAGGGTATCACTCATTCTCTCTGCACACTTGAATTTGAAGACCACAGGCCCTTGTATGATTGGTTTCTGGAAGAATTGGACGTATTCCGCTCCCAGCAGACCGAATTCGCCCGGCTTAACCTGAACTACACGGTTATGAGCAAAAGGAAGCTTCTGGAACTTGTGGAAGAGGGCACTGTCAAAGGATGGGACGACCCCCGTATGCCCACCATCTCAGGCCTCAGACGAAGGGGCTATACCCCCGAGTCCATTCGCGACTTCTGTGACCGGATCGGATTAGCCAAAAAAGAAAGCGTTGTTGATATTGCCCTTCTTGAGCACTGCCTTCGCGAACACCTAAACAAAAAAGCCAAACGAGTGATGGCCGTGCTTGATCCTCTGGAAGTCATCATAGACAACTTCCCGGAAGGCAAAGCAGAGCACCTTGATGCTGAAAACAATCCTGAAGATCAAGGCATGGGAAAAAGGAAAATACCTTTTTCCCGCACCCTTTATATTGAAAGGGAAGATTTCCGCGAGAATCCTCCGGGGAAGTATTTCCGGCTGTCTCCTGACCGTGAAGTCAGGCTTAAACACGCCTATTATATAAAATGCAATCGAGTGGAAAAGGATAAAGACACAGGCGGAATTAAAAGACTGCTCTGCACCTATGACCCTGAGACAAGAGGAGGATGGTCAAAAGACGGACGAAAAGTAAAAGGAACTCTGCACTGGGTTTCAACGCCTCACGCAATTAAATCAGAAATAAGGCTTTATGACCGTCTGTTTCAAACCAAAAATCCCTTGGATGTCAAAAAGGGAGAAGACTTCAAAAAAAATCTAAATCCTGACTCATTAAAAATCATCCGCTCATGCAGGCTGGAACCGAGTGTTTCAAATGCCAGGCCCGGAGATCGGTTTCAATTTCTCAGGAAGGGATATTTCTGTGTTGATCCTGATTCAAAAAAAGACCATCTGGTTTTCAATCAGACTGTCCCCCTTCGGGATACCTGGGCTAAAATACTCAAAAAGCAGAAAACGAGGAATAGAGATTAAACTATTTCATTGACAGAGCCATCCCTCTTTTACTATTCTTATTTCATACAATAAACCAGGTAAGTTTAATTTCAATGTCAGATATATCAAAATATTCATAAGAGGAGAAGCCATAATGAAACCCAATATTAAACCTAAAAATAACTGCTATTCTTCAGGGCCGTGCGCCAAGCACCCTGGATACTCCCTGGATGAACTCAAAGACACACCTCTGGGCCGTTCCCACCGCAGTACTCTGGGAAAAGGGAAGCTGGCAGAATCCATAGAGAGGACAAAAAAGATTCTGGGCCTTCCTCCTGATTATCTGGTAGGAATCGTCCCTGCATCAGATACAGGAGCTTTTGAAATGGCCATGTGGTCTCTGCTGGGCCCGAAAGGGGTGGACATCTTTGTATGGGAATCTTTCAGTAAAGGATGGGCCACTGATATCCGGGGCCAACTAAAGCTCGAAAATGTCCGGGTATTTGAAGCAGCCTACGGAAAACTGCCCGATCTTTCTCAGACAGATTTCAACAATGACGTGGTCTTCGTATGGAACGGGACAACCAGCGGCGTCAAAGTCCCCAACGGTGACTGGATCCCCGATGACAGAAAAGGCCTCACCTTATGCGATGCGACCTCTGCCATCTTTGCAATGGAAATACCTTATCATAAGCTCGATGTCATCACTTATTCATGGCAGAAAGTATTAGGAGGAGAGGCTGCCCATGGAATTCTGATCCTATCTCCAAGGGCTGTGGAAAGAATTGAAAATTACTCCCCCCCGTGGCCCATGCCGAAAATTTTCCGCATGACGAAAAAAGGCAAATTCAATGAAGGCATCTTTAAAGGATCCACCATCAATACCCCCTCGATGATCGCCAATGAGGATTATCTTGCGGCCTTGAACTGGGCAGAATCCATAGGAGGCCTTCCCGGGCTTATCAAACGAAGCACTCAAAACCTAAAGGTATTTGAAGATTTTGTCGCAAAGCACGACTGGATAGACTTTCTTGCAGAAAACAAAGACATCCGTTCCAATACGAGTGTGTGCTTCAGTGTCAATCTGCCCGAGGACAAAATCAAAGCTATGGTCAAACTTCTTGCTGACGAAGAAGTCGCGTATGACTGCGGCTCCTACAGAGATGCTCCTCCCGGCTTAAGATTCTGGTGTGGAGCCACTGTAGATAAGGAAGATATTGAAATCATCACCCAGTGGCTTGAATGGGCTTACAACGAAGTCAGATAAATATAATTAAGACAGAACATCCGGATTAACAGTGAGAAGACGTGATTTTATTGAATTTCTAGGGTTTGGTATGGCCTCACTGGCCGCATCCGGATGCGGCCAAAAGAGCCCTCCTGTTCTTTCGAAACCAAAATCCAATATTCTCTTCATTATGACTGACGACCATGCCTCTCATGCTCTCAGCTGCTACGGAAGCACACTAAACAAGACCCCTCACATAGACAGAATCGCATTTGAGGGAATCCGCTTCAATAACTGCTTTTGCACGAACAGTATTTGCGCTCCCAGCCGAGCCACGATTTTGACAGGAAAGTACAGCCATATAAACGGTGTCCGGAATAATGTTCTTGAGTTTGACGGCTCTCAAATGACCTTTCCAAAACAGCTTCAACAAGCCGGCTTTCAGACTGCAATGATAGGCAAATGGCATCTCAAGAGCGCCCCATCTGGCTTTGACTATTGGAATATTCTCCCCGGCCAGGGGCATTACTATAATCCCGACTTTATTGAAATGGGACAGAAAAAACACCACACCGGTTATGTCACAGACATCTTAACGGACAGTGCCATTGACTATCTGGAAAACAAAAGAAAAGCAGACCAGCCTTTTCTCATGATGCTCCACCATAAGGCTCCTCACAGAAACTGGCAGCCGGCTCTGAGGCATTTGACAAAATATGACGATACAGAATTTCCTGAGCCTGATACTCTCTTTGATGATTATGCGACAAGGTCAGAAGCAGCAAAAGAGCAGGAAATGACCTTACAGAAACATATGCAGCTCGAATATGACTTGAAAATAGGCCCTCCTCCGGAAAGAATGACAGAGGAGCAAAAGACCGCATGGGAAGATGCGTACGGGCCGAAAAGAGATTCTTTTAACAAGAAAAATCCTCAAGGCAAAGAACTGGTACGCTGGAAATACCAGCGCTATATGCAGGATTACCTCGGATGTATAGCCGGAGTGGACGAAAATGTCGGGCGCATCCTGGATTATCTGGAAAACTCAGGCCTGGCCGGCAATACACTGGTTGTCTATACATCCGATCAAGGATTCTACCTCGGCGATCACGGCTGGTTTGACAAACGGTTCATGTACGAAGAATCGCTCAGAATGCCTCTTTTAATGAGGCTCCCTGGCCAAATCCAACCAGGAAGAATCGATGAGCACATGGTCACTAACCTTGACTTTGCGCCTACGTTTCTGGAATTATCAGGCATGATGATCCCCGAAGACATGCAGGGCCTGTCTTTAGCCGCTCTGATAAAAAGCGAACCCCTACAAAAATGGCGGGATGCCATCTACTACCACTACTATGAATATCCCAGTGTCCATATGGCCAAAAGGCATTACGGCATACGTACCAAAAAGTACAAACTCATCCACTTCTATTATGACATAGACCGATGGGAGCTGTATAACCTTGAAAAAGACCCTAAAGAACTTAACAATGTTTACAGCAATCCTTCTTATTCTGAAACAGCTGCGGAACTCAAATCAAAACTGAAGGCCCTTCAAAAAAAATACGGAGATTCAAAAGAGCTGGCAGAAGAATTCTTAAAACAGGATTTAGCCCGGCATTAAACGGCAAAAGAAATATTCTCTACTGCCTGTGTTTTTTGCCCTCATAACAGTCATGCTGCACAATCAAAAGATTGTGGAGTATAAAAAATTGTAGAATTTATATGAATTAATCCTTATACTAGTGAGCGAAAAAAAAGAGGAATGAAAAAACTCAAAACCACTCTACTCTCTATCTTTATCCTTATAATTGTTGTCACATCCTCATGTTCAATAGAAAAATTCGCTTTGAAAAAAACAGCCGATGCCTTGACCGGAGAGAGCAGCAGTAATGTCTTTCTCACTGACAATGACCCTGAATTGGTAGGAGATGCCCTGCCGTTCACCATAAAAATGTACGAATCCCTCATGGTCTCCATTCCCGAGCATTACGGATTGAGACTTCAGACCGGCATGCTTTATATAATGTATGCGAATGTTTATATCCAATCACCGGCCGAACAGCTCCCTGACCTTGAATTTGATAAAAAGGAATCCATGCTGGACAGGGCTAAAAATCTATATTTAAGGGGAAGAGACTATACTCTGGAACTGCTTGAAATGAAGCATCCGGGTTTTCTTGAGAACCTCAAAGCCAAAAAATTCAAGCTGGCTCTGGATGGTGTAACAAAGGATGATGTCCCTGCTCTGTACTGGGCCTCAGCCGGATGGGTGGCTGCGTATTCCATAGATCCGTTCGATATGAAACTCGGCTTAACGCTTCCTCAGGCAGAAGCAATGATGAATAAAGTCCTGGAACTCGATGAACATTTCAATAACGGATCTGTCCACGATTTTTTTATTCTCTACTATGGTTCTATCCCGGAATACATGGGAGGAAGTCCAACAAAAGCCAGAGAACATTTCAAAAAAGCAGTCGAGTTATCCAAAGGCAGATCTGCATCGCCTTATCTTTCACTGGCCTCAACCGTATCCATAAAAGAGCAGAATATAAAAGAATTCAAATCTCTTTTAAACCAAGTACTCAAAATAGACCCTGACAGATATATCTCTTTAAGACTTCAGAATACAATCTATCAAAAAAAAGCAAAATGGATGCTTGAGCATATTGAAGATTATTTTGTGGAAGTAAAATAAAATTATGGAAAGAAAATGAGAAAAAATCCCCTATCAATGACAATATCAATTGTGTTTCTAATGACAGTAATGACAGCTCTGTCGGGCCCCCTGCAATCAACCACCATTAAAATAGGAAGCATTGCCCCGAAGCGGTCGCCATGGGACGACGCTTTAAGAATACTCAACGTGAAGTGGCAGGAAATCACTCACGGAGAAGTGGAGTTAAAGATCTATCCGGGAAGCATTGCAGGGAATGAGGCAGATACATTAAGAAAGATGAGAATAGGCATACTCGGAGGAGGCGTTTTTACCAACAGAGGGCTTACAAAGATCTATTCGGATATCTATGTGCTCAATATTCCTTTTCTCATCACATCCAATCAAGAGCTGGACTATGTCTTAGAAAAGATGAAACCTGTTTTTGAAAAGGGTATAGAACAAAAAGGATTCAAACTTATTATATGGTCCATAGCAGGATGGGTTCATGTTTTCTCAAAAAAAGAAGTCTTGTATCCGGAAGATTTAAAAAAGCATAAGCTTTCTTTCACAACAGGAGAGCCTGAACTCGAACAGGCATGGAAAAGATCCGGGTATCATATTGTCCCTAATGACCTCAAAGACCTTATGATGGCACTCCAGAGCGGAATGGTGGACTCATTCTATTTGACTCCACTTGTGGCTGCCTCAGGCCAGTATTTCCCACTGGCTCCGAATATGTGCTCCCTCAAAATCGCTCCAGTGGTGGGCGGAATCGTCGTGACTCAAAAAATCTGGGATAAGGTCCCTGACCAATACAAAAAAGACATGCTTCAAGCCGCCCAGGAAATCTGCGAAAACCTCAATAATGACAGAACTAATCTGGAGGAAGAGGCCGTTAGAACCATGAAAGAACACGGATTAAAAATAAATGAAGTTCCGGATGACGCGCTTGTCCAGTGGAAAAACACGGCGGAAGAAGGAATGGAGGTTCTTGTAGACAACGTATTTACAAATAAAATCTATAATGAACTCAATCAGCTCCTGAGTGAATACCATAAGTTAAATGAAAAACAAGACCGTTCTAAAGACCATACATAGATCCGAAGACCATTTCGTTTTCTTTATCGTCTTCTTTCTTGCTCTTATTCCTGTGATGGAAGTTGTGGCAAGAAAGCTCTTCCGGACCGGGATCCCCCATTCGACTGACTTCATACACCATCTTGTCCTGATCCTTACTTTTTTGGGTGGAATGATCGCAACCAGAGAAAAAAAACATCTTTCACTCAGTCTCAGCTTCAATCTCTCAAAAAAAACCAGGTCATTTATCCATCTGATCGTCTCTTCTCTGGCCTGCTGTTTCACATCGGCGTTTGCCTGGGCTTCCCTTTCTTTTGCCATCAACGGTTTTACATCAGAACAAAAAGTAGGAATAATCAGTTTAAAATACATCATTTTGCTCATGGCTGTGGGATATTTTGTCATGGCAATCAGGCTGAGCCTTCAAGTTGAAAAAAAATCACTTAAAATCATCTCTTCCCTGTCAGGGCTTTTTTTAGGAATTCTTCTGGGACTTAAACCCATACTGAATTCAATTACAGGCCTAACCGGGAAAACACCTGAAATATTTAACATCCTCTCCTCAGGTTATGAAACAACGCTCTTATCAAGTGCGTGGCCCTTGATCATACTGCTGCTGGTCACCTCGGTTTTTGGAATGAGGATCTTTATTGTGCTCGGAGGTGCGGCCTATCTTCTTTTTGCCAAATCCGGGCTTCCTCTTGAAGTGGTTCCAAACGAAGCCTATACCCTTCTCACCAGCCACTCCATTCCAGCCATTCCTCTCTTTACGATTGCGGGTTTTCTTCTCTCTGAGAGCAAAGCCGGGGAAAGGATCGTGGGCCTGTTTAAATCATTATTTTCATGGTTTCCGGGAGGCCTTGCTGTAGTGAGTGTTCTCGCCTGCGCTTTCTTTACCACTTTTACCGGCGCTTCAGGTGTGACTGTCTTAGCTTTAGGCGGTTTTCTCTTATTGGTCCTCAGAAAAGGCAAGTATAAGAAAAAATTCAGCATCGGGCTTCTGACCGCATCAGGAAGTATTGGCCTCCTTTTCCCGCCGAGCCTCCCCATAATCATCTACGGAGTCACGGCTCAGATCAGCATAAAAGACATGTTCATAGGGGGCCTCCTTCCGGGTTCACTTATGATACTGGCCATGGCGTTCATAGGGATAGGGTACTCCTCTAAGAAAAAAATCCCGAAAGAACCATTCAAATTAAAGGAAGCTGTGAAGTCCTTAAAAATTTCCATCTGGGAGATACTTCTCCCTGTTATCATACTCGGTTCTTATTTCGGTGGCCTCACCACTCTGGTTGAAAGCGGAGCTGTGGCTGTGGCCTATATACTGATTGTTGAGATGGTCTTAACCAGGGACATAAAAATAAAGAACCTTATCGATATCATTAAGAAATCCATCCCCATCATAGGAGGAGTGCTGTCTATCATAGCGATCGCCAAAGCCTTATCCTATTTTATGGTTGACGCTCAGATCCCTGTGAAGCTGGCGGATTGGGCCCAGGTCCATATAGGCTCAAAATATATATTTCTCCTTCTTCTGAATCTGTGTCTGCTGATCACAGGCTTTTTTATGGATATATTCTCTGCTATCCTGGTTATCGTTCCCCTCATCATCCCTTTAGGTCAGGTCTTTCAAATACATCCTGTCCATCTCGGGATCATATTCCTGGCAAATATGGAGCTGGGCTATCTCACTCCGCCTGTAGGCCTGAATCTTTTTCTTGCTTCTTACAGATTTGAAGAACCCATGCAGAAAATTTACAGAAGCATCCTGCTTTTTTTCTTCATTCAGCTCATATCCGTGCTGATGATCACCTATCTGCCTTTTCTCTCCACCTGGCACCTCTAAAAAACCGTCCGGCTTTTTGGCCTTTTTATTATTGAACAGCGATATCCTTGGAGCTCTGCCATAGCCCGTGAATATTACAGTGGCTTGACGCAAAAATTGTTCCCGGCTTATCCGTTTTGAAAGCTAACATCACGGTATGGTGGGTATAAATGGAGCTTGTATCCGGCCCTTCTGTGCTTTCTCCATGAGCTGTGAACTCAGCTTTCCCGATCTGATACGGGAAATTACTTCCTTCAGGTTTAAAGTACACCATAATCCACCGGATATGGTGTTCTGTTTTATTGGGATGAGCGATTTCCTTCCCTACGCTGACTTTCACCTCAAACATCTCCCCCTTTTTCACCCGGGCAGGGGCATCTATAACAGGAACATGCTTTTCCTTTTTCCAATCATCTGTTTGAAATAATTCCTTGAATTCACTCATTTTCCCTCCTTTGATTCAATTTTTATTCCGAATTCTGCTGTGTCGATATATCTCTTCACATTCTAGAAGGTAACTCAAATCAAGTCAATATTCCGAGAGGTCCGCCCTCGTATAATCCGGCCACTTTTTCATGAATAGTCCGATAAAAAGAAATTTGAAAAAAAACTTGACAAGGATTTTTTTTTACGGTAGATTGTATATGCTATATATATACAGCTATAACGGTAAATACGATATGCACAAAAAGACAAAATGAGAAAAAAATGAAAATAATCATATCCAATGCCTCACAGAAACCGATTTATTTTCAGATTGCGGAGCAGATAAAAAATCAGATCATAAGCGGAGAACTCAAAGAAGGAGAATCTCTTCCTTCTATCCGCAAACTTGCCCAGGAACTTCAAATCAGTGTCATCACAACCAAAAGGGCTTACGAAGAGCTTGAAAAAGAGGGATTCATAGACACCGTAGGAGGAAAAGGATGTTTTGTAGCCATGCAGAACAAAGAGCTTCTCAGGGAAAAGAAGATGAAAATGGTTGAAGACAAGCTGTCAAATGCAGTTGCCGAGGCAAAACTTCTTGGAGTCAGATTAGAAGAACTCAAAGAAATGCTCACACTTCTGTACAAGGAGGATGAATAATGGAATACACTGTTGAAATTGAAAATCTCAGGAAGGAATTCAAGGGATTCACTTTAAAAGACGTTTCTTTGCGCATACCCAAAGGTTATATTATGGGCCTCATAGGGCCTAATGGAGCGGGAAAGACCACCATCATCAAACTCATAATGAATTTGATAAGAAAAAATTCAGGGCGCATTCTCGTGTTCGGGAAAGACCATATCCGGTACGAAGCGGAGATCAAATCCCGGATAGGGTTTGTTTACGACGTTCCTCCTTTTTATGAAGATTTGAAACTCAAAAGCACGGCTTCAGCCATTGCCCCCTTTTATCCAGAATGGAATCAACAATTGTTTCTCAAACTCATGGATGAATTCGAGCTTCCCCTTGATAAAAAGTTAAAAAAACTCTCACATGGAATGAAGATGAAATTCTCCCTTTGCTTAGCCCTATCCCATCATGCAGATTTGATTTTAATGGATGAACCCACCTCAGGGTTGGATCCTGTGTTCAGACAGGAACTTCTGGAGCGCTTATCACATATCATGCTGGATGAAGAGAAAACCGTACTGTTCTCCACACACATCACATCTGATCTGGAGCGGATCGCTGATTACATTACTCTCATAAATAACGGAAAGATACTCTTTTCTAAGGCTTTGAATGATGTCCTTGAAAACTGGGTTGTCATCAAAGCCGAAAAAGATTTGCTGGAGAAAAAAGACATACCCGGTATTATGGGATATCAAAAGACAGAATACGGTATTGAGATCCTTACATCTGACGTAAAAAAAGCCCGAACACTTCTTCCTTCTGATTCAATCACAGAAAAAGCTTCACTCGAAGACATCATGTACTTCACAAATAAAGGAGACAACAATGCTTAAACACATCCGAAGAGAGCTCATTTTTAACCAAACCCAACTTTATATTTTCGCCGGATATATGATCATATTCTGGATATGGGTCGATTGGCAGGACATTTCTTTTCGATTCTCTCTTCTCTTCCTCTCTTTCGTACTGCCCCTTTTCTGTGCAGCCAGCATCCAGGCCAGAGAAGAAAGATTCAAAGCATGGACACTGAACTGCAGTCTCCCGACGAACAGGAAGACCCTTATTCTAGCGCGTTTGGTCACATCCTGGCTTCTTATTTTTGCCGCTTTAGTTTTTGGACTCCTCTTCTCAGCCCTTTTTCAGGAAAATCCGGCCTTCTTGAGCCAATTTCTGGAACTCAAATCTCTTTTGATTTTTCTTTTACTCTCAAGCCTTTTTCTTGCCTTTTTGCTTCCTTTTGTCATCCGCTTCGGCCTGTCCGGAGTTATCATAGGATTGGTGGCCCTGCAGATTCTGGGAGTCATAACATTGCTTCTGACGAGCATGTCCGGCAATAAAGAAAACATCCTGAGATCTTTCATTCACTCCGTAATCAATGCTGTAAAATTCCTTTTAAACCATGACCCCACTCCTGCCTATCTTCTTCTGCTTCTTGTTTCTGCAGCCGCTATAAATGCCTTCAACTTGAAATTTTCCCAGTTTCTCTTTTTACGGAGAGATTTTTAAGGAGGAACAGTGGCAATGGCTCTTGAAATCAATAAACTCCGCAAGGAATACAGCGACTTCATATTGAAAGACATTTCTTTAAAGCTTCCTTCCGGATATATCATGGGCCTTATTGGTCCAAACGGGTCTGGAAAGACCACCCTCATTAAGCTCATCCTTAACATGACTCAACGAAAATCAGGGGAAATAAAAATTTTCGGTATGGATAACCTCATCCATGAAATTGAAATCAAATCAAGGATAGGATTTGTCCATGAAGAGCCTCATTATTACAGCTATCTTAAAGTCAAAGAAATAAGGTCTCTTTTCTCCAGGTTCTATGTGAACTGGAATGATGACCTGTTTTACAGCCTCTGCGGTGAATTCAATCTTCCGTTGGATAGAAGAATATCCGCTCTGTCCAGAGGAACTAAAATGAAGCTTTCTCTGGCCCTGGCTCTTTCTCATAACGCTGATTTTCTTCTGATGGACGAACCCACCACAGGTCTTGACCCTGTATTCCGGAGGGAGCTTTTAAGGAAATTTACCGAGATCATACAAAATGAAAACAAAACGGTTCTGTTTTCCACTCACATCACCTCTGACCTTGAGAGGACAGCGGATTACATAACCTATATCCAGAAAGGGGAAATCCTCTTTTCATGCACCAAAGACCATTTGTTTGAAACCTGGGGATTAGTCAAAGGAGAAAATGAAATCCTCGATCATGAATCGAAAAAACTCTTTGAAGGCATTCGAAAAGGCCCTTACGGATTTAAAGCCCTCACATCAGATAAAGAAAAATTGCGCCGCGCCTTTTCTGGAAAAAATATCCTGATAGAAAAACCGTCTCTGGATGACATCATGGTTCTTTTGAGCAGAGGAGAAATCAATGCTTAAACTGTGCTGGAAAGACTTTTATATAACGAGGCTCTTCTTGATTCCCGCGCCTTTTTTCTTTGTCATCCTATTAAACACATTTGTATTTTCCTGGTTCCTATTCCTCACGGCCGGTATCATACTCACCTTTGTTATGGTCATCTCCATTCCCCTAATCGAAGACAAATACCGAACGGAACAAATCATTTCCAGTCTCCCCGTTACAAAGCAAAGTATTGTCTTATCCAGATATGTTTCCTCCTTTTTCATTACAGGGATCGGAATGATTCTTTATTTTGTTTCCGGCTTATTATACAGATCGATATTCAAAGATAACATATCCGACCTTAAATCCGTGGTCAGTTTGCAGGGAGGAGCGCTCTTTTTCTCCCTGTCCTTTCTTCTTGTGACTGTATTTCTTCCTCTCTACTTCCGCCTGGGAATCAGCAAATCACTGCTTTTTTCCCCTGTTGCCCTTATTATCTCATCATCGGTTATTTGGGTGGGATATAAGTATATATATGCAAATATGCAGCTTTGGCTCGGTACTCCCCTGTCTTTATTCATTCTGCTGGTTATCTTCTCAGGTCTCATGGGAATATCGGTATTCATCTCAATAAAAGCTTATAAACTAAAGGAGCTGTAATCGATGCTTCTTTTTGTGAAAAAAAATGGATAAGATAATTTTCGTGCTCGTCATTCTGGTCATCATAATCTTGATTGCCTTCTAAAAATAAAAAAAGCCCCTTCCGCGGGCATGTGTGCTGTTACTTGTTCCGCCTTTCTTTAAGAAAGGCGTTCCCGCCGGGAAGGGGCTTTTAAGTCATTCTACTTGGACAATTCAGTAATTAGAACTCGAATCTCACTCCGAATCTCAGCATCCTCGGGTTCAGGATCTCATTCAAAGATCCTGCGGTTGAACTCGGTGAAAAGGATGTGCTTCCGTCAGAATAGACATACACGGTTCCCCAATCGCTCTGGTATCTTCTGTTCTCAAGCGTGCTGTTCAGAACATTAAACAGGTCGGCCATGACATAGATCTTTCCGACGTCTCCCACGTTGAGTACTTTTTCAAGACGCAGGTCCAGCTTGTAGAAAACGGGAAGGGATTCTCCTCCAAACTCTTCAAGATACAGCCATCCTAGATCTCGGCCCCTTGGATTCGGGATACGGTAGTCATAAACTTGAACTCTTTCTCTTATCAGCCATCCGTCTCTTGCCTGGAAATTAAAGGAGGCATTGACACCAAAGGGAAGCTGGTACAGTCCTGCGAGTTTGAGCATCCACGGGGAATAGGTGTACTGACTGATCTTTCCGCTGGCTCCGCCCTGAAAGGGTGAGTAAACCTGTCCGTCCAGAGCCCAGACATTTGACGGATTTATATAGCCTTCATCCCCGTAATGGACTTTCTGACTCTGGAAGGTGAAGCTTCCGTTCAGCATCCACCTGTTGGAGAGCCTCTTGTTGAAGATGAGGTCAAATCCCCAGTAATCCTGGTAATAGTCAGGCCGCAACATCTTTCTATCGTAGGGAGAGTAGGAAGACGGGTTATAACCTTCATAGCTGTCGGTAACATAATAATGTGTGTGTTCATCAAGGCCGCCCATATCGCCGTCCCAGGGTGTGTCAACTCCGCTCACATCAATACTGGACGGAAGGGTGGGCGCTTCCACATACCAGGCTGAACTCTCGAATCCGTAAGCATTTCCGCTGGCATCCACAAAGTGTTTGGGATCCCATGTGGCTTTGTCATATCTTCTGTAGGTGGCGTTAACGGATATGCCGAAGTCAGGAAGCACTTCTCTCTGAAGGCTCAAGATCACTTCCGAAGTCCTGGGGGACTGGGCATCGGAATCATAGGACCTGTAAGGATCAGTTGTCTGCTGCGGATTCTGCGGGTCATAGTTAAACCAGTATTCTCCGGAAGCGTCACTCCAGTTTCCAATAAACTGACCGGACGAATTAAAGATGTTATAGGGTGTGTAGTTTCCGTCTCCGACTGTACCCCAGTAAAGTTCGTTGAGCTGCATCACATTGTCGCCGTTGTCATTCCACCACATATCCACTTGTCCACTGGTTCCGCCCGGCATCCAGTCGCCGGCTATCATTCCCATGAAATCTCCATACTGGCCTGCGGACAGCTTGGCAATGGTCTTTCCGTCGCCTGTGATGTCATAGGTGATTCCGATTCTGGGGGAGAATGTCTTCCACCAGTAAGGATCGCCGTTCTTGTCATAGGCTGTGACTTCCTCCACTTCACATCCGGGAAGTATTGCGTCAAAGGCAGCCTGCACATCAGGTGATGCGATCTCATCCCATGCCGGGTTGCCATTTACAGCTTGCAAAGTGATGGGTGCGACATAAGGCTGCTGCTGGTCGTATCTTAAGCCCAGAAGCAGGGTGAACCGCCCGAATGTCACGGTGTCTCTCAGATAAAAGGCATAGGCATCCACTCCAAAGTCTCTGTAAAAACCTCTGAAATACTGAAAATAATTGAGATTAGCCGGATTTTCAGTTTCAGACGGAATGCCGTCGCCGTTCCAGTCAATAGTGGGATAATTCAGGTTCCAATAAGCATACATGTTCCCAGTCCAAACGTTCTCGGTGTAAGCGTGCCTTGATGCATACTCGGCCCCGAACAGGATCTCGTGGCTGGCGCCCAGGAATCTGTCATTGAAATAGGTGCCTCTTCCAACATACTGTTGGACAGGCCTTTCCACATAGTAACGGTTATTTCCTACGTCACCGTCAGGACCTTCAAAGATATCATTGGTCTCATCAAACCAGGGAGGATTGTCAAAATCCATGTCGTCCATAGGTGTCAGGTTGAAGCCCGCGTCAGAGTATGTGTACTGGATGGACATGAAGAAATTGTTCCCG
>CAZUXT010000027.1:0-47272 GCA_964624145.1 uncultured Eubacteriales bacterium | reverse complement strand
CCTGCGACCTTCTGATTCGTAGTCAGACGCTCTATCCAGCTGAGCTACGAGCGCATGTTATTGATATTAATTGACTTGAGCCTGTTTTTCAACCCCTTTTAAAGCAGTCGATTTTTCACCATTGACGGGAAATTGACGGGATTGAAACAGGATTTCAGACGCTTTTTCAATGGCCAGCTTCTTATCTTTGTCACTTGGATGACAGTATCTCAAAGTCATTTTAACATCACTATGTCCCAGTATTTTAGACGCTGTTACAATGTCTGTCAACTGAACAAGCCTATAAGCTGCAAGGTGTCTGAGATCGTGGAATATCAAACCATTTTTCCGGCCATG
This sequence comes from uncultured Eubacteriales bacterium, assembly GCA_964624145.1. Lineage (GTDB taxonomy): Bacteria > Acidobacteriota > Aminicenantia > Aminicenantales > Aminicenantaceae > WJMT01. Next base: position 46,936 of record CAZUXT010000027.1, on the reverse strand, counting down.
AGGTATTTCAGCACGTTCACAAGCAGATTTAAAAGCTTTTCTCACATCTTTTCTTCTTTTTCCGGTTAGATCATTCATAAAAACGTATTTTCCTTTTTTCTCAATTGAATCAAGGACATTGAAAATGACTGAATCAATAGGAACAATTCTTTCTTTTTTGCTCTTTGAATTTTCCTTTGGAATGCAGATCGTTCCAAGTCTAAAATTGATATCTTTCCAGCGCATTTTAAGGATCTCACCCAAACGCATTCCGGTTATAAGAGCCAGTGTTAAAATTGGCCTGAAATACGGATCCGCTGAGTCTAAAAGACGTCTTAAATCATCCTCTGTGAGCTTCATATCCAGGATTACTCTTTCCCTGCTGTTATTTTCTTCAAGCTTCTTCACTCTCCGGCCTCTTATGGGATTTGAAGCAATAAGCCCATCATATTCAGCGCTGTAGAGGATTGACTTTAAAAGCGAAAGCTCTCTGTTTATGCTGGCTGGTGACATATCAGCTTCTTTACGCTCTGTGATGTATTTTCTTACAATTCCGGGATTTATGTCAGAAATTCTAACATTTTTAAAGGTGGTGTTAAGATTTCTTAATAAGCTTTCATTCTTTGATGCGCTGCGCTTTGCTTTCCATTCAGCGGATTCAAGAAGCCCTTTTGCATATTCCCCAAATGTATCACAGCTCTTTTTAGGATTTAGCATTTCTTCAAGTTTCCCGTCTTTGGCTGCCAGGATCAGCTTTGCAAGGTAAGTCTTTGACTCTTCTTTGGTCCGGCCAGCATACCGCCGGATCCGTTTATAGTTCAGTGTTATGTCAGTCTGATAATAAGTTGGTTTCCCGTTATTGCCTTTAATGTATTTAAGATTATTTTCTTTCATTTTACTTTCCCGAATTCTTCATCAACTCTGGATTAGGAACCATCAAAGGAACTTTAGGTTCCGGGAATTCTTCTTTAAATGCCTCTATCACTAAGGTAAAAATATCCTTATGGCGTACTCCCGGATTTTTTTCCAAATAATTTTTTACAACATCGACCAGTTGCCCTGGAGTAACTTTATAAGAGTGTTCCCAAAGAATCTCATTTAATGCATTGTCAATTCCCACTATATAGCCCAGCGGAATCATACTCATGGGATCTGATTTATCTCTCATTACTTCGATAAACCCATTACCCGTCCAGAAATGTTCTACATATTCCTTACCTATCTGATATGCATAACTAAAAAGACATGTAATAAAAAATAGCATAACAAAGACTTTTACTATTTTTCTTTTTTTCATAGAGCCCCCTTGTTTTTATACTTCATATTAATTTCTTTTTGTTTTCTATTAAAGCAGAAACATATTTATCTAGATTCTTTTTTTGATCCCTATGCAATTTTTCACAAATAACCACTGTTAATAAAAAAATTAATACTAAAACTATGTCATTTATTATATTTTTCAATGTTAATCTTATTATGAAAATTATTACAATAATAAAAGATGAGGATCCAATGGATTTTGTTAGGTTTAATAATCTTACATTTCTATTGAAATTTTCTATAAAAGATTTGCTTTCAATTTTGTCAAACTTTTTATGGAATTCCAGCAGATTCCTATAATCAGTTGTTTTTTCTTTTATTTCTATACCTAAACTGAACAATCTTCTACTTTTTTTTATCTTTTTTTCTTTAAAGGAATAATATGGAATATAGATAGTACCAACCAATCTTTCACTAATGAATCCAATATCCCATGAAATTAATAAAAATAAAAATAACTTCAGAATATCCCTTGTAATATAATCAAATATAAAAAATAGGTTATATCCAAATGAATAATAACTCCCATAAGATAAATAATACAAACTTGCTATTATTAATGATCCACCTAATATTTGGATAGAATACATTAATAATTCTGGAATTTTCCGAAACAAATCATTAATATTAATATTCATTTATCCCCTCTTTTTGTCCAAATAATCATCAATAGCCCTCCGGATCAGTTCGGCAACTGACAGGCCAGTTTCCTTAGAAAGCTTTTTAAGGCCTTCAATTTGCTTCTCAGTTAAATGATGTAGTTTCCTTTTCATCGTATATATATTATATATACCTTTTTATTATTTGTCAAGCTTTAAAATCTGACATTGATAAGTTCCTTGAAGAAAAAACCATCAAATAAACAGCCTCCCTAGATAGTATCCCTTCATCATAGAGCTTGAGACGGTTTAAGGCTTCTTCAATTCTATGCTGAGACCAATTTTTTCCTAAAAACTCTTTTATGATTATTCTTCCTATTGAAAGTCCGCCCCCACCATGAGGCGAACTTTTGATTTGCCCATACTTCTGTGCTATTCCTGGGTGACTCTGTAAATATTCTCTTGCCGCCCTTACTGTTTCGTCAATTATTTTTGGTGAAGTCCCCCATTTGTGAAGGGTTGGTTTTGTCTTTCCTGTTTCCTTAATGATGTTTTGTTTTTCAGTGAACCTGGGAAAGTCGGTTTCCGAAGTTAAATCTGCCCTCTCCCCCCTTTCATCCGGCATATTCTTATACAGCTCACCTGCTTTTTGAGAGAATCTCATTTAATCCCCGGCAAACTCTCAAAAACTTTGGCTGCCATTTTATCAACAGCTTTCTTCAAGTCATCCATGAGATCAACAGGCAACGTCAAGCCTTTAGGTGAATAAAGCCAGTTGTCATTGTCATCCAGATACATGACCCTTAAATTCACGTATTTTTTGCCTTTAAAATCGCTGATTTCACACCGGATTTTTTCACTGTCATTCTTTTTAAATTCTGAAACAATCATATTTCACCTCTTAAAATCCGGGGGCCGGACAGAAGGGAGTGTTACAAAGCCCGGCCCCCAGCCTGGTCAAAATAGAAGTTATTTTTTGCCGGAGGCACCGAGTGCAAGCATTCCCGGCACCTCCATTTATATGAAAAACACGCACTCGCTATTCTGGGATAAGTTCATTCCCGTTTTCATTTTTTAAATCATTATCTGAATCAGGTATAAGCTCGTTTTCCTCCTCTTTCTTTTTTCCCTTTTTTTCTTCCTCATAGCCGGGAATTAATTCATTTTCTTCTTTCAATTTTTCCTCCTTTTTATTTGTCTCTTGATCCTTTAACCAAAGCTGATAATCAACTTCAGCTTTAATGACTTTGCTGAAGTCTGGATCCTTTTCAAATTCATCTCTTGTGAATATCTGAGATGGTCTAATTCCCCGGAGCCTTATTTGTGATATCAGCTCTAATGTGTCTATTTTTTCACTCATAGCCGATCACCTATTAGCTGCATAAACAAACAGGCTTTTTTCCCTCTACCGCCTGGATAAGGTTGATAAAATTTGCAGTCCTCACACCTAAGCTCTGGATTGAGCGGACAAACCTTCTCTTTTTCTTTTTCCTTTGTTTTTTGTTCCATTGTCATCACTCCATAATTTTGATTTTGTCTGAAGGAAGCCTATACGTGCCAAAAGAAGAAACATCAACGCTCAGAGGCCGGAGAGTCAGGACAACTGAAACGCTGTCATCCTCATTGAACTTTGAGATCTGCTGAAGTAAAGAAGGGACTAAGCTCTTTGGTAGAATCGGATCGAACTGGATTCTCTTAGCCTCTGTGACAGGCATCCGGTCCCAACGATAACCAGGAGTCAGGGTTTTTCCTTCTGTAAGATGCAGCTTATGTTCTATCTGCTGGAGTGCTTCTCGTGTTGAGGCATAATCCTCATAGAAAAGCCCCATTTCTCTATCAGCAAATTCCTTAAGATTTTTGAGTGTCTCTTTCAAAATCACCCCAGGCTGTAAAAGAAGCTGTCGCACTCTGTGCTGAGTCTTTAAGAGTTCATGTTCAATGTTCATGATAGAAATACGCTCTTTTCTTATGACCTCAAGTGACTGCTCAAGTTCTTTTTGTGTTTCTTTAACGACCTGTTTTTTTATATCCGCTTCATATTTTCCTTTTTTCTGAAATTCTTTGAGAGAAATTTTCCCCTCCCTGACATCTTTTTCTAAAGGGATGCCCTTTTTGATTTCTTTTTCCTTTTCCTCTAAGAGCTTTGACTCAAGTTCTGCATAGTCATTTTCCATTTTAGAAACGACTGACTCAGCTTTTTTAATATCAGCGATCAGTTCCTTTTCTTTTCTCAACGCTCCACGTATGTTTTCTTCAAGCTCTTTCCGTCTGTGCGATGCCTCTTTTTCTTTTTTCTCCCATTCATATTTAACTCGTTTGACTAAATCCGGGATTGTTCTGATTTCAATTCCTTCACTCATTGTCTTCTTCCTCCTCCTCATTGGCTTTTTTCATTTCCTCAATTTCCTGCTCTCTTTTTTTCTTTTCTTCAATTTTTTCAAGATCAACTTCTCTGGTAGTAATGAATTTTTCTTTCATTTTTTTACCTCCATATTTTTTTTAATCCGGCCAGATGTCATGAGTTCCAACATCTGAAATACCGGATGTGTCTTCCTTTTTATTTCTTTGATTTTTATAGTTAGCTTTGAGTTTTCCCTCAGAATTCAAGTCATTTGTGGAAAGGTATTCCCTTCTCTTTGACTTCCGGTATTTAACACCGGCCCAAATTGAAAGTTTTAAAAGTTCTTTAAAGTTCATTTCTCTTCCTTCCGTCCCGGTCCAAAACTGTCAACGACTTCTTTGAAGTGTTCAGCAGATCCCCATGATGGGACATTTGTCCCATCACCCCAGATGTCATTAATTCCCATATCCGGAACCCCGGCTCCGGCTTTTTTCCCGGATTCCATATTGACAGCAGCTCCACAAATCACGTTCGCTTCATCTTCTGGCTGTCCTGAGTCTGTATCAACTGAATCACGTCCACCTGAACGGGTTTTCCTGACAAGCATCATGAGTTGTGAGAGTGCCGGTTCCTTCTTTGGAATTTCTATCCTCTGAGTATTAAAAAGCGCTTCAGCTTCAAGGTAAAGTTCTGACTTTGTTTTCTCTGATCGTTCATAAGAAATGTCATGTTTCTGAAAGGAATTTGAAGCCCAGTCACCCGAAAACTTATCCCCTTTGACAGATTTTATTCCATATTGCTTCAAAAGATCACAATATTGAGCTGTCACTTCCTGGGGATTAAATTTAGGTTTCCGGGACCGAATAACATCAATAATAATGCGTTCCCCTTCTTTATGAGAAATACAAAGAGCGTATGAATCCCGGCCTCCACCACCTGCAACGTCCACAAAAGATTGATAGGAATTATCAGAGCTGTAAGGAAGTTCTAAGGGCCTTGATGTGTTTACAGCATCATCGATCACAAGGGGATCGTACATCGCTGATAGGTCACTTCTGAACTCAGCCTGATATTCAGTTTTATAGGCTGTTGGATTGATGCGTTTAAGAGCTTTTACCTTCTTTTTTGAGTATGAAGGATTAAAGGTGAGTGTATCCCCTTTGAAAACAATCACGTCTTTTGAAGGCTTACCATAATAGTTTTTAAAGTCAGAATAAATCTCCCCTTTCATCCAGTAAGGACTTGATATCTTAATCAATTTACTGTAAGGAAAATCAAGCCCTGGCCTGGCTGCATTTATCACGTCTTCATCGATTGACTTGCCTTCTGACTTCCAAAAAGCGGCTTCGTCCCCTATAAAAGAAATAAGGCTCTGTCCCCGGATCCTGGCCAGGTTGCAAGGATAGACTTGTATACTCACATCATTATTTAATAGGATCTCTTCTGCTGTTACATTCTGAATCATCCCCCTTAAAACCGGAGAGCGTTCGAGTTTCTTAAGACAGTAATTGAAGACTATCTTTGACTGTCTCTTAAGTTCAGAAGCAACGATCATAACAACACCTATTTGACCAACTGAGAGCTTATGTTTCCTTGAACATGCTTCATATAAAGCAATATTACTGGCCAGTTTATCGCTTTTCCCGGACCTTCTTCCTAGTATGAAAGTCGCTTCAGAATATTCATGACCAGCTCTGTATTGAGACCGCCCTGTGATTTGTCTGAAGACTTTCTTCTCTTTCTGGCTTAAAGGCAAACCATAAACCACTTTTAAGGAAACCTCTTGAGGTATAGAAAGACTTTTATCACCTATGAGCTGCTTATCCTCTATGAATTCAATGATATCTTTCATATTTCACCCCTTCACCTCTGGTGGAAGCCCAGAATCGCTGTATAACGAACGTTTTTTATGTAAGTAGGGTAATATCATGCCTTTTTACTCCTCTTCATCATCCTGTGAAGCCTTGTCCTCACCTTGAATATATTTGATAGGATCGATAACCTCTTCAGCACGCTTATTTATTCCTAGTGATTGAAGGTCCAGCCGGATACTGTTGTTATAAGCTAAATAGCTTTGTCTCAGGCTGGGTGCCAGTTTATGACCCTGCATAACTGAAGTTTCCCGGATATGTTCTTCAATACAGCGAACAACACCAAGCTTTGTGACCACCCGGTCAATAATGATGATCTGAGCTGCTGTCAAATCTTGTTCAGTTGGGCCCATATCTTTGACAAGCTGATCCCTGGCTGCTGAGAGATATTTCAGGATATATTTTCTATTTTCCGGGAGCTCCCCTTTAACCAGGAAACTATAACCACCATGCTTGACCTTCTGGCCTCCACGTTTTAGCTTCTTCGAAAGTCTTGGTTTATTTTCCATTCAAAACCTCTTTATTTTGTATTTATATAACGTTCAAATAACATCGATAATCCATTCATTTCTAAGGCCAGCACGTCAAAAATCCCGTCAATGGGACCCCCTTCTCTTGGGGTAATGCATCTGATAACGAGTCCTGTGCTCTCCTGGTGTTTGCTGAAGCATCGAAAGGCTTTTTTGATGGATTTTATTTGCACACTTTTCGACCCGCAATTAAAATACTTCTTATTTTTAGTGGTTTTAAAAAGGGTATACATATGGCTTATATATAAATAGTCTTTACTAGGTAAAAGGGTCACCGTTTTACTAGGTAAAAGGGTCTCTTGGGGAAGCTTAAAATCAAAAACCCTTAAAAACAGCTTAACCGTTTTACTAGGTAAAAGGGACCGTTGTACGTAGTAAAGTTGGTTTTTATTTTTTTTCTGCATAATGATCATACCTGAATGTTATTCTATAAAGCTTCGGATTCCCCATAAGGCCCCCTTCATAAGATCTTTCTATCCAGCCCTTCCTCTCCAGTTCTTTTATAGCCTTGTTTGCTGTTCTTGAGCTGGAACACCCTTTCACCCCTCTCATTGAACTATAAGGCAATTGAATTTCTCCATTATTCTTCCCATTGAACCGCCCTTTAAGTTGGACATAAAAGATCTTGGCTGGTCCACTGAGAGCTTTCCATTCCTGGCTACCATTGATTGTTGACCGGCTAAAGCCCACATGATCAGCGCCTTTTTTGCGGGACTGATATTTTTTCATTTTTTTCTTCTATCTTCTTGATATCCAATCTTATTTGCCTTCCAAGCCTCAGGACCGCATCAGCTCTGATGAGACCCCGGCCAACCAGGCTGTATAACGTCGACTTTTTCATGGAAAAATACTCAGCAGCCTCAGAGATTGAATACCAGCGTTTAGTCATTTTTTACTCTTCAGTGTTGTATTTTTTAGCCAGCCTTGAGAGCTCTTTTTGATATGCTGAATAGTCATCAACAAGTTGAAAAAGAGCCCGTTTTTCCTGGATACTAATTTTCTTTTTCAGTTTTTTGTATAAGGCACGATCTTTCTCAGCCATTTCGATTGTCACAACGGTAGTCATCCTCTTCATTTTCTTGATTGCTCTTTCTACGGCCTTGCGATACAGAAAATTCGGTTTGTTCTCTCTCTTTATCCAGCGGTAAACCTGCGAAAAAGAACAACCAATAATCTTAGCTGTATCCTCTGCAGATAAATTCTTTTGATTCATTTCTTTCTCTAGCTTTGTGATTAAATCCATCATTTTTCTTTCCTTGTGATTATCATTTACAAAAATCATATCATATGTTAAGATTATTTTATGATTCCTTGTTATGACAGTCTTTCCCCTGTTAGAGGTTATAAAAAAATATGACAATCCGACAAAATATGACAGAAAGAGAAGTATGGAATGAGGCTGTTTATTGGGATTCAAAAAAAATCTGGTCCAATCTTATGAATAAACAAACTCATCCAGTTCCCTGCTGCTGTCCGGCTTGCTTATATGTCCTTTCAAAAAAAGTTAAAATAAAAGGAATGAGGAAGCCCTTTGGAATGATGTCTTTTTTTCTTGATTGGTTAGTTCATATTGCAAAGCTTGAATATTTAAAAGAAAAGAAAACAGTCAAAAGGATAAATAGATATGGTAGAAAAGGCTGGCAATATAAGACATCTGATTATGAAGAAGCTCCATATATAAGAACAGTTAAAAAGGTTATAGCAGGATTATATAATACAGAGGAATTTGAAGATTTTGCTCTTGATTTTGAAAGGTTGTTTGATTCGCCTCGCCTATCATCCCGGCATTATAAAATAAAACACTCTAACTTCCCTAAACTAATAGATAAACTATCAGAGATAAGACAAATAGAGTGGATAAAGACTCAACCAGACTTGCAAAAAAATTGGAAAAGAAACTGGGAGGATTTCAAGTTTGCTCAGGAAGTGTCAAATTATATTCATTCATTTCCTAAAAAAAGAATTGATAGAAGAGCGTTGCTGTGGAGAAAATTTCAAGGAAAAACCGTTGATGATCTGGAAAGGATCCATGATCATTTAGAAAAAAACTTCAATATTAAATGTCCGGAAAAAGGGATTAGAAACAAAACTACCTTTTATAAGGTTAGATCATAAAAAATTTAAAAGGGGGTATCAATGGAATATAAAAACTACACATTTGAGATATTAATTGATGATATCATCCCTCCAATTCCAGGAACAAAAAATGAGTTTCGCTTTGCTGCTAAAACTATATATATGCGTTCTCCAGAAAGAAAAATACTTTGGAAATATGATAGTACTGCAATAGGTGAAACATGGGGGCATACTAAAAAGGATGCTGAACAAAGAATAATTGAAAACACAAAAAAATGGATTGATAAGCAATTAAAAAAGAAAAATAATACCTAATCCCTAAATAACATTAAATCTGATCATCAGAGACGGAAAACTGATAATTGTGAGGCTTTGATTATTATATCCCGTATTTTTCAATCAATTTCTCTAGCCCTTTTCTTCTAATATTTGCTTGTTTCGGTCCCAATATCGCTGATAAAGTTCCTTTTGGAAGATCGTCGTTTTTATTTGGAATAATAATTACTCGAGTTCTATCTCTATATTTTTTGTATAAGGCTATTCCATGCCTGGCTTTTTTCTTCCTTTTTGTCCAACCATTCTTTACTAATAATTTTATTAATTGATTCCCGGATATTGCTGGTAAAGTACTCAAAGATTCAAAACTTTTCTTTCTATTGGATAGATATAAGGAGTGGTATATATATCTGGGTCCATAGGAACCGAAACAAATATATCTTTTTTCTTAGGTGGGTTTTTTAATAATTTAATTTTATTTTCTTTAAAAAATCTTTCCCTCTCTCCAAGCTCTTCAAGTGTATTCAAATGTAGTAATACAGCTTCAATTATTCTTTCTTTCGCTTCTTCAATTCTATTTGCATAAGTTGCAGTTCCTAGCTCTTCACAGTATGCAGTCCACTTTTTGCCTTCCTTTTTAAAATTGAAAGTTAATTGGATGAAATATTCATTTACCATTCTTTAACCTTTACCATAAACACCTTATATTTCATATATACATTCTACATATATATTTATAAGAGAAGTTGACAAATATGTCAACAGTTGATTGAGCCTTTTTTATAGAGTCAGAAAAGTCAGGTTTTGTTTTCATCCAGTTATTTCATAAAATTTTGATATTGAAATATATTTTTTAATTTTCGTATAAAATTGATTTTAGGATGAATAATCAGGGCTGTGTCATATATTCCACATAGTCTTTATACTCACGTAAGAAATGTTTAATTATCTCATCTCTAGATATATTCGCAATGCTATAATCTTGAGTCCCAGGATTAAAATAACCTTCACTTTTTAATGTTTTTCCGCTTCTCATGTCCAAATAACGGGTTTCGGGAATGGGACGAAGTCCCTTGCTTATTCTAATTTCATAATGAAAGTCTTCATTACCTTTATATGTTATAGAGATAGATGCATCACCTCCAATCCCCTCATAAATATCAACCTTTCTCCCCTGCTTTTCCAGTTCTTCTTTAAGTTCCGTAAAAGCAGGTATTACTCTGGACTTGCAAAATTCTATTGCCTTTGATTCATTCTGTCCTCGATTCTTTTCCTCTTTTTCCCCTTTTTCCCGCTGTAAACGAAAAAAATCATCAAGATCATTTTTCCAGTCCTTCATTCAAACCTCCCTTAAAAATTGAATCTAATAATATCATATCTTCAAAATATGCTTTTGACAAGTTATAAACCAGTGACGGGATTAGTGACGACATTGAACGGAAAAACCTAAGAATCTTTAAGAATCAATAGACACTTTTACAGGGGAAAACGGATTTTCCAGGGGGACTTTTAAGGATTCGTAGTCAGACGCTCTATCCAGCTGAGCTACGAGCGCACATCATAGATGAATTAAAACTGAAGCTATTATAACAAAATACAAAACAGAGGCAAAAGGATTGTTTTGGTTGGTTATTTATGAACACAATTTATATGGTAAAATAGATAAAACCATCACATATTTAAGTCTCTATTAATGAGGACCAAAAAAGGACTGCCTTATTGAATATCTGGAATTGGGTAGTTTAAGCATGAAGAAAATAGTTCTTTTGATTTCGATATTATTCTTATGTATCTACTGCGGCCCAAAACATGATGATGTTAAGAGGATTATTGAGGATGGTGTGGAAGTTGTTATAAACCGACTGGAGCCATACAAGATAAAAGGAGAGCTATCGACTCTTCAGCTTGAGGAACTATTCACAATTGATACTGAGAAAGAAGAAAGCGCTGAAGTAGCTCTGATAGATATCGGTGGTTTCGACATTGACTCTGAAGGGAGTATATATGTTTTGCAAGGATCAGATCGAAAAGAACATTTGGTTTATAGATTTGATAGAGAAGGCAATTTTTCCAACTCATTCGGTGTTTATGGGCAAGGCCCCGGAGAGATTATGGCTCCGATAAATGCCTATATCACTGAAAGAGACAAAATTCTAATCCAAGATCACAGCAAGTTCAAGTTGTTTTATTTTAATAAACAAGGGGCTTTAACCAAGGAAACTCAAATTATGCTTAAAAGTAGTCGCTTGTTTGTTCTATTTCCTCTAAAGAATAATAACTATCTAAAATATACGGACAATTTTGACTTTTCCTCAAAACACCGTTTTGATTCGCTTGAATTGTGTGATTCTGAATTTCAGATACTGTTAGAGCTTGATAGGTGCGATCATGGCCAAACATTCATGGCAAATCAGACGAAAAGAAAAGGCTCACCTCGTGTCTTTATATATCAGATTATGGATAAGAATATCTTTGTCGGTCACGAATCTCGTGGATATGAAATTTTGGAGTTTGATTTAGATGGAAATCTTACAAGAAAGATCAGGAAGAAATACAAACCTGTGAAACCAACTCAGGATTTCATTGATACTTTACTTTCTAATATGGGGCGCTTTAAAGACAGGGTCATCATTCCTGATGCCATGCCTCCTTTTCATTATTTTTTCTTAGATGACATGGGACGTCTCTATGTAAGAACTTATGAAAAGGGCGTAAATGAAAATGAATATATCCATGACATATTCAATCCTGAGGGCTTTTTTATAGCAAGAAAAAGTATGCCTAGTTTTAGTTCATGGATGTATCCAGGACACAGAGTGAGTGGAGGGAGTATAGCCAAAGCCAAAAATGGTCGTTTCTATTGTATACGAGAGAAGGCTTCAGGATATAAGGAACTAGTTGTCTATAAGATGATTTGGGAGTAAACTTTTTAAAACATTTCCAGAAATTGTTTTCACTCGGATATCCGAAGCAGTCCTCAGAACCTCTTCCCTTTTAGGATTTTTTAATTGTTATGTATCTAGTGAATTTTCTCTTGAAGCTGACCCCAATTTTCGATTCTGTATCTCTTCACCTGAAAATACCCAGCTTCACGGTCATAAGGCGTGCCGAAAACACAGTCCATTTTTATGACTTTTATGTTTTTAATTTCCTTTGGGATCTGAATTCTGTAGAGACACTGCCCATCGCTGTTGAAAAAATCGCACTTATGATCCTCATCCTCATCCAGATAAGATTCAGCTTTTTTTGAATATATGTTGCCTTTCTCATCCAGCAGGATCCCGTCAAAAAAAGGCCTGAATTTTGAAATCAATACTCTTTTTTTAAGCTCCTCTCTTGGTTCCTGTTTAGAAGAACTCCGGCTTTTTATCTGGTCCATGAGCTCATCAATGATCTTCTTTTTTTCTTTTCCGGAAATTTTATCTGTGGGTTCGTCTTTCTCAATGATTTTCGTCACTCTGCCGCTGGAGTCGACTTCAAACAGCTTGTATTCAGAGGGAAATCCATAGACCGCATAATCTTTGATACTGGGGCAAAAACAAAGTTCTGGAACAAGAATTGCAAATCGATCTTTCCGGTTAAACATGGAATCCATTCTTATGGAGGGATAGCTGGCAATTTCCTTTAACACTGTGAGGTTCTCATTCATAAGCACAACATCTTCAGATAACTCATCAGGAGGTCTAATGTCCAGCCGTTCTCCCAGAAATCGGTTCTCATTGGTTATCTTAAAATTATGGCTATTAAGGGGAATAGGAAAAGACTTCACAAACTGCCCCTTTTTATCGAATATATGCGCTTTTGTTCTATCTTTGACATAGATATTCTTCTCTTCATCCAGAGTTATGTGATCCGGGCTGGAAAATTCCCCCGGTCCTTGTCCCTTTCTTCCCATGGTTATCATAAATTTACCTTCGCTATCAAACTTCTGAATCCTGTGGCTTCCCCGATCCAGGACATAGATGTTCCCGCTCTCATCCACATCCAAAGAGAGCCATTCAAAGAACCTGGAATTTTCATCATCAGCACTGCCTATAACCAGATCTTCTTTGAGCTTAAATTCAATCTCACCATAAAGGGGCTTTTTTGGGTTTTTAATGACTTTGATTCCTTTTTCATACTCAATAGTACCTTTCCATTCCGCTTTTTGGAGGCTTCCTGTATCGGGAAGGACCAATAATGCAAACACTATGGTGAATAGCAATGATCTTATTAATGTCTTCATTTTAATCTCCTTTCCTTAAACAGTATCCTTAATATGCCACTTTGATGATCTCCAGGCGGAATTGGGGGGAATTGAGAGGCTCTACAAGGGCAATGAGTCCTTCATCTGTAAAGCATATGTGTTTGCTAATTCGACTGATGAGGAGCTTATAATCTCCGGTTTTGATCTCTGTCTCGCAAATAAAATCTCCTTCAGACGTATACACCTCAAAAATATTAGGACAGTCGGAAAAGCAGCCATCTTTACGAAACACCAAAATATGTCCGGCCTCATCAGACAAAAGCTCTCGATAAAGAGGCAGGTATTTATCAAAAACTGTTTCAAAATCAGCTTTTTCCAGTTCCTTCAGCATGGTCCCCCCAGGCCCCTTCATAAACTGTGGATTCTCTCTTAATTCATTCAACTGCTGCTCTTTAAATCGCCGAATAAAGGAGCGAGTCACCGGTATGGCCTCGCCTCTTAAAGCAATCTCATAAAGCTTCGCTCCATCCGGGGAATAAACGGTTAAAAACGGTTGATTTGAAATCCCTACTACCAGATTCCCGTCCTTGGTTCGAGAAATAAGGGTTCTTCCTTGTGTGCTCTCACCAAAACTGAATCTGGTCCTGGATTTCAAAGCAATTGTGCGGGAAAATGTATTGAAAGAGCTGACCTCGATTTCTTTTTGAGTGGCTGTATCTTTGATATAAACAGTTTGAAATTGTTCTGTTTGATTTTTATCTTCAGGCCCATGAGAAAGAGACATATAAGCGACTTTGCTGTCCCTTAGAGCCAATGTAGAATACACGCTTTTTGTGGTTTTGAGAACCTTTATAAAATTTCCCTCCAGATCAAAAAGACTGATGCGGTGATTCAGGGCATACTCCCCCACCACAAGGTATTTCCCATCCAGTACGGATAGGTCTCCAGGCATGTTAAAATCCCCAGGCCCCTGCCCTTTTTGACCGAAAGATTTGATCAAGTTTCCGTTGGAATCAAATTTGAATACTTTGTGCTGCCGGCTGGATGCCGCAAATATGGATCCATCGGGCGCCACTGTGATATCTGTATGAGTGTTGTAAAAAAGAGTATCCCAATCCGTTTTCTCACCAAATCCGGGGGTATTTTTAAGAGTGATGACCCCGGTCTTATAAACATCTTTGACCTCGGTTTGACTCTCTATAGATGCGAGCGAAAAAAGACAAAAGACACTTAAAAAGATAATCCCTCTTAAAAAAAGGTTATTCATTTTTTGTTGAAAGCCGTTTTTATCTGGTTCCATCAACGATCCCCTTTCTTTACAGCTGTATTTTTATATTACCAGTGGAAATCCATTCAGTCAAATATCTGATTGTAAACCCTAAATTGGTGATTTTAGGCCCCAAAAATGCGGGCTTTCCAGGGTAAGGAGCTGTGGAAAAATAGGGTTAACTTATTGATATAGTTTATTTTGCCCGGGCCCGTCCCCCAATTTCAATCCCAATTTCAATCCCCCAATTTCATTATAACAAAATACAAAACTCAGGCAAAAGAATTGTTTCTATTCGAATATCCACATATTCGAGAGGGCTCTCTTCGATCAGGCCGAATCTCTTCAGCTGCATGGCTTTCATTGGGGATCTTTCTCCTTTTCGGTTTTCTTCTGTTTCTGTCTTTTCATCTTCTGTTTGATGCGCTCTCTGCGGTGGGTAAAATCTTCCTCATAATGGGAAGAATACCCTCTGGAAAGCACAAACCCTTCCTCTGCGTATATAAGGGCTTTTTCATACTTTCTCTTTCTGTGTTCATAGAACATGGAAAGCTCACGCAGAGAAAAAAGAAGGTCGAAACAGGGCTCGTTCATAGAGGCCATCTCTTGCCACAGTATGACCGCATTTTCCCATTTTTCGTTTCGCTTGAACTGAAGGGATAATCTGCGCCGTGTGGAAAGGCCCACCTCTTCAGTGAGCTCTCCTTCCAGGGCTTTGGAGAAGAATCGGGCTGCCTCTTCCTCGTTTCCCAACCGTTCCATAACCTTGCCTGCGCCAAAAAAATCCATAGAGTCCGGAGTCAGTTCTTCCAGGCCTTCGGAAAATATGGATGCGCCGATGATCACCACTCCCAGAAGAGAGAGGATGTCCTCGGCATTGTGGTAGAGAATGGGCTCGATCAGTTCATAGTTTCCGGTCTGAAGGTATTGAAAATATCTCCAGGGAATCTCAGCGGACGGAATGTCTTCTTCCCTGTAGGTTTCCACCACTTGCTGCGCCAGATGGAAAAGCCGGCAGCTTTCATGTTTATGGCGCCACAGACTTCGGGCGGGAAAAAGAAAATCAAGATGAGGGAGTTCCGTGAGTTCGAACGGTGTCCTGTGGAGAATAAAGCGGGTCTCAAGGAGAGGGATGTCAAAGGCTTTGCCGTTGTATGTGACTACTGATTCGAATTTCATGTCCTTAAAGAACTGATAAAGCTCCTTTATCATGCGTTCTTCTTCAGAGAGTTCGCCCAGAAAATACTGGCCGACCCAGAATTTATCATCTCTGTAATAACCCATGCCCACATTAAAGGGAATCACTCCGGTCCCCCCTGAAAGGCCTGTGGTCTCAAGGTCAATAAAAAGGGCTTTGGACAGGTCTTTGGACTCAAACTCAGGGTCACCGCTCAAACAGGCAAGCGTGGGGCCCGGGATATCAAGCCCCTGGGAAACTTTGATTTTTCCATAGCGGGTGTCCAGGGAATAGGGCGTTTCCGTAAACCGGAGAGCCTCTCTGTCCCTGGGCTCAAAACGGGGTTCGGGCTTTTCTTTGGGCTTTTGTTCCCTTTTCAACTGGATGAGCTGTTCCAGCTTCTCTTTGGTGGAAAGTTCTTCCCTGGCCTCAATTTTTGACCATGCGTCCCTGAGTTCCTGGGACTTTGTGCGGGCTTCCCGTTCCTTTTTTATGCGTTTGAGCTTTTCTTTTATATCCTCTGCCAATGCCTATTCTCCTATGAACTGAAGTACGATGTTTCGCGAGCGGGAGCGGTTGTCAAAATCAACAAACACGATCTGCTGCCAGGTTCCGAGCACAAGCTTTCCGTCTGAAAAGGGCACGGTCAAAGAAGGCCCCAAAAGAGAGGCTCTTACGTGAGAGAATCCGTTGCCGTCGCCCCATCGGGCGTCATGGTGATAGGTCTTATTGGAAGGGGCCACACGTTCCATGAGTTCTGTGAAGTCTTTTTCCAATCCCGGCTCGTATTCGATGGTGGTGAGACCTGCTGTGGAACCGGAGACAAAGAGAGTGACCTGGCCTGATCGGAGCCCGTGGGAGGCAAGTTTGCTTGATACTTCTCCTGTAATGTCCTTCATATCACTGAATCCGGAAGCGGACAGATGGATGGAATCATTGATGACTTTCATTTGTTTTTCTCCTTTCTAATAATAGAATAAATCGCAGGTGCGGTAAAGAGAGAAAGATTAGATTTTTTGTACGCAGGGGAACATAAACTGTTCAAAAACGGACAGGTTTATTATTATGAGTGGAGAAATACATCAATTGAAGAGTATGGCATATATCTTGCATCTATGATTCTAGAAAAGGTTAAATTAATATGGGATTTTAATATGTTTAAAAATTATTTAAAAACAGCACTCAGAAACATTAAAAAACATAAAGGATATACTTTTATTAATATCTGCGGCCTAGCCGTAGGCATGACATGCTGTATACTTATGCTTTTATGGGTTCAAAATGAATTGAGCTATGACAGGTTTCATGAGCATGCTCACAATTTATACAGAGTGGTTTTTGAGAAACGAACTGCCCAGGGAACTACAGAAGATTTATCCGGTCCCGTTCCCTTAGGTCCGGCAATGAAAGCAGAATTTCCAGAAATAGCTGATTTTACGACATGTATGGGACCATACACAGGAAATAACCTTCTTTATAACGGCAAAGGATTCATGAATGACATCTGTTATAATATGGACCCGCATTTTTTTGAAATATTTTCATTTCCGTTTATAAAAGGCAGTTCTAAAACAGCTTTAAACGAACCCTATTCAATCGTGATAACAGAGAAAATGGCAAGAAAGTACTTTGGAGATGAAGATCCGTTGGGAAAATTCATTTATGATGAAGAAGCACAGCGGGATTATAAAGTAACAGGGTTGATTGAAAATATCCCGCAGAATTCTCACCTTCAGTTCGATTGCATATATCCGAGGAGAGCCCAAAGAGGAGAAAACTGGTCCCGCTACATAGCTGGCTATTATGTGCTTCTTAAGGAAAAAACGTCTTCTGATGAGTTAAGCCTTAAAATAGTTGATTTAGTAAAAAAACACCACCCAGAAACCAGTATAGAAAGCGTATACCTTCAACCGATAACGAACATCCATCTGTATTCGGATATCGAAGCCGATGTTGAGGGGCGGCGTAACATTACATATGTCTATCTTCTGTCTGTAACCGCTTTAATTATCTTTTTAATAGCATGTATAAATTATATGAATCTCTCTACAGCACGTTTTACCCTTCGAGCCAAAGAAATCGGAATCAGAAAAGTTTCCGGAGCATGCCGAAAGAATATTATCGAACAGTTTTTTTGTGAATCAATTCTGTTATCCTCTTTAGCACTCCCTATAGCCCTTATTTTAACCGAGTTTGCTCTGCCTGTGTTTAACAACCTTTCAGGCAAGCAATTAACATTTAACATTTTAAAAAACATATATATTGTTCCGGAATTATTTATTATTATTCTGATTACTGGAGTCATTGCAGGGAGCTATCCGGCTCTATTTCTTTCATCGTTTCAGCCCGTTCAAGTTATAAAAGAGGCAAATATCAGAGGGATACGAAGTAACATTCTGCTGAGAAGACTGCTCATCATAATGCAATTTTCACTGACCATAATTCTTTTTATCGGAACGGCCGTCATTCATAATCAGCTTAACTTTATAAGAAACAGAAACTTAGGATTTGACAGGAATAACATTATAACTTTTGAACCAGCCGGTGATTTTTACTGGAATTACCAGAGAGTCAAACATGAGGTTTTACAGCATCCCGATATTATCAATGTAACAAAATCCAGCTTCACGGAAAATTCCAATCTTCCGAGACATATGTATGAAAATCCGATTAAAGAAATCACCTGGGAAGGAAAAAATCCGGGAAATGAAACAGTTCCTTATCCAACCTCCGTTGATTATGATTTTTTAAGAACATTCAATATTCCACTGCTTGAAGGAAGATTTTTTTCAAAAGACCTAGCAACAGATTCCTCCAATGTAATCCTAAATGAAACTGCAGTAAAAGCTATGGGACTTACTTCACCTATCGGGAAAAGAATCTCATTTAAACTCAGAACCTTATCCAGTTCGGAAATACCTACACATAATGGTCTCATAATAGGAGTTGTGAAAGACTTTCATCAACGCTCTCTTCACAGCAAGATACAGCCCATAATTTTGACTCTTTTAGATCTTCCTTCGGATCTTACGGTAAAGGTAAAGACTGAAAATATGTCTGAGACAATCAGTTTTATGAATAAAAAGTGGCAGGAATCGCTGCCGGGTTTTGAATTGCCTTATAAATTTCTCGACGAAACAATTGATAATTTTTATAAAGCTGATGAGAGAATTTTTTCGATCTTTACATATTTTAGCTTTCTTGCCATATTTATCGCATGTCTTGGTCTGTTCGGTATGGTATCATTCATGGCGGAGCGGAGGACAAAAGAGATCGGCATACGTAAAGTGCTCGGAGCTTCTCTCCTGGGAATTATTTCTCTTCAAGTAACGGAATTCATCAAATGGATTCTGCTGGCAAATGTCATAGCCTGGCCTGCTGCTTATTTTGCAATGAACCGCTGGCTGCAGAACTTTGCTTACCGGGTTAATCCAAGTGTGTTTGTTTTTATGTTGGCAGGATTCATAACCCTTATAATTGCATTGATCACAGTCAGTTATCAGGCAGTTAAAGTGGCACATGCCAACCCGGTTGAATCCCTAAGGTATGAGTAATGAGATTTGATGTTTCTTCGTTATGCTTGACTCATCAATAGGTTTCTCTTTTCCTTATTGACTGAATAAATTCCCTGTCGTATTATAAAAATGGTGAACTTAAGAAAACAACCTTATTCCCTATTTTATCTGGTGTGCCTTCTCAGTTTCATTCTGTCATCATGCTCTCATCACAACATAGCCGCCACCATGCGCAGTAACAATCTGAAAGCTTATCCGGGCCCTGCTCGGTCTAAAGACTCTGTGGGATATCTATATTCCGCCTCAAGCAATCTGGTAATCTCCGCAATTGACAGCCTATCAATCCCTCAGTTAAAGGCACAGACCCATCATCAGGGCAATTTTACATATATAGAGCTCCTTCCAGGTGAACACAGTATAGTCATCAAAGGAAGCACATTCCATACTTCTCAACGCGGCTTTCATCCCAACCAGACCGTAGACATGTCTTCCCAGACTGTTTCTATGCGGGGAGAATCTGAGCTTTCTTTTTCAGTCCAGTCCGGACATGTCTATAGCATCAATTCCCGTATTATTAAAAACAAAACCAAGGGAGCTGCCGGTTCCTCCAACATTCTCACTATTTATGTCAGAGATGCTTCCACCAAAGAGATTATCGCCAAAGTTGATTCTAAAATTCAAAAATAGGGAAAAAGAGAATCGTTCCTTTTTTACATTATCAAAAACGGGTTCTGTGGTTGGGCAGGAACAATTTGTCATAAAGATTTAGTGCATAAAAATCAGTCATACCGGCGATCGTGTCGATCACTCTGACCTCAGGCATGTCTTCTTCCGGATAAGGCTTCACATAGTTATCCGGGTGAGCCAGGATGTATTCATAAAGGTCTGTAAGGATCTTTTCCACTTTTCTATACTGAATGAGATTTTGCTCACTGAAATAGACTCTTTCGTAGAGAAAATCTCTCAAGGCCACAATCGCCTGATTCATGTCCTCGCTTAAAGAAATACCGATCAATCCCCCTCTGGATGTCGAATCAATGACATCCCAGACCATTTTATCGATTCTTTTGGCATGCCGTCTTCCCAGAGAGAGCACCAGGTGTGAAGGGATATCCTGTTCTTTGATGACACCGGCTCTCAAAGCATCGTCAACATCATGATTGACATAAGCGATCAGGTCCGAAACCCTTACTACCTGGCCTTCCAGAGTCATGGGAAGTTCCTCTTTATCCACATCAAAAATCTTCCCCCTGCCTTTAGAATGCTTTAAAATGCCGTCTCTCACTTCAAAAGTCAGGTTCAGGCCTTTTCCATCATATTCTAGTTTTTCCACCACCCTCAGGCTCTGGGTGTAATGGGAAAATCTTCGTGGAGAGAGTTTTTTCAGTGCCTTTTCTCCGGCATGTCCGAACGGCGTGTGCCCCAGGTCATGCCCCAGGGCAATGGCTTCGGTCAGGTCTTCATTGAGCCTCAGCGCTTTAGCAATGGTCCGGGCGATCTGCGATACTTCCAGAGTGTGGGTGAGCCGTGTCCGGTAGTGGTCCCCGTAAGGGGCAATGAAAACCTGGGTTTTGTGCTTGAGCCGCCGGAAGGACTTACAGTGGATGATCCGGTCCCTGTCTCTCTGGAATTCCGTTCTCAGGCTGTGAAGCTGTTCTTTTCTATCACGGCCTCTGGTGTTCAAGCTCAAGCAGGCTTTTTCCGAAAGAGTCTTCTTTTCAAGCTGTTCCAGCTTCTCTCTTATGGTACCGGCCATTTTTTAATCCTGTTTTTTCGATCCTTCCCCTCTCCAGGGTTTGTTTTTCTGGGCCTGTGTTATTAAAAGCCTTGGAACGTAGAAACTGATCTCTCTGCGGTGGGAAAGCTCCATTTTTTCTGTCACTATGTTCAAGGCCTCTCCGATTCCCATTTCATCCATCATTGTGAATGGGCCTTTGTCCCAACTCAATGTGTTCCGGCATATGTTCTCTATGCTTTTAATATCTGATACGCCTGACTCCACAAGCTCCGAAGACACCATAAAAGAAACGGCCTTGAATCTGTTCTTGAGCATATCCATAAGCAGAAGATCATCGCTTTTTTTCCTTAACTCATGCTTTTTATGCCAGTTTGCCGATGACTTATCCCGTGCGATTTTGTGCTCTTCCAGTTTTTCCATAAAACTAACCGGAAGAGTGAAAAAATTATCATAAACAGCGTACAAATCCTTATCCGTTCCTTCTTTATCTTCCAGAAAAAGCAAATAATTTATGGATTCCGGGATGCCTCTATCATCCATTTGCTTAAGGAAACCTTTATTGATGCCAAATGCTTTCTGAGCGGCTTCCTCAATGTCTGCAATAGTAAATCCTTCATCAATCATCCGCCCGGCTTCGGTCATCAAAGAAGCCAGTATCAGATTCACAGCTCCTCCTTTTCTTTTTTTTAAAAGAGGGGCTGTTTCTTTCACCAACTGTTTATCTTTATTCATTTTATCCTGCCTCTTTTAGGTTCAGCGGGGCCCGAAAATCTTGGTCCCTATCCGCACAATATTCGCTCCTTCCTCAACCGCTATTTTATAGGAATTGGTCATGCCCATGGAAAGATATTTCATCTCCACTCCGGGAATAGAGAGCTTCTTGAGACTTTCGAAAACCCCGCGTGTCTCAACAAAATAAGGCCTCGCGTTTTCAGGGTCGCCCACCATAGGGCCCATGGTCATAAGACCCTGGAGCTTTAGATGCTGTAACCCGGCTATCTTTCCGGCCAATGCTTCCACATCCTCAGGCAAAACACCGAATTTCTGCTCCTCCCGGCCGCTGTTTACCTCTATGAGCACGGGCATCACCTTATCTTCCCCGGAGAGCCTTTTGTCAATTTCTTGTGCCAGCTTCCATGAATCCACGGTCTCGATCATATCGAATATTTTCACTGCTTCTTTGACTTTGTTTCTCTGAAGATGTCCGATAAAGTGCCATCTTGCTCTTTTTCCTACGGCATTAAAAGCTTCCTGCGCTTCCTGTATGTAATTCTCTCCGATGATTTTAACTCCGGCTTCCACCGCCTGTTTGATCTCTTCGGGAGTTCTGGTCTTTGCCGCTGCCACAAGCTCCACTCCCTCCGGCAGTTCATCCAGTATTTTCTTTACGTTTTTCTCAATCATAAGTTAGCTCTGACCTTTACTTTATTCAATACGAATGCAAAATGCAAACCAGCAGATGAATAACGCAGGTGAACCTGTTATCCTGTAAAATACAAATAAGCGGCGACAATGAGTATCAGGACCACAGCCGAAGCAATCACATCCCTGGCATTCCAGCTTGCTCTGGATTCTTTGCGGTGTTCATCAGAGAGAGTCTTATATGTCAATCCGCTCAGGTCCTTTTTCGGAGCCTCGGTCATTCGGCTGACAACGATCATAACCACAGCGCACACGATAAATATAAACACACTGTAATACTGAAAGAAAATATTATTCATAATCCATAAAAATGACCCTTGCTGATAGGAAAAATTCTCAATCAGAGAAACCGGAGTGTCAATGGCCAATCGACCCAGTCCCAGGACAAAACCGGTGATCAAAGCCGCCAAACACCCCTTGCTGTTGAGCCTCTTATTGAACACACCGAAAAAGAAGACCACAAAAATAGGCGGTGCCAGATATCCCTGCACTGTTTGCAGATAATCATAAAGGCCTTTTCCGCCGCTTATGACCGGGATCCAGAGCAGTCCGATCAGAACCATGACCGATGTCGCGATCCGGCCTACCCAAACCAGCTGGTGCTGCGAGGCTTTGGGTTTTAATCTCGAATAGAAGTCCATGGTAAACAGTGTCGAAGAGGCATTAAAAACTCCTGCCAGTGAACTCATCAAGGCGGCCAGGAGGCCGGCCACTACAATGCCGCGTATGCCAATGGGCAAGATGGTGGCCACTAAAAGCGGAAAAGCTTTTTGAGATTGGTCAATGAGCAGCTGTCCCTGGCCGTTGAACAGAGTCTGCTGTATCACCTCAACCTGACCGCTTTTCGCCAGAGCAAAACAGATCATTCCGGGTATGATGAAAATAAAAACAGGTAAAAGTTTGAAAAAAGATGCACAGATAGAACCTCGCCGTGCCTCCTTCTCATTCTTTGCCCCCAGAGCGCGCTGGACAATGTATTGATCCGTACACCAGTACCACAAACCAATGATCGGAGCACAGAACAACATCCCCAGCCAGGGATAACCGTCATTAAAATACCACGCCATACGGCCGGCTTCTTTAATGGGCGCCCAGGTTCCCTCTATCCCGGCTGGCACAAGCGGCTTCCACAGATTGAACATTTCCGGACCGCATATAGCGCGCAGCTGTCCCCAGCCTCCAAGGGCCTTTAATCCAAAAATGGTAACCAGTATGGAACCAAACACCAGCACTATTGTTTGCAGAGCTTCCGTATACGCAACAGCACGCAGGCCGCCGAATATGGTATAAAGACCTGTCAGCACAATGACCAGGATCGAGCCGATCCAAAAACTATCCATTCCCATAAAATTGATATCAGGAAGAAGCACACTGAAAACAATACCCCCTGCAAAAATACCCACAGCTATTTTAGTCAGCACATAGGCCACAAGTGAAATGCCCGATAGCACGGTGCGCGCCGCAGGAGAGAAGCGCTTTTCCAGAAACTCGGGCATAGTAAAGACTTTTGAACGCATGAAAAAAGGGACCATCACCCAACCAAGGACTAAAAGGCACCAGGCGTGCAGTTCGTAATGAGCCATGGCCACTCCGTCCGTGGCACCGGAACCCGCAAGACCCACCAGATGCTCAGAGCCTATGTTCGAAGAAAATATGGAAGCTCCGATGATGAACCATCCCAGATGACGCCCGGCTAAAAAATAATCCGTTGGGGTTTCCTGCTTTTGTTTGACAACCCACCATACAATCCCGAATAAAATCAAGAAATAAAAAAGAACGATTAACAGATCGATTGAGTGCAGTCCCATTTTACCTCCTACATATATATAAATTATCTGTAAAAAAAGCTTAACAGGATGCGTTCCTCGATTCTGTTAGAAAGATATTGTATTTTAACCTTTTTATTATCAAATTCCAAAAAGAAATTAGAGAAATGTCAAATAAGAATATCCTCTTTCCAGCCCAGTTTTATCAATTCGATCTTAGATGGATCAGCCACGCCCAGCCCGTGTCTGGTCTCTGCCATCCTGATGTGTTTGGCCGGGGTTTCAAAGGACACTTTTTTCCCGAAATACTCCATGCGTTTGGCCTCTATGATTCTCAACCCGACGGAATCCGCCGCCACCGGATCCCGGCTCACGATGAGACCTTTGTACTCCCAGATGTATTCATCATTGTAATTGTGGGGCCCTACGGAATGAAAAAGAGGCGTAAGCATCACCAGGATGTTGAGCTTTGTCTTTGCCGCAAGATGATAGTCTTTCCAGATAGTGGCCAGGTCGGCACACGAATCTCCGTGGTAATCGGAGGCTCTGGGCACGAACATGATGTAATTCTTGATGCAGGAGCCGATTCCGGACCAGTAGTGGGTCCGGCCCGGACGGGCATTGATGAGAGCCGTAGCTTTTTGGAAAAGAGGATTTCGTCTGACTCCCCTGTCGTCCACTCCGATGTTTTCCTGCTTCACTCCCACATCCATGAGCCTTTTCTTTATGGCTTGTTCCAGCTCTTCGGGAGTGGGTAAATAGCGCCACACATTACTTTTAATCCCCACAATATCATCCGGATTTACCAGCATCTCCCAGGCGTCCCGGGCATTGTCCTTATCCAGCAGCGTCCTCACAGCCTGATCCAGCATCTCCTGGATCACCTCCGGATCGGCTTTTTTAAAGCCAATAAGGGCTTTTTCATCCCTTATGAGAACCACGCGGGATTTTTGGCTCTCATCCGCAAACTCGAAAGGTTTTCTACCATGCCCCAGAGCTCCGGCAAGAGGGGCGGCTGCGGCCGCGCGAAGAAAATCCCTTCGGGTTATTTTTTTCATTACGATTCCTCCTTTGCCTCATTATGACACAACCGCTTCTATTTTTTCACTTTTTGAATAACAGCCAGGGCTTTTTCTTCGTCAGGGGCCTCAAAAACAAGGACAAGGCTCTTCCCTTTAACTTCCGCAGCGGTCCATGTTCCGTCTTCCGTCTCAACCACAGATGAATCCGGGGCATCCGGCATGTATGCGTTCATGAAATCCTGATACGCTCTCCGTGCTCTCTCCTCATCCGGATATAAGACCAGAATAAGCCTGTACACGTTCCCCTCTTTCCCGTAAACTCCGAGCACGGCCTCTGTTTCAGGATTGAGAGACAGGAGATTTTCGTCTGACACATAGAAATGGTAGTTAAGAATCAAAGGATTGAAAAAATAACGGATCCTTGATTTATCAAGCTCCTCTTCAGGAAGCAGGGATACGATATCAGGGATGGGCCCTTTTTTCGGAATACGGGATGATATCTCACGACCCAACTCCACAACCGCTTCCCGTGATTCTTCTGTTTCCCTCTCAGCATAAAGAGAGACAAAAAAACGGTCTTTCCAAAAACAAAGAAGGCCTCCTTTATAAGTGGAATCCTGGCCTATCCCCATTCTTTCCCCTTCCAGATCGTGAGTGAAAACCCCATAAGCATTTCTGGAAGAGCCCATATCAAAAAGGTCAACCAGTATATCGGGGCTTTCCGGACGGGATAAATGTCTGGCTCTGAGCTTCTTGAATTGATAAGCGTTGTAGACTTCACCGGCTCCGTCTATATAGTCAAATATGGTCTCCTCATCATAGATCTTGTCTTCTTCCTCAGCTTTCCATCCGTTCATTTCCTCAGGAAGCAGCAAAGATAAATCCATACGGTCTTCATTTTTCGTGTTTGTCATGCAGAAAAATCCTCCTGAAATGAAAAGGAGCAACATTCCCCATAAAAACCTCTTCATGGCTTCTATGATAACAAAAAGAAAGGATTATTCAACTCGGGCTAAACTGTGGTTTATATATTTTCTCAAAAAAACCACCGCTTCATCACTTTTTCTAAAAACAGGAATGAACGCCTCTTCCAGCTTATCGACAAGAGGATCATAACTTCTTCCCGCGTCTATACTCACGACAAAAGGTTTGTCTGTGTTTTCGGATATCTCAATCAGCCTCTCCGGTATGCTCCCCTCTCTGTTCAAATCCTCGGAATGGAAATCCGAGGGTTCAAGGGTGTTCATAGCCGGGGTCATGGGAAGCGGCGAGACAACAGCGCAGTCCACGTTTTCATCCTCCAAAATGGCCTTCACACATTCACAGAATGTCTCATCGTCTGCCACAGGAGTCAGGTCCATGGGATTTCCCACATCCTGAATCTTGTTGATTCCCAGAGGCTCTAGGATCTCATTGATCCTGGACACAGTGGACTCAGAAAAACGGGCCATGTCCAGCCTCTCGTTGTTTTTGATGCTGTCTGACATGACCACACATTCGAATCCTGCATTGGAGATCAAAGCCACTCGTCTTCCTCTGACCTTTTTGGCATCCAAAAAGCAGAGCCCTTTAGTAAAGCTCTGGAATTCGGATAAGGTGTCGGTCATAAAAACACCAACCTGTTCCAGAACAGAACGGCTCACCCTGTAATCTCCGGCCACCGAAGCGGTGTGGCCGGCTGTGGCTGACCGTCCTTCAGGAGTTCTCCCTCCTTTATAAAGCACGATTTTTTTCCCTACTCTTACGGCATCCCTCGCGGCTCTGGCAAATTCCAGCCCGTCCCCATCCGTAAATCCTTCGCAGTATACGGCAAAAATCCGGATGTTTTCGTGGTCTTTCAGATAATGGAGGTAATCAGAGGAAGTAAGATCTATCTGGTTCCCAATAGAGACCGCATACACGGGCTCGAGATTTTTTATCTGGCTCATCCGCGAGACCATGAACGCCCCGCTCTGTGACAGCAGGGCCATTCCCACTTTCCGTGTTTTTTTTCTGGGGAGCTCATATATTTTATACTCCGGAATAAAGGTCGTGTCATAATTTCCGGGTTCGGACAGAATTCCCAGGCAGTTTCCGCCATTGACAACAGGGGCGAGTCTCCTGTCTTTCCTCGCATCCCTCAGCATTGATTTTATTTTTTCCTCAATGCCTTTGGTCCCCTCTTTTTCACCGATGCCGCCCGGAATGAGTATCACTGAGTGGACCTTTTGGGATTCTATGACCTCTTGCATCACTTCCGCGCTTTGTTCCGCACTGATGGCCAGCACCATAAGATCCGCTATCCCCGGAAGGTTCCTTACACTCTCCACGCACCGGCAGCCTTCTATCTCCTGTGTTCCCGGCTTTATGATTGTAATATGTTCTCTGGGGAATCCGCGCTGCAGGGTGTTGTTCAAAATGATATGCCCTGTATTCATCTTTTTTGACACACCAAGAATGGCTATGGTTTTAGGCTGCAGGAGATACTTGATGTTCTGATAAGGCCTGGGCTCTCCGGGTTTTAAATTCCCGGCGATCCGGCAGAGCCCGTCCAGAGGAATCAGTTCTCCCTCTTTAATGACAAAGGGATTCACTTCAGCTTCTGTGATCATATAATCGCTTTTCCCGGATCGGCTTGAAAAATAAGCTCCCAGATCTTTAAACCGTTTGTACACGTCTGTTAATGTTTCTTCACTGATCAGCGCTCTTTTTCCTCTAAATCCCAGAACCAATTTCTCATAAAAGGCTAAAGAAGAAAGCGCCTTTGCGATCTCGTCATCCTCCAGTAAAAACGGAGAAGAGATGGATACGGCTTTTCCCTCTTTCATCCTCTCGCTTATATACTCAACATCCACTCCTCCTGCTCCCATGCTCACCACAGGCCCGAATTCCCTCGAATTTCTCAGGCCTAAAAGGATCTCAGAACCAAAACCAATGTTTTCATATTCCACGGCTTCGCAGACAAGCACACCCTTGACCTCATCACTTATGTTCTTTTCTTTATCCCCGATCCATTCATGAAATCTCCGGGGCACTTCTTTAAGCATTTTCTCAATTCCCTGATTCACCGATGCCGGATCATTCCCGGCAAAAGAAACGCCTCCCACATCGGATTTATGGACAATGGAGGGCGAGACGATTTTGAGGACCAGGTTTTTCGTCTTAAAATGGGCCATCTCTTCAGAGTTTACCTGATTTCCTTTTTCCACAAAAAGAAATCCGGGTGTCTTTATCCCCATTAACTCAAGCAGGGCGTAAACCTCGTGTTCCAGGAGATGGTCGTATTCCGCGCTCTCAAAGAGTTTTTCTATCCCTTTAAAATCGATTTCCATTTTAGATTCCTGCGGCTTCTCTTCCCATACGAAACGCTTCAATATTCATATCAATGATTTTATCACCTTTGGATCTAAAAAACTCCCTCATACTCTGAAGAAGGATTTTCTCTTGCAGCACCATAAACCCGGAAGCAGCTCCCAGCATCACGATATTCTGGGACCTGGGAGAGCCCGCATCCCTGGAAAGTTTTGCGGAATCCACTATAACATGGTCTCCGCTCTGTCTAATGGCATCAAGCACTTTATCCAGATCAGGATAATCCGGAATATTAACATAAGGATTACTGCTGACCACGATCTGTCCTTCCCTATGAAGATGATCGATGTATCTTAAAGCTTCCAGGGGTTCCACACTCAGAATGAGATCAGCCGCTCCTTTCGGGATCAGATCGCTGAATATTTCTTCATCGGAAAGGCGGACGTGAGATTGAACCGCGCCTCCCCGTTGGGACATACCGTGAACCTCAGCCTGTTTGAAGAAAAGACCGGATATTTGGGCGGCATAATCTATGATATTGGCAATGGTCAGGATCCCCTGGCCTCCGACTCCAGCTAAAATGATATCCTGTTTCATTTTACTTTTTGACTCCTTTTTTTCTTTTTCTTGCTTCATATATACAGGCTCGGAAGGAAATGATGACAGACAGTCCCGGATGTTCGATCTCCTCTTTAATGATCTCTACATTTTCTTCCAGGTTCTTCTTCAAAGGCACGATCCTTCTTATGTGTCTCAAATCAACTCCTAATCCTCTTATGATATTTTCCAGTTTTTCCCCTGTCGCTACTGTGGGCTGACCTCCGGTCATAGCCACTGTTGAATTATCCAAAATCAAGACCGTCATGTTCGTATCCGCAGAAGCCGCATCCAGAAGGGGTGTGATCCCGGAATGAATAAAAGTGGAATCCCCTATCACTCCGACACAGGGATAAATGCCTGCTTCTGATCCACCCTTGCTCATGGAGACACTGGCGCCCATGCACACACATGTGTCTACCGCATTATAGGGCGGCAGGGCCCCCAGAGTATAGCATCCGATATCGCTGAAAACGACCGCTTTGGGATAGGTTCCCAGAGCCCTGGTTAAAGCCTTGAAAGTATCTATATGAGGGCAGCCCTGGCATAACTGCGGAGGGCGGCCGGGGATCCAGTCTGGCATTGGATTTTCCCCCTGAAGAGAGCTTAATCCCATGGCTTTTCTCACCAGATCCGGATTGAGCTCCCCGGTTATCGGAAGAACTCCGTCCAGCTTGCCCGATATCGTTTTTCCTTTGATTCCGAAAAGACCCTTCATGTTTCTTTCTATGAAAGGATATCCTTCTTCAACTATTAAAATGCTGTCCACATGCTCCGCCAGTTCTTGAACAAGGCTCTGAGGAAGCGGATAAGTGGATATCTTGAGAACGGATGGAGCCGGAGAGAATTCCTTTATATTCTCCATCACATAGTTATAACCTATGCCTGATGCGAGGATTCCCAATTTTTTGTTCTGTTTGTTAAGGTCAAGCGAATTAAAGGGAGAACCCTGAGAAAACTTTACAAGCATCTTCTGTTCTTTCATAAGAGAGGCAAATCTCCGGCGTGCATTGACAGGAAGAAGGGTCCAGTCCTTGCCGGCTCCCCTTTTCGTTTTGTTCTTTTCCCTTGCCGGTCTTTCCGTTATCTGGCCTCTGCTGTGAGCGAGGCGGGTGACCATCCGGAGCACCACCGGTATATGAAAAGATTCAGACAGGTCAAAGGCCTTCCTTGCCATATCATAGGCTTCCTGATGGGAGCTCGGTTCCAGACAGATAATTTGTGCAAACTGCGCATAATAACGTGTGTCCTGCTCATTCTGGGAGCTGTGCATTCCAGGGTCATCTGCCACCAACACCACGAGCCCCCCGTTTATCCGGGTGATACTGGAATTCATGAAAGGGTCTGCCGCTACATTGAGCCCTACATGCTTCATGGATACAAGCGCTCTTTTGCCGGCAAAAGAGACTCCGAGAGCTTCTTCATAGGCTACTTTCTCATTGACACACCAGTTTGCCTTGAATCTTCCGTCACCGGAAGCTTTGATCAAGTATTCCATTACTTCTGACGCCGGCGTGCCGGGATAAGAATATCCGGCTGTGATTCCCGCATGAACCGCGCCTAAAGCAGCCGCTTCATCTCCTAATAATAGTTTGTTTTTCATGAAAATTTTCCTTATTGTATTATCTGAGGTAAACCATATAAACGTATAAAATGAATATTTAATTTTAATAAAGAAAATAGAATATAATCAAAACAAGGAAGTGTCAAGATAAACGGAACGAATATTGATTAATTCTTATAATTTCTATATATTTATGCTAAAATAAGGAAAATATGGTTTGTTTTT
Organism: uncultured Eubacteriales bacterium; assembly: GCA_964624145.1. GTDB lineage: Bacteria > Acidobacteriota > Aminicenantia > Aminicenantales > Aminicenantaceae > WJMT01. Next base: position 16,174 of record CAZUXT010000027.1, on the reverse strand, counting down.
AGCAATCTTGATTCAATAATGAGGTCAAAAAATGATTAGACTTTCCACAAAAGGCCGCTACGGCACAAGGCTTATGCTCAACCTGGCAAAGCATTATGACAGCGGCGGCTACTCCATTGTATTGAAGAATCTCTCAAAAGAGGAAAATATCTCAATCCGGTATCTGGAACAGATCATTATCCCCCTTAAGCTGAACAAGCTGGTGAAAAGCATCAGGGGGGCCGGAGGCGGGTATAAACTGGCAAGGCCTCCATTAAAAATCAAACTGATTGAGATACTGAAAGCCCTTGAGGGGCCCTGCTGTCTGGTCGAATGTGTGGAAGACGACGAATACTGCCAGCGCATTCCTGTCTGCGCAACCCATGATGTATGGAAAGAAGCCAGCTCAATACTCAAAAAGTATTTCGAAAGCATTACTCTTGAAGACCTGGTGAAGCGTACCAAAAAAAAGAAGACTCAAAAGAAATAAAGGACAAGCAAAATGATCATCGCATCCCTGGCCATTTTCCCTACAAGTGAAGGGGCATCAGTCAGCAAATATGTGAAGGAAGTGATAAAAATCATTGAAAGCTCAGGATTGAAAAGCTACACCGGCGGCATGTCCACGACCATAGAAGCACCTGATCTGAAAAGCTTGTTTGATGTCATTGAAAAAACCCATAAAAAACTGGTTGACATGAATGTGAAAAGGATTCATGTTGACCTTCACATAGACCACCGGTTGGATAAAGACTCATCAGTGGATAAAAAGCTCCGGTCTATCGGAAAAAAATAGAGTATTGTCTCAGGATTGATCCCTGATAATGGTCCCGCCCCCTAAGAGTGTATCCCCCTCATAAAATACGACTGACTGTCCCGGAGTCACAGCTCTCTGCGGATTTTTGAATTCAACCTGAACCATCCCCGGTCCTTTGGGGCTTACAACAGCCTCCTGCGCTTTGTGGTTGTATCTTATCTGAGCTTTCACTAAAAGGGAAGATTCTAAGGTTTGGCCTGATATCCAGTTGAGGCGGTCAGCTTTGAATGCTTTCTTGTAGAGACTTTCCTCAGGCCCTACGATCACGGCGTTTTTTTCCGGGTCTATGTCTAATACATAGAGAGGATGGGGAGCGGAGAGGCGCAGGCCCCTTCGCTGACCTATGGTGAATCGGGCGTATCCCCGGTGCTTTCCCAGAACATGCCCCCCTTTATCCATTATAGGGCCTTCAGAAAAGCCAGCCGTTGTTTTTTTCTTTATAAAACTCACATAGTCATTATCGGGTATAAAACAGATCTCCTGACTTTCTTTTTGACGGGCTGTAGGAAGATCGAGTGTTTCCGCCATCTCTATAACCCAGGCTTTGCTTTTATCCCCAAGGGGCATCAGTGTCCGTGATAGTTGTTTCTGTAATAAAAGATAAAGAAAATAAGACTGGTCCTTTTTCTTATCTGCAGCTCTTTTTATATAAAACCCGCTGGTATCCGGATCCCTGCCGATCCTCACATAGTGCCCGGTCGCAATGCAAGAAGCTCCTGCTTTCCGGCTTTCCGTTAAAAGCGCAGCGAATTTCATACGGTCATTGCATACCACACAGGGATTAGGTGTGTTCCCGAGAGTGTATTCTTTTACGAAGTAGTTGATAATCCTTTTGTTAAACTCTTTACTCAAGTCAACCGTGTAGTGCTCAATACCTATGGACGCAGCGGCTTCGGCAGATTTTTCCTCTGATATAGGACCATTTTCCCCGGCTGTTCGAGGCAAAAAGTTCATATAGAGCCCTACTACCTCGAATCCCTTTTGTTTCAATAGGGCTGCTGCGACCGAGGAATCGACCCCGCCGCTCATTGCCACTAACACCTTCTTCTTATTATTATTCATAAAATCAGCCTGTATCCCTCTATTAATTTATCATGATCAATACCAAATATTTTCTATTATATTATATTAAGGAATCCAATGAAATTCAGGTATAGCTGAAGCGACATTGAAGATTTAGACATCGGGAAGCATGAATGTAATCCTGGTTATTCACGAGTCGAGGTTGCTGCAGATGCGAGGCGCAGGGTATGAAGCTGTGGTCCTTCACCGCGAATGCCCTGCAACGAAGCAGATGCTGTGAGATCGGCTCGCCTGTAAGGTAAAATATGTATACATAAAATTAAAGTCGTATCAGGAATTAAAGTCAAAATCATGTTCTTGATAGAGTAACAATGTTAAGAAAGTCGATCATGGTAAATGTGTATGGAAACGCATACATATTTTATGAATGGCCAGGATTCGATAGCTTTCATTATATCTGTAATTATGTTAAAATTTTTCTAGTCCATCACATAATAAGGAGTCATCATGTCAGGACACTCAAAATGGCATTCCATTAAACATAAAAAAGCTGCCCAGGATGCCAAAAGGGGAAAAGCTTTCACGAAGATCATCAAAGAAATATCTGTTTCCGCACGCTTGAAAGGTGGAGACCCTGATAAGAATGCAAGACTGCGCCAGGCAATAGATCATGCCAAGTCTGTCAACATGCCCGCCGATAACATAGACAGGGCCATAAAAAAAGGGACCGGTGAACTGGAAGGTATCAACTACGAAGAAATAACCTACGAAGGTTATGCCCCGGGCGGAGTCGCTGTTTTTATTGAAACGCTGACAGACAACAAAAACCGCACTGTCTCTGAGTTAAGACACGTTTTCTCCAAACACGGAGGCAATATCGGTGAATCGGGCTGTGTGGCATGGATGTTCGACCGAAAAGGATATATCGTAGTGGCCAAATCAGAAGCTTCTGAAGATGACCTCATGGATCTCATCCTGGAAGCAGGAGCTGAAGACATGAGAGACGACGGAAGCAATTGGGAAATCATCACATCTCCAAAAGACTATGACTCAGTAAACAACTCTCTCCAAGAAAACAAAATAGAAATGGACACTTCCAGCATCAGTTATATTCCGCAGAACTATGTCAAACTGGAGGGCAAAAAAGCACAGCAGTGCCTTAATCTGATCGAAGAACTGGAAGACCATGACGATGTCCAGAACGTCTGGGCTAATTTTGATATCGACGAAAAAGAAATCGAGCAGTATTCTCAGTAAAGAAGCTTAATGAGACCGCCGTATATCTTAAAAGTCGCCATGACATTTAAGCGTTAAGGAACCCATGAAAATTCTAGGAATAGATCCCAGTTTAAGAGCAACCGGATACGGAATTATTGAACAGGACAGCCAGGCACTCAAAATCATAAAGTACGGAGTGATAAAACCATCCCAAAAAGCCCCCCTCCTTGACAAACTCAATGAAATAAAGACAGAGATCGATTCCATAATAAAAACCTATAATCCGGACGAGATCGCTATTGAAAATCTCTTCTACGCCAGAAACGTCAAAACCGCCATTACACTGGGCCAGGTCAGAGGGGCCGCTCTTATAGCCGTAGCTTCCAATCAATGCCCCTTGTATGAATATTCCCCATTAGAAATAAAAAAAGCGGTGACAGGTTACGGCCGGGCTGATAAAAATCAAGTCCAGAGCATGATCAGGACGCTTTTGCATATTCAGGATGAAAAAATTGAAGAGGATGCCTCTGATGCTCTGGCTACGGCCTTCTGCCACCTTAATTCCAGAATTTTTCTTGACAAAATAAAGGGCGCATAAAAATATATACATAAAGGAACACCATGATATCCTATCTCAAAGGCATTTTGATAAACAAAAACCCCGATGAAGTGGTGCTTGATATCCGGGGCGTGGGATACTGTGCGGGAATACCTCTGTCAACCTATCTTGAACTGGGGGAAATCGGCGATGAGACAGAGCTTTATATCTATACACACCTCACAGATACGTCCATTTCTCTTTTTGGCTTTTTAACTAAGAAAGAAAAAGAACTGTTCCTGAAACTCATAAATATATCCGGTATAGGCCCGAAGATAGCCCTGAACATACTCTCGGGAATCGGCGTTTCCGACCTTGAGGAATCCATAAAAAAAAGCGATATAGACAGAATATCCCTGGTTCCCGGAATAGGCAGAAAGACAGCCATGCGTATCGCCCTGGAACTACAGGGGAAACTTGCGGATAAAGAAAAAATACTGACTACCGGAATATCAAAAGAAAAAGAGGAGCTGCTCTCTGCCCTAACCAATTTGGGATTCAAAAGAAAAGAAGTTTATGATATTGTTGACGAAGCCATAAAAAACCTGGGAAAAGAGGCTGGATTTGAAAAACTGCTTAAAGAAAGCCTGATGAGGCTTGCAAAAATATAATCTTAAGATAGAAACAGCGATGAAAAAAGAACAACACGTCAATACGGTGCTTAATCCTGTCCGGACCAAAGAGGACCTCAAATTCGAAGACAATCTTCGTCCTGAGACATTCGACGAATTTATCGGCCAGGAGACCATTAAAAAGAAGCTGAATATATTCATAAAAGCGGCTTTGAAAAGAAAAGATAGTCTGGACCATGTACTGCTTTACGGACCTCCGGGTCTTGGAAAGACCAGTCTTTCTTTCATCATTGCCAAACAAATGGGAGTGGGGATAAAACCCACCTCAGGCCCGGTTATAGAAAAAATCGGCGACCTTTCTGCGATCCTGACAAATCTGCAGAACAAGGAAGTCCTTTTTATCGATGAGATCCACCGCCTCCATCCTTCAGTGGAAGAAATTCTGTATTCTGCCATGGAGGACTACAGTCTTGATATCGTTATAGGACAGGGGCCCAGCGCGCGGAGTCATAAACTCAAACTCAAAAAATTCACTCTCATTGGGGCCACTACCCGTGCCGGACATATCACTCCTCCTTTAAGAAGCCGGTTTGGAATCATCAACAGGCTCGACTTCTATGATGAAAAGTATCTGAAAGACATCATTAAAAGGTCCGCTTCCATTTTAAATGTAAGCATCACAGACCAGGGAGCGGCTCAGATAGCCAGTAGGTCCAGAGGAACTCCCAGAGTCGCCAACAGGCTTCTCAGAAGGGTCAGGGACTACGCAGATGTCATTGCAGACGGGAAAATAACCTCTGAAGAAGCTGTTAAAGCCCTTGACATGATGGAAGTGGACTCCATGGGGCTGGATGACGTAGATAGGAAGATCCTCTCAACCATAATAGAAAATTTCTCAGGCGGGCCTGTAGGGATCAATACCATATCCGCAGCCATAGACGAAGAAAAAGACACCATAGAATCCATCTACGAACCCTTTCTTATGCGCATCGGATTCCTTGAAAGGACCACAAGAGGGCGCTGTGCCACACAAAAAGCCTACGAACATCTGGGGTACAAAAAAAGTTCTTCGAATCCTCAAAAAAGACTCTTCAATAAAGATCAAGAATCATGATCTATCCCTGAATGACGAGAGAGAGATCTCAGATGGAATTGAAAGATTTTGACTTTAAACTTCCCAAAGAACTGATTGCCCAAAAGCCTCTCCCCCAAAGAGAACAATCCCGCATGATGGTGCTCCACAGAGAAAAAAATAAAATCACGCATACAAAGTTCACTGACTTCCCTAAATATCTGCAAAAAAACAATTTACTGGTCCTTAACAACACCAAAGTCATACCTGCCAGAACATGGGGGAAAAAAGGCGGCAAGGAAATAGAGTTTCTTTTCTTAAAAGAAACAGAGCAGAGAACCTGGGAAGTTCTGTGCCGGCCGGCAAAAAAATTACAGCTGGGAGATAAAATCGTATTCTCCTCCTCTCTTGAAGGGGAAGTCATAGGAAAAGGACCGGAAGGACGGCGTGTGCTGCGTTTTGTATCAGATAATGTGCTCGAGGAATTGAAAAAAATCGGCTATGCCCCGCTGCCCCCTTATATAAAAAGGGGGAAATCCGAAACAGGTTTAAAAGCGGCTGACCTCGAAAGATACCAGACGGTGTATGCGCAGGAACAGGGGTCCATTGCCGCTCCCACAGCCGGTCTTCATTTTACAGATGAGACTTTAAATAAAATTAAAAAAAGAAAAATTCCATTCACCTATATCACTCTGGATGTCGGCCTTGCCACGTTTCAACCGGTGAGAGAAAATAACATAAAAAATCACCGGATGCTCACAGAAGATTATTTTATCAGTGAAGAGTCAGCCCGGATGATCACAAAAGCCAAACAAGAATCAAACCCGGTGGTTTCAGTGGGAACCACCACGGTAAGGGCCCTGGAAAGTGCGGCCGGAGAAGGCATGATAAAACCAGGTCCGGGCACGACAAATCTTTTTATTTACCCCGGATACCGATTTAAGATCGTGGACAGACTTTTGACCAATTTTCATCTCCCCTGCTCCACACTGCTCATGCTCACCGCTTCATTTGCAGGATACGATCTGCTCATGAAAGCTTATGAGGAAGCCGTAAGGGAAAAATTCAGATTTTTCAGCTACGGCGACTGCATGTATATCATCTGATTTTTTGGCTTTGACAAAAGGGGCGGCTTGTCATATAAAGAGATAAACTAACCTAAAAAAAGGATGTATCCGGATGCCTGAACACACAAAGCAAGAACTCGAACCGGAAGAGAGAGAAAAGCTGGACAACATACTGCGCGAGAGGACAGATGCAGAGGTCTTTAAAATCACCATTGAATTCGGATACAAGCCTTCAAAAAAATACAAAAAGGCCGTTGAAATCGCAAAAAAGCTTTTGACATACAAGGAAAAAGGCACCGGCGAGCGGATCCGCCATTCCGTGACATTTTCTCCAAAAGAGGCAGAAAGTCTTTTCCAGGTTTTTAATATTGTGGTTGACTGGGAAAAAACAGATATTTATGTCAACCACAAAAAACTTCCTTATGCCCACTCCCTCTGGGTGCCTCTTATGTGGTTCTACAGAGTTTAAAACCAGGCCTATTGGATTTCTTCCATGCGTGCCGTAAAATGACGCAGATGAGGTGCCTGATGGACGATCCTGACTCCTTTGACCTGATCGCGCTTTTTATATGTCTGTATCACGGCATCAGCTATAAAGTTAAGATGGGAAAGAGTGTAGACCCTTCTGGGGATAGCTAACCGGACCAGCTCAAGTTTGGGAAGCATTTCCTTCCCGGTTTTCTCGTCTTTCTTTCCGAACATCACTCCACCGATCCCAACGGTTCGTATTCCCGCTTCCCTGTACAGAGCAACGGTCAAAGCCCAGGCCGGATATGCATGTCTCGGAATATGAGGAAGAAACCGATCGGCAAGCACATACACGGCATGTCCTCCGGGAGGCGCGTATAAAGGAATTCCCTGTTTTTTGAGCCGTTCCCATAGATACTTTACCTGACCGATGCGGTGTTCCAGATAATCCTCTTCCAGAACTTCTCTCAAGCCCCGTGCCACAGCTTCCAGGTCCCGTCCGGCCAGCCCTCCGTAAGTGGCAAATCCCTCGCTTATGATCAGATTGTTTTTGAGCCTCTCTGCAAGTCCGTCATCATTGACCGCGATGAATCCTCCCATATTGACCAGAGCGTCTTTTTTGGCGCTCATAGTGGCCCCGTCTGCATAGGAAAAGGTCTCTTTAACGATCTCTGGTATGGATTTAGCGGAGTATCCGGGCTCATACTTTTTTATAAAATAGGCATTTTCGGCAAAGCGGCAGGCATCGATATACAAAGGGATATTGTGCTTCCTGCAGACTTTACTGACATTTCTAATATTACTTAGAGATACGGGCTGCCCGCCTGCGCTGTTATTGGTTATGGTTATCATCACAAAGGGAATGTTTTCAGGCTTTTTGTCTTTGATATAATTCTCCAGTTTATCGATATCCATATCTCCCTTAAAAAGGATGTCCGCTTCCGGATCATAGGCTTTCTCCTGAACCAGGTCAGCGCACGCAACACCTCTGATTTCAAGGTTTGCCCTTGTGGTGTCAAAATGGATATTATTGGGAACATAATTCCCCTCTTTTGTGGTCACTGTGAAAAGGATCCTTTCCGCCGCTCTCCCCTGATGGGTAGGGATCACATGTTTGAAGCCTGTAATATCCTGTATAGTCTCTGTGAAATGAAAAAAATTACGGGAACCCGCATACGACTCATCACCGGTCATGAGCCCGGCCCATTGGTTGTCGCTCATGGCTGAAGTCCCGCTGTCAGTTAAAAGGTCAATAAAAACTTTTTCTGAGGGAATACTGAACATATTATAACCGGCATCCTCCAAAGCTTTCTCCCTCTGCTCCCCAGTAAGCATCTTAATCCGTTCAATTGATTTGATTTTATAAGGTTCGACGGGATAATCACGTTCACACATCCTTGCCTCCTCTATCATTTTGTCCTTTGACCGGCCTCAAAAAGAAACCATGGTTGTTATTTCTTCAAAGCGCTGGTCTATTTCTGAAGCGGTGAGTAATTCCAAACGCTTGATGCCAAAATCCTGTATGGTGAATGAGGCCATCACACTTCCATAAACAGCAGCCTTCCTCAGGTCTTCCTCTTGAAAGGAACTGACTTTATCCAGGTAACCTAAAAATCCACCCGCAAAACTGTCTCCGGCCCCTGTTGGGTCTACCACCTCTTCACACGGATGAGCCAGCATGCCCGAGATGAATTCCTGCCCGATCATCATCACACCGTGTTCTCCCTTTTTTATCACGACTAAAGACGGCCCCTGTTCCAGGAATTTTCTGCCTGCCTTGATAAGATTCGTCTCTCCGGTTATCTTTTTGACCTCCTCATCATTGCCGAAATAGATATCCACTTTTTTTATGCTCTCCAAGAGCGCCTCAAAGTTGTTCTCTATATAGAAATTAATGGTATCCATAGCTGTCAACTTGGGCCCTTTGACCTGGGAGAGGACATCTAACTGAATCTCAGGGGCAATGGTCCCTAAAAGCACAATATCAGCTTCCCTGTAATCGGGCAGCAGATGAGGCTTGAATTCCCGGAAAACATTTATCTCTGTCTTTACGGTGGTTCTCTGGTTGGGATCATCCCCGTATTTCCCTTCCCAGTGAAAAGTCTTCCCTTTTTTTCGAACCAATCCCCTCGTATCTATACCTTTCTCATTGAATTTTTCTATCATTTCTTCAGGAAAATCATCGCCCACGACGGAAACGATCTTCGGCTTTGTAAAATAACTGGCTGCAAGGGCTGAATACGAACAGGATCCTCCTATGATCCTTTCTCTCCGTTCACATGGTGTTTCTATGGTATCAAAGACAATGGAGCCGACTATGACCAGACTCATTTGTTTATTTCCCTTTCTCTGCGTATTTTAAATATTTATCAACAAGAAGGCTTAATTTTTTTCTCGTATCCGGAGACACGGCATCAGGATGCGTCACAATACAGTTTTTCAAAGCATCCCGGCATTCACACGTGCTTTCACCTCTCTCCGGAACGGCTTTCAAAGCGCTCCTTATAATATTCTGCGCGTTGTGCACGTTCTTTTCCATATTGTCCAGGATCATCTCCACAGAAACATGGGCTTCGGATTCATGCCACACATCATAATCCGTTACCAGGCTCATTGTAGCATAACAAATCTCTGCCTCTCTGCATAACTTTGCTTCTGTGGCGCTGGTCATGCCGATAACATCACAGTTCCACTTCCTGTAGATATGAGACTCGGCGATGGTTGAAAAGTGAGGCCCCTGGATACAAACATAAGTTCCCCTGTCATGAACCCTTAAACCCAGGTCTTTTCCTGTCTTATATAATAGGCTTGAAAGATCGGGACACACAGGATGGGCAAATCCTATATGAGCAGCCAATCCCTCACCGAAAAAAGTATTTTCCCTATAAGTTTTATCATAAAACTGGTCAGGGAACACAATATCCGTGGGTTTTATTTCTTCCTTGAGAGAACCCACTGAATTTACGGAGATAATACGGCTCACTCCAAGCATTTTAAATCCATAAATGTTGGCTCTGTAATTGATTTCCGAGGGGAGTCGTTTATGCCCCCGGCCGTGCCTGCTGAGAAAAGCCACTTTTTTTCCCTCCAGCAGTCCTGTTACATACGCATCCGAAGGCCGGCCAAACGGAGTGTTGAGCTCAACTGTTTTCAGTTCCTCTATTCCTTTCATATCGTAGAGTCCCGTTCCTCCGATTATACCGAAATCAGCAGTGGGATTACCTTTGCGCTTAAAATCTGTCATATCTCCTCCTAAAACGATCTTGAATATTCATAAAAACAGCAGTTTCTTATTATCATTTTCTTTCTCCCGATATGCAAGATTTTTTCAAGAACAAAGCGAAAGCATTGACAGTAAAAGGGGAATAAGCCCTCCTCCTCAGTTTTCACACTTGAGGTTTGAAGATAATTCAGTTATTCTATTGTCCAAGGAAAACAGTATGGATATAAGGGAAAAAGTTCAGACAGCGGCTCATCTTCTGTCTCAAGCAGATAACATCATTGCCTTCACAGGATCCGGCATATCATCCGAATCAGGAATTCCCACATTCCGCGGAAAGGACGGCTTATGGAAACAATTCAGAGCCCAGGACCTCGCGACTCCCGCCGCCTTTTCCAGCGATCCGAAGCTTGTCTGGGAGTGGTATGACTGGCGGAGAAATATCATCGCGGACAAACAGCCGAATCCGGGCCATAAAACCATTGCGGAATGGAAAGACCTCTTTTCCTCTCTTTATGTTATAACTCAAAACATAGACGGACTTCACCAGAAGGCTGGTTCTGAAAATATCATCGAACTGCACGGAAATATCTGGAAATTAAGATGCACCAAAGAAGGAACCATCACTGAAGACCACTCCTGCCCTCTTAAAGAGATCCCCCCTATATGCACAAAATGCGGGGCCCTGCTGCGGCCTCATGTGGTCTGGTTCGGAGAATCTCTGGATATGGAGCTTCTGAGTGAAGCTGTGAAACTGTGCTCAGAGGCAGACCTGATGCTCGTTATCGGCACCTCATCCCTGGTGTACCCGGCCGCCTCCATTCCTATGACCGCTATGGAATCAGGGGCCAAGGTCATAGAAATTAATCCGGATTCGACTCCTCTCACGCCCAGAGCCGACACCAGCATAAGAGGAAAAGCCGGAGATGTGCTTCCGGAAATTTCAGATATTTTACACGATATAATCCGGCAGACTGAAGGAAGAAAAAAATGAAATATGCCTATTTTGATACATCTTCGGGAATAAGCGGAGATATGACGCTGGGAGCTCTTCTGGACTTAGGAGCTGACGTGGAAGTGTTTAAAAAGAAAATGGGTTCCCTGAACCTCCCGGTTGAAATCGACATCAAAGAAACACAAAGGTCCTCTCTGAGGGCCTTAAAAGTGGATGTTTCCGTTCAAAGAAAGGAACCCCTTTCAAGAAAATGGGCGGATATTGAAAAGATCATAGAGAAAAGTCTGTTTTCAGAGACCGTAAAAAATAAAGCGGCCCTTATATTCAAAAATCTCTTCAAAGCCGAAGCCAAAGTGCACGGAAATGACTTTGCCACAGCTCACCTTCACGAAGCAGGGGCTGACGATGCCATTATTGATATAATGGGCACCTGCTTTCTGGCAGAGCAGCTCGATATAAAGGAATTCCACGCATCTCCCTTAAATCTGGGAGGCGGATACGTTCAAGCAGCCCACGGCATACTGCCTGTTCCTGCCCCGGCAGTTGCAGAGCTTCTCAAAAATATTCCTGTTTACTCGGCACATATCAGAGAGGAGTTGGTCACCCCTACCGGAGCGGCCATTATCGTATCCTTAGCCAAAGATTTTTCCCCTTTTCCTGAACTCAGCTATGAAAAAATCGGCTGCGGTGCCGGCGGAAGGGATTTCAAAGGATTTCCCAATATCCTTCGCGTCTTCTACGGTGATTTGAGTGAACACCTGCCGGACAAAAAAATCTATCAGATAGAAGCGAATATTGACGACTCAAATCCCCAGGTCATTGCAGCCTTTCTTGAGAAAGCTCTCAAAAAGGGAGCCCTGGACGCCTTCCTGACCCCGGTTGTTATGAAAAAGAACCGCCTGGCCACTAAATTGACCATACTTGCGGAATTCAATAGAATAGACAGATTAACAGCCCTTGTCTTTGAGGAGACCAGTTCCATAGGCCTGAGATATTTCCCTGTAAACAGACAGGTGCTTAAGCGAAAAAAAATGAATGTAAAAGTCATGGGAGAGACCATTTCCATTAAAGTGGCTGAATTTAAGGGAAAATTGATCAATATCCAGCCGGAATTCTCTGACTGTAAAAGAGCGGCGGATAAAAAAGATGTGCCCTTAAAAAGAATCATGGAAATGGCAATAAGTGAATTTTCATCCGTTAACAAAGGATAGAGATTTGAGGAGAAGAAAGTGAACCAAAAAAAGATCGAGCAGGGGGTCAAGCTCATTTTAGAGGGGATCGGAGAAGACCTATCAAGACCAGGGATTGAACGAACACCTCAAAGGGTTGTATCCATGTTTAAAGAGATTCTGGGAGGGACCGAGAAAGACCCATCGGAATTCCTGCATCCCATAAAGGGAGAGAAACATGACGAGATGGTCATCATCAAGAACATTCCCCTGTATTCGATGTGTGAACACCACCTGCTTCCTTTCGCAGGGGTCGCTCACGTGGCTTACATTCCAAAAGGCGGACGCATAGTGGGCCTAAGCAAGATCGCCCGTGCCGTTGAGGTGTTTTCCCGAAGACTTCAGGTCCAGGAGAGGCTCACAAAGCAGATCGCTGATACCATAAACGAGAACCTGAAACCATTAGGAGTCATGGTGGTCATTGAAGCGGAACATATGTGCATGTCCATGAGAGGAGCTAAAAAACCGAAATCCCTGACTGTCACATCTGCGGTCAGAGGCTCTTTCCGCACTTCCAGTGCCACACGAACAGAGGCTATGACCTTAATCAGAGGAGGCTTTACCAGTGGACGAGAAACCTAAACAGACTTTTTACATCACTACTCCAATATATTACGTGAATGATGTCCCTCATATAGGGCATGCGTACACCACCATTATCGCCGATGCCCTCAGCCGGTATAAAAAATTAGCCGGAAAAAAGGTCTTTTTCCTGACCGGAACCGACGAACACGGACAAAAAATAGAAAAAAGCGCTCAGGAAAAAGGAATCAAACCCATTGAACTTGCTGACAAGGTGGTCAAAAGGTTTAAAAGCCTCTGGGATGAGCTGGATATATCCTATGATTATTTTATTCGGACCACGGAAAAAAGGCATGAGAAAGGAGTGCAGGACCTTTTCCGGAAGCTCAAGGAAAAAGGAGATATTTACAAGGGTGTCTATGAAGGATATTACTGCGTAAGCTGTGAAAATTTTCTCTCCGAAGACGTACCCCTGGAAAAAGGGGGACACAAAATATGCCCTGACTGCGGCAAAGAAGCGGGAAAACTCTCTGAAGAGTGTTATTTTTTCCGTCTTTCCGCTTATCAGGACAGGCTCCTGGAACTGTATGATAAAGATAATCCTCCTTTTGTGAGACCAGAAAGCCGGCTGAATGAAATCAAAAGCTTTGTCAAAAAAGGGCTTAAAGATCTGAGCATCACCCGTTCCACTGTGAAATGGGGCATTACTGTTCCGGATGACCCTGACCAGTCCATCTATGTCTGGTTCGACGCCCTGAACAACTATCTTACGGGAATCGGATACGGATGGGATAAAGACCTCTATCAGACCTTCTGGCCACCGGACCTCCATCTTATAGGAAAGGACATCCTCAGGTTTCATGCCGTATACTGGCCTGCTTTTCTTATGGCCGGGGATTTTCCTCTTCCAAAAACCGTATATGGTCATGGATGGTGGCTGAAAGACAAAACAAAAATGTCTAAATCAAGGGGCAATGTGCTTGATCCGAGTATCATACTCAAAAGCTTTGGCACCGATGCTTTGAGATACTTCCTTCTCCGGGAAATCCCTCTCGGACTGGACGGAAATTTCTCCCATGAAGGATTTGTCCACCGATGCAATTCTGACTTATCCAATGACCTGGGAAACCTTGTACAGAGGACCCTGACCATGATCCAAAAGTATTTTGGAGGGAAAATCCAGGATCCGGATAATGAAAAAAGCGAGGATACAAGCCTCAGAAAAAGATTTGATGTATTAAAGTCAAGAGTCATGGAACATTATGATAACTATTCCATAAACAGGGCTTTGGAAGAAATATGGAGTTATATCGGTTCTGTGAACAAATACCTGGCCGATTCAGAGCCGTGGAGCTTATCCAAGGATGAAAACCAAAAAGAAAGGCTGGCCCGCATTCTTTATCAGGCAGCCTGCGCTCTGCGCGGCATAAGCACTTTGCTCTATCCGGTTATACCTGAATCAGCCCAAAAAATATGGGATCTTCTGGGTGAAGAGAAAAAGATAGAAGACGAGAACCTAACCGATTTGACGTTTGAAGACTACGAATTTTCCCGTGAAATAAAAAGACCCGAACCTCTCTTTCCCAGGGTGGATCTTAAGGACTTTTTAAAGGAAGAAGAAGAAAAAAGCGATAGAGAAAAATCCAAAAAGGAGGGAAAAATGAGTCAAATATCTTTTAATGAATTCAAAAAAATGGATCTAAGGGTTGCAGAAATTTTGATTGCTGAGAAAGTGGAAGGAACCCGAAAGCTTATTAGGCTGGAGGTCGACATTGGAGATGAAAAAAGACAGATGGTCGCCGGCATTGCAGAAACCTATGAACCTGATAATCTGGTGGGAAAAAAGCTTGTAGTGATCGCCAATCTCGAACCGGCCACTATACATGGCATCGAATCTCAAGCCATGCTTCTGGCAGCCATGAGAGATGACGGAACAGCTGTAATCCCATTCTTTGTGGAAGACATCCCCGCCGGAGCAAAAGTTAAGTAATTGAGTTTGATTCTTATTGACCCCTTTTTTATTTACTGATATTATTGAATTAAATAAGTGAAGGGATGATGGCAGTTATATGCCCGAAATGTCAGCATGAAAATCCTGACGATACGGCTTTTTGCGGCCAATGCGGCGCCGCATTGAAAGCAGACGAAGGATTTTCTAAAACCAAAACCTTTGTTTCCTCTTCTGAAACTCTGCAAAAAGGGAAACTTCTCTCCGGACGATACACTATCATCGAAGAACTGGGAAGAGGCGGCATGGGTGTGGTCTATAAAGCCGAAGATACCAAGCTCAAAAGGATGGTGGCGCTTAAGTTCCTGCCGCCGGAACTGACCCACATCCCGGAGGTAAAAGCCCGGTTCATGCGCGAAGCCCAATCTGCGGCCGCTCTGGACCACCCCAATATCTGCACCGTTCATGAATTCGACGAAGCCGAAGAGAAACCTTTTATTTCCATGGCTTATATTGAGGGCCAGAGCTTGAAAGATAAGATCGAATCAGGACCGCTGGAGCTTGAGAAAGCCCTCAACATCGCTGTTCAGGTGGCCGAAGGACTGCAGGAAGCCCACAAGAAAGGCATCGTCCACCGCGATATCAAAAGCGGCAACATCATGGTCACAGATAGAGGCCAGGCAAAGGTCATGGACTTTGGGCTGGCCCGAAAAACAGAGGGCACACTCATAACCAAAGAAGGCTCGACCATGGGGACTGTGGCCTACATGTCCCCTGAGCAGACCCAGGGAGAACAGGTCGACCAGCGCACCGACATCTGGTCTTTTGGTGTGGTGCTTTATGAGATGCTCACCGGGGAGCTTCCCTTTAAAGGCGAGCATGAGCAGGCCGTCATCCATTCGATCCTGAAGGAAAAGCCCAAGTCCATCACGGACCAGAAGGCCGAGATGCCCCCGTCGATCGAGCAGGTAGTGTTCCGGGCCCTCGAGAAGGATCCGGACAAACGCTACCAGCAGGCAGAGGAACTGCTGGATGACCTGAAATCCATATCCGCTGGAATCGTTCCGGACGAGATCAAGGCAAGGCTGAGGAAAGAAAAGCTCCGAAAGAAAAAAAGAGCCATACTTTATACAGGCGCCGCAGCTTTGGTTATCATCCTGGCTGTTTTGGGGTATACCCTTTTCAAAGCACCTCCGGAGACCATCGATTCTATAGCTGTCCTGCCGCTCGAGAACCTTACAGGCGATACAGATAATGAGTTCTTTGTCGATGTGGCGACCGAGGAATTGATCGGTCAGTTGGGACAGATAAGCGGGCTTCGGCGGGTCATATCCCGAACGTCGGTCATGAAATTCAAAGAAACAGACAAAACACTGTCGGAGATCGCCCGGGAGTTGAATGTGGATGTTGTCGTAGAAGGCTCCGTGCAGCAGGCAGGCGACAGAGTCCGTATTCAAGTGCGGTTGATAGACGCCCTTCCTGAGGA
>CAZUXT010000026.1:0-47875 GCA_964624145.1 uncultured Eubacteriales bacterium | reverse complement strand
CCGAGGAATAAGCTGATTTTACTCGCTGGGAAAAATCAGCGGGCTGAAGAACCAGTCTGCCTGATGAAAGATAAAATCAATGGATTGAGGTGAAGGCAGCTTTTATGAATGACCCAGGATGAAGTCTTGTCGGTATTTGGGCACAACCACAGGCCATTCCTTTTTCTCAATCACCTGCTGAAGACTCAAAGAAGCCGCCTCTTCCCCATGCGTCAAAAATATCTTTTTCGGAGGCTCATCCAGGTTTCCTATCCATTTCAAAAGACCTTTTCTGTCTGCATGCGCTGACAGGCTGTCCATATATTCAATACGGGCTCTGACTTCCCTGTATTTTCCGTGTATCCTTACCTGCTTTTCTCCATTGACGATATGCCTCCCCAATGTTCCCGATGCTTGATAACCCACGAAAAGAACCGTGTTTTCAGGCTTTGAGATGTTGTGGACTAGATGGTGTTTGATCCTTCCGCCCGTACACATTCCTGAACCGGCCATGATAACGCAGGGTCCTTTGATATCATTGATAGCCTTGGACTGCTCTCTGGTTCTTACGAGCTTGAGGCCGGGAAATTCAAAAGGAGGTTCATTGTCCTCCATAAGTTTTAGTGTCTGTTTGTCATAACACTCCTTGTGTTTCCGGAACACATCTGTCACACTGACAGCCATAGGGCTGTCTAAAAAGATTTTAAGAAAAGGAATCTCATTTTTCCTCACGAGTTTTGATAAATAAAACAACAAATCCTGAGCCCTTTCTACGGCAAATGTCGGTATGATCACCTTTCCACCGGCCGAATACGTATCATTGATGATCTTTGCTATCAAAGCCTCCGGAGGATCCGAATCCCTGTGTTCTCTGTCTCCGTAAGTGGATTCCATGACCACATAATCAGCCTGCTGAAAAACAGACGGATTCTTCACAATAGGTTTATTCCATTGTCCTATATCCCCGGAAAATATGACCTTCTCCCTGTCTCCGTTTTCTTTAACAGTGACCTCTACCATGGAGGAACCCACAATATGGCCCGCATCATGAAAAGTGACGGTCACGTGGCTGTTCAGGGAAAAGGGCGTCGCATAGTCAATACTCGAGCAGAACTTGAATGAATTCCGGGCATCTCTGGCTTTATAGAGAGGCACCTCTGGATGAGGCCCTTTTCTTCCCTCTCGCTCGTGTCTTTTTCTTTTGTATTCGGCATCTTCTTCCTGGATCTTTGCTGAGTC
This sequence comes from uncultured Eubacteriales bacterium, assembly GCA_964624145.1. GTDB lineage: Bacteria > Acidobacteriota > Aminicenantia > Aminicenantales > Aminicenantaceae > WJMT01. The sequence continues at coordinate 46,657 of CAZUXT010000026.1, read as the reverse complement.
TAAAAGCATGATTTCCAAAAGGTCCATTGTAGCGGAAGTCATGAATATCTTTCCTGAAAATCCTTCTTTGACGAACTTCGGGATAAGGCCTGAATGGTCCAGGTGGCAGTGGGTCAGTAAAACATGATCCACAGACCCGGGATAGACGGCAAAAGGATTCCAATTTCTATCAAGAAATTTTCTTTCCTGGTACATACCGCAGTCTACTAATATATTTATTCCTCCGGCTTCCAGAAGATAACAGGAGCCCGTAACCTGCCGGGCCGCTCCTAAGAATTTGATTTTCAACTCGCCTCTCCTTTCTCGATCAAAGGCCTCCACCTGGCATACCTTGGAAAATTCAATATCAGAAGAACACCTGAAAGAATGATAAGGTAATAAAAATCCTTTTTGATTCCCTTCATAAGGAAATAAACCAGTCCCAGCAGTCCCGGGATCTCACACAACAGAGAAGTGATAATGTTCAGTGTCATCATTCTCTTAATGGTTTTGTCCGCTCTTCCTGTGACAGGTCTCAACTTAAACAGGCTGTTGAGCCTTCTTATAGCAAAGATGACCACAATGGTGATCCCGTAAAATATATACCGCAGGGAGGAAAGATAACTATAACGGTCCCCGTACGGGCTGAGATTGGCTCCGAACAGTTCAACAACAGCGATATAGATCAAGAGACTTCCCATAACAACCAGGTGAAAATAAAGAGAAACCTGATGGGCTCCTTTGATTTTTTTGGTTAGATCGTCCATTTGAATTCCTTTCTAATACGTCATTTTCCCTGGATTATTCACAAGTCGAGGTTGTGTAAACCTTATGAAAATCAGGTATGGCTGAAGCGACATTGAAGATTTAGCCTTCGGATGAGGCTTTTCGAGGGCATCCGGCGAAGCCGGGCGCTGAGTATGTCTGACCCACGGACGGGGGGAGTTACGCAAGCGCCGAGAAAAACGAAGAAGAATGGCGTTAAAAATCTTTAGCGAGCACAAGCCACATCTGATTTTCATCACCATTTGTTTATGAATAATTCATTTTTTTGTTATTTCGAGTATTTCCTTCCTCCTTTTTTCCGGGAATCTTTCAATGGCATACCTCAATGTGGTCCTTGGAATGTTCTCGCCGTGTTTTAAGAGAAATCTCTCAAGACGTCCCCTATCTTTCTTTCCGGACTCCCTGAGAATCCATCCGTTTGCTTTCTGGATCAGGTCATCATCATCTGGAAAAAGTTTCTGCGCTGTCTTTTGAACCACATCAATATATCTCCCCTGCCTGGCCGGCTTTATAAAGGAAACAATGGAGGCGCGCCTCAGCCATCTGTTTTTCGACTCGGTCCAGGATGTGACTTCATCCACGAGATCAGGATATGCCGCTATCAATGGGCTTAAAATATCGCAGCACAGCAAATCTATGGTGGACCAATTCGCGCAGTAATTTTTTTGGATCCATTCTTTTATCCGGAAGAAATGTTTCTTCTTCAGAGATGTGACAAACCGTTCCAGAATAAGAAGGCAAAAAGCCTTGGCTTCCAAATATTTATTGGGAAGCATCAGTTCACAGAGTTCAACGGCCTGGTCCTGGTCCCAGTGAGGTTTGATGAGAGCATAGAATCCCCTGGATTTTTCTCTTATCCGGGCTGCCTTGAGACCCAGCATGTAAATCTCTTCATCCGGCTTGAAATATCTTTTCCCTCCACTTGCTCTCTCTGGATCAGCGCTGCTTTTAAGAGATTCCATAGCCCGGTCATACAGCTCTCCGGGAGTTAAAAATGACGACATCGTTCGTTATTTCTTGAGCTTTATGGTCTCTTTTGCCAGATTCGCGGGTTTCATAAGCTTGTACACAGGGTAAACAAGGGTTCCTCTGCCCCACTGGGGAACGATATAGCGGTCAAAGAAATTCCACACCAGAAGACCGTCATCGCTCTCAGGCTCTAACAAATAAGAGGCAACATTGGCCAGGGGTTGAGCCAGAGGAATGAACAAGGTATCCACGGGGAATTCCATCTTCTCTGTTATGTATTTTCCCTTTACCGAATTCAAATGATGCCCTTGATAAGCCCTCTCCATTGACTTGAGCTCTTCAATCATAAATTTTTCAACTTCGAGCTCAACCGGTTTCTTCAGTTTTTCCACCGTGATTCCGTGAAGCAGGAGATTTTCTTCGACTTCCGTCACAGGAAGGGGAATGAGATAACCATAGGGAAGTCTCACGCTGCTTTGAGCGCTGTAATCCGCATAGAGAGGCATGGTATACGTCTTTTTAACATCTGTTTTTCTGACTCTGGGCCAGCCTCTGTCTGACTTGAGGACTTCCATTTCGTATCCGTGTATGGTTATTTCCCGGCCTGTGGGCTTTGATTCATATTTAGTGATAAACACATCTCCCTCTCCGGGATTGAGACCTCTTTTTACTGTTTTTTGGTCAGCCTCTTTTATGAGATGCGCAATCTCCTCCTTTTGATTGCAGCAGAACTCCAGTATGGAATGAAATAGCTTATGGCATGAAAAAACTCTTGTTTTGAAATCCGCATAAGGATAATTTTCATTCAGTATGCCCAAACGGTTCCTGAGTCCAATGTAATTACTGATATATCTGGGCTCGGGGGTGATGGATCTCCACCCTTTTTCAGGCTCTTCTATACTCATGAAATCACCGTGGGGGATGCACAGAGTATCGTATTTTTCTTTGAGTATCTTATTGACTTCAGGCATAAATGTTCCGCTCATAAAGTCTATCAGCGAATTATCCCCATTGGGATTAACCGACCAGATATAGGTGACGACTTCTTCATGATAGGAGCCGTTATGCGTATGACTGTCGAGAAGAACCGCAGGGTCCCAACGCACCATCACATTTTGAACCAGCCCCCTGACCTCCGGGCTTTCAAGCTTCAGTCCGTCTCTGTTGAGGTCCAGGTTCTGCCCGTTATAGCGGACTCCCACACCCTTCTCCGGTCCGACCTGGTTCCTCCGGTTGTTCACATCTATCTTTTCGTTCCCGTCCGGATTGAATATGGGGGCCAGCAGAAGAACGATTTTATCCAGATAAGAATGATTATCGGTAAGGATGATATCTCTGGCTAACATCTGGGCTGCTTCTTTGCCCTCCACTTCTCCGGCATGAATATTGGCCTGAAAATAGACCACCAATCGTTCATCATAATTTAAATCAAGAGGAGAGGCAGGAACAGGGTCTCCTATTATGAGAAGCGGGATATCCCTTCCTTCCGTACTGGTGCCTAAAATCTCCACTCTTACAAGAGAACTTTTTTCCTGCAGCTCTTCAATAAAATCCATGACATCTTCATACCGGGAGGTCTCCTTGAACTCTGTTTTCTCGGGTATGGTCAGGGGTTTATCCTCAGCAATGCTTAATGCAAAACCTCCGGCAAATAAAAATACAGATAAGGTAAAAAAACATATGAATCTTCTCTTCATCATTTCATCCTCTTGAAAATAGAATTATTAAACCTGGTTTTGAAGCTCTTACCAGTCTAAAATACGCCGTTGCCCTTTTAAGGAACGTATTCCGGATACTTCCTGGCTCACTTCAATGACGCCTTTGTAATCACCTTGTTCATTATAAACAGGAAAATAACGGATATGAATAAACTGATCACCCTGCTGGATCCAGAATTCTGCTTTATCCTTTGTCCTTTCCCTAAAGCTCTTAATGACTTTTTCTACGATGTGCACACTTTTCGGCGGGTGGCAGTTCTGTACTGATCTGCCTATGACCGCCGGGCTTCTCGGGAAAATACGGTCCTTGTTGGCGCTGTAAAAACAGATCTTGTCATTCTCATCCACAAATGTGATATCAAACGGAAGGCTTTTAAGCAAAATCCTGATCTGCTCTTTGGTCAATTTTCCTTCATCCAGCTTAACTTGGCTTGCTTCCTGTTTGTCCATGGTTTCCTTTCCTTTTATTGTTTTTTATTCTTTTCTCCATCTCCTTTTTTATTATAATTAACTAAAAATTCGATTACAATAAATTAATGCACCTGTATCTTCCACAAACAAAGATTTCTGTAATGGCAACAAAAACCAGGTGTGACAGGAATGATAAGGAGAGATTAAATGAAATTAAACAGAAGAGACTTTCTCTTATATTCTGGTTTTTCACTCGCATCAACTGGAAAAATAAAAAAGGTCAGGACTGAATCAAAAAATATCCATTCAATAAAAAATACTAAAGATTCTCATGAATCCTGGATTGAATTAAACTCGAAAAATATACGTTGGAATCTGAATAAAGTTAAAAACAAAGTGAAAGCTCCTGTGATGGCGGTCATAAAGGCAAACGCCTATGGTCATGGTCTGGTTGAATTTGGAAAACAGCTTGATCAAATGGGAATAGATGCTCTTATGGTGTGTAAATTTCAGGAAGCTGTTAAACTGAGGAACTCTGGCGTCATATGTCCCCTATACAATTTTGGCCCGATCATTCCTGAAAATACGGATATTATGGTCAAAGACAATATAAGCCAATTTTTGCATTCCGGAGATTATCAAAACATGAACCAAAGAGCCGAAAAACTGATAGCGAAAATAAATGTCCATATTCATGTGGATACAGGAATGAACCGAATGGGTATCCCTTACAGAGAAGGTCTCTCAGTTATCAAAGAAGTTTCTTCATTAAAAGGGATTTCTATCTCAGGTATTTCAACCACTCTCTGTGAAGATAACCAATTTGATAAAATTCAGGTCAAAAGGCTTCAATCTCTTTATGAGGATTCAAAAAAATTAGGAATCAATTTAAACACAAGACATGCGGCAAGCAGTGCTGGAATCTTTGAATCAAGGTCTTTTTATCTGGATATGCTTAGGCCAGGTATTGTTCTTTACGGCTATTATCCCAACCAAAAGACCGGACAGGAAGACTCTCTTTCCCTTCGTTCTGTGCTTGAGTTTAAATCTAGAGTAGTGGATGTCAAAACTCTCAGTCCGGGAGATTCTGTCTCTTATCACAGAGCTTATAAAGCCCAAAAAAAAGAAAAAATTGCTGTCATCCCAGTAGGATACTCAGACGGATATCCTTATTCAGCTTCTGGAAAATGTAAAGTTCTCATAAACGGGAAAAAACATCCAATCATCAACAGCATCACAGCCAATCATATGGAAGCTCTCTTAAGTTTTGAGTCAAATGTCTCATCCGGAGATGAAATCACGCTCCTCGGCACACAAGGAAATGAAAGAATCACAGCGGATGATATAGCTGAATGGGCTGGAATATCAAATTACAAAGTGTTGATAGGATTGAATCCACTTATCCCGAGGTACGTGCTTTAGGCTTTATTTCAAAAAATAGCCTTGCGGAACAGCCTTTCTGGTGATATATTTTACAAAACCCTCAAAGAGGAATAAATCCATGAAAAAAATAAACTTATGCATTTTGATTACGCTTTTACTGTCATTTCATCACAGCTTTCTCCAGGCACAGGATCCTGAGATAAACCGGTATCCGTTAACATCAGAAGACCTCACCACACCTGTGAATATCGATCCCATTGACCTGAAAAACTTTGTTGACGGAATCATGGCTGCACACATTACGGATAAACATATCGCCGGCGCCACCTTTGCTGTGGTTAAAGACGGAAAAATCCTTCTGAAAAAAGGATATGGATTAGCGGACATTGCCAAAAACAAACCTGTCGCATCAGACAAAACTCTTTTCCGTCCGGGCTCTATATCAAAGCTGTTCACATGGACTGCTGTGATGCAGCTCTATGAGCAGGGAAAAATCGAACTAGATAAAGACATCAACCAGTACATAGAGGGATTCAGCATTCCTGAGACTTACGCTGAACCCATCACAATGACTCACCTCTTATCTCACACACCTGGTTTTGAAGAAAAATCAATCGGGATGGCTGTGCGCAAGCCAAAGGACCTGATGCCTCTCAAAGATTTTCTTAAAAAACACATGCCGCAAAGAGTCAGACCTCCCGGCCAAATCACCTCCTATTCGAATTACGGAACATCTCTTGCGGGATATATCGTTGAATGCGTCTCAGGAATTCCTTTTGAAGAATACATAGAAAAGAATATATTCGAACCACTGGGAATGGTAAACAGCTCCTTCCGTCAGCCTTTGCCTGATAGACTGTTAGAAAATATGTCCGTAGGTTATAAATACGAGAATGGAGTCCTTGAACCTGATGAATTTGAGCTCCTTAACGGCATGGCCCCTGCGGGAGGTCTGAGCACAAGCGGAGAGGATATCGCAAAATTCATGATCACCCATCTTCAAAACGGACACTACAACGATGTAGAGATCCTTAAGGAAGAAACAGCCCGGCTCATGCACACAACCCTTTTCACTCATGACAGGAGATTGAGCGGAAACGCCTACGGCTTCTGGGAATGGACCTACAACGGACTCAACACCATAGGCCACGGAGGCGATACCCTCCTCTTTCACTCCTATCTCATTCTCATTCCCGAAAAAAACCTTGGATTCTTTGTTTCCTACAACAGTGTGGGCGGCAGCGGTGCTTCCAGAGTGCAGCTGATCGAATCCATCCTTGACCGTTATTTCCCCTTCTCCCCAGAACAAGATACTGAAACAAACGAAAAAGAAAAGAAACAAAATCTCCACAGATTTTCAGGAACATACAGAACCACAAGGGTTAATCATTCCAGTATTGAAAAGCTGGGCCAGCTTGTCTCAACCATTCAAATAAACGCCATCAAAGGCCGAAAACTCCTGATTTCCTCCGGTCCAAATAAAAGCCAATGGATGCAAAAAGAGCCCCTTGTTTTTCAAAAAGTCAGGTCACAGGATAAACTTCTTTTCAGGGAAGATAAAAAAGGTCATATCTCGCATCTTTTTGTCGGAGACTCCCCCACCGCAGCCTTCGTGAGACTCAAATGGAATGAAACCCCGGTATTTCACTTTTTCACACTCGGTCTTACCCTCTTTATCTTTCTTACCACTCTTTCCTGGCCTCTCGGCGCACTGAGGCGCCGTGTCTGCAGCCCCGTTTCTGAAAAACCTGATGCGCCTAGATTATTCCGTCTGACAGCAGGAATCATGAGCGGCCTGTGTGTGATATTTTTAATCTGTCTGTTATCCATGCTGAGCAGTCCTGAAAAACTCATCTACGGTGTTCCTTTTACATTAAAAATCCTGTTCGCTATGCCTTTTGTTGCTACAGCGCTGGCCGTGGGAGTGCTTTTCTTCTCAGTTATAGCATGGATGAAAAAATACTGGAACAGATGCGGCCGTTTGTACTATTTTCTCATCCTTGTAACGTTTGTCGTGTTTTTATGGTTTTTAAATTACTGGAACCTTCTGGGCTTTAAGTTCTAATATGTTTTTCTTTATAGGAGGAGTGCAGCCAAAGACCATAAAATTGGACGAAAATCCGCACACCTGTCCGGAATGCGGCCATTTTGAACTCTACATAAAAAGGACGGACAGTTACCTCAGTCTCTTCTTTATACCGCTTTTTCCTGTTAAAAAAGGAATTCCCTTTATGGTCTGTGAAAACTGCGGCTCTGTGTTCACTCAAGACGGCTCCTCAATGGAGGACTTTTCCCGCCACCGTATTCAGAAGTGTCCTCACTGCGGGAGATCAGTGGTTCCTGACTTTATCTACTGTCCTTACTGCGGAAAGTCTATCTAACAACTAACCTTCATCATCTCTATAATTTTTCGGATTGAATCCTATTTTGTCAAAGGGATTCACCACACTTGTCGTGATATTCCTTAAATGAGAGTTGATACGTTTCAGTTGCCTGGAATAAAGAGCAAGGGCAACCGAATCGCCCGGTCTAATATTCTTGTCTTTTTCGCGGACTAGCGCATACAAGCAGTCATCACAGGTTTGATTGACCCAACTGTACTTGTCTAAAAGTTTTAAAGCGGCTTCCTTTTCTCCGGCTTCAAAGCATCTTCTGGTTTGAATGAAATTATCTTCCACGGCTTCCTCAATACGCGCAATCTGTTCTTCAAATATACCTCCATGGAGTTTTCCGGGATGTTCCTGCGCCAGTTCAACCATGTTCTTAGCATAATCCCCAATACGTTCAATGTCTATAATAATGCTGATAAGAGCAAGTCCGGAAGGCAGCATCTCGGTTCCGCTGACGACCAGATGATTGAAAACATTCCGGCGGACTTCTCTTTCATAACTGTTGACCTCTAAATCCCTATCACGGATATTTATGTCAATTTCAGTATCTTCTCTGTTTCTCAATGACTCCCTAGATTTCAAAAACATCTCTCTGGTTAAATCCAGCATAACAAAAGACCTTCTGTAAGCTCTATCCATTAGATTGTCTTTTCTAAAGAGCGAAAGCCACTTTTTAAACATTTCTCTTTCTCCTCCAACATGAAATATTCATAAAAAATAGCGATGTTACTATGAATAATCCATGTTCGTTATCATACATTACCTGAATAAATATATAAATAGTATCGGGATGACAAAAAACACGATTATTATATATAAGACAGGTATATATTTCCTTCTAATAGAAAAACTTGCGAATTTTTTTGCCATATTGATGGGGATGAATTTAAGAGGCCACCATACAGCAATTCCCATTATATTGAACAGCAGATGAGAAAACGCGACAATGATTGCGGCAAGGTTTCCGCTCACCAGAGCCGCTAAAATAGCTGTTACTGTTGTTCCGACATTCGAACCTAAAGTATAGGGGAATATCTGAACTATGGTCAACAGGCCGGCTCCGGCCATGGGGACAGCCAGGGAAGTGATGATCGAGCTGCTCTGCACGATCGAAGTGAGTACCATACCCAATATAAAAGCACGCAGGGCTGTCTTGAATATGTATCTGTCAAACCACACTTCTGCTTTTTGCACAACCAGTATTTTTAAAGATTTGACCATTCTGGCAAGGGCCAGTAAAAGAAATCCCAGAGACATTATGAACAAAATCCAGGGGTATTCTCCCAGAAATTTTATGAGGACCTCCACCAAGGGCCGTGTCAAAGCTTTTACCGGGCTTAAAAACTTAAGTCCCCCTATGTTTTGAAAGTTCTCCCCCATAAAAGTGGCTATACGTCCCAAGAAATTCGTGAAGTACTGCAGGGGAAATATCACGACAACAGCCAGAATATTAAAAAAGTCATGGACAATAGCCGCAGAAAGGGCTCTTTCGAATTCTATATTACGTTTTGCCTGTGTCAGAGATACAACCAGATTTGTAACTGAAGTCCCAATATTAGCTCCCATTATGATGGGGATGGCATTGGCTATATTCAGCGCTCCTCCTGCCACCATGCCCACCACAATAGAAGTGGTTGAAGAGGAAGACTGGATTATAGAAGTAGCCAATATGCCAATGAACAAACCCACCAGGGGATTGGTTGTGGTCTTTATCAAATTTTCTGCCAATCCCTTGCCGAACAGCTTCAGGGATGACCCCATAAGTTCAAGGCTGAATAAAAACAAATATAGAAAGAGAAGCAAAAACAGAAGATTGAAAAGAGTGATATGCCTTTTATAGAATCTTTTGATTCTTTCAGCCATCATATCTATTTTTTAACGACACAACCGCAATGTTAAAAACCTTATAACACAGCCAAAGCGCACTGTCAAAATATTCCCAAAAACACATCAACGGGTTTACCTGATGTTTCAGATAAGTTTAAGAAAAAAGGACTTATTTGGAGTTACTGGATTCAATCTCTTCTTTAGATTTATATGCGCTTTTCCTTGAAATCTCATGCATTCTATGCAAAGCCATCAGCCAGGACAGTAGAGATTCAGCGCCTTCATTTTTATTAAGACCAAACGATTGCAGACCATCTCTGCATCCCCCGCTTTTAAAGTCATAAAGAGTGGCGCCCAAGTCATTATTTCCTAAAAACCAGCTGTATATCCAATCAATTTTCTTGATAAAATAAGTATCTCCGGTTGCTAAATAAGCTTCATATAAGGCGTCAATCAGGGCTGCGGCTTCCACCGGCTGTTGATCAAACTTTGCCTTTTTCCCCTTCCGTGTATACCATCCATCATTCCCTATGATGGTGAGGTGGCTCTCTTTAGACGCTGTTTGTACTTTTAGAAGCCATTTCAAAGACTTGACTCCTATGGATGAAGCTTCTTTATTGTCATAAAAGCGGCCAAAAGCTATTAATGCCTGAGGAAGCCTGGCATTTTCATAGCTGACTATATCTTCACCCCACACCCAGCCTTCTGATATGTTGTTCTTAAAAAGCTCTAACAGCTTCTTCCCCAATTTATGACAAGTCAACTTAGCGTTCCTGTCACCGACAAATTGCTTTAAATAAGAGACTCCTCCCAGAATGGAAAATGCCCAGGCTCTGGGGGAAGTGAAATTATTAGCAAGGTTAAATGACTGATGAAATATCTCTGTTCCTAAGTTGGCAAGGGAATCATTAGGTGCTTCTGACACTAACTGCCCTGCAGCCCAAACCGTCCTTCCACAGCTATCTTCTGATTCGCTTTCTTTAATCCACCGTTTGTCATAAGAGAGTCTGTTTCTGACTTTTCCATTAACCCTATCCAATGCATACAATAAATAAGCAGAATAGATATTAAACAGAGAAAGTATAGAGTCGTCCTTAAAAAGTCTCCAGTTTTTTATGGCCACAATCAGAGCCCTTGCGTTGTCGTCTGTTGTGTAGCCATGACGCCGATTCGGAATTGTATAGGTTGCATGCTCTAAAATGCCGGTATCATCAGTGAGGTTTCGGAGATGTCTTAAATCAACCTCAGGAAGTCCGATTTGAAGTTTTTTAATCTCCTCTAGGTCCTCTTTAGAAATACCGACACTGACCTTCCGCTCTTTATACGTCTCACGAGCTGTTTCGAAAATTTGAATATAAGAAGATGCGACCTGCCGCCAAATCATAGAACGCCCAAAATCATAAACCTTCTTTCGCATTCTCTGCCTATTAACTTCATCCCCAGCTAGTTTTATTATAGCTTCCTCTAAAGCTCCTGAATCTTTAAAAGGAATGATAATCCCTCTATCCTCTGCCAAAAGCTCCTGTGCATGCCAGTAAGGAGTCGAAATGATCGCCTTTCCACATGCTACGGCATAAGCTAATGTTCCGGAAGAGATCTGTTCTTTAGCTAAATAAGGTGTAATATAGATGTCAGCCGTCACCAAATATTTTATGAGTTCATCCAATGATACATAACGGTCATGAAACAATACATTTTTCTCCAATCCCCTCCTCTTTACTAACTGTTCCAAGGAAATCCTGTATTCTTCTCCCTGAGATCTCTTAACGTTTGGATGAGTGGCTCCTAAAATAATATAAAGTATTTGGGGATGCTTTTTTACAACTTCAGATAAAGCTTCTACGGCAAATTCTATCCCTTTATTTGGACTTATCAGCCCAAAGGTTAACAAGACCAGTCTTCCCTCAGCATCAATTTGATCCTTGTAGTAACTGGTATCTAAAAACGGGACATTAGGTGCTCCATGATGAACCTTTCTTATTTTATTTTTATTCACTCCGTAAATATGAGTAAGCATATCAATGGCCTTATCTGCCAAAACGACCACAATGGTAGAGCAAGAGCAGATTTCTTTTAGCACTTCTTTCTGATGAGGAGATGGATTCTCCAGCACAGTATGCAAATTAGTTATCACAGGTTTCTTTAACCGTTCAAGCAGGGAGATAATGTATTCCCCATCCGGGCCTCCAAAGATACCAAATTCATGCTGGATACATACTGCCTGTGAAAATGAAAGATTAAGAAAATCTGCAGCTTTTTGGTAATCAGTTCTATTTTGGACGTTTATTTCAAATATGACTTCATCTCCGTATGAATACCCTTCAAATCTGTCATTTAAAGCCACTACTTGAAAAAGGCTGTTCTCACCCAATCTTTCACCCTGTAGTTTAGCTGATGCTAATGCAAGGTCCCGTGTGTATGTCCCTATTCCACAGCGCCGTGGAGGATAGGTCGCTAAAAAAGATACGGGTACTTTCTTATATATTTGATTAGATTCATGCATCCAAAATTCTCCCCTCCAGGTTAGTTATTATTCTTTTATCATTTATCAACAGGATTTTAAATAATCTAATACCTCATTCAAATCAGCTGTTGCAAGGCATACGTATGTGTCAGCAGCCCCATAATATATTCTGAGTTCATTTTTCTCTTTTTCCAGGACCGCTCCGGTGGGAAACACAACTCCTGGAACATCACCGAGAAACTCATATTCGGCTTTAGGCCCCATCACCCACTCTTCGCTTCTCTTTATGAGTTCCCAGGGCTTTTCCAAATCAAGCAAAGCCAATCCCATTCTATACAGCTTTCCTGCGGCTGTTCCTCGAATCCCGTGATATATAATCAACCAACCTTCAGGAGTTTCGATGGGTTGGGTTCCTAAACCAACTCTGTGAGTATCCCATAAACCTCCTCTGGTCGGTATCAATATGCGGTGTTCTCCCCAGTGAATGAGGTCAGGGGAAAATGACATCCAAATATGAGCTTCCCCTTTAACTATAGGTCTGTGTATCAAGACATACCGGTCCATAAACTTTTTGGGGAAAAGAGCCGCATCCTTATCTTCGGGCGGAACTAACGTTCCCTTTCGCTCAAAATTCTTAAAATCTTCTGTCATAGCTAAGGATACCTGAGGCCCTCCTCCTGAAAAGGAAGTGTAAGTGATCGCATAGATTTTTTCGTCAACAAGCCAGACAATTCGAGAGTCTTCCAATCCCCATATTTCTTCCTGATTATCGGCTGAGCTGGATAATGTGGGAGATGCGTCGACCTGCCAGTTTGTCTTTCCGTCTTTGCTTCTTGCTGCGGTCAGATGTGAAAAACCACGGTAATCCTCTGCTCTAACAAGGAGTAAAGTCTCCCCGTTTATAGTTGTGGCTCCCGGATTGAATACCGTGTTTACTGGATACGGCCAATTATTCGCTGAAAGAATAGGATTCCCTCTATATCTTTGAAATAAATTCCTGCTGCCGTTACGCATATTATTAATTTCCTTCATTTATCCTCCGATATAAAATAATCCTTACATATAGTCCAACCATATTCTATCTTTTTATCGATAATAATATTATATAGAAACCAAACAGAGGTCAATGGAATTCATTAGAATAATGATTTATTTGTCACATCGTTATTCAACATTTTCAAGAATCAATAATTTTTGCCAACTTACTTAATCCACGTAGACTCTGCTCTTTCAAATCGACTCTTAGAACGGTCCTTTTTTTTCTTTGAAGCGCTAAAAAATCTCCCAGAGACTGGGCTTTGATGATGGATTTAAACGTATAATTTTTTCCGGGGACCTCAACATCTGTTTGAGGAGCATCCACTATCTGCAGGAAAAGACCTTTATCAGGACCTCCTTTATGGAGCTGGCCTGTGGAATGTAAAAATTGAGGCCCATATCCCATAGTAGTGGCTATCCCTAGTTTTTTCCGAAGGGCTTCTCTAATATTTTGAATTTTCTGTTTTGTTTTCTCAGAGGGAGTCAGATAAGCCTGGACTGCCGCATAACCTCCTTTATGAGCTTTGGAAAGCCACTCATCCACTGCTTTCTCTAAAGGGATATCATCATCTATGGAAAAAGTTTTTACCCTGTCTCTCAATCCAGCTTTACTTTCTGATATCTCTTTCATGGCTCTTATTGCAAAATCCTTTGCTTCCTGAACATCGGGTTGGTTGAAAGGATGGACTTTTAGATACGAGCCGGTGGCGGCAACAGCCCATTCCCAATTGAATATTTCAGTCCCTAACTCATACCTCTTATTAAGGCTTATATCTATAAAGGGGATCTTCTTTTCTCTGGCTCTGGCTAGTACTTTTTCGATTTCCCCGTGCTCCCCGTCCAAAGAGAAAAAAATAAAAAACCGGTCTTTATAATCAGATTCCATGTCTAGCAACGGCTCATCCATAACAGGGATGATGCCTTTGCCGTGCTTACCCAGGCTTTCTGCCACCAACTGTTCAAGCCAGTATGGAAAAGCTTTTAAAGACTTTGACGTTATAAAAGTGAGTTTATCCCTTTTCTCTCCAACGGCCCCTAACGCGGCTCCAAGGTAAAGTTCAGGGATTTTCTTCTCACAGCCCAAAAGTCTTCGAATATCCACGCCTATTAAAGAGGCGGGAACCAGCCCGAATTCAGTAAAAGCAGAGAACCGTCCCCCCACGTCCGGAAAGGGATTAAATATTTTTCTGAACCCTTTTATTTGGGCTTCCCGCATAAGAGGAGTGCCAAAGTCTGTAATGGCAATGAAGTGACGCCCCGGCTTCTCCTGCTTTTTTTCCACTTCAGACCAGAAATAATGATACAGAGACAGGGTTTCCAGAGTAGTTCCGGACTTGCTTGATACGATGAAAAGAGAAGAGCTTAAATCCACTGTTTTTCTAAGTCTTTCCACAGCCTCAGGATGTGTGCTGTCACAGAAAATCAGTTCCGGAAAGCCGGATGCCTTCTTGAAAATCCTTTGAAATACTTCCGGTGCCAGGCTTGAGCCCCCCATGCCGATGAGTACCAGCTTGGAAAGATTTTCTTTTCTGACTTCCTCTGAAAAAATTTCTATATCCTCTATTCGCTCCTTCATTCTCACGGGAAGTTCAAGCCATCCCAGACGGTCAGTGATCTCAGGCTGGAACGTATCCACCCATAAAGACCAGTCTTTTTCATACACCCTGCGAAAAAAATCATTTTCTTTCCAAAAAGAAATCAGGGCTTTGGCAGACTTTTCCCCATCAAACAAATGGAATGAATATCCGTTCTTTTTAGAATCCAAAGGGTGACCCTCTTTTTTATAAATAGTCCTGGTTCCTATATTTTAATGACCAAAGAGCTGAGAAAAAACATATCCGTATTTTTATATCCTTCCACAGGAAGATTTTGATAAACAATCTGAATACTGGTTTTAAGAGCAAACAGCGAATTTATGGATGAATAAATTGAGGAAACTGAATTGACCCGGAAATCTTCAAGCTCTTCGGTATTAAGAAAAACCGTTTCCTGATGAATAACCTCCGACGTTTCTGAAATCTTATACGATAATTTCCCGGTGAAAAGAGATGAGACAAAAGAAGCATTGATGGTCTCTTTCCATATGGATGAGGCATTATTCAGGTTGACTTCAACGCGTTTGGTGTTGTTTTCATTGTTCCACCCAAAAGCCAGCTCAGTCGTTAAATCCATATTATCGGTTTTAATTAAAGTCCCTCCCCCGCCTAAAGAAAGAGCAAGCCGGTAGTTGTAACCGGCGAGTTTATTTCGCTCATAACGAACAAAACCTAAAATATAAGAACGGGGCAGGATCTTTCTATCGTATTTAAAATGGCTGTAATAGACCTCTGTTTTTTTCTCTCCGTTAGAGTTGGCTTTAATGAATTTACCTTTATACTCGATTTTATTTAATTTTTTTATCTTCAGCTCCTGTTCTGTATCAAAACTAAAAGAGAAATTCTGATTGTTCCCTCTTACGAGTACGAGTGAAAGGCTTGTTTCAGACGAATAATTGAGGGGTTTCTCCTTTTCTTCTTCTTTTTTTGTCTCTTCAGCCAGAATGAAGTTATTTAATAAAAACACACCCGTTATGAATAAAATAATGACTTTCCAGTCCGATTTTTGTTTCATCATTCTCTTCACTCAGGTTCTATAAGATAGTAAATATTTTTCAATACTTCAAGAACTTTTCCTCTTTTAAAATCATAATCTTAAAAAATAAAAAGCATTTACTGCTTTGACCGATCTATCTGAGAAAAAATCAGGAGCCGGAAATATCCGGAATCTCCCCCCTTCACGGCCCTCTCCTTCATCTATCAAGAGAAAATCATTGTTGTCATTTCTGTTGAAAATTTCACTAAATGAAAGCGTTATCCGATATCCGTCTACAGATGACACACAGAAATATCCGGTTTTTAGGTCATTCTCATTCACATCAAAATATTTCATCAAGAGAGATTTCAAAAGCCTTCCTGTGAAATGACGAACCCCGTGAAAACCTCTTCCTCTTCCATAAAAGATACTGGGATAGATTCTATGGCCCGGAATATCATCAATATTGAGAATGGCATCCACTTTCTCTCCGCTTTCATACACATCAATCTTTGCGGAATAAAACGGAGAGATTTCCCTGTTTATTTCAAGATCAAGAGGCTGCGTCATTACCGTAATTTTACAGGGTTGTTCTATGTTTCTCACTGTCAAAAGATCATTCCCGCAGATCAATTTGGTCTTCTCGGGAACAGGCCACTTTTCATCTGTTTTAGTCGGCAAAACAGGAGAAACATGGGTCGCAATCAATATCTTATGTAGATTGGCCGGGTAATAGATTTCTCCCCAGCTTACAACGACCTTTTCCCCTTTCTTGTTTTCTATAACAACAATGAGATCTATAACAGAATCGAACTCATCCCTGTTTCTTTTCTTTACGAACCTGTTTTCTAAAATATCAAAAATCGAGTAGCCATCATATCTGTAAGCCCCTGTGAACTCCGCCCCTTTACCCTCCCTGAATGCTGACTCTCTCACTATAACCGAATGAAGACTTAATTTACTCAACTTGACCAGTCCCGGATTTTGAACCTCTCCGTCAACGCGGATCTCAGGTCCCCTGAGAACAGAGGTCTCAGTATTATCGTAAAAATTATTGTTTTCTTGAGCCAAAGAAACCATCACAAAAATAAAAAGGATGAGCAACACCTGAAATGTTTTTTTCACGGCCGTCTCCTTTTGAAACACAGGAGAGGCATGATATCACAAATTATCAATAATAGTAACCTGGATGATGAACAAGCCAAGGTTGTGTAAACTCGATGAAATGCAGATCAGCTCGCCTGTAAGAAAAAAAAATCTTAATTTTTTTCTTAAAACACATTATTCTATAGACTGAAAGGGTTTCAAATGAAACGTAAATTATCTTTATTCCTGTTTTTCCTTTCGGTTGTCTTGATCATCATCGGTCTTAACACAGGTGAATTCCTTGTGGTTCTGGAAAAAGCAGTGACCGTCTGTTTGAGCTGCATAGGAATCGGCTGAACCAAATGAAGATTTTACAAAAACGCAAATGGTTTCAGTCTTTGAGTGCGCTGCTTTTTAATCTCAATATCCCTCTCTTTTTTAAAGGCGCCGTACATAAAGGACAGACAAAAGGCATATGTGTGCCCATCCTTAATTGTTATTCATGCCCTGCGGCTTTAGGTGCCTGCCCCATAGGCGCTCTACAGCACTCTCTGGCAAACCTCAGGTTCAACCTTTCTCTGGGCCTTTATCAACTCGGACTTTATGTCATCGGTTCCCTGTCACTTGTGGGAAGCCTCATGGGACGCCTTCCCTGCGGCTGGTTGTGTCCTTTCGGGCTTATTCAGGAGCTTCTCTACAAAATCCCCTCCCCCAAGTTTAAGATACCCGGATATGTTAAGTACTTCAGATACGCTGTTCTCATTATTTTCGTCATACTCATGCCTCTTCTCCTGGTGGACTCTCTGGGGCTCGGACAAACATGGTTCTGTAAATTAATTTGCCCTGCCGGTACCCTGGAAGCAGGAATTCCGCTCTTAGCTGCAAACCCTGTTCTACGCTCCCAGGCCGGGCTGCTGTTTGCTTGGAAATTTTTTATTCTTATTGCCTTTTTGATCTGGATGATTCTGAGCTTAAGGCCTTTCTGCCGGGCCATCTGCCCTCTTGGTACAATCCTCGGATTTTTCAATAAAGTCAGCCTTTTTCAAATGCATGTAGATGATGAAAAGTGCACTCAATGCGGCCTGTGCACACAAGTCTGTCCGGTCGGGCTTGATCCCAATATAACTCCGAATTCTTCAGACTGTATACGGTGCCTCAAATGCATCGATACTTGTACTTACGGAGCTATTGACTACAGTTTTTTAAAAAAATATCCTGTTACCAGACCTAAAAAAATGAGCATTTAATGAAAAATGTTAATAACCTAGTTAACCTTGATTATTCACAAGTCAAGGTTGCTGCAGATGCGAGGCACAGGGTGCGAAGCTGTGGTCCTTCACCGCGAGTATCCTGTAACGAAGCAGATGCAGTGAGATCGGCTTGCCTGTAAGGTAAAAAAATGGCGATTAAAATGAAATTGAAAACAAACAAGAACATTTAAGTTATCATTTTTTGTAAAAATCATGCATATCCTTGAATGCAAAACAAAAAAACAAAAATCGCCATTTTTTTATGAATATTTCAGGTTAAATAGAGATTGATGTAAAAGGACAAAGATTATGAATTTATCTGATCGTGAAAGACGTGACTTGGTCTCCCAGTGGGCCTTTGATACCCGTCCCATTCTTGGGCGCATGCATCTCTGGCTGGAGAATGTCAAGGTGGAATGGCTGCGGGGGAAACAGGCTCCGGAATTTACAAAAAACATCTCATTTATGGACGGCCGAATGGAGCGTTTGATGACCATGACAGCGGCTGTGACCGCCCTGGGAACACGGCTTTTCGGACGGTTCGGCGAAGGAAAAGACAAATCCAAGGAAGAGCTTAACCGCGTTAAAAAGGACGCGGATGCCATCTCCGCCTATGCCATGAGCGAAAGCCTCTGGTATGCCACCCGGCAGCTTCCTGAAAATCACGCTGTGCTGGTCTGTATGGGTGAAGGATTGATGCCGAAGGTCGGTGAGACCAAGGAGATGGGATCCAATCCCCAATTGGGTTTCGGACGTGTTTATGCCCGTCCTCAGGTAGCCAAATGGCTGGATGGGAGAGTCACACGACTGTTAAACCAGGAAAACTATGGCTGGACAGAATTCAGAGAAGATATAAAAAACTCAGGTATCACGGTCTGGGGCTCTGCCATTGATACCCTTGAGAACACATCCCGTTTTGCAAAGGGAAAGCCTACCGGCCCCTTAACCGTGATGCATCTCTTCAACCAACCGCTCCACATCACAAAACCCTATGAGGCTTACATGGGAAACCTTTTTCTTCCCTCAAAAGTGGTCCAAAAGGCTGAAGAAAAATCAGTTCTTCTGGACTTTATGACGCCGCGAAAAAAAGTCATGGAAGCCATTGAAGAGACCTATCCCGGTATTAAAAGAAAGAACATACATGTCTGGACACTCGGAGGAAAAAGCCGCGAGAAGAGACTGGGCTGGCTCTGGAAGCAGTGGAAGGACCTGGGAGCCCATCTGGTAGAAGACGGCTGGGTACTGCCGTCCAAGGGAAAAGCATTCACAGACTCAGGCACCTATGCCCCGACTTATCTAATAGGGACATGGGAAGACAAGGAAAAGCAGATACACCTGTTTCTTCTGGACGGTTATGCTGCCTCAGCAGAGGCCATGCAGGCCGCCAGCCTGACTCCTGCCCTGGACCTTGACGGCACTCTGGTGACCTTTACCTCTAAATTCGAACTTCCCATCGAAAAGGAACGGTTCGTCATGAGGTTGGATCCGAATAAACCTGACGTTAAGTATAAACTGGAAGAGCTGTTCCAGAAGACTATTGACCAGGATACTGTAGAGAAATATACCCGTATGATTATGGAGGCAAGAGAAGCTGAAATGCCCCTTCATCACAGGGTCATCCGGGCCCATGACTTTTTCCCTGAAAAAAATTGGGATGTTGCTGCTTTCTCCGGATATATGTGTGACGATCCTTACACTGGTGCGCAGGGTGTTGAATGTATTGACGACCAAATATACAGAGTGACCACACGAATATCAACGCCGCGCGCCGGAAAGCGGGTCACGTTCACACTCCGTTTAATGGAAAAACCTGAAGAACAGCGCCTAATCTTCAATCCGCTTCTCATCCGGTTTATTTATGGAGAGGACTTCCGTACCCGTCCGATTAAAATATCAGACTCCGGGCGTATTCGAAACGAACTCCAGACTCTTTGTTCCGAAGCCCTGGAATATCCGGGAAGTGGAAAAATCCTTGTTCATTTCGACCGCATTCCGCCTGAAGTGATCTCTCTCAAAGATCAGAAAGTGCTCCGCGAAGTCCTGGAATGGTATAAGAAACACCACCCTATCTGGTTTCATTGGCTGGAAATCCCCTCTTAGACCAAAAGTTATTTTATATTAAATCCACCTGAAGAAATGATCTCTTCCACAAGATCAAAATGAACCTCTGCCCGCTTGCAGGCGGCTCTTCTCACTTCTTTGTAACGTTCTTTCAGATCAAACCTGTTCTCCCAAACATGTCCCCATATCTTTATTAATTTCTCTCCGGTCACATCCTGTACCTGAATTCCGAAATCCTGAAGATCGAAGTCATTCATGAACCGCCAGGTTTTGTGCGCATAACCGATCCCCAAAACCGGAATGCTGTTTTGAACAGAGAGCAGTACTGAATGGTAACGGACACCGATGAAGGCATCACACAGGACCATTTTATCCCGAAGTTCTGATAATGAATAAAATGAGATGATCTTCAATGGGAATGAAGGCCTTCCTATTTGCTTCAGTAGGTTGTCGCAAGCCCTTGTGTCTTGATAGGGACGATTCTTATAAAATGGAAAAAAATAAAACTCTGCTCCGATCTGTTCATGAATATGCTGCAGCAGCTCAGCCAGGGAACATTCCAGATTCTCCGAGACTTCAAGGGGAAAGACTTCCGGCAGGAATATTCGATATGTCAATCCAATAATGGGAGAGGGAGCTCTCACTGTATTTTCTGCTGGCGTGGGCCATCGGGAGATAAAAGTGACATCAGATAGACCGAAAGCAGGAGTGCCACCGGGCATCAGCTTCCGAAACTCGTAAGCCCCCTGGTTATCTCTAGTTGAGATAAAAGCGGCTCGTCTGCAGCAGAAACGAAGCAGAATGCGGCACAAACAGCTTTTAACCTGGTAAAATCCTATTCCGAAAAAAGCATACGGGATTCTTCCTAACCAGGATAAGATTGCCCGGGAGATAAAAAACAACAGCCGGAATGGACGCGTCACATCTTGAATCTGGTTCCCAGGCCCTATCAATAATATATCCGCACGGAAAACTTCTTTCATGTTTCTGAAAATCCAACTAAAAACAGACAGTCCTTTTTTCCCCGGCTCCCGCAAACCCATCCGGCCCGAATAAAGCAGCCGGATCCTCTTATCAACCAATCCCTCTCTTTCCAGAACGCCTCTGTCATATTCCAGATTTCCTGATAAAACAATTATCAATCCATAAGGAAAACGTCTCCTGAACTCTCTCAACTGGGTTACCAGCATATAGTCATCACCTGTATTCTGTTCACCGTATGTTCCGAAAAGGACCAGGCGCACCGTTCTTTTTCCTGGTTCTGTAAAAAGCCCCTTTTTTCTCAACTCCAATCCTTATAAGTGAAAAGATCTATTTTGTCAGCTGATTCTCCACAGGGTTGACTGTTCCTTTATGCTCCTCCACGACCCTGTTGATTTCTTTGATCACATCAGGATGCTGATCCGCTATATTGTATTTCTCACTGGGGTCATGCTCAAGATGGAAGAGGAGAGGAACCTTATGTTCTGTGCGGTCTCCGCCCATTCCATAAGCCCCATGCGTGATATAGTGGGCTTTATAGGGTCCCTTCCGGGCCGCATAGACCTGCTCACCGCGATAATAGATCATGGTATCTCTGGGACCAGCCTGCCCATTGAAAAGCACCGGGGACAGGTCATATCCGTCCATGACCCTGTCCTGCGGGACTCGAGCCCCGCTCAGGGCACACACAGTGGGAAACAGGTCTAGGGTGGAACCCATATCCATAATCACAGCGGGCTTGATCTTTCCGGGCCAGTAGAAAATGGTCGGTTCTCGCATACCCCCTTCCCAGGTGGTCCCTTTTCCCATCCGAAGCAGTCCGGCAGATCCCCCTGCCTGCAGCATAGAAAGCCAGGGTCCGTTATCCGAAGAAAAAACAATAAGGGTGTTGTCTGCCAGATGTTCTCCCTCCAGTGTCTTGAGAATTTCTCCCACACTCCAATCAACCTCTGCCATAACATCACCAAACAGACCGCGGCGGCTGGTGCCATCAAAAGCATCCGATGCAAAGAGGGGCGTATGGACCATGCTGTGCGGGAAGTAGAGAAAGAAAGGCTGATCTTTGTTTTGTTGGATGAATTGGACGGCTTCGTGGGTGTACCTCTGAGTGATGGTGTTTTGATCAGCCGGGCGTTCGATCACCTCTTTATTCCTCATCAACGGGACATTCCAGTATTCGGTTTTGGGTTTGTAGCGTACTTTTTCGAATGCGTTTTCACCCCCTATGTAATCCATGTCATTGGAATACGGGATGCCGTAGTAATAGTCAAAGCCGTGTTCGGTGGGAAGGTAAGGCGGCAGATGACCCAGGTGCCACTTTCCGATACATGCCGTAGTATAACCCACGTTTTTCAGAGCTTCGGCTATCGTTACTTCCCTACCGGGTATCCCGCCTTTGGAATCCGGAAACAGGACGCGGCGTTTATCGCTGCACAGACCGCTGCGAATAGGATAGCGCCCGGTCACAAGGGCTGCCCGGCTGGGAGTGCACACACTGGCTGCTGCATAAAAACTGGTCCACTTTTGCCCTTGAGCCGCCATTTTGTCCAAATTGGGGGTCAATATGGTGGGATGTCCGAAAGCTCCCAGGTCGCCGTATCCAAGGTCATCACAGAAAATGATGATGACATTTGGCTTTTTCTCTGGTTTTATAGAGTTGCAGCCTAAAATACCCAGCATTGTCAACGAAGCTGCCCCCAGACCGGAAACCTTTATGAATTCCCGCCTGGTGTATTTTATTTCAGTCATTACTCCCTCCTCTTCGAAATTGGGAGCCCAATACACATTTGCCTTATTTATATTTAAAAATCACGTATAAGTAAACTATATTTAACCTTGCCTATTCATAAAAAAATGGCGATGAGCATTTTTTATTTAGCCTTGGGATTGGGGGTGGGCATTAAGGCACTCACCTGATTCCGCCACGAATGAAGCTTTTCTCTGAGTTCAGAGGCTCTCTCCGGAAATTTCTGCGAGAGGTCGTTTTGTTCACTGATATCCTGGCTTAAGTCATAAAGTTCACAACGGCGGTCCTCAAAAAATTCGATTAACTTATAGTTCCCGCAGCGGACAGCAGAACTCGGACTTCCACCCTGGTTTCCGTAATGAGGATAGTGCCAGAAAAGGCATCTGTTTTGTCTTGGGGCTTCTCCCTTAAGCAGAGGGACCATGCTTTCTCCGTCCAAATGCTGGCTGGGAAGCAAGGGAAGTCCAGCCATTTCCAGCAGAGTGGGATAGAAATCCGTGCTGATGACAGGCTCTGAACACTGGCTTCCGGGCTGTGTCACACCAGGCCACCGGATGATCATGGGCTCTCTTATCCCGCCTTCATAAAGCCATCCTTTTCCGGCCCTTAACGGAAGATTGGAAGTGGGATGCCCTTCGGATGTGGAAAGCCCTCCGTTATCAGACATGAAGATGATCACGGTATTTTCATAAAGACCGAGAGCTTTCAAATGATTGATGATTTTCCCAACAGCCTGATCCACAGCTTCCACCATGCCTGCATACACCGCATGGTTCTGAATAAGTCTGACCTTGCGTTCCCCTTCGTCTCCCCAGATCTCAACCTTTTGATTTCTTTTGGATGCTTTCTCTTTATATTTTTGCTCCAGTTCTTCTCTGGTCATAAGCGGAGTATGGACCGAATAAAACGAGAGAAACGCCAGAAAATTTTGATCCTTCTGAGTTTCTATGAACCGGCAAGTCTCTGATGCAAGTCGATCCGGGAGATGCTCTCCCTCAGGTCCATCCTGCAATTTAGGGTTCCCGTAGGGAGAAAAATACTTGTTCCCTCCGTAAGGCCCGCCTCTCTCCCATCCGCCTTTATTCACATCAAAACCTTGGTCTTCAGGATAAAATCCTTTTCCTCCCAAATGCCACTTACCGGCAAAAAAAGTGGCGTACCCGGCTTTTTTAAAAGCCTCAGCCACAGTCACTTCTTCAAGAGGCATATGCTCCTTATAAGAAGCCGGAAGGAGAGGTTTGTGTCTGGTCCAGTGTTCTGACACGGTTTCAGGCTGGGGCGCGCCAAAATAATCCGTGGTCTGAAGCCTGGCCGGATATTTACCGGTCATAATGCTCACTCTGGTGGGACTGCAGACCGGACAGGCCGCATAAGCATCAGTAAACCGCATTCCCCGGGCTGCCAGTTGGTCCACAGAAGGCGTCTCATAAAATGAGCTCCCATAGCACCCTAAATCCTTCCATCCTAAATCATCCACAAGAATAAACAGAAAATTAGGCCTCTTTTTCACTCTGCTGCAGAAAAAGGTATTGGAGTGTATTCCCAAAGCCGCGCTTGTTAATAAACACGTTTTAATAAAATGTCGTCTGTTCATTCCTTCTCCCTATGAGCACAAATAAAAAAGGCATTATTTTCATTTAGCATACAACAAATATCATTGCATTAGAACACAATTAAAGATATCATCGTCAGCATGAACAAATATGTTTTCTGGAGTCTCCTTCACAAAAATATATGTGTGGCCTTGAACGAAGACCTCTCTCACTATGCCCAGGGAGATACGTTCTGGAAAGCTCTTCTCAATCTGTGTGAAACCATGAAACAATACACTCCTTCTCAAAACCAAAAACAAAGCCCTATGGACCAGCGGATAAAAATGTTTTATGAGACCGGGTTGAATAAAGTGGAAATCATGGTAGAACAGAACAAAAATGGTTTTTCCATTAAGTGTTCCAACAGCAAATCTTCCATAAACACTAAAAACGAACACAAGGCGCTCATGAAATACATCCGTTCAAGAGCAGAAAAATCCGTGATAGACCCCGGGCTTAAAAAGCTTTAATACCACTCAATATAAAAATTTTTCCTCCCCTACTTCCTTTATCATTTCATTGATTTCATTAAGAAGCAAATCTCTGCGCTTGAGTACGGCTTCGATTTCTCCATCAGTGAGATAAGGACCTACGGCTTCCTTGATGGATTTAAAATCAAGAGACCCGAGCCTCTCAATAAATACTCTGGGCAGCTGGCGGATCAATTTTTTTTCCTTGATTCCCTCTTTGCCATACAAAAGATTCCGCGTGTATTTTCTCTTAGACCTGAAGCAGCGGGAATGGTCTATGAGAATGGTCCTCCAATCCTTTGTGTAACGGATGTTCTGCTGGGTGCGGTCCTCATTGGCAATAAGGCAGTCAAAAGCTCTTCCCAAATACTTGCTTCTGTTCCACGATAAGATATAATTTTCCGGAATGTCGATTCCCTTATCCATCCTGTCCAAATCACTCATCTCACTTGTGATCCATAACTGAAGGGACCCTTTTTTGCCGTTGAACTCTCTTTCCACAGTAGGAGGGATCATATTCAATCCTAATAATTTATCTATCTCATAAGCGGCGATCTCATACTGCCATCCCTCGAGAAAGCCTTGTTCTATTCCTGAAGGGTTTTTCCAGCACCCAGAGTGTTCCACATCCCCTTTTTTCAAATACAGCCTGTACGGCTTTGTCACTCCTTCTCCGATATCTTCATATTTTATGATTTCTGCGGTTTTGAGAAACTCTTCCCATTCCGCACGCTGGGCAATCTCTTCTGGTGTGAATTGAGAGAACAACAAATGACCACTGCCTAAAAGGATTAATATCAAAATGAAAGTGAATGGCTTTTTATTCATGGAACCCCCTGATTATAAATTCATATGAATTTTCCTCATTCAAGCCTAGATCATTTTTATTATAAAAAAATCAGTTTATTAGTTACAACTTATTCATAATAGATTTCCACGATTTCTGTGAAAAAGTATGTTAAAAAACCCCTTGTTATTTTTTTAATTGATTGATTTACTTAAAATTAATGTAGAATGCACAATATTCGGGCACTCAGAACGATATTCTTTTAAGAAAAATCAGCCTGATCCGTTTATAAAAAAACGGTTGTGAGCATTTTTTTGTTTTTTATTGAGAGAGTATATCCAGCGGCTCTTTTGTATCCGGATTCCGCACAGCTTCCCAGGCTATTTTTTGACCCGATCCGCCCCTTTCCGCTTCTCCCCTCATAACATCCCCTTTGATTCTTCCATTGAAAGCCCAGATGAGTTTGGGAGATTCTAACTTAAAAAAGAACTCATCACCCTTAAGCTGTTCCTCTAAGACTTTCCAGCCCTCTTCCTCAGTCATGACTCTCCCTTGAGGGAACTGAAAGACCTGATCAAACCTTATCGTGACTTCCAGAGACGGTTTATCAATTTTCAATGCCCATTCGCCGGTGACATTTGCCGGTACCATCCAGTAATAAACCGTATGGGCTTCATCTTCAATATATACCATGGAATCTTTATCCGGAATCCACTCATTCATATTAAAATCATGAGAAACGATCCTGGTCCCCGGTTTTACATAAGTCAGGATCTTCGGGCGGAGTCTGAGATTTACGGATGGAAGAAGATACATGGTGATAACCGCAGCATCAGTCAAATCAGTTTCAAATAAGTCCTGCTCAAGAAATTCTACAAGATGATCCACTCCGGCTATGTGGGCGTTCCGGATGCTCTCGCGTATGCGTTCAGGATTCAGATCGACTCCATATGCCTTGATTCCGTATTGAACCGCAGCGTTTATGGGAATCCGGCCGTCCCCGCATCCCAGGTCTAAGAGAACGTCCCCTTCTTTGAGCTCAGCCAGCCTGAACATCTCTTCCACGACCTGAACGGGAGTTGGAACATAAGGAACATCCAAGGCGTCTTCATTGAATGGAGCCGGCTTTTCTTTGCAGCTTTGTGACAAAAACACTAAAAGAAATGCCACAAAAATTATTTCCAGAATATTTGTTTTTTTCATTGGAAAACCACCTTAAGCTGGATTATTAAGAGGACTGAAGATAAACTTTTTTTCAGTCTTTGATATGGTTCCGAAAAAATGTTCCGGGTCATGATTCAAAGCTATGATCCAGTGATTCCTTACAGCCTGCTGTAAAAATTTTTCTTTGTTTTCCAGTGTCTTTACCGGATAGAGGTCATAGCTCATCACATACGGCAGATGAATATGAGAAGAAGCCGGAATCAAATCTCCCATAAAAAAAAGAACTTTTCCCTGTGATTCCACTTTCACACACTGATGGGATGATGTATGCCCTTCGGCAAGCACCACCTTGACCCCTTCTGTGACTTCGCTGTCTCCGTCAACCAGTTTCAACTGCCCGGATTCTTTAAGAGGAAGAAAATTATTTTTATCATAACTGGGCCGGTCCCTGGAACCCGGATCCAGCGCGTCCTCCCACTCACCCTTCTGAATAATATATTCGGCATTCGGAAAGGTCGGAACAAATTTTCCCTGTTCGTTCTTGGTTGTATTGCCTCCGCAGTGGTCAAAGTGGAGATGTGTGTTTATCACATAATCGATATCGCCCGCAGAATATCCTTTTTGCTGTAGCTCCCCTAATAGTCCCGGTTCTCTCTCCACAGAATAATGCTCAGAGATCTTTGTTCTGAGGTTTTCACCTATTCCGGTCTCCACGAGAACGAGTTTTTCTTGAGTATCGATCAACAGGGAATTAAGGCCCATTTTGATCCTGTTCAAAGAATCAGGCATGTACGCCTTTTCCCATAAAACTTTCGGAACCACTCCGAACATGGCTCCTCCGTCCAAATGGAAAAATCCATCTCTAAGGCCGTAAACAGTGAAATCCCCTAATGTAAGTTTATTTATTTCCATTTAAAAGAAAATCCAGATCAAGCATTAAGTCATCTCTGTTGTATTGAGCCAACTCAACCTCTCCTGTATCCATACGGATGGCGTCCTCAGGGCATGCCTCCACGCAAAACCCGCAAAAACAGCAGCGGGAAATATCGATCAAAAAAGTGGATGGATATTTCTGTATCTCAGGGTCAGGATCTTCAGCCGCTTCAATATAAATGCACTCGGACGGGCACACTGTCTGACAGAGCATACAGGCGACACATCTCGGTTTTCCGTTCTCTCTTTTCATGAGCCGGTGAAGGCTGCGGTGCCTTTCAGCGATCTCGCTCCTCTGCTCGGGATATTGAATAGTGAAAGCGCCTTTTCTCTTTGTCTTTATTCCAAACAGATTCAAGGTATGGAAAAACAAATTGACGATAAAGTGACGTGCTGTGATAACACTCCCTCTTATGATCTCAAAGAAATATCCGAATAATCTAAACATTTTATAAACTCATTAAAATAGCTGTGGCTGCAATATTAAAAAGACTTAAGGGTATCAAAAATTTCCATCCAAAATCCATGAGCTGGTCATACCTGAAACGGGGGTAAGTCCACCGGACCAGTATCTGGAGCCAGCAGAAAAAGAAAACTTTCAGGTTGAACATGATAACCTGAAACAACACCACTATCCAGTGGGGAAGCAGCCATTCCCCTCCCCAGGGAAAATGAAACCCGTCCGCGTGCAACCAGGGAACATGGTATCCGCCGAAAAACAGCGTGGTCAGAAGACAGGCTATGATAAGCACCTTCATAAAATCAGTGAACATGTAAAGCCCGTATTTCAATCCGCCGTATTCTGTAAAAAAGCCCACTATTTCCGACTCCCCCTCCGGAAGGTCAAAAGGCACTCTTTCTGACTCTGCCATGGCTGCCATCAGAAAAATAATGACGCCGAGAGGCTGGAGAAAAACGCCCCACTTTGGAAGCCATCCGAAGAGAAGCTCGCTCTGAAATCCCACTATTTCAGAAAATTTAAGCGAGGGAAAAACCATAATGATCCCGATAAGGGATAATCCCAGGGCTACTTCATAGGAAATAAGCTGGGCGGATCCTCTCAGCCCTCCCAGAAGAGTCCATCTGTTGTTTGAAACCCAGCCGCTGAGAATCACTCCGTATATACTCATAGCGAGAAGAGCCAGGACAAAAAGAACCCCCACGTTCAGGTCCACCACCTGCAGTTTGATTTCCTTTCCACCGATCATTAAGTGACTTCCGAAAGGAATGGTCGAAATGGTCACGGCCACAAAAAAGAAAGACAGGAAAGGAGCCAGATTATGAAGAAATCTTTTTGAAAAAGTGGGGGTGAAATCTTCCTTTGTCATCATCTTTATGGCATCAGCAAGAGGCTGGAACAGACCGAGGATGCGGAATCCAAAAAAATTGGCCCTGTTGGCTCCCACTCTATCCTGCATCACAGCGCTTTCTTTTCTCTCAGCCCAGGTTAGATAAAGGGAAAGCACAAGGAACCACACGATAGCACACAGAAATTTCACTAATGCTTCTATCACTTTTTTACCTGAAAAATTCTATTTTATCCTTCATTTTCTTATATACATCATAAGGAGAACTTATGCCCACATATGACTTAAAATCAACGCCGATCTCTTTTCCCAGGGAAACCAACCATTCCCATTCTGCCCGGGCTTCTCCGGTGGGAGAGAGAACCGGGCCAAAATGCTGGACTTTTCCATCGATATTCGTGAAGGAACCTCCTTTCTCGGCCGGAATGGCAGTCGGGATGATGAGATCAAAAATATCATTCCATTTGCTCTTAAAGGGCGTAAAGAGTATTTTTGTATCAATGCTATCCAATCCGGGGAAAGTTTCGGTTAAGTTCTCGATCCCGAACGGAGATGACCAAAAAACGATCAAAAGCTCTGTTTCCTTAAATAACTTTTCTCCCTCTTTGTGATTGAGCTCAAATCCTATCTCTTCCGCTCCCTTTTTATTGGGAGTGCGGTCTGCCGTTAAGAGCAGGTCATCCTTTTCTCCCGAGGCTGGCTCTGTGAAAAACACTTTTTCCAATTTCAAATCCTGAGTGAATACTTTTTTTATGAGAAAAAGCTCTTCATTCGTAAGCCAGGTGTTGAGGATAACACCCATCCTCTGCAGTTTGTTTTTGTACAGCAATCTCTTTATTTTTTCCCCGAGAAGGGTTAAAACTTTTTCTCTGTCCGCGGACGGGATTTCCTGCTTTAGAATGAACTTCTCAGCTCTATCCTTATCCATATAAGAATATCCATAGCGCCCGATATCACAAATCCAGTATCCTGTTTCTTTCAGGCCTTCTTCCCTGGAAGTGACTCTGGAGGTTATCCTGTAGACTCTTTTGGGAACTTCAAAACGGGCAAATCCGGGATGATACTCAATAAAGATCTGGCATCCTCTGGAACAGAGAGGACAAATGGAAGCTCCTTTCTTAAGAAACCAGCTCCTGGTTTTGAATCTGAAATCTTTATCTGTGATAGCCCCCACAGGACACAATTCCACCAGATTTCCGGCATAATTGTTATCAATATACTGGCCGTCAAATATACCGATCTCAGAACGGACACCCCGTTCAAAGACACCCAGTTCGTTTGTTTTTGTAATATCTCTCAAGAAACGCACACACCGTGTGCAGAGAACACACCGCTCTCTGTCCAGGATCAATCCCTTTCCGATATCGACTTTTTTATCCTTTCTCTCTTTTTCCTCCTGGAAATCGCTCTCAAATAATCCGTATTCTTCATAATAATCCTGGAGCGTGCATTCCCCGGCTTTATCACATATGGGGCAGTCCATGGGATGTTCAGCCAAAAGAAATTCAAGAACACCTTTCCTGGCTTGTATGACATTTTCTGTTTCTGTGTAGACCTTCATTCCCTCTCTGACCTGAGTTGAGCAAGCCAGTTCAAGACAGGGGTGCCCTTCGATCTCCACCAGACACATCCGGCAGCTTCCTTCCGGAGGGAAAGCTTCATGAAAGCAGATGTGGGGGATGTGAATGCCCGCTTTTTCAGCCGCTTTCAGCACAGTGGTCCCTTCGTTGACTTTGAG
Source organism: uncultured Eubacteriales bacterium (assembly GCA_964624145.1). Lineage (GTDB taxonomy): Bacteria > Acidobacteriota > Aminicenantia > Aminicenantales > Aminicenantaceae > WJMT01. Next base: position 16,005 of record CAZUXT010000026.1, on the reverse strand, counting down.
CGGGCTGTCATTAATGAAGATCTCTACCATTTCTTCCTCATGGCCTTCCATTTATCCTTTGATAAAGGATTCGAGCTCCTTTCTGAACTTTTTCACAATGGAGAGAACAGGCATGGCTGCTGCGTCTCCCAGCGGGCAGAGGGTCTTTCCCAGCATATTGGATGCCAGCTTTTCTATTTTATCCAAATCCTCTTTTCTGCCTTCCCCTTTATAGATTCTTTTGACTATCTTATTGATCCACGAATTGCCTATCCGGCACGGCGTGCACTGGCCGCAGGACTCATGAGAGTAGAACTGAGTGACCTTTCTCAGTACATCAATGATAGGGACATCTTCATCTATAACGATCACAGCTCCTGAGCCCAGCATGGAATCCGCATTCATGAGAGATTTGCAATCCATAGGGATATCGATCTCATCCGGCTTCAGTATTGGAGAAGACATGCCACCCGGGATCACAGCTTTAAGTTTCTTTCCTGACCTGATCCCTCCGGCATGAGTGTAGACCAGTTCTTTCAAAGAAGTCCCTACAGGAAGCTCATAAATACCCGGTTTTTTGACTTTCCCGCTGACTCCGAAAAGCCTGGTCCCTCCGTCCTCGGAAATTCCCTGCTTGACAAACCAATCTGCCCCTTTTTCCATGATACAGGGGACATTGGACAGAGTCTCCACATTGTTGATTACGGTCGGATTCTGAAAAAGGCCCACAGCAGCGGGAAAAGGGGGTTTCAACCGGGGATTTCCCCGTTTTCCCTCCAGAGACTCTAAAAGCGCGGTTTCCTCTCCACAGATATAAGCTCCCGCTCCCTGGTGAACAAAGACATCAAGGTCAAATCCGCTCTTTAAAATGTTTTTCCCGATAAAGCCTTTTTCTCCGGCTTCTGAGATAGCACTTTCCAGGCGAAGCGCAATATTTTCATATTCTCCCCGGATATAGATATAAGCGGTGTGGATCCCCACAGCAAAACAGGTCATGACGATTCCCTCCAGAAGCAGGTGGGGATTATGACTCATGATAAATCTGTCCTTAAAAGTGCCTGGCTCGCCCTCATCAGCGTTCACACACAAATACCTGGGTTTATCTACATCCTTTGGAACAAATCCCCATTTCACTCCGGCAGGGAAACCAGCTCCCCCTCTCCCCCTGAGGCAGGCGGCTTTGACTTCATTGAGCACATCTTCGGGCTTGAGCTCTTTGAGGACTTTTGCAAGAGTTTTGTATCCCCCTTTTTTCATGTACTCATCGATTTTGAAAAAATGCTTTAATTCAAAATTTTGAGTGAGTACTTTTTCCGGCACTTTATTTATCCAGTTCTTTAAGAATCTTGTCTATCTTTTTTTTATCCATATTTCCGTAATAATCAGTGTTGATCATCATGGTGGGCGCCTGGTCACAGGCTCCCAGACACTCCACGGTTGTTAGGGTATACTTTCCATCCTCACTTGTTTCTCCGGGCTTAATACCTAATTTTTCACTCACATAGTCAATAAGTTTCTCCGCTCCCATTAAAGAGCAGGTCAGATTAGAACAGATCTGTATGTGATACTTTCCCAGAGGTTTCCGGCTCAGCATGGAATAAAAAGTCACCACTTCCCTGACTTGCACCGGATTTATTTCTAATAAACCCGCAATCCATTTTTCTTCATCTTCAGAAATATATCCTAACTCCCTTTGAACCAGGTGAAGAACAGGAAGGATGGCTGCCTGTTTTTTCGGATATCTGGAAATAAGCTCTTTTATTTTCTTTTCGGTGCCTGCTTTGATCTCCCGGCTCATCTGTCCAGTTCTCCTCCGATCATATTGGTTGAGCCGAATGTGGGGATGACATCAGCAATGTAATGTCCTTTTATCATTTCCTCCAGAGCTGAAACAATATGAAAACAGGGGCCTCTCAAATGAATTCTGTAGGGCTGATCTGTCCCGTCCGAGACAATATAATAACCCAGCTCCCCGCTCCCGCCCTCCACGGAAAAATAAACCTCTCCCTTAGGCGGGCGGATCCCATGCCCTCTCATGAAAAATTTGAAATGATGGATCAAACCTTCCATATTCGTATATGTATCCTCCTTTGGAGGGACCTTAACTCCTTTGGAATCAGTCAATATACTTGGATATTTTTCCTTCTCAGACCCTTTGAGATTAGGTGAAAGCTTGATTTGGGCATCCGGTCTCCTGGTCCGGGAGGCTTTTATGGCTTCGGTTGGTTCCATGTCACCTTTTACTTCAGGAACACCCTCAGGCACCTTTTCCACACACTGCTCAACTATTCTCAGGCTCTGCTCCATCTCTTTCATGCGCACCATGTAGCGATCATAATTATCCCCTCTTTCACCCAGAGGGACTATGAAATCCAACTTATCATAAACCAGATAAGGATGCGCTTTTCTTACATCATATTTGACCCCAGAGGCTCTCAAACAGGGGCCTGTGAAACCGTAATTTACGGCCATATCAGGGGAAACCACTGCCACGCCGCGGGTTCTGTCGATCCAGATCTTGTTTTTATCCAGAAGTCCTTTAACGTCTTTTAACGCATCCCTCGTCACCTTTATGGCCTTTTCCACATCTGTATTAAAATCAGGATGAAGGTCGGTTCTGACTCCTCCTATTCGGATATATGAAGTGGTCATCCTGGCACCTGTGGTTTTCTCTATCACATTCCAGATTTCTTCACGGGCTTTGATATAATAGAGGAAAACAGTGAAGGCTCCGCATTCCATGGTCATGGCCGCTAGGGCTGTGAGATGGTCGGAGATGCGGGACAGTTCACTCATGATGACCCGGATATACTGGGCCCTTTCAGGAACTTTGATATCCATCAATTTCTCAAGGGTCATCACATATCCCACATTGTTTATGAGAGGCGATACATAATTCAACCGGTCCGTATAAGGAAGCAGATTGAAATAGGTCCTGTTCTCACAGGTCTTTTCAAATCCCCTGTGCAGATATCCGACCTCTACTTCTGAATTGCGCACTTTTTCCCCGTCCAGTTCCAGCATGATGCGGATGGTCCCGTGCATGGCAGGATGAGAAGGTCCCATGTTTATCAAAAGGCTTTCTTTCCTGGCCTCTTTTTGTATCCGTGTGCTCATTTTATTTTCTTAATTTTATTTTTGGCTGTCTTTTTCTTAGAGGATAATCCTTTCTCAAGGGATATCCTTCAAAACCATCATACATAAACAAACGCCTTAAATCAGGATGGCCTTTGAACTGGATGCCGAACATGTCATAGACTTCCCTTTCCAGCCAGTTCGCATTCTTCCACAAGCCGGAAACCGAATCTGTCTCCGGGTTCTCTTCAGGCACCCCGCATTTGATTCTCAGCCTGTGGTTCTTGGCAAGGGAAAATAAGTGATAGACCATTTCAAAACGGGGCTTTTTCCCCATATAATCCACACAGGTCAGATCAAGCAGCATGGAATAATCCTGAGGCTTTTCCTTGAGAAACTCAAGGACTTCCTCGGCAGCATCCTTTTCAATTTGAATGACCACATCCCCGAGGTCTGTTTTCACATCCAGAATTTTTTCTTTGAACCTTTGTTTAAGGATATCGTCTATTTTTTGATTATGTTCCATCTTAAATCCTGTTTCTGATGCTGGATCTTATCCTGCAGCTTAAGCAGCGCATTCAATATGGTCTCAGGACGGGGCGGACACCCCGGAATATAGACATCCACCGGAATGATCTTGTCAATCCCCTGGACAACCGCATAATTGTCATAGATACCTCCGCTTACGGCACAGGCTCCGCAGGCAATGACCCATTTGGGCTCAACCATCTGGTCATAAACGGTCTTTAAAACAGGAGCTTCCTTATGGGTTATGGTTCCGACCACAAACAAAAGGTCAGACTGTCTTGGAGAAAAAGTGGTCATCCCCACTCCGAACCGGTCAAAGTCCCAGTGAGCGCAGGCTGCAGACATGTATTCCATACCGCAGCAAGCTGTAATAAAAGGATAATGGAAAATGGAATATTTACGCCCCCAACCAATAACATAGTTCAGCTTGGTGGCAATGAAGCCTCCGTGGGAAGTTTTCTGATAATAGCTGTACTTCTTTATCGGCCTTATTTTTCCCATACAAAAGCTCCCTTTTTCCACGCATAGACAAAACCGGCGATCAGTATCAATATATAGACAGACATGGATATCAGAGCCAGACTTCCTATCTCCTTGAAAATCAAGGCCCAGGGAAAGAAAAACACCACTTCCACATCAAAAAGAAGAAAAAGAAACGCGACCAGATAGAACTTGATGGGAACCGGATAGATCCTGTCCTGGAGATAAGGGCTGCCGCATTCAAAAGGCGTATGTTTGACAGGATTGGTCTTTTTCGGTCCTATGATTTTATTGACTATAACCAGAAAGAATCCCAGTGCTCCTGTTACCAGAAAAACTATAAAAAGTTCACTCATGGATTTTGATGATGTATTTTATACAAACAAAATCAAAGATGCAACCATTTAATGATATTTGTTTTTTTTATGAATGAGTCAAGTTATTAACCTGGATTATTCACAAGCATTTTTTTATGAATGAGTCAGGTTGAGTATGTGGATAGCTTTGTTTTGAACATTCAATGCTGACTCCCTTATGGACTCGGACAGCGTGGGATGCGCATGGATGACAGACGCGAGCTTACTCACTTCCACGCCGTGCTTTAATGCCAGTGTCACTTCCGGCAGCATTTCGCTGGCGCAATGGGAAAGAATATGAGCCCCCAGGATTTTTTCATTTTTATGGGCAATGATTTTCACAAATCCTTCCATTTTTCCCATAGTCAGGGCCCTGCCGCAGGCTCTGAGCGGAAATTTCCCGATGCGGACATCATCTTTATATTTTTCCCTGGCCTCTTCTTCAGTAAGACCCACACAGGCATACTCAGGCTCCGTAAAAACAGATAAAGGCACAGCCCTGGAATCCATACTCATTCTGTTCCCGCAGGCATTCTCCACAGCAACGATCCCTTCATGGGAGGCTTTGTGCGCGAGCAGTTTTCCCCCTGCCAAATCCCCTATGGCATAGATATTCTCCAAGTTCGTTTCCATAAATTCATTGACCTTAACAAAACCGGCCTCATCTCTATCCAGTTCAGGAAGCCCTTCGGTAATTTTCTCCGAATTGGGCCTGCGGCCTACAGCCAGGAGCACTTTTTCTCCGCTGTATTCAAAAGAAGCGTTCCTTTGTAAAGAAATCCCCTTAAGCGTGACCATCCCATTTTTTATCCGGCTTTCCTGGATCTTCATTCCGGTCAGAATCTCAAGTCCTTGTTTTTTTAGTTCCCGGCGCAGGCATTTGGCTGCTTCCTCATCACTTCCCGGAAGGATCTGGGGCATGATTTCCAGGATAGTGACCCTGGAACCAATCCTGTGAAAAAGGCAACCTATCTCAAGCCCCACAGCTCCGGCTCCGATCACAATCAAACGCGAGGGGACCTCTGTCATCTCCAGAGCCTGTTTGGAATCCAGGACTTCCCTTCCGTTTGCTTTGATAAAAGGAAGACTTCCCGGACGGCTCCCTGTGGCCAGAATGATTTTCTTAGCGCTTACTTTTTCCTTTCCGTTTTTCCCTTCTATGATAAGCTCTTCCGGCCCTTGAAAACCGGCTTCCCCCCTCATTACAGTGACCCTGTTTTTCTCCAAAAGAAATTCAACACCTTTGACCAGGCTGTCAACGCATCTTTGTTTGTTTTCCTGGCATTTCTTAAGATTCAGTTTGATTTCATCGACAGGTCCGTCCAGATTCTTGTTTCCTCTCATTTCGCTGAGTAACTCGGACTGGTGGATAAGCCATTTGGTGGGGATGCATCCCCAGTTCGTACACACTCCTCCGATATTATCTTTTTCCACAAGAAGGACTTTTTTCCCTAACTGAGCGCCCCTTATAGCTGCCACATACCCCCCGGGACCGGCTCCGACAATGGCCACATCATAGTCATTACTCATGATCTTTTTTCTCCAAAAAATTTTGAATCACTGTATTCTATATATTATTTTTTTTTGCACGACTGTTCAATCAAAAACAATGAAGATTGTCGGTTGACTCTACATGTTCTCTATGTGTATCATCGAAAGGAGAATCGCGCGGATGAAAAAAACACATATGACTTTTTTACTGGTCTTCTCCGTTGTGATCATCAGTGCCTTGCTCCGATTCTACAAACTGGCGGATTTTAGCTTCTGGTATGATGAGGTGTTTTCCATCCAAACTATTTTTTCAGGAAACCTGAGCCGTCTGCCTTATCCCCTGTTCTATTTTATCACTGACGGGATGTTCCAATGGCTGGGAGTGAGCGAATTCACAGCCAGGTTAATCCCCTGTTTATTTGGCATCTTATCCGTATATCTGACTTACCTATGCACAAAACTCATCTTTGACAGAAGAACAGGGATCATTGCCGCTGCGCTTGTCTCCATACACACCTGGCATATCTTCTTTTCTCAAAGCGCCCGGTTCTATATTTTCCTTTATCCTCTTGTGCTGGTATCTTTTACCGCTTTTGTATACGCTGTCAAAAAGAACAGCCGGAAACATCTCATACTGGCGGTCCTCTTTGCTCTCATCTGTCCCCTGTTCCATACAACAGGGATCCTGCTGTTTCTTATTTACTTTGTCTTTTTTTCTATCTTGATTTTTCAAAAAACAAAACCCGATTTTGCAAACTGGAAAAATATCCTCATAAGCTTCAGCCCACTCCTTTTGTTCCTTTTTTTTCTTCCCAGGATTCTGTCTGCAGTCGGGAGATACCTGGAATCAGGTCCGGGGCAAATCTTTCCATTAAATTTCGGGAATTTCCTCTTCATTCTTAAAGGAATCGTGTTCTTTATCGGGATCCCCGTGTTTTTATTCGGAATGGTAAGCCCTGTCCTCCTCTGGATAAAAGACAAGCACAAAGGGATGCTGTTTTCACTGTACATAGGAGTCCCGCTTGTTCTTTTTTCTGTACTCGGATTGGTGTTTCGAACCCATGCCAGACATCTCTTTATATCGCTGCCTGCCTATTTCCTGGTTACGGCTTTTGCTTTGAACCAGCTCCTGGAGCACAAAAAAACTGTTTTAGTGGGTTCTCTTGTAATCCTGGTCATCTTTGCAGTATATCTTTCGGATGATTTTCTTTATTTTGACCGCTACAACGGACACCGGGCTCAATGGAAAGAAGCCTGCCAATCCATTAAGCCCTGTCTTAAAGACGGGGATATCATCATGACGCATCTCCCCATCATGCCCCAATTCTATTTGAGTGAAAGAGAAAAACCGTTCGAAAAATACGAAAAGGATGTGGATTTTTCTTTTTTTGATTTCAATTACGGAGAGACAGATCGCATAGAGGCCCTGGGAAAAAGGGTTTGGTTCATAGTGGATTATACGGGAATACACAAATTCGGGGAGTTTGATAAGGGCGTGCTCAACTGGATAAAGAAAAACAGCGAACCGATAGCAGAATTCATAACCTACACGGGCCCGAGAAATCGAAGCCTCAGTGTTTTTCTTTTTACACCGGAAAAAGAAAGGGACTAAAGTCAATGAGCCTGACTTATTCATAAAAAAATGGCGGTGGTATAAAATGAAAAAATTAATGATAAGCGTGTTTTTGTTTCTATCATGTTTACTCTTTTTGAATCCTTCTTTCCCACAGGAAGAGCATGCAGAAAGGGTGGTCAGCATAGAGGTTCCGGTCCGTGTACTCAAAGGAGGAAGCTTTGTTGACAGCCTTTCCATTGAGGACTTCGAACTGTATGAAGACAGGGTACAACAGAAAATAGACGCGGTTTATTTGATCATGGAAAGTTCTGTAAAAAAGGAGGAACTTCCCCGAACAGAACCAATCCCAAAAACCCATGTTCAGCCAGATGTTTCCCGGAATTTCGTTCTTGTTTTTGAGGTCAACAAATATTCACAAAAAATCGCCGGCACCATTGATTATTTCTTTGAAAAGGTCATAAAACATGGAGATTCGCTCATCGTTATGACGCCTATGAAAACATACAATCTGTCCAAAGAAGCCCTTTCCCGGCTTCCCAGAGGAGAATGCGCTTCCCAGCTCAAATCCAAGCTCAAAAAAGATACGGCTTTAGGGAGCGCTGAATATCACCGCCTGAACAGAGAGATCCTCATCATTTTATCAGGACTTTCGCGCATGGGTTTCGATACTGAGCAGCAGCTCGAAAGGATCCATGACATGTATAAAAGATGGAAGGATCTAAGGTACATAGACCAGCAGAATCTTCTGAATTTCGCAGAATATTTAAAACAAAAACAGGGGCAGAAACATGTTTTCGTTTTTTACCAGATGGACGTTTTACCCCAGATGGACCCTAAAGAAATGGCTATCATAACCTCTATGAGTCAGGACAAACCAAATCTTATCTCTCTTGTTCAGGACCTTTTTAGTTTTTTCAGGAAAGATGTCACTTTTGACGAAGAGAAAATACAAAATGCCTTTTCAGACTCAACCATAGCCAGCCACTTTATTTATCTCACAGATCCTTCTTCATATGAGTCAGATGTAACCCAGATGAGAAGCTCCCTGGGAAAGGCAACGGTCTCAGAAAAATCTTCGGATATATACAAAGCCTTCAGCGACCTGGCCCATGCCACAGGAGGCGTTTCCATCAGCTCTGCCAATGCACTTGATTCGTTTCAAACAGCGGTTGAAGCCTCTGAAAATTATTATCTTGTCTACTACACTCCCAGCGACTATAAGGCAGATAATAAGTTCCATAAAATAGAGGTTCGAATAAAAGGCGGCAGCTACCAGATCACCCACCGGGCCGGTTATGTGGCGGATTGAAAATTTTAGGGATAAAAAAATGCTGCTTGTTTTTTAAATACCAAAAACAACAATAAATGTTGAAATTTATTTTCCGTTATGTTATATTTCCAAAAGATGACAAATTTGTCTTAATTAGGAAATAAAAATGATTTGGTCCATCTTAAAGGAAAGTGCCCGTAAGCAGAAGCTGCCACTCAGCACTGTAGTGGCAGAAGTGTTTCATCTTGTTGTATTGGATTCTGTCTTTGCACTTCCTGAAAGCCAGGCCATTTGTTTTCAAGGGGGAACCAGTATCCATCTTTTATATGGAGGATATCGGTTCTCAGAAGATTTGGACTTTGCCGGAGAAAAAGTCGATGGAACATTGGCACAGAGGATTATCACAAAATCCAAATCCAATATAGAGAAGAACATTGTTCAATTTCTGGGAAATGGAAAATGTGAATGGCGTTTTCCGTCTGTTCAAAAAAAGAAGAAAATGTTTCCTTACTGGTTGAGTTTTCAACCTGAGGGAAAGAGGATGAAGTACAGAGTCAAGATGGAATTTTCTCCTTACCCTGTGTATCATTCAAAAGTCATTCCGGTAAAATCTGATTTCGAGGTCCTGAATCGGTTTCCCCTGGTCTTGGGATTACCCCCCGAAGAGCTGTTAGCGGAAAAAATCACTGCAGCTTTGGGACGTCCTTATTTTAAAGGAAGAGATTCGTTTGACCTCTGGTATTTATCACAAGTTCTCAGTGCAAAGTTGGACATGTCTCTGGTTAAAAGAAAATTTGGAGACTATGGAGTGTCATGGTCTGGACCCTGGAAGGAAAAAAGACTTGCCGAGTTCAGGTTCCATGATTTGAATGAGGAGATGAATCGCTTTCTTCCCCAGAGGTTTCAAGACCAGCTCCAAAGAGATAATTATCAGATCATCCGCTTTCATGCTGTTAAAGTTCTGGATGAGGTAGGAAAATTTTTCTCATCCGGAGAATTGGAAAGATGAAAAAAGCTTTCACTCAAACGGACTGGATAAAGATTCTGCGGGAGGGAAAGTCCATCTATAATTTTGCTGAATTGATGCGTGTTTCCAAGCTGCCTCCTTTATCTTTAAGGAGAGCGATCCATCGACTGGTGAGCAAAAATTTGCTTTTGAAATTAAGCAAAGGACTTTATGCCAATTCCTTCTCCTTGCCCAGTCTTGAAGAAGCGGCTGGAGTTCTCTATCCTCCATGCTATATCTCCCTGGAGTCAGCTTTGTTTATGCATGGGATTTCAGAGCAAACACCGCATGTGTTGACATGTATCTCAACCAATAAAACGAAAACATTCCATACAGACATAGGAGAGATTGCCTATTCCCATGTAAAAAAAGAACTCTTTTTTGGATATGAATTTTCAGACCAGTCCTTCCTGGCTTCTCCTGAGAAAGCAGCGCTGGATTATGTTTATATCCAGAGAAAAAATGGATGTGCCCCCTCTATGGATGAATGGAACTGGGAAAGTTTGGATAAAGATAAAATTAATTTGACAGCAAAAAAATATCCCAAGACGGTTAAGAATTATATTGAAAAGTATTCCCCCATCCTCCATTCGCTGGTTTGACATACTCTGCTCTTTGAATTAGTATTTATCTAAAGGGGCTAGAGATGAAAAGAACCATTTTTTTAATGAAATTATTCTGCCAGGAGATTCCCTGATCATCACAACACCCATAAAAAACTACAGGTTCAATGCGGAGGCCTTTGAAAGAATGACCATAAGCTCAAGGCAACCGGAGTTTTCCTTCAAACAAGCCATGGAAGCTTCGGAAAATTATTATCTTATCTACTACAAACCCAAAGATTATAAATCAGACGGGAAATTCAAGAAGATCAAGGTGAAGATCAAAGGGAAAAACTACAGGGTGCTTCACCGGGCCGGTTACATTGCGGATTGATGTAAAATAAAGAACCATCGTTTAAGCTGGTTATGATGGGAATAAGAAAATAAATAAAGTGCAGAAGGGAGAATTATTTCTAGATGAGAGAAAATCCCTTGACAGACAGAAATAAAAACACAAAAATATTTAAAACCAGGATTAGAGAAAAGGACAAGTGCGAAAAGGACTTCTTGAGTTATCCATACTTATATTCCTGATATCTCTTCTGGGATCCCATCCGATTTCCGCATCTGAAAAAGGCATGTTCTGGGGCCAGGTTCTTGACTCAGAGCAAAATCCTTTAAATGGATTAAAAATCACTATTTTAAATAATGAAAGCACCCGAACCAGTGAATGCATCACAGATAAGAACGGGTTTTTCATAGCCCTGGGTTTTGACCCCGGTGAATACACAGTTAAGCTTCTCAATCCCGGATACAAAGGTCTTGAAAAAAAAACAGCACTGGACCCTGAGGAATCCCTTCTCTTAAAGATCACGTTAAAGGCCAAAGACCAGGTAGGATATTCACGATGCCGCGTGATGCGAATGGATTATTCCAGTGCTTCTCAGTCCACACTTATCAACAAACTGCAGATAAAAGAGATGCCCTCGGGTTTGAACATATGGTCTTTGATTGAAAATCAAGACCTCTCCGCCGTCACTGACCGGATCGATGTGGGTGGATTGTGGAGCGGGATCCCGGCGCTTTTCAGTGCCAGAGGCGCCAGCTCCTGGACACAAAACAGATTCCTGCTCAACGGCATGGATATTACGGATCCTTTTCAGGGTGGTACGCCTCTCCTGTATCCGGACCTCTTCTCTCTGGATCACACCCATCTGACCAATGCCGGCCATCCCCCTGAATACGTTCATCCCGGAGGATATCTGGATCTTATGACCGGAGAGGAAACCAATGACTATCACGGCGCCCTTTCAGGTTTTTACACCAACCATTCCCTCCAGGGCTCCAATATCACAGAATCTCTTCAAAGCGAAGGAATAGATGAAGCCCATACCTTTGGCTATCTGACACAGGGAAATTTCCGCTTCTCAGGCCCTCTGGTTTCAGAGAAACTATCTTTTTTTACTTCAATGAGCGGATTTGACCTCTCCCGCGACCTGGCTGACTTTGAGGGGGAAAACAAAAGCTCTCTTCTTTCAGGCCTCCTAAGCCTTAAATACACCCTATCGTCCAAAAGCACGCTCCGTCTCCTCTGGACCGGCCAATCCCTGAATCACACCTCTTTAGGAGCGGCAAGGGATGTGCCCTTCTCATCCACTAATAAAGGATCAGAACATTTCAATGTGTTTCAGGCCTTATGGGAAGGCCATATAAACAACAAGCATCATTTAAGGGCTGCTCTGGGTTATGTTCAGGCAAATTATGACTATGACTTTCAGGAAGAGGCCGCACTCCCCCATTCCCGGGAACTCGTCACAAGTGAGTTTCTCGGAGGCGCGGCTCCGTTCGAAGAGCAGAACTTAAGTAAAAAGCTTGTTTTTCTCTTTAACGGAACATCGGTCTTTTCCAGATTTTTAGGACTGCACCATACTCTGCGCTATGGGATGAACATGCAGCTTTCTTCCGCTTCTCAGGACATGGATGTTACGGATGATATCCATCTTCTTTTCTTTGAAGGGGAACCCTTTCAGGTAGCCCAATACAACACGCCTGTATCCCTTGAAGAAAAAGGATCAGATTTCAACCTCTTTTTCCAGGATACACTTACCTTTCCGAATCTGTTTTCCATTTATATCGGGGCTCATCTCTCTTCAGCAAAGGCATGGGTTCCGGGGTCACAAGAAGAGGCAAATAAAATAAACTGGCTGAACATTTCCCCGAGGTTAGGGTTTATCATCCCTTTGTCCAAAGCCAAAACATCCGTGCTCAAGCTCTCTTATGCCAGATATTTCAACACGCTTCCTCTGGAATACTTATCTTACGGAAATCAAAACGCTCTGGGTTCCTTGGTTTACTCCTGGGATGATGCAAACCATGACCAACTGTTTCAGCAAAATGAGCAGGGAGAATTGTTAAGACGGGAAGGTCCTTATTACTCTACCATAGATCCGGATATCCAGAGGCCGTATGCGGATGAAGCGGTCATCTCTTACAATTTAAACTTTAAACCCTCCTGGCATTTTTCTCTTTCCGGATTTTATAGAGTGTACAGAAGCGCTGTGAACACAAAAAACACCGGAGTCCCCTTTTCCGAATATGAAGCCCTTTATTATACTGACCCGGGCGATGACCAGATCCCCTACAACTACGATGACCTTCTGTTCACAGTATTCAATCAAAATCAGGAAAGCCTGGGAGAAGATTTTTATCTTCTTTCCAATATCGAAGAGGATACACGAGCCACCTACTATTACGGGCTGGATGTGAATCTCATCAAACACTTTGGCGATATTTTCTCTCTATTCTTTTCTTTTACAGCCATAAACGCTGTGGGCACCACAAATCCTGGAAACCCCTCTCTTGAAAACGATATCAATGTGATCGGAACCTTATTCAATAATCCCAACGCCATGATCAATACGGAAGGAAGGCCCTGTTTTGACAGAGGCTATACCGCACGGCTTGGATTTAAGTATTCAGCCCCTTATGGTTTCCTGCTTTCCGGGATCATCAAATACTATGACGGACAGCCTTTCTCAAGAAAGATCATTATAGAGGGGCTTAATCAAGGGCCTTTTTACATACAGGCTCATCCCAGCGGAGTGGCCCGTTATGAATTCAACAGCACTGTGGATCTGAGGCTGGAGAAAAGATTTCACCTGGGAAGCTCCGAGCTGAGATTCATTCTGGACGGATTTAATGTGCTGAACCTGGGGCTGGCCACACAAGAGAACGAATGGACAGGGCCTGAATTCCCCCTTCGCTATGCCACTGAGATCCAGTCTCCCAGGGTATTACGGCTCGGGATCTCCTATCAGTTTTAAAAAACATTTGGAGAATTAAAAAAAATACCATAAGATAAAATGAACAAAATGAGCACTGCAGGATAACAAAGGAGGGAAAAAAATGCTTTCTACTCTGGGAAAAATTATTTTCAGCCTGGTCATTATCGCCACTTTTCTGGCATTTATGATTCCTGTCACATACCGGATCCGGATCATTCTCAAAGGAAGAAAAACTGCTCGGTTTCACCACATCATAAAAAGGATCTGGGATGCTATCACAAAGATACTATTTCAGAAGTGCACACTCCGGAGCGATCGGGTGTGGACAGGCTTTATCCATCTGTTCATTTTTTACGGGGCCCTGACTTTTGACACCATGTCTTTAAATCATATTCTGGAGGGATACATTCCCCGCTTCTTTCTTTTCGGAAACGGATACTTCGGGCTTTTCTTCTCTTTTATTATAGACATGTTTGCTGTTCTGGTCATTGTGGCTGTTATTTATATGACCATCAGAAGATTCATCATCAGACCGGAAGCCTACAAAACAACCCCCCTGGACTCTGCCATCATCTATATTCTTTTAACCATTGTTACCCTCAGCTATCTTTATTTTGAGATCTTTTCCATAGCCCACCATCCGGGGATAGAAAGACTTTCCTTTATAGGAGCCCCTCTGGCTCAGATGGTGAATCAATCAGGCCTTTCTGCATCAGCCCTTTCCTTTCATTTTCAATTTTCCTGGTGGCTGCATATACTGATTGTCTTTGGATTCATCGCTTATGTCCCCTATTCCAAATATTTCCACATGTTCGCCGGTTCATTCAATGTCCTGGTCAGAGACGAGGGGCCTCTGGGAGCTCTGAAACCCATTGATATCGAACATTCCGAAGTGTTCGGAGTGGAAAGAGCGTCTGATTACACATGGAAAGACCTTTTGGATACCTTTGCCTGTATGGAATGCGGAAGATGCCAGGATGTGTGTCCTGCTTTTGCTTCTGAGAAGCCGCTTTCTCCTAAAATGATTATCTTTAATTTGAAAAGGCATCTGCTGGATAATGGAAAAAAATACATTGCCGGCAAACGGGACGAAATAGACGCATTGATGAAAGAGACGGTTACTGAGGGGGAAATCTGGACCTGCACCACATGCGGCGCCTGTATGTATGTGTGTCCTGTGGAAATAGAACATATACCCAAAATAGTGGGTCTGCGGCAGGGCCAGGTGCTGATGGAAAGCAAATTTCCTGCTGAGCTGAACCCATTTTTTAAAAGCATGGAAACGAACAGCAATCCGTGGGGAATCGGTTTTTCCGAAAGAGCTGACTGGACAGAGGGTATGGATGTAAAGCTCATCAAAGACCATCCGGATGCCGGGTACCTGCTGTGGGTGGGCTGTGCCGGCTCTTTTGACGAAAGAGGGAAAAAAATCACAAAGGCCCTGGTCAAAATCTTAAACAAAGCGAGTATTGATTTTGCCATTCTGGGCACCGAAGAAAAATGCTGCGGTGACTCCTCAAAAAGGCTGGGAAACGAATACCTTTTCCAGATGCAGGCTGCAGAGACGATAAACCTCTTCCAAAAATACGGGATTAAAAGAATCATCACTCTTTGCCCTCACGGCTTCAATACCTTTAAAAACGATTATCCCAAACTTCTGGATTTGGTCCCTGAGATAAAAAAAGAGGCCGCCCAACACTTCAAAACCATTGAAATCTCCCATCATGTACAGATCATACACAACCTTATAAAGGAAAACCGCCTGCCTCTAAAGCACAAAATTGAACAGCCCCTGACCTATCATGACTCCTGTTATCTCGGGCGGCACAATAAAATCATCAAGGAACCAAGGGAAATACTGAACTTTATCAGTGAAAAAAAGATCGTAGAGCTCAAGAACAACAAAGAACACAGCTTTTGCTGCGGGGCCGGAGGCGGGCTTATGTGGACCGAAGAATCCCTCGGTAAAAGAATCAATCATCTGAGGACTCAGGAAGTCATTGACTCGCATGCATCCACAGCTGCCACATCATGTCCGTTCTGTCTCACCATGATTCAGGATGCTCTGGATGATAAGGAAATTCAGGATATCTCGGCCAAAGATATTGCCCAGCTTGTGGCCGAGTGTATATAAATTCAGATATGGCTTGTGCTCGCTAAAGATTTTTAACGCCATTCTCCTTCGTTTTTCTCGGCGCTTGCGTAACTCCCCCCGTCCGTGGGTCAGACATACTCAGCGCCCGGCTTCGCCGGATACCCTCGAAAAGCCTCATCCGAAGGCTAAATCTTCAATGTCGCTTCAGCCACACCCGAATTTTATTAGGACTGCGCTTTTCTTGTTAGATAAATAACATCATGCCTAGTCCAGACTTTCAGGCAGGCTGGCTGGTTCTGAAGTCATCCGGAGGCGAGCGGGCA
>CAZUXT010000025.1:0-50297 GCA_964624145.1 uncultured Eubacteriales bacterium | reverse complement strand
AAGCCATTCCGCATGAATGATTTATTTGGCTTCCCAATCAATTTCCCCGTTAACACGGTGGCAGGTTTAAATGACGACAAATAAAAAGCAGGATAAATACCAGCTATGAGACCTAATATAATAGCAAGGAGTGCAAATCCTGGTAAAACAAATGGATCATTAAAGTAGCCTATATCCAAGCTTTTGCCGGCTAAATCACTTAAAAAAGGTAAGGAAATTTTTACTAATATCAGTGCTACTAAAGTGCCTATAAAACAGATTAGTACAGACTCTAAAAGGAATCGTATGATCAATTGAGCTTTGATTGACCCAACGACTTTCCTTATTCCAACTTCCTTTGCTCTATTCGTAAATTTTGCTGTTGTTAGATTTACATAATTAACACAGGCTATAATTAGAATAAAAAAGGCTATGAGTCCAAAAACTAATACATACTCATATTTTCCATTAATTCCATTAGGTGCATTCAAATCCGAATGTAAATGTATATCAACCAATGGTTCAAGCCTGTATTCCCACCAGTTATTTTTCAACCTAGAAAGCTCTTGGTTTATGTTTTGTTCAACAAGTAACTTCAATTTCGTTTTTAAAGAATTCTGAGTTATATTTTCAGAAAGAGTTACATAAGTACTGTAATTATTACTTAACCAGCCAATCCTATCATAATTTCTCCGGGATTTGATTGAGACAACAACATCAAATGTGATATGTGAGTTTTGCGGCACATCTCTCATTAGACCTGTGACAACAAAATTGTTCGCCCCAATCTTAAGCCGAACTCCCATCGGATCTTCTTCACCAAAATATTTCATTGCCGCAGATTCAGTAAGAATTGCAGTGAAAGGTTCTGCCAAGGCAGAACTCGGATCTCCCTCAAACATTTGAAAAGAAAAAACCTTTAGAAAATCCTTATCTGCAGCAATTATTTTCTCATTCAATAAATTCGTATTATCTATATTGATTATGCCATCATACCAAGAAGTTAATTGAGTTACTTGAAGGGAATTTCCATACTCTTCACGAAGTGATTTGGCTAAAACATATGGAGTGCCTATCTGATTAATATCATAATCAATAAACAATCCTTTTGAAACTATACGGTATATTCTATCGGCTTTTTCATGGAAACGATCATAACTCAGCTGATCAATAACATAAATCATCACTAAAACACTGCATGCAATTCCAATTGCCAATCCGGCAATGTTGATAAAAGAAAAGCCTTTCTGCCTACGGATATTTCTCAAAGTGGTTTTAATGTAGTTTTTAAACATGATTAGGCTCCATAAAAAAGAAAATTTTATGTAATGAAAGAGTGTTCCTATGGTGCAGAACCAGTACCATATCCAGGAGAGAATAGCTCCATATCTTGACCGGATATCGCTGTAGTCGGCTTCCATGGCATCGGATAGAGCGTGCTCTTTTTCATAATGGGATAACCGGGATAGGATCCATTGGGCAATACGGGGCGGAGACTTTCTTGTGCTTTCCCTCATTTCAGTCACATTCCATAATCGTTTTTTCCAATCCATCCCAGGCCAGTTTCTGGATCTCATAGGCTTTTTTCAAAGCTCTTCGGCCCTCAGGAGTTAATGAGTACAGCACTTTTCTCCGGCCTCCCTGCCTTGGTTCTGGATCGCTTTCTCTGGATCTGAGGTATCCTTTTCTTATGAGCGCAGAAAGCGTATTACACATGGAACCGTAATTAATGGACGTGCCTGTAATGTCTTTTATGTGCCTTCTTAAAGTGATGATATAGGCATTCTCTTTGAGCTTTAGAATCGCTAGTAAGATGAGTTCTTCGTGTTTGGTGAGTTCATACATGTGTTTCTCCATGATGTATATTTTTAATTTAAAAACATATATATATATCAGACGGAATGTCAAGCAGAAAGGTTGCTATTTTTTTGAAATTAAAAAAAAAGAAGTTATCTTATTCTTCACTCATAACGGATCGAATCCACGGGATTGGCTGCGGCCGCTTTTATGGTCTGGTAACTAACAGTCAGGAGTGCAATGCCCGTGGTTATCAGGCCAGCTAAAACAAATATCCAAACGCTTATTCCGGTGCGGTAAGCGAAATCCTGCAGCCATTCGTGCATGAAATAGTAAGCAATCGGCCATGAGATGATGTTGGCTGTGAGCACCCAGATGAAATACTGCTTTAAAAAGAGGCCTGTGACTACCGGGACGGATGCCCCAACGATCTTCCTTATCGCAACCTCTTTTCTTTTTATAGGTTTATAGGGGACGGGCCCGGCTATTTCTTTTATTTTCAGTCAATTACGATACTTTTCCACAAGACCCGCCCCTGAACATATGAACTTTTTGAACCCAAAAAAGAGAATTTTCCCCTCTTCCGTTTGGTTACTTATCATCTTTTTCTCGATGAAGCCGATGGTCTGCGTAAGGTTTAAGGATTTATTTGTCAGAGATCGGTGACCCTCCATAGATGAGAATCCTGGTTCCGTCTCCTATCCCTTTGCTCACATCCGCTCTGATCTTCAGGCTGGTCATGTTGCTCACAGCCTGGGTTTGATGGAATGCCCGGCCGCAGATAGATTGTTTCCCTGTCTGCATGCCTCCAGCCACATGACAAGTTCCATAACCTCTTGAGCGAATATGGCCTTGGGCATCCTGAATGAACAACGCGGGCTGATGGGAAGAAGTCTGAGGATAAGCCCATCCATAATAAGGCTGTACATGCCCCCCTATAGCGCACAGCACTCCCATTTGAACATCATAATGAACATCACAGTAGTGAAGGTCATTCATGTCTCCATTCACATAAGCCCAGTAATGACCTGGCCCTCCTAGATCTTGAGCTGTCGTTCGATTATTCGGAATAATATCTATGTTGAGAAATCCAGCTACCTTTAAATCAAGATTTTGAATGTTCACTTCAGTGACATCCCTGACAACCTTGATCTCCCTGTACCAGCGGTATTCTAATATCCGGCTTTTTACCGAACTTGGATCTATGACATAAGGATGAGTGCCCCCGCTGTAGAGCATCAATCTGGATCCCGCAGCCAGTCCGTTCTTAACATTCGAACGGATAGTCAGCTTGTTTAAGTTCTCCACCTCTTTATTATGATAACCCCCATAAGCATAAATATTGGAATATCTTCCGCTTGCCTCCTCACTCCAGTATCTCACATGTCCCTGGGAATCCCGGGTTATCCAGGTATGTTGGGTGAGAGAACTGTTTCCTTCGGCCCGGGCAATTCTTGGACTTCTCTCTAATCCTTCCTCAAATAAGGCCTCTCCTTCCTCTGGCCCATGAGTGTTTTTAACACCATGCCACACACTGACATAATTGAAATCATCCCGATCGTCATTTACATAAAGATTGTACTGGACCTCACTGTTCATTGTATTGTTAGGCATAAAATACAGGCAGTAAGCCCCATCTCTTTCAGAATCCAGGCCTCCTATACTCATCTCTGTACAGTCCTCAGTCAGAGTAAACTCCTTAATCGATGGCTGGGGCTTTTTGGATTGATATTTTCCATAAATTAAAAGTTTCGAACCAGCTCCCAGTGCATTGTTGACATCAGAACAGATGCTCATTTCAGTCACATTTTCAACCATCTTCCTGTGAAAGGAACCCCGGCTGCTCTCCACGAGTTTGTCCATAGTTCCTGATGTGGCCCAAGTTTTCCATCTTGCATGACCAGCGGCATCCAGAAGCAATGTAAAGGTAGTGAGGCCGGAACTATGAGGAGCTGCCAGGCCGAGATACGGTTTGTTGGCATAATATCCTACTTTTCTTTCTCCCCCATGTTTCTCAAGATATGAGGTGCAGTAGTTAGCAAGATCCGAATCATCATTAATGAGGGCCCAATATCGAGCCTTTTCTGAAGTGGGATTATTGGGGATAAATACCATAAAATAGGCCCCGTCTTTGAGAATATCCAAATTAGGCACATCAATACGATTTCGATCCTTTTTTACTTTTATCTCAAGGATCAGACCCCACTTCATGTCTTTGTCCCATATTTGACCGTAAGTCAATTTGTCAGAATCCTGGTCAAATAAATCCGCATTAATTGGGGCAGAACATAAAAAACAAATCACTATGCCCATAAGCAAAATTTTGTGCATATTCATCCCCTCTTTCCAAACATATCGGATTCTTCTTTTCTAAGGATAAGAATTTGGTTTTTCTGTTGATTATGATTTTCCCTCAATTCCATTAAATATCAGCCCTCTAAGCGACTTCATCATCCATCATAAACACAAAAAACACATCCGGTCAACAAAAAACCTATAGAAAAGAGAGAACAACAGATAATCACAGTCCATCAAGCTTTCATTTCTCACTCATACCGCAGCGAATCCACGGGATTGGCTGTGGCGGCTTTGATGGTCTGATAGCCAACCGTGAGCAGAGAAATGGCAAGGGACAATACAGCAGATAAAGCGAAAACCCACACACCGATATCCACCCTGTAGGCAAAATTCTGAAGCCAATTCCGTATGGCCATAAAGGCAACAGGAAGGGCAATGGCATTAGACATCAGCACTAAGGCCATGATTTTTTTGGTAGTTAAAAAAGTTATGTTCCACTCCGTGGCCCCCAGCACCTTACGAATACCGATCTCTTTCCTCCTCTGCACTGTCGTGAAGGAAGCCAGTCCGAACAAACCAAGGCAGGCCACAAAAAGAGCAATAAAGGTATAAATGGAAAATGTTTTTGCCAATTTTCGTTCTGTCCGATACATCCGGTCCAATCGGTCATCCAGGAAAGTATAGCTAAAGTCTTCCTCCGGATAATGCCTCTCCCATGCCCTTTGGATAAACGCCAAAGTATCAGGGACATTCCGGGAGCTGATCTTAATGGAGAGCCAATTGGGCCTTTCAGAACTAGGCGTTAATGCAAGGGGCCCTATAGTGAGATGCAAAGGAGTGAAATGGAAGTCTTTGACCACGCCCACGACAACACCCTGCTCATCCTCTCCGCCAAATCCAAACCGTTTGCCTATAGGATCATCCCAGCCAATGGCCTTTACGGCCGCCTGGTTGAGAATATAGGCCTTCCCTTCTTTATCGCTGTATTCCTCTGAAAATCCTCTTCCCTGGATAACCGGAATGTTATAGAGACTCAAGTAACCACTATCCACCCAGTTTCTGTAAACGAGAAGCTTTTCTTCCGAATTGTATCCGTCCCACTCTGCAAAGCTGGCTCCCGTAATATGGTAAGGAAGATAGTCTGAGGAGGAAACATCCAGAATCTGTGTGCTCTGCCGGAGTTCATTTTTGAAGGCATTGGCAGCTGTCCCAGGATGCGGTACGGTCACGATAGAGTCTTTGACAAAACCCAGCTCTTTGTTCCTCATGAAGTGCAGCTGGTTGAAGACAACTATGGTGCAAAAAACGAGAGCCGCAGAGATAGCGAATTGGCTGACCACCAGCGAGCTGCGGAAAAAAGATGAACTCCGAGAGCTTCGCCCTCCTTTACCCTTGAGTACGGCTGCCGGCTGAAAAGAGGAAAGGACAAGGGCTGGATAACTTCCGGAAACAAGGCCGATAAGCAGGGCCAGACCGATTAAACTCATTATGAAATTTCCATTTTGGATGAAAGCCGCCTCCAGTCTTCTATCCATAAAAATCCGGAAAAAAGGAAGGATAAGCTTAACCAGCACCCCGGAAATAAAAAGAGCCATCAAGGACAAAAGGACCGATTCGCCAAGGAACTGCCGTATGAGCTGTGTCCGGTTGGCCCCGATGACCTTCCGCATACTGACCTCTTTTGCCCGGGCTGTGGCTCTGGCTGTAGACAGATTCATATAATTAAAGCAGGCAATGAGAAGGATAAAAAAGGCGATGGCTGAAAGAAGATAGACATTGCGGATATCTGCGGTCGGCTCGAGCTCAAAATTGGCCTTGGTGTAGAAATGGATGTCCGCCACATGTTGGAGGCGGAGTGTTTGTGTGGCATCTTCACTATAATTTTTCTTTAAAAATCCGACCAGTTCCTTTTCAAGAGAAACAGGATCGGCCTGTCCGTGGAGAAGCACATACGTGTGATAGCTCCATCTGTTCCACCGGTAAATACGATCTCTGCCATAGAGATCGACAAGAGAAGAGAATGAGGCCAAAAAATCAAAGCGGAAATGGGTGTTGCCGGGAATATTTCCCAGAATGCCTGTTATCCGGTAATCCCGGCTGTCGACACGGATCGTCCGGCCCACCGGATTTTCCCGGCCAAAGTATTTTTCGGCCATATCTTTGCTGACAAGGAGACAGTTGGGTTCGCTCAGAGCTGTTTTAGGATCCCCGGCCTTCAGAGGAAAATTAAAAATCTCCAGAAAATCGGGATCTACATAGTAGATGCGATCCTCTGTGAACCGCTTGTCCCCGTACTCCATCACAGCCCTTTCGGAGTCAACCTTTGCGGCTTTCAATACTTCAGGAAACTCCTCCTCCATGGCAACGGCCAAAGGGGCGGGCGTTATGGCGACCTGGGATTTCCCCATATAGCTCTCGCTCGTATTCACGATCACTCTGTATATGTTTTGAGCGTTTTCGTGAAACCGGTCAAAGCTGAACTCATACCGGACATACAGGAATATCAAAATAAAACAGGTTATCCCAATGGCAAGTCCTGCCAGATTGATCAAGGAATATCCCTTTTGCCTTTTTAAATTACGGATGGCGCTCTTGATATAGTTTTTAAACATCTCCGCACTCCAATACAATCAATTTAAAACAAACACAGGAATGGACATTTATTAAGACGGCCTGTGTTTAAAAAAGGTTGACGGAAAAGTTGTTCCTCACCTCTTTTTCTCATAATATCGAAACTTTACTTCCCGGAGGCCGTAAATAATAATAATAGACAACGATCGAGCTTCTAAGGAGAAAAAATGAGTCAAAAAAAAATAATCGGTTCCATTTTAAAATGGACGGCACGAGTGTTTGGCATCCTGTTGAGCGTCCTGATTCTGCTCGTTGCCATTGGAATCCTATTCACCCCTGATTACACAAAAAAAGAAAATCCTGCGGGCCTCCCAATAAACAGCACGCAGTATCTGACCCTGGATTCCCGGACAAAAATATGGATCAGCGTGTGGCTTCCCACAGATCTTCAATCCGGAGAAACGATTCCCACTTTGATCCAAACATCGCGATATGGAAACAATTTTGATCCCGGCTGGCTTTATAAAGCGATGCAGACCTACGGGATGCAGCCTGTAATGAATTTTGAATCTGCCGAACCATTCCTAAAAAACGGATATGCCTATGTTTGGATCCAATCACCTGGGTCCTGCCAGTCCAGCGGGCCCCGTGTTGCTGAATATCCCCCAAACGAGATCGATGCGATGGATCTGGCTATCGACTGGATCATCAGGCAGCCGTGGTCCAACCAGCATGTTGGCGCTATGGGCGGTTCCTATTCCGGAACCACGGCAGATGTCTGCTGCGCCACCATGAATCCGGCGCTCAAGGCTGTGCATTGTGTCGCACCTGATTTTGATCCCTACACTGTTATACGGCCCGGAGGATTGGGATCGACCGAATTTATCCAGACCTGGGTTCGAATGATCCGTTTTATGGACCAAGATAACACAACCGGTCTCCTGACCTTGCTCGACGAGCCGGAGACAATTCCTTTCTGGAAGAGGCTTTTCTATCGGTCTCTTATTAGAGGACTCCAAAGACCCAAAGGGAATGACCTCGCCGTTTTTCAGCAGGCCATGCAGGATCACCGAAACACTCAGGATCTCTATGAAACCCTCGAGCAGATAGAATATAAAGATCAGAAAATGCCTGATTTTGACTATTCCATAGAAGATGTTGCCATGTATCGTTACAGGGAAAAAATTGAAAAAGCACAGGTAAGCACCTATACAAGAGCAGGGTGGTTCGATGCAGAGGTAGCCAAAGGAGTCCTTCAAAAATATTTGACCTTCAACACACCGCAAAAAGTCGTTATCGGTCCCACAGGCCATAATTTAAGAAACATTGTTAACCTGTATGAGGAGAAGAACGGGCCGAGCTTTTCCACAGCCCCGAAAGAGATCTGCGAGGAAATGTTTGACTTTTTCGATCGGCACCTGAAAGACGATACCGCACCAAAAGAAGAAAGACGCATCCTTTACTTCACCCATGGAGTAAACCAGTGGAACGAAACCCAAACATGGCCGCCGGAGGGAACAAAAGATCAGACATGGTATTTGGGGCCAAACCACAGCCTGCAGACCAAACCTCCTCAAAACAACGAAGGGAGTGATCCCTATAGAGTTGACTTTGCCGCAACAACCGGAGATCAAAACCGATGGATGGCTCAAATGGGAATGGCTGTGCATTACGGAGACCGCAGGGAAGAAGACAGAAAGCTTTTGACGTATACATCAGCACCTCTTGAAAGCGACCTTGAGATAACCGGCAGCCCATCAATCTATTTGTACCTATCCTCCAGTCATGAGGACGGGGCTTTTCATGTTTATCTTGAAGACATATCACCGGAAGGAAGGGTGACGTATCTCACAGAAGGACTGCTCCGGGCTCTTCACAGAAAAGAAAAAGATCCATCAGAGGCGCCTTTTGTGCCTTTAGGGATCTACCATACCTTTAGAAAAGAAGATGCCGAGCCATTGATCCCGGGGAAGATCACCAAGTTCGGGATAACCCTGCTTCCGATGTCCAATGTCTTCAAAAAAGGCCATTCCATCCGGATAGCTGTTGCCGGACATGATAAAGCCATGAAGGACCGCTGTCCTGAAGAAGGTGTTCCTGAGATTACTCTCCAGATAAATTCAGTCTATCCTTCACGGATCATACTGCCGGTGCAGGTCTTCTGAAACTATCTTTATCTTATGTAGTCATTCTTCACTCATACCGGATCGAATCCACGGGATTAGCTGAGGCGGCTTTTACGGTCTGGAAGCTCACAGTAAGCAGAGCAACCGCCAGAACAGCCAGACCGGAAAGGATAAAGACCCACACACTCAATTCGACCCTGTAGGCAAAACTCTTCAGCCATTTATTGATGAGGAAATAAGCCAGAGGCAGAGCAATGAGGCTTGCCAGCAGAATCAAACGGATAAAATCCTTGGAAAGAAGAGCCACAATATCCATTGTCCCTGCACCCAGCACCTTTCGCACCCCGATCTCCTTAACTCTTTTTTCAACGGAAAACATCACAAGGCCGAAAAGGCCAAGGCTGGCTAAAAACAAGGCAATATAGGTAAACAGAGTGACGGCTCTGTTCAGCCTTCTCTCAGACCGGTAAAGGGCCTCTACCTCCTCATCAATAAAAGAATATTCAAAAGCAAAACCGGGCGACAGTTCCTTCCACTTCTTTTCAATAAGCGGGATCGCCCGGGATAGATGCTGCGCGTCGATCTTGATCGAGATAAAGCGCATATCCTGCGGCTCCCATCGAATGGCCAGGGGCTTTATCCGCTGGTTCATGGGAACGAAATGAAAGTCTTTCACCACTCCGATAATGCTCCCTTCTCTGTAGCTGTAGCCAAAACGCTTTCCTATGGGATCTTCCATGTTCATCATTTGGACAGCCGTTTCATTGACAATATAGGCCTGAGTCATATCAGAAGGGAAATCTTTGGAGAAATTCCTCCCCTCGATGAGCGGGATATCATAGATGTCAAGGAAATTAGAGTCAGCTCTCAGATTATGGAACAGGATTCTCTGGCCCTGTTCCTGCCCATCCCAAACAGCGTTATCTCCTGACCGGATATTTGTGGGCAGCCTGGAAGAAACCGATACCCCTATGACGGCGGATTCCTTTTCCAAGTCATCACAAAAAACATCGATGCTCCCTTTGATCTCTTCATTTTCCCTGACTACCGGCAGGGTTACAATAGGATCTTTCAATTGCCCGAGATTTTGCTCCATGATGAAATCGACCTGGCGGCGAATGGTGACAGCTGAGACGATAAGCGCTATGGAAATGACGAATTGAACGACAACCAAAATATTTCGCGACAATCCTGACCTTTTATCTCCGGCGAACCGCCCTGATTTTAAGTGAGAAACGGATCTGTATGAGGACAGATGAAGGGCCGGATAATACGCAGAAAGAAAACCGATCACACATACCAGAACAATGACGCTCGCGAGGATATTCACTTTCTGCAACAGAGCCAGTTCAATATCTGTCCCTATCAGTGTATTGATCAAAAGCATAGCAAAATACAACAAAACGAGCGAGAGGACAAAAGCGATCATTGTGTTCAAAAAAGCCTCAGTCATAAACTGCTGGATCAAATGTTTTCGGTTAGCGCCCACCACCTTGCGTGTGTTGATCTCTCCGGCTCTTGCAGAAAAACAGGCGGTGCTCAGGTTAATGTAATTAAAGCAGGTGATAAGGATGATAAGCAGTCCAATTGCTGCAAAAATAGTGATGTATTTCATTTGGCTGTTTTGCGCCAATTCTCCGGGAATAAAGCCCCCAAGATGTATCTTTGTAAGAGGCTGGAGAAAGTAGTGGAAATCGCTCATGTGTTCGGGCGTGACTTTGACGAGGGTTTGTTCCATAGCAGCTTCTAATTCAAGAGGGTCTGTCTCTTCCCGAAGCTGGACATAGGTTTGGTAATTCATACTGTTCCACCGATCTATGTAAACGGCATCTTCGCCCTGGAGGGTATAAATCGATTGAAAAGAAGCCAGAAAGTCATATGTGAAATGGGTGTTTTTAGGCACATTTTTAAAGACACCTGTGACCTGAAAATCGAATTTATTGTTGTAGCGGAGAGTTTTCCCCAGAGGATTCTCATTGGCAAAATACTTGCGGGCTACATTCTCTGAAATGATAACGGACAGGGGCTGATTAAGAGCAGTCTCTGAATAACCGCTAATAAAGGAAGTGGAGAACATGGTGAGGAAATCCGGATCTACAAAGTAAAATCTATCTTCTGAGAAAACGTGATCCCCGTAAGAAAGAGAGACCCCTCCTTCAACATCATCGACTCTTACGGCCTTTTCCACATCAGGGAACTGTTCTTTGAGAAAAGGGGCCAGGGGCGCTGCCGTCCAGGTGATTTTGTCCGTGTTCATGAATTCCATAGGCCACTGAATGATGACCCGGTAAATATCTTCGGCATTCTCAATGTGCCGGTCAAAGCTGAACTCATAATGGATCAAAAGCAAAATGAATAAAGAACACATGATGCCTATGGTGAGTCCGGCGATATTAATGAATGAAAAAACTTTTTTTCTCTTTATGATGCGAAAGGCGATCTTAAAATAGTTTTTGATCATTGTGGCTCCCCAGCTTATTTGGATTTTTAAAAACATGGGAATGGATTTAAGGACCTGCGCCCAGTACCAGCGCCGGGCTTGACAGCTGCCTCTATCCTTTTTTATTTGGGCGTAGATCTCTGCGAAATCATTGGCCACACTCTCCCGCTCCTCTGCCCTAGTCATTCTGGTAAGAAGCCAGTGCGCCAGAGAAGGAGGAGTCTGAATGCCGCGCTTTTTCTTCATTTTCATAATCTTATAATCTCAGGTCATTCACTCATACCTCAGCGAATCCACGGGATTGGCTGTGGCCGCTTTGATAGTCTTGTAGCTTATCAAGAGGAATGCGATAACAAATGCAATGACAGCTGAAAAAACAAACATCCAAATATGAATATGTGTTCTGAAGGCAAAGTTATTCAGCCATCTGCTCATGAAATAATAAGCTGCCGGCCAGGCGATGATATTGGCCGCCACCACCAACAGGGCAAATTCCTTGGTCAATATCTTGACAATATCAACGGCCGATGCTCCCACCACTCTTCGAATACCGATCTCTTTGGTCCTTTGATTAGCAATAAAGGAAACAAGGCCGAACAAACCCAGGGAAGCGATAAAAACAGACAGAAAAGCGAAGTTGTTGAAAAGCGTTCCCATTCGTTTTTCCGATTGATAGTGCCTGTTGAACTCTTCGTCCAGAAAGTTCCCTTCAAAAGGATAAAAAGGAACTGATTTGTTCCATGCTTTTTTGACCCCTGCCAGGCTTTCGGAAATATTATCACCGGATATTTTCACCATAAGATAATTGTCGCTGCTCGGGGGTTCATACAGAAGAACCAGGGGTTTTATTTCATTGTAAAAATTATCAAAATGAAAATTATCAACAACACCGATGATACTCCCCGTTCGCCCAAAATACCGAAAAGGTTCTCCGACCAAAGATTCTTTTCCGATAATGTCAGCTGCCTTCTTATTCACTATGAATGCTGAGGACCGGTCACTCTGAAATTCTTTTGAAAAATCCCGGCCTTCAAGAACACGAAGATTCAATGTCTTGATGAAATCAAAATCAACAGTGATAAAATGAAATAAAACCTCATCCTCCGGATCTTTTCCTTCCCAGTCTGCTCCGGTGAAAGAATATTTGATATGAGTGGGCAGCTGGTTCGCAGCCGTCACACCCAAAACATGTGGATTTTTTAACAGTTCGTTTTTCACCAACGGATAATACTGTGCAGAATCCCCTCGAAGCCGTATACTGACCACGTGATCTCTATCAAAGCCGATGGGAGTGCTTTGGATAAAATGGAGTTGGTCATGAATAACGAATGTGGCGATAATGAGAAAAATCGAAAGAGAGAACTGGATAACAACCAAGAATCGCCTGAATACTGTTTTCCGTTGCCCGAACTTTCCCGAGGAGCTCAGGACATTGACCGGTTGAAACGTAGAGAGGAAAAATGCAGGATAGGATCCCGCCAGGATGCCGGTTGCGATGGTGATCATAATGATGATGAAAAAAAGACCTCCACTGTTTGCCATACCGAACACAAGTTCTTTTCCGGATAAACTGTTGAACGCAGGAAGAACCGCAAGCACGATCCCAACAGCAAAAATCAGGGACAAAAATGATAGCAGGATGGATTCCCCCAGGAACTGTTGGATAATTTGCCCCCTTTTGGCTCCTGATATTTTCCTCATTCCTACTTCTTTCGCCCGCTTACCTGCATAGGCTGTGGTGAGGTTCATAAAATTGATGCATGCGATAAAAAGGACGAAAAATGCAATAAGGGAAAAAATAGTGACATGTTTGATGCTGCCGTTATTTTCGACATCAGCCATCAAATTGGAATGAAGATGAATTCTTTCGATCGGCTGAACATGAAGCTTTGTCGTGGTTATATGTGAATGCTCCTGGGTAAAATTGGTGATTTTTTTCTCTAGGGCATGAACATCCGTATGTTCTTCGGCCTGGATGTAAGAGTAAAAAAAATTGATTCCCCAATTATCCATCACAGGACTCCAGCGGATACCGACATCTTCCGGCATCTTTTCAAGAGCTGCAAAAGGCAGAAGGAAATCGAATTGTAAATGAGAATTTTTCGGAACATCTTTGATAATCCCTCTAACGATAAAGTCGTGTTTGTTGTTGATCTTCAATGCTTTACCAATCGGATTTTCCCGGCCAAAATATTTTTCCGCTGCATGGGCTGTGATGACCACAGAGGACAAATCTTCCAATGCCAAGTCCTGACTTCCTTTGATAAAGGGGAATGTAAACATTTCAAGAAACGAAGAGGTTGTAAAAGCGACACTCTTTTCATAGAAATTTTCTTCCCCACGAGCCACAAGCAAGCTTGGAGCTGGAAAGTATATCGCTGAATTGACGACTTCTGGAATTTCTTCCAGAAGTGCTGGTGCCAAAGCTGAGGGCGTCATGGCTATGTGAAGAGTATCCCCTTCGAAATTCAAATCTGCGATAATCCGGTGCAAATGATCCGCATTTCCATGGAACCGGTCAAAGCTCAACTCATCCTGCACCCAAAAAAGGACCAGCAGACAGCAGGCCATACCCACAGCCAGTCCGGCAATGTTGATAAACGAAAAACTTTTATTACTTTTGATGTTTCTTAAAGTGATTTTCAAATAATTTTTAAACATAGCTATACTCCAGCTTATTTGGATTTTTAAAAACATAGGAAAGGATTTAAGGACCTGCGCCCAGTACCAGCGCCGGGCTTGACAGGTGCCTCTATCCTTTTTTATTTGGGCGTAGATCTCTGCGAAATCATTGGCCACAGAGTCCCGCTCCTCTTCCCTAGTCATTCTGATAAGAAGCCAGTGCGCCAGAGAAGGAGGAGTTTGAGTGCCGCTCTTTTTCTTCATTTTCATAATCTTATAATCTCAGGTTATTCATTCATACCTCAGCGAATCCACAGGATTGGCTGTGGCCGCTTTAATGCATTGGAAGCTCACCGTGACCAGGGCAATGGTCAGAGCCGCCAGTCCGGAAAGAATAAAAATCCAAATATTGAAATTTATCCGGTAAGCAAAGTTCTGAAGCCACTTATGCATGAAATAATAAGCCACCGGCCAGGCAATAACATTGGAAATGGCCACTAAACCGATATACTCCTTTGATGCTAAGTTGATCACACTTCCAACGGATGCCCCCAATACTTTTCGAATTCCAATCTCTTTTGTCCTTCTCTCCACTGAAAATGAGACCAAACCGAACAATCCCAAACACGATATAAAAAGGGAGACAAAAGTGAAATATCTGAGCATGGCGCTGAGCCGCTGCTCAGAACCGTATAAAGTCTCCATGGACGAATCTATAAAATGGAATTCAAATGGATATTCAGGAACATGTTTATCCCACAACCTTTCTATAGATGCCAAGGTTTTTCTCACCCCAGACGATTTGATTCTAACAAAAACTAAATGCTGGTATGCCCAGTAACTGTAGGGCATCATCTGAAGCACAAGCGGTCCGATTTCAGTATGCAGAGAATCAAAGTGGAAATCTTTTACCACTCCGACGATTTGTCCTGTTCTTTCCAAAAGACGGAATCTCTCCCCAACCGGGGATTGAAGTTTGGTCGCCTTTACAGCCGCTTCGTTCAACACAAAGTTCTGGTTATCGGACAAAAGATCATCAGAGAAGAATCTCCCTTCAATCAGCTCTATCTGAAAGGTTTCCAGAAAATCGGCATCCACCGCCATATGACTCATTCCAAAGCGCTCTTCAGGATCTCTGTCTTTCCAATCCAACTGTCCCCATTCCTCAATCATTCCCCCAACCGGTAAACAAGTCGAGGCTGTAACGCTGATAATATCATGCTGCTGTTCTAATTCCTGTTTGAAAATTTCATATTTCTGCCAGAGGTTTCCCTCACCCCGCATCGGCATATATATGAGGTTTTCTTTTTTAAAGCCTGAATTCCGATGACTCACATACCGCAGCTGCTCATTGATAAGCAAAGTACCAATTATCAATACTATGGATACGATAAACTGCCCGACTACAAGTCCTTTTCTAAGAATTGAATTTTTCCTGCCGGAATACAGGATCCCCTTGAAAACCTTAACAGGATGAAATGAGGAAAGAAAAAGGGCCGGATAACATCCAGAGAAAATCACTGTCAATAACAGAATCCCCACAATCTCAATCAAGATAAATTGATGCTGAGCTAAATTGATGGACAACCGGCTTCCGGCAACCCGGCTGATCATTGGAAGAAACAATAAAGCCAGAACAAAGGCAAAACAGAGAGCGATAAAAGCAAAAACAATGGATTCGCCAAAAAATTGTCTGATAATATCCTTTCTATGCGCGCCGACAACTTTTCTTAAACCTATTTCTTTGGCGCGGTTTGCAGACCGGGCAGTGGTGAGGTTGATATAATTGACACAGGCTATGAGTAAAACCAGAAAAGCCAAAAATGAAAATAACGAAACCGAACGAATCACTCCCGTTTCATTAATCCCAAAAAGACGCATAGTATTAAAGGGATGAAGAACAAATTTATGTGGAAGCGGTTTTTCCAATTTCTCGATTTTGTTATGAACATCTTGAATATCGACATCGGGCTTGAGTAAAAGATAGGTGTCATAGCCGAATGCGCCCCAATGCATCGGGGCACCTATAGACTGTAAAAATTCCAGGGGAATGAGAAAGTCAAATCGTAGGGAAGAATTATCGGGAATATCAGCTATCACTCCGGTTACAGTAAATGGAAAACGGTTATTAATCATCAGGTTTTTTCCAAGAGGATCTTCTGATCCAAAATACCTAGCCGCTACTGTTTGCGTAACGACCATAGAAGAGGGAGATATGAGTGCGCTCTCCGGGTCACCTTTATTGAAGGAAAAAGAAAATATTTTTAAAATTGAAGGATCAGCAGAAATGATGCTGCTTTCAAAAAATCTTTTCTCATCATAGGCGACCAATCTCCTGTTCAGTCGGCTTAATCGCACAACCTCCTCAACGGCTGGAATATTATCCTTGATTACAGGGCCCAAGGGGTACGGCGTCCCCCATCCTTGTTGAGCGCTCCTTGTCGAAGTAAAGGCCAATCTGTAAATGGAATCGGAATGTTCATGGAACCGGTCAAAACTCATTTCATGATTAATCCATATGAGTATAAGCAGACAGCAGGCCATACCCACAGCCAGTCCGGCAATGTTGATAAACGAAAAACTTTTATTACTTTTGATGTTTCTTAAAGTGATTTTCAAATAATTCTTAAACATAGCTATACTCCAGCTCATTTGGATTTTTAAAAACATGGGAACGGATTTAAGGACCTGGGCCCAGTACCAGCGCCGGGCTTGACAGGAACCGCTTTCCTCTTTTATTTGGGCATAGATCTCCGCGAAATCACTAGACACAGTCTCCCGCTCCTCGGCCCTGGTTATTCTGATAAGAAGCCAGTGCGCAAAAGAAGGAGGAGTTTGAGTGCCGCTCTTTTTTTTCATTTGGATTCTTCTGCTTTAAAAGCTATATCCGCAATCCCTTTCCACAGTTTATTTTGACACACTCTGGCCTCTTGAAGCGCCTTTGCTCCATCTTTAGTGAGCCTGTAGTAGGTCCGGCTCCTTCCTACTTTTTCTTTTGGGATGCGTTTTAAGGTCTTTGCCACCAATCCTTTTCTCAGGAGCTGGTCCAGAGAGTAATAGAGAGCGCCCAGCGTGTATTCCTTATTTAAAAATTCTGAGACACTCTTATTTATGGTGACTCCATAGGCTTTATCTTGAAGTCTCCAGATGGCTATAAGTATGGCCTCTTCCAAGCGTGTGATGATGTCCATGGCGGCTCCTTGTGTTTCATAATATTGGATTCCAATAATATAGACGCCCTTAATACCTAAAAGGTTTACTTGATCCCAAAAAAAATTTAAAAAAAGCATAAAGAACAGCCAATTAACTAATATTTTAGTTGACAAACTAAGTATTTAGTTTTATATTATAACTGTTATGAAAGAACTCACCAAAGCCGAAGAGCAAATCATGCAGGTCCTTTGGAAACTGGAAAAGGGATTTGTCAGGGATATCATCGAGCGCCTTCCTGATCCCAAACCAGCCTATAACACGGTCTCCACCATTGTCCGGATTCTGGAGAAGAAGGGATTTGTCTCACACCGTGCCTACGGCAATGCGCACGAATATTTTCCCCTTATCTCCAGGAATGACTACAAGAAGAAATTCCTCAAATCCTTTATCAAACGGTATTTCGGCGATTCCTTTCAGGAAATGGTCTCTTTTTTCGCCAGTGACAGGGATATAAATCTAAGGGAAATGGAAGAGATCAGGAAACTCCTCAGTGAAGAAATCAACAAACAAAAGGGAGGCCATAATGCCTAATTGGATCCACTTTGTACTGGAGTCGTCAGCCTGCCTTATGCTTTTTTATTTGGGATACCTGTTGTTTCTGAGAAAAGAAACATACTTTAGACTCAATCGATTTTACCTGGTCCTGTCCATTGTCTTCTCATTTATCATCCCCGCTTTAAAAATCACATCACCGGTTGTGACCAAAAAAGCTGTGATAGGGCCCCCTCTATCACCGATGTCTATCCCGGCCGCAAATACCTGGGGACTTGAGGAAACCCTTCTTCTGATCTACGTCCTAGGCGCAGGGCTCTTTCTGGCGCGTTTCATCTTTCACATGGTTAAACTCTTTTTCGTTATTAAAAAACACAGCGTTCAGAGGGTCAACGGGATGAAAATCGTCTCAGTGGACAAAGAGTTTTCGCCTTTTTCTTTCCTCAACTATATCTTTATTAACAGCCACAAGACCCCGGAGAACAACATGCGGCGCATCATCGCCCATGAGTCAATACATATTAAACAGCATCACACTCTCGATATCCTTATTGTCGAGTTAGTAACCATTGTACAGTGGTTTAATCCTTTTGTATGGCCGTACAAAAAATCTCTACAGGAAACACATGAATATTTGGCTGATTGCGGAGTCATTGCGCAGGGCTTCAACCCAGCCAAGTACCAACTGCTCATGTTCGAGCAGCATGTGGGCTTGAAGTTGTTCGAGTTTGCCAACAATTTCAAGCAGTCACAAATCAAAAGGAGGATAACCATGATGTCTAAAATCAGATCTGGGAGCGCGGCCAAGCTGAAACTTCTTCTGGTCCTTCCCCTGGCTTCGCTTCTGGTGATTGCCTTTGCAGAACCCAGGATTGCCGACCCTCAGGCTGACGACACCCTGGGAGGTGGATCTGCCGGAATCAAAGCCACCGACCCTGGCGTTGTGAATACCTCTCAGGAAGAGGAAGTAAAGGAGAAAAAAAAGGAAGAGGCAGAAAAAGAGCTCAAGATGCTTTATGAAAAGGAGAAAGCGCTCCGAAAGGAAATCACCGGCACAGAAGACCCGGACAAGAAAGAAGAACTGAACTCAGCTCTAAAAGAAATCCAGGAAAAACAGAAAATTATGGAGCAGTATTTGAAAAGCGATACGAAGCTCAAAGAGGAGTACACGCTGCTTTCCGAAAAAGCGGACGATATCAAGTCCAAGCTGGCCAACGTCAAGGATGCAGAAGAGAAAAATGAGCTGAAAGCAGCACTTGAGGAAGTTCTCGTAAGGCAAGAGAAGATCAAAGCCAAAGCGGCCGAGGCTGACGTTTCCAGTGAATCCACTCTAGATAAGCTGAAAAAGGAATATATTCTGCTGTCTGAAAAAGAAGCTAAAATCAAGGAAAAATTGGCGCATACCGAAGATCCGGAAATTAAAGCCCAGCTCAAGGCGGATCTGAATGAAGTGCGGGAAAAAATGCAAATGATCAAAGCCAAAGCGGCCAAGCTTGAGAAGGAAGGTGATAAGATCAAGTAGACAAAGTTATGGCATCGCATCCGAGAATGGGGGAAGGCGTACACTCCTTACTTCGTCTTCCCCCTGCCATTTCTTTCAATAAGAAGAATGCCGTCAGCCGTTTAAATACTTTTTTTGATGATTTTAAAAGCTTGGTTTTTGATCAAAAATAATTTTTGTTACTATTTTTTATATGAGGCGTTTTATTATTGAACTCGCAAAAACGATAATAATTTTATAGTATAATCATTATCCTGGAGGGAATAAGGGAGGAAACATGAAAAAACACAGGCTTTTGAATTGGGGAATATTGATCGCTTTTCTCTTCATCTTCCTCTATCCAATAACACAGGCTGAGGGGGAAGGCATTGGTCAAAACAGTCCTTTCACACTCAAGGAGATAAAAAGGATCGATTTCAGAGACCTTCCGGAAAAAATAGACTTTACAAATCCCTCAAGAATCGCCCTTAATTCGAAAAACGAACTGTTTGTCACAGATACGGGGGCCCATAACATCAAAGTTTTTGATGCGGAAGGCCGATTTTCAAAAGTCATCGGCCGGGAAGGACAGGGCCCCGGAGATTTATCCCGTCCATCCGGCATCACCTTCAATGGAACATATATCATCGTATGGGAATTAGGAAACCGCAGGTTTTCAATCTTTAATGAGGACGGTGAATTCATCCGTCATCTCCAGTCAAAAGAGCCGGTTGTGGTGTGGAAACTGAAGTCGCTTGAAAACGGGCAGGTTCTCTTTGAAACGCGCGAAGGTTATTGTGAAAGGGAGAAAACCGTCATCCACATCCTGGATAAAGAACTTGAAAAAGAAGATGAATTTTACAGCCATCCCATAAAAAGAGAACATTATGAGAACAAGATAAAGGATGACCTGAAGATACCCTTTGGCCCTCTTGTTTCCTGGGCTGTTATGGGGGGAAATAAGGTTGTCATCGGCTATCAGGAAGAATACAGGATCGATGTTTTTAATCCTGATAAAGAAAAGCTCTTTTCTATCGAGCGTAAAAGTAAAAGAATCAAGGTAACTCAAAAAGACAAAAAAGAATATTTCTCATCCATTGTGTATATGACCAATGGGCAGACCGTACAGGGCGCCCCGCCTGAAATTCGAAAATATACGGAGTTTCCAAAATTAAAGCCGTACTATAAGAATATTCTGGTTTTTCCAGAAAACGATATCTGGGTCTTTCTCTATACAGAGAGCAGTGACCAGAAGCTCGTGGATATTTTTGACAGAGACGGAACATTTGTAAAGCGCGTTGAATTTGATAAAGATTTAGGATACCGCCCGGTATTTGCCGCTGACGGGACCCTGTGGGCCGTCATTGAGGATGAGGAAGGCTATAATGTGATCGTTCAATATGAAATATTATCTCACAAACCTGGGGATAAACCTGATCTCTACCCCATCAATTAAATATCCTTCTGGAGGACCCTCAAATTTCAAGGTGAATTCTTTGCCTGCCAAAACTTTCTCTTCCGGGATTTTTATGTATCTTTTAAATTTCAGCGCATAGGGAGTGCTGAAATCAACTTCTTCACTAAAATGGATCATCACACTTTTCTGTTCTATAGAGACATACAGAACTTTTTTTATCTCGCCATCATCTGGAGTATCTTGTCCAGGAGTGATGTCATCCGCTGTCATCCCTATCTTCAAGATCCATACGGGTTTGCCTTTGGCGCTTCCCCGGAAAAGGTCCATTCCGTCATAATAGGTGAAATTAGCTCCGTAAAAAGTCCCCTGGCTTTTAAAGTTTTTTGGGGTCTTCATCCACTCCAGATAATCCATATAGTTATGTGTGCCCTCTGAGTCCTCACCATATAAATCCAACATCACTAACTTGGATAAAGGTACATTGTCAAACCGGACATCTGACTGCCATCTATCATTGTAATTGCCCTTCACATCATCAAATTTCGGATGGTGTTCCTTATAGAAAAAATGGCATTCCAAGTCCCAGGAGCACAAGGTGTTAATGGAAACAGACGCGCTTTGATCCTCATATCTCACGGTGAGCCCTGCTTCACCGGGATTTCCGGCTTGATAAGTCGTCTGTGCCTTACCTGATGAATCTGTCGACTGCTTCAAAGGATCTAGTTCCCCGGGCCCCTGGATGCTGAATGTGACTATTTTTTCATTAAGCGCACAGTTTCCGCATAAAAGTTCTGCCTCTACATCTGTGGTTTCTCCTGATGAGAGGATCGACTTATCCGCTTTGATTTTGAGTGAAGTCACAGGCAGTTCTTTCAAAAAGATTTGAACACTCAAACTGGCATAGTGCTCTTCTTCATTCTGCATAGCTCTCTTTTGGCATGATTTCACGAGAATAACAGGTCGGTTCAAATAATCGCCTATATCTATCAATTCATCCAGTATCACTTTCTCTCCGGTCTCATAAAACAGATTAATCTGTATGCGGGTTACCTCATAACAACCATCTGCTCTGCCAAACGTTCCCTGATCGCCTGTATTCACCACGCTTAGGACTGCTTCCCTTATTTGGTTTTTTACCAGTTCAGGAGAAAGATCGTTATTGAAATCAGACATCATCTTTTCGCATAAGCTGTTAACATTTTCTTCGCTTATGGGAGATTGGCATTGAGGCTGTCCCATAACATGAAGACAATTTAGGATGAGCATCAGAAAAAATAATATAAATTCCAGATATTTCCCCTTTTTTATCATAGACATCCTCCCTGCAAATTATGTATTTAAGATTATACCAATACTGACAATTTATTAAATAGAAAGTATTAAAAAAATGGATATCTTTCCTTAAAAATCATGATTTTGGCCCCAATAAGGCATCTCCTTCAGGGGTGGCGATTGTGGAAATCTCATTTAAGCTATTGCAATTAAATGAAATAGCCGGGCCCGTCCCCCTAATTAACCCCTAATTAACCCCCTAATTAATAATTATTCGTTTCTGATGGAATTGGCTGGGTCGAGGGAGGCGGCCTTCATTCCCTGAATACTCACTGTGGCCATGGCAATCACCAGCGCGCCCACAGCCGCGGCTGCAAAAACAAACCAGCCCAGATCCACCCGGTAAGCAAAGGCCTGAAGCCACCGGGTCATGGCGTACCAAGCCAAAGGCCCGGCCACAAACACGGATACCAGCACCAGCCCTGCAAACCGCTTTGACAGCAGGCTCACAATATCCCAGTGAGAAGCCCCCAGCACTTTACGGATGCCGATCTCCTTTCTCTTGAAGTTGGCCACAAAATAGGCCAGTCCGAATAGCCCCAGACAGGCAATGATCAAACCAAGGGTTGTGGTGATGCCCAGCATGCGCCCCATCTGTGACTCATAGCGGTACACCCTATCAAAATTCTCATCCAGAAAAGAATAGACTATGGGAACACCCGGAAAATGCTCCTCCCAGGTTGCCCTGACCCCTCTCATCAGGACATTCATGTTCTCAGTGCTGACAGAAAGAGTAATGTTGTCCATGAGCGACGTCTCAATATCCAGCAAAAGAGGCTCCACAGCTTCCTGCATCCCCCGGTAGTGGAAATTTTCCGTAACACCCACAATGGTCTTCCACATCCTGTGGTAGTGGGCTTGATACCTTTTTCCAATGGCCTCCTCGGGTGTGGGAATGCCGAGTTCTATAAGCCCTGCCCGGTTGATCACAAACGCCTCATTGATATCACTTCTGTTTTCTTTTTCGAAAGACCGGCCCGCAATCATCTTTATGCCGTATTCCGGAATAAAATCATAATCCACGGTATTGACCTTGAGCCGCATTGTATCGCTAAAATCCTCCTCCCGGGTGGTCATGTAGTAGCCTGATTCATCATGGTCACCTGGCACAGAAGAAGAAACCGTGGCTCCTGTGACATAAGGATTGCTGACAAAGTCACGCTTGATGGCTTCGTAATCGAGGCGCAGGTGATCGAGATTGCTTTTGACGCGGAGAATAAGCTTCTGATTGATATCAAATCCCAGAGCCTGCCCCCGCATGAAATTAAGCTGTTTGAACACGGTCATGGTGCAGATGACAAGGAATACGGAGATGGCAAACTGACCCACCACCAGTACTTTCTGAACTCCGGTTCCCCTTAACTTTTGCGCCAGTCTCCCCTGCAGCACATCAGCCGGCCGGAAAGCTGTCAGGATAAAAGCCGGATAAGCACCGGAACCCAATGCCACCAGAACGAGAAGGGCAATCAGGGGCACGAAAACAAGGGGTCTGGTCAATCCGGCTATGGACAGCTCGGTCCCGGCCATCCGGTTGAAAGGGCAGAGAAGGACGTTCATCAAAACCAGAGACAGGATAAAAGCCACAAATGTAATAAGGGACGACTCCCCTAAAAACTGCCCTATCAGCTGCTTCCGCTGGGCACCGATGACCTTGCGGAGGCCCACTTCCCTGGTCCTTGTGGCAGAAAGAGCGGCTGAGAGGTTGACGAAATTCATACAGCCGATCAAAAGGATCAGAAAAGCCACCATGGAGTAAATAGTGACATAATACCAGTTTCCGGGAGCTTCCATTTCCCTTCGAACATAGGAGGACATGTGAATCCGGCCAATAGGCTGAAGATCAAAGTTCACTTTTAAAGAGCTTCCGAATCGCTCTTCGAACTGGCGGGTCACCTCTTGGGAAGCCAGAACCATTTTTTCCTTAAAGCTTGAAGGATCTGTGTCCGGCTGCAGCTTGATGTAAGTGTATTTGGTATGGGGATTGACCCATTCTGTGTCAAAATCCTGCCGGTTGGCTAAAAAAGTAGGCATGGACAAAAGCATGTCATATTTGAAATGGGTGTTCATGGGCGCATCTTCAATCACACCTGTCACTTCATAATCCTGAAGCTCTACCCTCTCGATGCCGATGTCATAATCGACCTCAATCTGCAGGATTCCCCCTATCGGATCCTCATCACCAAAATATTTCTTGGCTGTGGATTCGGCCAAAACCACGGTATGGGGCCTGGTCAGAGCGTGCTCCGGACTGCCTTTAAGAAAAGGCATATAGAAAATCCGGAAAGCCGCATTGTCCACAAAAAACACATGGGTCTCAAAAAAGCGCTTATCTTTTTGGACCACAAGCACACTGTCCGGATTTTCATAGGGAGGAACCACCCGTGTGGCCTCTTCGACCTGAGGAAAAGTGTCTTTGAGCATGGGGCCGAGGGGACCGGGAGTTGTGGCCATGTAAAATTCACCCACCTCATTGACCTGATACGCATTGACCCTGAAAATGCGGTCTTTATCCTTATAAAAAGTGTCATATGTGAGCTCATTGACCACATAAAGGATGATCACCGCACAGCAGGCCAGGCCCACAGCCAGACCAACTATATTGATAAAGGAAAAAATCTTCTGGCGTTTTATTTTCCGGAAAGCGGTCTTAAAATAATTGGGGATAAGGGCTGTAGGCAGAAGTCCTTTTTTCCAGGGAGGCCGGCCGGTCAGTTTTTTTGTGTCTGCCTTAAAGTATTCCTCTCCTATGAGGTCCCTGTCGCCGATTTTTTTGACTGCCTCTGCGAACGCTTTCTCATCGGAAAATCCCTGCGCCTTCAGATGGTCGATTTTATCTCTCAGATGGCTTTCCAGCTCTTCTCTATAACCGTCTTCCAGAGCCTCGTTTTTCCTGAGGGATCTTCTCCATTTTTTTATGGCCTCTTCAAGATCAAACATTTTTTATCTCCTTATTTTTCTCTTGCTTTTTACCCCTATTTTTTCTGCTTTTATCCTTTCCCTTTCAGTCCGGAAGGGAGAGAGGGCTCCACAGCCTGTTTAAAAGCTTGTTGACTCTCATCCACTCCTTGCGGTCCTTTTCCAGCTCCTCCCGGCCTTGTACGGTCAAATGATAGTATTTGCGTTTGCGCCCGTTGTCCGAGATGCGCCACTTGGATTGGATGAGCCCGTCCTTTTCCATTCGATGGAGCACAGGATAGAGCATCCCCTCTGACCACTCCAGAGTTCCGCCGGAAAGTTCCGTGACATGCTGAATGATCTGGTATCCGTACATCTCGCCCCGGGCGAGAATGGAAAGAATAACAGGTTTTGTGGAAGCTGCCACCATTGTTTTGGATATCATCACATGCCTCGCATAATCATAAAGTGATGCCGGCACTTCTTTTTGGGTCTTTTTTGAACACTAATGCCTAACATCTCTAGGTATAATACCTAACCCTTCTAGGTATGTCAAGTAAAATTTTTCCTTAACAATTTTTCCCTCTTTTTCTCTCCCTTTATCCAGTGGTTTTTTTGTTGATTAAATCAAATCAAAGAGTAAAATAATCTAAGGTATAAGTGGCATGCCAAATATCCAGAAGCTAAAAGCCAAGCGTAACATAAAAGGACTGATCAAGGCGCTCGGCTACAAGAAAGAGGCTTCTGTGCGTCAGGAAGCTGCCGGGGCATTGGCCTCACTCGGCTGGATACCGGATAAGGACAGCACCGGCGCTCGCTTCTGGATCGAGAAGGGCCGGTGGGATAAATGTGCTGGCATTGGAGAACCGGCTGTAAAACCGCTCATCGCTGTCTTAAAAGACAAGAAATCAAAGGATGATAAGCGCAGGGGAGCGGCTTCGGCACTGGGACAGATCGGTGAGGCGCGGGCTGTCGGACCGCTCATAAGTGTTCTTGATAGTGACACCGAAACCGCCCGAATAGAAGCAGCTAAATCTTTAGGTCAGATCGGCGATGTGCGGGCCATAGAGCCCCTGGCCTCTTTCCTTAAAGAAGAGACTGTTCCTTGGATTCGGGAGACAGCTGTTGAGGCTTTAGCGCAGATTGACAATCTCCAGGCATTGAAGCCTCTCACTGAATTTTTTCAGGAAAGCCCTGACTCTTGGGTTCTCGAGCTTGCCGATAATTTGGGCAAAACATACGATAAAGAGCCTAAAAAGGCCCCATTTAAAGAACTCTTCTGGGTCTTAAAAAGCCGCTGGGACCACTTAGTCGAAATGGGGGCTGAGGCCATGCCTCTTCTTGAAACGGTTATCAAATCTCCTGCAGCTCCGTATTATAAAAAAGAAGGAGCTGCCGAGGCACTTGTGCAGGCGGATAAAGACTCCGGAGTCGAGCTTTTGATCGCTCTCCTTAAGAACCAAGACTGGCAGGTCCGCGGAGCGGCCCTTTACGGACTGCAGAATTCAGAGTGGGCACCCGGCAGTGATTTGGAACGCGCTGCCCTCTGGATAGCCAGTGGTGAGGCCGCACGGCTTAAAGAGCTTGACTATAAGGCCATAAAGCCGCTTCTCATTGAAAGTATGGATTGGCAGATGTCTCCAGATGACTGGTATGTAAAAGGATATATCGCCAAATTACTGGTTCATTGCGAACCGCCTCCTGATCCTTCCATTCTGAAGCTGGCAGATGAAGAGCTTGAAAAACACGCCAAAAAATACTCTGAATTGTTTGATCATATGGTTCAGAATCCGAAACGCACTACCGACCGGGCCAATAAGCGCGTCAGAACCATGTTCCAGGATTATGCGGACCTCATAACCGCAGCCACCTCATACAAAGAGAGCAGCTCTGGTGATGGAGGGGGCGGGCGCTTCTACAGTCATGATACGGACTCCTCACTAAAAGCAGTCAAGGACCTCTGTAAAATCACAACTCCCGTCTCAACAAACCTTTTGCATCACCTGAGCCGGCTCAAAGACATGACAGTGACAAGCCGTACTTTTGAGGTCCCCTATGACTTAGAGCATGGAAACGGCATGGGCAGTAAGACCGAAACACTTTCCTTTGAAAGCCAGCGAAGCGCTGCCATAAAAGAACTCATCTGCCGCGGTAATCCGGATTATGACTTCTCCGTCTTTAAAGCTGAAGGCTGCTGGTCCTTACCAAAAGAATAATATCCGTCAAACCGCTTTGGCTGAGGCAGCTACTTACTTTACCAGATGCCAGGCTCATGCCCTTCAAGTGCATGAAGCTTTAGTTCTACCTCCTACCAGTCCTACGGATCTAGGACTTCGTCCCTTTGGCGGAGACTGGGCTTTATGGGAGACCCGGATCAAATAGTGCTTTTCTTTGATTTACAAACCACAGATACTCTGACTTGTGAGGGATAAGCGTTACAATGGTGCACCTTGTTGTGCGCCACCACTCCTTGTTTTTCATCATAGTTGTTACCGCCTGTATTCAGGTTGCGCGCATATCGGGGAAAGTTGCTGCTGGAGACTTCGATGCGGATGCGGTGTCCGGGAGCAAAATAACTGCTGGTGTTCATAGTGCTTACAGGAACTTTATAAACCTTGCCTTTTTCCATAAATACCTCTTTATCATAACCCTCACGATACCGGACCCGCTGGATGGTATCACACAGATTATAAGCCCTTCCATCTGGATAAACATCCACCAGCTTCACTGTAAAGTCCGTGTCTTTTACATCTGAGGACACATAGA
The DNA here is from genome assembly GCA_964624145.1 of uncultured Eubacteriales bacterium. Taxonomy (GTDB): domain Bacteria; phylum Acidobacteriota; class Aminicenantia; order Aminicenantales; family Aminicenantaceae; genus WJMT01. Next base: position 22,869 of record CAZUXT010000025.1, on the reverse strand, counting down.
GTGTGATTTCCACAGAACCTGTTATCTCCACTCCTTGTTTTAAAGGTTCAGTGGAGTAAACCAAAACATCATGGCGGGTTTCGATGGGCCGCTGGTCAAAAGAGCCTGCCTTATACCCTTCTCCCATGCAGCAAAAGCCTCCTCCGTGCAGAGGCACAGGTAAATAGGGATCATAGGTAAACATATCTGGATGGTCCTCTTGACCAGTCGGATTGAACGACAGTTTTCCATCCCCGAATACACTGTTGGCTCTGCCCTGGCTGTCCAGATAGAAAATCTTCATCTCTGTATTTTGAGGCGGCCAAGTCTCTGATGACTGCCATTTATTAAGCCCTATGGTGTAGTACTGAAATTTAGGTGTTTTATCCAGAATCCCGTTATCCTCCCCCTTGAGCCAGAAGTCAAACCAGTTACGGATGAGCCCTTGGGTATTGAATCGGGCATTTTCCATTTTGCGCTCACCTACAATGATATCTTTACTGGTAAAATAGAACGCACAGTGACGCCCCGGGCCAATGACCACAAACTGATTCTCAGCCACTTCCGGGTCTTTGGCATGGGAGCTCACATGGTTGACCAATGCCAGATTGGGACTGATTGAAATATCATACCAGGATATAAACCATAAACCGGGCGCGCCAAAATCCTCAGACATGGTGTCATGATATAAGCCGCCTTTATACCAGGCTTGGTCATTGGGTTTGCGGGTGATCATATCCTCATACACGCTTTGAGGGCCTCCTAAGTTTTTTATGATATCCATAAGAGGGAGATGCCACAGCGCTTTGGACCAGTCCACTTCCGGAACCTCAGCTGCCAGGTCAAAATATTTGGATACCTTCACCAGCTCTTCTTGGGTCATATCCGATGGAAAAGTGGGACGGTTCTCGGCAGTCTGGATAAAGCCGTTATCATAAAGCCAAGCGGTCATCAGCATCTGGTGCACTCCGCCCCGGTACCAGTTTCCCTGCTCATAATATTCACCCACACGCCCGATGCCAGCACCGAATCCCATGGGAACAACAGCAGCCAGACCAGGGGGATCTAAAGCAACCACAGCCATCTGCCATTCAGCTGTGGAGGAACAGCCGATCAGAACAACCTTGCCGTTGGACCAGGGCTGTTCAGCCAGCCACTGAATGGCATCATATCCGTCAGTGGTGGGTGGGCCCAGAATATCCCACTTCCCTTCAGAATAATATCTTCCTCGTTCGTTCTGAACTACATAAGCATAACCCCTCTTCACGTATCTGAACGCTGTCACCGCATTACGGGCACTCAACTCTCCATCACGCCAGAGATTAAAGTTATAAGGAGTTTTGGAAAGAATGACCGGAACCGGCTCATCTGTTTTGGGACGGTAAATGTCTGTGGCGAGCCGAACCCCGTCCCGCATGGGCACCATGACTTTTTGTTCAATAACAGCAATCTCTCTCAGCGACTCAAGGAGGGATTCCTGCGACTGCGCAGATTTAAGCCAAGGAATTAAGGACTCAAAACCACTGATTATAATGATAAAAACAAAGGCCATTGAAAAAATGACATATTTTTTAAACCTCATCTCAGATTTCTCCTCAATAAAAAGTTAGGTTATCTCAATTATGATATTTAATACTATAGGAATGAAATTTATCCCGTCAATATAAAAACAGCGCCGTCTTACCTTTTTTCTTGTTTTTAAGCCCAAGAGCTTTGTCATTAACCAAAAATCATTATAGAATATGATTGAAGGAGCCATGAAATATCTTATTCTATTTTTTCTATTCAGCTTTTTTGGGGTGGGACTAGAAGTCTTGTTCACTTCCATAGGTGATTATATCAAACACAAAGACCTCTCTTTCCGCGGAAAGTCCTACCTATGGATGTTTCCCATTTATGGAAGCTGGGGACTCATCATCGGTCCCTTATATCATTTGATTTTACCTGTTCCTCTTATCCTTAGGGGCTTCATCTATCTTTTTATCATCATGGCCGGAGAATTTATCTACGGATACATACTGAAGCTTGCCATCAAAAAATGTCCCTGGGAATACAAAACAAGATGGACTTTGATGGGATTTGTGAATTTTACTTTTATTCCGTATTGGTTGATATTCGGTTATCTATCAGAATTCATTTACAGAGGATATTTTTTAGTAACTATCTATGAATAAACAAGTTGCGATGTTATTCACCTTGTGAATTTTTGTTTAAAAATATTAGAAACAGTGACCTAAAAAATGACACTCATTACAAGCTCAGTCATCGGTTTTGCAGCTGGATTTATGAGCGGGATGTTTGGGATAGGCGGAGGCTCCATAAGAACTCCCCTTCTTTACGTGGCCGGACTGCCTCTTTTGAGCGCCTTTGGAATTAATCTATTGGTCATCCCCTTCTCTTCTCTTATAGGAGCTATAAGTCACAGAAAGAATATCAATTGGAAATGGGCTCCCTATGTGATTATCGGAGGAGCTTCTGGCTCAGTCATAGGCGCCTTTCTTGCAGGACTTATACAGACCTTTGTGCTCGCCATAATCTTTGTGGTTATTTCCTTACTGACTGTATCTGGAATTTATTTGGACAGGATTGCCCCAAAACTGGCTCAAAAAATCAATCCCAATGCCAAAAATATGGTGGGTGGAACCTTTTTTCTGAATCTGCTCACAGGTATGCGGGGAGGCAGTGGTGGTTCGCTGTTCCCTCCTTTCTTAAGGACCATGAGACTCAATATGCGCGAAGCCATAGCCACATCCTTATTTGCCACTATTTTTACAGCTACGGCAGCTGTGATTATCTACTGGTATCGGGGCGACATCCTATGGCTTCCAGCACTGGCTGTGATTGCTGGATCCATAGCCGGGGCAAGAATAGGAAGTCTCGTATCTCTTAAAACAAAGTCGTTCTGGTTAGAGATCGGGCTTTCAGTCCTTGTCGTCATTCTTGCACTAATCGTATTTTTTAAAGCTCTTTAAAAAAACCCTACCTCATTTCACATATACCTATTCAGGAACTCCAGCATCCTCCCTGGATTTTCGCCAAAATAATTATAGCCGTCAAACCGCTCCAAATCGCCTCTGATCCAGAAGATTTCTTTCGGCGCTGTGGTGCTGTCAAAAAAGCCCTGTACATCGGATGGATCTGTCCAGGCATCATCCATAACCTGCACATACAATATGGGGGGTTTGATGTCTTTAATGTAGTCAGCCGGAGACATATCATCCAGGCCGAATCCGGCCATCTCCTTTATTTTCTTATCGATCCTTGGAGTCAGGCTCTTAAGGAGAGGCATCTTGTCTTTCAGGTAATGAGGAACGAACACATCCATGGAGATGGGCTGAACAGCCACCACGGCTTTTATGTCCTCAAACAGCCCGGGTTCCTTTCCCATGGCGATGAGTGTGGCATTCGCTCCCATGCAGAGGCTTACAAAGCCCAATTTCTTGCTCTTCAGTGCGGATGAACTCTTTACATACGTCACAGCTCCCACCACATCCTGCCATTCGTGATACCCCACTCCGCAGAGCCCTCCGTTGGCCTGTCCGCTTTCCCCGTGATTTCTGAAGTCAAAGATAAAAACACCGTATCCCGCATCATGCAGCTGCCTAACGGTCTTCAGAAGTTCCACTTCCACTTTGCTCACTTTAAGCAATCCCTGGCCTTTGGTATGGAAGCCGTACCGGTTAAAAGGCATGGGATGGGTCATGATGATGAGTTTGTCAGATGAGCCCGGAATCAACCAGGCCTTAAGATCCGTGCCGTCCTTTGATTTGAAGGAAATGTCCTCATACTCCATTGCATAGTCGGACGGGTTCTTTATAATGGGTTTCCTTGCGGGATACACAAGCGCCTTAGCTAAAAATTTCGATAACATTTCTCTCCTCTCCAGTTTTGTAAATAAAGATATGTACTGATGTCTCCATGCTTCTGTTTTCCCCTATTTTATAGGAAACTCTGCGTTTTGAACAGGCTTCATGGGATTTTATAAGGTGACTCAAACCTTCTCTAATGTACATTATCGGACATGAAGTGTCCGTTTCCATACAACTTTTTCCGTAGAGACCCTGATCAATCACTCTGTTCCCCTTAAAAACAAACTGGCATATTTTTTGCATCTCTTTTTCCTTAAAATGATTAAACATCACCTCAAAATCGCATTAAGAAATATCCTGCGTCACAAAGGTTCTTCCTTCATCAATATCGCAGGCATGGCTATCGGCATGGCTTGCTGTATCGTCCTCTTTCTCTACATTCAAAATGAGCTCAGCTTCGACAGATTCCACAAAAATTCCGAACGGATATACAGAGTGATAAGCCAGAGTGAAGGGGACGGCAGGGTTTCTCTCTTTGCAAAAACGCCGGCCTCCCTGGCACCAGCGCTCGTCCAAGACTTTCCGGAAATAGAGCAGGCTGTAAGGCTGGGAAAAAATAACTTTTACGTGACGTTCCAGAACAAACGCTTCAACGAGACCGTCGTCTTTTCTGACCCTGAAATACTCAGTGTTTTTTCATTCCCCCTGCTTGAAGGAAATCCGCGAACCGCACTCACAGAGCCCCATTCACTTGTACTTTCAGAGAAAGCCGCAGAGAAGTATTTCGGTAAAGAGAATCCCTTAGGGAAAACACTCAGGCTCGGAAGCCGACAGGACTTTAAAATCACGGGCGTTCTCAAGAATATCCCTGAAAATTCTCATCTGCGGTTCGATTTTTTAGGTCGATTTGAAGATTATGCAGCAAGACATTTCGATCAGTGGGGCATATCGAACTATTACACCTATGTCCTTGTTTCACATAATTTTTCTCAAAAGGCTTATGATGAAAAGCTGCCTGGTTTCATAGAGAAATACGTAGGTGCGGATGCGCGGTATGTTTATAAACGGCGGTTCCCTCTCCAGGCCATGACCCGCATCCATCTGCATTCGAGTCTTCGGGGAGAGATATCTCCCAACAACGATATCCATAATATAGCCATTTTTTCTGTTGTGGCTCTGTTTATTCTGCTTATTGCCTGTTTCAATTACATGAATCTGTCAACAGCCCGGTACACTATCCGCACCAAAGAAGTGGGTTTGAGAAAAGTGATCGGTGCAACGAAAACACAGCTTGTCAAACATTTCATGGGAGAAACTTTTGTCCTGGCCTTTATTTCCCTTGTATTGACCTTAGGGCTGGCTGAACTTTTTTTGCCTCTTTTTAACACTCTGTCCGGAAAAGAATTAATGCTTGACTGGTTCCACAATCCGGTTCTCATTCTTTTTGTAGCCGTGGTTCTCCTTTTTGTAAGCATTGTGTCCGGGATATATCCTTCCTTCTTTATTTCCGGATTCCAGCCGGCCCGGGCATTAAAAGGACAGGTCAGGACAAAAGCCTCCTCTTCTCTGTTGAGGCAGGCCCTTGTCATAAGCCAGTTTGCTGTCTCCATCACGTTTATCATAACAACAGCCCTTATTTTTTCTCAGCTGAACTATATGAAGAACAAAAAACTCGGCTTTGAAAAGGAGCATATTGTGATGGTCCCCTTGCAGGACAGTGAAGTCTTGAAAAACGTCGAAACAATGAAGAGCGAACTCTCAACGAATCCGGCGGTGCTTTCGGTCAGCGCCTCATCTTACTTTCCGGGGCGGAGGCTGTGGTATCAGAATTACTGGTATGAAGGAGCTGCGGACAGTGGCGCCCCTATGATGCACTGGATCGCTGTGGATCGTGATTTTATCGACACCTTTCAGATAGAGATCCTGGAGGGGAGAAATTTTTCCAGGAATTTCCCCGGCGATTCCCGGAATGCCTATCTTTTGAACGAGGCTGCGGTCAAGGAAATCGGTTGGGAATCCCCTGTCGGCAGGCAGTTTGAGATCATGGAACGGGGGCCGGTTATCGGAGTGGTCAAGGATTTCCACTTTTTCTCGCTTCACCAGAAAATCGAACCGTTGGCCCTGCTGATATATCCTGAAGGGCTCGATTATCTGGCTGTGAGAATAAGGCCGAATGCAGGGCCTGATACACTTGCATTCCTGAGCCGCACATGGAACGAGTTTTCCGGAACCCAGCCTTTTGAATACTCGTTCCTGGATGAGGACTACGACAACCTCTATAAGGCGGAAACCCGGCTGACCAAGATCTTCGGTTATGTCACCGTTCTATCCATATTCATTGCCTGCCTCGGACTGTTCGGTCTTGCCTCTTTCATGATCGAGCAAAAGACCAAAGAGATCGGAATCCGGAAAGTACTGGGAGCTTCTGTTTCGAACCTGTTTCTTTCCCTTTCCAGAGAATTTATAAAATGCGTCCTGGTAGCGAATGTCATAGCCTGGCCGCTGGGATATTTCATCATGAGCCAATGGCTTCAGAATTTTTCCTACCGCATCTCTATCGGTTTATGGGTTTTTCTTGCGGCCATGTTATCGGCCCTGTTCATCGCTCTTTTAACCGTGAGCTATCAGACCGTAAGGGCGGCTGTGGCTGATCCTGTGGATGTCTTGAGATACGAATAAGATTTTATTAATTTTTAGCTTTTCCGAATTTCCAGTACAGTACGGGCATCACCAACAGATTCAACAATGTCGAGCTGATCAGACCTCCTAGAATAACCAAGGCCATGGGGTGTTCTATCTCCTGCCCGGGCCGATTGCCTCCGATGACAATAGGCAGTAGAGCGAGCATCGTGGTCAAGGCTGTCATTAAAATGGGCGCTAACCTCTCTTTTGCACCCTGTATCACCAGATCCATACCAAAAGGCACGCCCTCATTCAACTGCAGATGCTTGTAGTGGCTGATGAGCATAATGCTGTTTCTAGCTGCCACTCCCAGAACCGTTACAAAGCCGATAAGCGAACCGAGGGAGAGAATCCCTCCGCTTATGAGGGCAGAAAAAACCCCGCCAATCAACGCAAAGGGAAGGCCGGCAACCACTAAAAAAGCCAGTCTGAGAGATCCAAAATCCGTAAAAAGGATTAAAAAGATGCCAATAAGAGCAAAGACCGAAAGAGCTAAAATGCGCTGTCTCGATGCTCTCTGAGCCGCATACTCCCCTAAAAACTCCGGGTGATATCCACGATCAAAGGAGATCTTTCGCACTTTACTTTCGATTTCCCTGGCAACGCTTCCTAAATCCCGATCCCTCACATTACACGTGACTTCTGTATAACGGGATGCTGATTCCCGAGTGACTTGATTGGGAGTCGGCGCAACATAAACATCCGCTACCTCACTCAAGGGAATCAACCCTCCTGTTGGCGTCTCTATCCTCAATGACCGGAGCGCATCAATATTTGAGCGGACATTGGGAGCTCCCCAAACAACAACATCAAATATATTTTGATTTTCATAAAATTCGCCGACTTTGGTTCCCTTCATCAAGAGTGTGACCGCATTTCGAACCTCTCCTGCTGTCAATCCAAACTGGGCAGCCGCTTTTGAATGAAAATGCACTTCTACCTGCGGCACCATCTCCTGCGGCTGGACTTTTAAATCAACAACTCCCCTGGTGTCCGCGATTGCAGCCCGGACCTCCTCAGCTTTTTTCCGCAGCACATCCAGATTTTCCCCGTAAATCCGTATGACCAATGTCGCACTGGACCCGGTCAATACCTCTTTCACGCGCTCCCTTAAGTATGTCAATAAATCCCGGTATAAACCAGGATAACCATCAACAACTTCCTGTATTTTCGCCACAGTAGTCTTATAATCAACATCCGGATCCATACTTATCCATAACTCAGTAAAATTGGGGCCAACCACCTCGTCCGCCACTTCTGCTCTACCAATATGCGCTCCAAAATTGCGGACTCCCGGTATGGAACGAAGTTCTTTACTCACACGCGTCGTTATCCTTTGCATAGCCTGGAGGGATGTCCCCGGCTTTTCAACCCAGTGCATCAAAAAATCATACTCTTTGAAATGAGGAAGAAACTCCTCGCCAAGAAAAGGAATGGTGATCAAAGCAAGAATCAAAGCAGCCGCTGTCAAAGCCAGCACTCTTTTTGGCTGTTTTATCAATTTTGGTATCAAACGTTCATACCGCTTCTTAAGCCAATGAAGAAAAGCTGACTCTTTTCTCTCTGAAACCCTGGGCAGCAGCAGCATAGAGAGCGCCGGAGTGAGAGTCAGAGCCACAAGCAAAGAAGACAGTATGGCTAAAACATAAGATAAAGCCAGAGGACGGAAAAACGAGCCTGATAATCCTTGAAGAAAAAAAACAGGAGTAAGCACAAGAACCACAATCACGCTTCCGTACACCACTGCGCTTCGGACCTCCAGAGAAGCATTAAGAACAACCTTGAATATAGAATTAGGACTTCCGGCTTCTTTGTTAAGACGGAGACGCCGAATGATGTTCTCGACATCTATGATCGCATCGTCCACAAGCTCTCCAAGCGCAATGATAAGACCTGCAAGAACCATGGTGTTGATAGTCCCACCCCGATAGTTCAAAATAAGCGCGGCAATGATCAGAGATGTCGGGATCGCTAAAGCACTTATCAAGGCCGTACGCCAGTTGTTGAGAAAGAAGGCCAGTACAGCAATCACCAGGATACATCCGATGAGGAGAGCCCGGTTGAGATTATTGAGGGACATCTCTATAAACGTTGCCGGTCGAAAAATCGTAGAATCAATATCAACATCTTTAAGGCCGGGGCGCAGGTCTTCCAATACTTCTTCGACTTTCCGTGTCACTTCAAGCGTATTCCCCCATGGCTGCTTTTCCACTATAAGCAATAACCCGGGGCCATCGTTTATCACCGCATCTCCTATGGGCGGTGGAGAGCCTTCCTTAAGGTCCGCCAGGTCTTTCAGCTTCAACGGCACGCCATTGCGAATAACGACCGGTACATCAGACAGATCTTCCGGACTATGAATAGTGAGCGTGTGGGCAACAGGGAGTCTCTGATTCGGAGTGTCAATAAAGCCCCCGCCCCCTATGGCCACAGCTTCTTTCGTAGCCCTGACAATGTCTTTTGTGGTCACTTCATGGTTGTGCAACCGGTACGGGTCCACAAGCACCTGGATCTGCCGGTCCCTCTGTCCCCAAATAGCAACATTCGCCACTCCGGGGATGGCCATAAGCCTGGGACGTATGGTCCACTTGGCAAGGGTCGTCATTTCCATCTGTGTAAGTTTCTCAGAAGACAATCCGATCTTCAGCACACGGGAAGTGGAGGAGAGAGGAGAGAGGATGACCGGTGGTTTGGCAACATTAGGCAACTTGTCTGAAAGCTGAGTCAATCGTTCCTGAACAAACTGCCGCGCCTTCATGAAGTCAGTCCCCTCTTGGAAATAAAGCACGACCGAAGAAAGGCCCAGCACAGATTTCGAGCGGACTTTCTGAAGCCAAGAAATGCCGTTGAGCGCATTTTCAATCGGAACCGTGACCAGCACTTCGACCTCAGAGGACGAAAGCCCGGGCACCTCAGTTTGAACCTCGACCAGGGGCGGCGCAAATTCAGGGAAAACATCGAACCGGGACTCGCTCACTATACGAGTGCCGATGATAAGGAGAATTCCTGTTAAGACAACAACCGCTATCCGGAGACGCAGAGATGTGGAGACAAGCCATTTCATCATTTTCCCACTCCGAATTCAGTTCCAAAAATCTCAGCAGCCCCGGTAACAACCAGCTCATCACCCTCATTCAGCCCCCGGGTCAAAACAGCAAAGCCGCTTACGATATGGCTTATCTCAATCCGGCGACGTGAGTAAATATGAGGGCTTATTCTTTGATAAACCCATTCTCCTCCGTTAATATCGTAAATAACTGCTGAAAAAGGGATGACCAGGCTTTCTTTAGAAACATTTTGAAGCAGCAAAACCGTTACTTTTTGGCCGATACGGAAAATCCTGTTCTTATTGGGAAGCTTAAAATAAAGATCAGCCGAAGCACTTCCCGGGTCGCTGAGAGGAGGGCCCTGCACAGGTGATGCCTGGAAAAAGGCTGATTGTCTATCTGTTCCCAATGGTATGATGGTGGCATCCTGTTCCCGGTCGATTTTTTCCAGGTCTCCGACATAAACAGGGACCCGGACCCAAACAGGCTCTAAACGGGCGATTTCAAACAAAACTCCTGATGTGGGAACGGTTTGTCCAGGCGAGACAAAAATCCTCTGCAAAACTCCATCTACCGGTGAATCCAGCACAAGCGTTGAAAGATTTCCCGAAGCCGCATCCAGGTCTACTCCGCTCAACAGGTCCAGCCGGGCCTGAGCTGCGTTCAAAGAGGCCTTAGCCCTTGCCAGCTCAGCTTGAGCTTCCTCATAGGCTTTTTCACTGATGGCCTCGCTCGCCAGAAGATGCTGGGCGCGATCAGCTTTTGCCTGCGTGACTTCCAGCTCTTTTTGTTTGACTTCAACTGCTTCCCGTGTGCCGTACAACTCCTTTTCCGGCGGCAGCATCAGAAATCTCAATATCTCCTCACCTTTTTTCACGAACTTCCCTGCTTGAGGGATTCTGCCCGACTTTGTATTGAGCACGGTCCCAGCCACCGGAGCCGCTACTTTGACATCACTGCCTGGAACAGAAATGATCTCACCTCCGATCTCCAGGCTTCCAGGAAGACTCCTTTTCTCAACCGCGGATATTTCTATGCCCAATCGTTCTTCAGCTTGTGGAGAGAGTGTAACAGTAGTAAGCGCGGATTCCTCCACAGCATTCTCTATTTCTGCCGGTTTTTGAGGTCCCTCGGCCGGTTGTTTGTTTCTCTCACAGGAAGTGATGATCATTAAGCAGAGTAAAAGAAAAAAGAAAAATTTACTAAAAAGACTTTTCATTGACTTATTCTTACCACACATAATATCCTCCTCATTCAATACCCGAGGGCATCCGCTTCATCCGCTTTTACAAGACCCTCATCCAGAGGCTTAAACCCGAGGCTGTGTTTCAGGCTTGTCTCAGCCCTCCTCATGTCAAACTCTGCTTCGGCTTCTTGAATACGGGACCCTAAAAGCTGGCGTTTGAAAACGAGAAAATCAAGATAAGACATTTCCCCAATCGAATATGCCTTTTCTGCTTTCTTCACTGCAGTCTCAGCAGCGGGCAGAATATCCTTACGGACTAAGTCCAAAGCTTTTTCAGCCGCGACATAACTGGCATGAGCTTCTAAAACTTCCTTGGCTATCCGATGTTTAACAGATATATAATTTCTCGATGCCTGAAGCAGCCCGGCTTGTGCCCGTGAAATATTTCCCTGGTTCCAGTTCAAGACCGGTAATTCCATTTGAACTCCAGGGCCCATCTCAAATCCTTCCTTTCCTTCTCCGTTCGCATCAAGCACAGCTGTGAATTTGAATATTTTTGACCTCTCCCAGCCTAGTCTTTGCCCTGCGGCTTCAATCGAGATCTCTGCGGCACGCAAATCCGGACGGGCTGCAAAAGCAGCTGTGAGCAGATCAGGGATAGGGCCCGAAAACACAGCCGGAGTCGAAGCTGGAGTAAGCTGGAGCTTGATGTCTTCCCATCCCAAACCCAAAAGCATTTTCAGCCTCTCTTCAGCAATTTCAGCATCCCGCAGATAAAGAAGGGACGTTTCCCTTGTGCGAGCCGCCTCCAGTTGAAATGCGGTTTCTTCCAATCCGCTGATATCACCAAATTTTAACCGGTCAGAGGCAATCTCAGCGATTTCTTTCAAGACAGAAGCTTGTTCAGCCGCAATCCTCGCGCGTTCCCGGGCAAACACAAGCTCATAATACGCGATCAGGACATCACGGGTGAGGTTGAGGCCATGCTGAACAAGATTATCCGCAACCTGTTCCGCATTGATCTTGGCTGCTTTCACTCGTTTGGGTCTCTGCCAAAAAAATTCAATCGGCAGGCTTAACGTTGCCTCAAACTGTTTAGGCCCCCAAGGAAATAATAAGGACAATACTGGGTTGCGCAGAAGCCCGGCTTCAATAAGATCAGCCCGGGCAAAACCAAGAGCCACAAGGTCAGCTTGAAATTGAGCATTATTCCACAAAGCTGTGGCAACGGCTTCATCTTCTGTGAGGCCATCAGTTAAAGAAACATCTGTGGGAAGTTTCAGTGCCCTCTCGCGCTCTTCTGTTCGAAGTTCATGGCCAGTTCGGTCTGACAGAGATTCTGATACATAGGCCTCATTATAAATCGAATGAACAGAGCAGCCGGCTAAAATGAGAAACGGCAAACAGACCATAATTTTTTTGAATGTCATAATTTTCTTGAATGTTCTCATTCTATCCTCCTTGACTTTTTGATTGGATAGAGAACTCCCCAATCAATACTCTGGAACTTTGATTACTGTAAAAATGAACTTTATGCACTCAATGGAAATTCCACAGTCCTTTTTAGCTTTTCTTTATGGACTTTTTATAGGCTTGGATCACTTCTCTTCCTGCTTCTCTTCTCCGGAGTCCTCAAGGACATTGCCGTCAGGCGCTACTGTGATTTCGACCTCTTCCATGTCAGCGGTTTCAAGAACCACTTCATACCCTTCCAAAACATCTTCGCCATCTTTGACCACTGTGATCTCCATGACCTCTTTGATGGATGAATCAGGATATTTTGTGTCAATAGTATTTTGGACCGCTTCAGGAAGGTCCAGTGCATCGATCTCTTTCTCCCAGTTGTAGATAGTGCCGTCTTCCTTGATGTCTGCCTCAAACTTCCTATCCCCTTGTTTGAATTCGATATCATAGGCAACAATATCCTCTTCTTGCTCTTTGGCCCATTTCTGGATTTCCGCCTCAGGAAATTTAGCCATCAAGCCATCCATTACTGCCTGAGGGATCTCATCCAGCGCTGCCTCTTCCTCAGGCTTTTCTTGAACATCCGCCTCTTCCACCTGCTTCTTACAGCTGAAACTAAATAAAAGCAGAAGCATCACTGGAAAAACAGCTAACAGTCTCCATGATTTTTTCATTTTCTTTCTCCTTATTTTCACGTTATTTTCATGTCAATATTATACCACCCCCGGACTAAAGGCAATAACACTGATACTGATATGTGGATATGTGGCAGATTCTCCCGGGAAAACAGGAGGCAGAGAAAAGCCTTTCTTATCTCCTGAATTTGCCCCCCCTTTTTGAAAAATTTTCTTACTATGAGGAATTTTATTCGGTAGCCCTCTCTTTTCAACTAAAGATATCCATTACCGTGATGAACCATTTGGGGTAAAAATCACTGCTTTACATTCTATTCCTATTGCCCCCATATAAGCCTGGCTATCCAAAACCTAAGCCCAAATAATGTGTCTCTACGTCTATTCGGATGAAGACACCTCCTCATCGTATCTCTGGATTACTTCCTCTGTGATGTCGATAACAGGGTCAACATAGGCCGCACCCGTTACAGACAGATCGAGTACCAAACGAAAATTTTTCTCTTTGGCCACAGTTTCAATGATCGGAAACACATCATTCCTGATTTTGGAAACAAGGCTGAACTCTAACTTCTTGTATTCTTTGGCATAATCCTCCTCAGCTCTTTTTCTTTTAGTCCGCAGTTGTTCCATATCAAAGGCTATCTGCTGTTGGGACTCGGGCGTAAGCAGCAATTTTTGAGTGTCTAATTTAGACTGCAACTCCTTGACTTGCTTGTCGATTTTTGTCAGCCCATCAATGATTTGCTGCTCTTTTTGTTTGAGCGTAAACATCGCCTTTTTTCCCTCCACAGATGTTTGTATCACTTTGGACGAGTCAATGACACCGACATCAAATGTCTCCTGGGCCATTCCCAGAGAAACGCATCCTGCAACAATGACAATAAAAACAATGAAAAGACTTGATTTTCTCATATGTTTTCCTCCTTCAGTAATACTCTCTCTTTTTAGATTAAACCTACAGGAAGGAGAATTCGTTGCTCTGTATTTCCATAAAAAAACAAGTAGAATCAAGTTTTTTTATAGGTTAAAATGAGAATTAAAAGCATGGATTATTCGCCTTTATTAGCCATAGCCACAGGTCTTTTCGAGTTTGCGGCCGCTGTCTTTACTTTTTTATGCCCTGGAAGCGGCCTTGGTTAAAAATCATATCTTTAGGCTACTTTGCAGTAGGTCTCGGTTTTACGGTCTGGATCAGCGCAGACTCTCAAGTGGTGACAAAATCTGTCTGTCAATTGGCCTTAGCCCGCTACACAAACCCCAACCCATTTGATACAGCTTACGGAATCTTCTACCAGACAGGGCTGGCCGTCCTTATTTTTAGCACAGCAGCGGGCATGGCTTATTCCAAAGACGAGATCTTGCGGAAACATCTGGCAAATCTTCAAATCGGAGTTCTCGGATTCGTTCTTCCCTCTTTTTCTATCCGTATATTGACCACAGAACCGGAAGGCATGCTTCCTTCGGTCATGTGCCATTTTGCCCTGGTAATGGCTTTTTCCATGTGCTTTATGGTCATTCGGGAGAAGCGTTTGAGCAGCGGCTTCTTCTTTTCCTGATCTTCTTTACCACAACATAGATCAACAGGGAAAAAACGCCGAGTGCCAAAACAAACACACAAAACGCCAGCCATGTGAGAAAATTTCCGCGTTTGAGAAGCTTTACCGGATTTAGACTTGGGGATGAAACAAAACGGCCCTCTGAAAGGCTGTATCTTTCGGGAATCTCCTTGAGCCCGTCTCCGTCCCTGTCCTCAAAAGTCTCTATGTATTCAAAGAGAGTCTCCCACTCCTTAAGCTCCTGGATCCCGGGTGTAACGGTGTTGGCATCCACTCTGGCTTTTGCAAGGTCCTGGATGGGATTTCCGTTTTCGTCCTTGGGGACGATCTTCAGGATATTCTTTGTATAACTCCCCACAAACTTGATAAAAGAAGAATTGAAAAAGTTGGAGGCCACTCTGAAAAGCTCTTTGTTCGATGAGGAATAATCCAACGGCTTATATGCCCCATCTTGTTCTTCGATCCATATATCTGTGACCCTGTCAAATATCACCCGCTTCGGGTTATAAGTCACCTTGACTCCTGAAAACTGGAGAAAATAATCGCTCCCTTTTATGGGATAAATGGATGTGGCGACCTCCATGGCCTTTTTGATCTCAGAGGCATAAAGATAAAAGGTAAGGAGCGGATAGCCCATTGTGTCATCCACGCCAATGCCCAAGGGTTCTACCCGGAAAATGTCTGAAACGCCCACCACACCGGTCTTCCCTTTCACAATATCGCTCCGGATAAGGCCGTTAGACTGCAGCGCGACTCTTACTTTTGATAAGGGGTGGGTTGACTCGTAAACGCGTTTGTTCACGGCCCTGCGTATGGCATCTGTGAGCAGGTTCCCCAGTCCGGTCTCCTTATCCTCAAGGCAGAGGTCAAAATCCGTCTCTGCCAGAGGCTGATAAAACTTCAGGCTGCGGTCCTTAAGCACATCGTTCTCCACGATCTCTTTTTTTGACTCAATGAGCTTTGTGAGGCGCTCATCTCCTTTGATCGAGTCATTGATCTCTAAAAAATGGTAATCCTTAAACACAACCGTGTGGTTCTCATTGACGGCAAAATCCAAAACCCCTACATATCGTCCGTAATCACCTGCTTGGACAATGATGGTATTATTGTGAAAGAGCGGCTCCGTGAGTTTGGTGTGGGTGTGTCCGCTTATGATGATGTCGATCCCCGGGACTTTTTTTGCCAGAATTTCGTCTTCGGACTTTTTCTTTTCATCCCAAATCCCTGAGTGGGAAAGGCAGATCACCAGATCGACCTCTTCCTTCTCCCGGAGTATTTGCACTATTTCCTTTGATGTTTCAATGATATCGCGGAATGCCACAGGCCATGCAAAAGGCGCTGTCTCAGTGGCATCGGCTCCGAGAAGTCCGTAGATACCTATTCGGATCCCATTCCTCTCTAAAACCACATAAGGCTTGATAAGTCCCTGACTGAAATCCTGCTCCAGAGCATCATCTGCCTCCTCGTCAGGATCAAAAATCATATTCGATGCAACAATCCGGGGCATTCCTCCCTTTGATTCAGCTGCTCGCAAGATGCGGGACAATCCGGCGGGTTTTAAATCAAACTCGTGGTTTCCCAGGGTGGTAAGGTCAAAGCCTATCTCTTTCATCAGCACAAGCTCGGCTGCCTCTTCCCTGCTTATCATATGGAAAAGCGTTCCCATGAGAAAATCACCTGCATCCAGCACAAGAACTGGATTTTCTCGGGCTGCCTTTTCTCTTTGTATGGCGGCGGCGAGACGGGCCCAACCGCCCAGGGTCTCGTCGTCATTGACAGTGTCTGGTGTGTAGTCTGTGTTCGGGGAGTGGCCCAGGAGATGCGAATGGAGGTCATTTGTGTGGATGATGGTCAGGCTCTTTTCTTGAGGCGCGGGAGCAAGACCGGAGAAAGAGACGTGAAAAGAATAGGGGGAAAAAAGGAGAAAAACCAATAAACAAGCGGCAAACAAGGGAAATCGGATGGGGCGTTTGGTTTTCATGGTCAAAGCCTCACTCTCATAACGGTTTTACTTAAATTATATGGGAATTGTTCATCACAGGCAACGCACTCTTATTGTCTATTATCTTTAAAGTGGCCTATTGGGTTATTTTGACCCCTAAAAAATGGAAGTTATCAGGGTAGGGAATTGTGGAAAAATGGCCTAAGTTATTGATAAGATTATAGATGTCCGGGCCCGTCCCCTAAAGATTAGTCGGCGAAATACCCGGCCCGGTGAGTGATTCTGTATCTTTTGTTTTTGACATTGACTTCGATCTTCCGGAATTTTCCATCCGGCTTGTAATCTTTGGGTGAATAGTAGATCAAGTAGTAATTTTCAACAGCTGTGGCGGCTTTTTGAAAAGAAGCCAGAGCATTGGCCGAGCTGTCAGCAATCCCTCCGGTAGTGGCGGACACTTCACGAAAGGCGTTGAACACACTGTAAGACTGATCCATAAACCTCACCCGGAGCGGTTTCATTCTCCCTACATCCAGGTCACCGACAACGGCCGGCTTGTTAGTGACAAATAGGAAATTGACTGATATAGAAGAATCTGAAAAAATCCTCCTGATTTTCTCCGTATCGAAAGACACATCCTTTCTCAGTTCGATAAGATAGGTGTCCTCGATCCCTTCGAGAAGGGGAATCATCTCTTTTTGATAAAAAATAAAAACATGTTTCTGCCCCTCCCTATCCTTTAAGAAATCCGCAAACACCTTGAGATTCTGTTCATCAATATTTTTTATGGATTTGAGCCTCCTGGCTGC
Source organism: uncultured Eubacteriales bacterium (assembly GCA_964624145.1). Taxonomy (GTDB): domain Bacteria; phylum Acidobacteriota; class Aminicenantia; order Aminicenantales; family Aminicenantaceae; genus WJMT01. The sequence goes on along the minus strand of CAZUXT010000025.1, from coordinate 5,763 downwards.
ATTAAGATACATGCTCTGCTTGAGGTCGAAATCTACCTCAAGAGCGAATATTTCTTCGACCTGCTTCATCGCGCTTCGATAATCAAAATTGCCTGAAATCAGGTCCTTCCTCAAAATCCCTACCAGCTGCTCAGCGATTTTTTCTTTGTTCAGAAGGGTCAAGGATTCTTTCTTGAAGTTGTAATTTTTAACCGGAGTGATCACATACAGTCTGTCTCCGGGAGTATAGACGCTTCTGAAGAATTCTTCCACCACATCCCTTACTTTAGGAAGGTATTCATTCAGCTCAAACACAAAAACGAACTGCCTCGATATATCTGGATAAAATGTTTTTGCCCTTTCCAGTTTTTTGGCTACTTCCGTTTTTTTTATCAGGTATACCGCCTCGATGCTCTGAAGCACTCCGTCCTCATAGACTTCAAAGTCATCAATGCCCAGATTGTAAATAAAAGTACTGCCTTTGAAAACCCGGACAGGAACCTCAATATTGATCACTCTTGCCTCATGCTGGATTTCCTGCCGCGATGAGGCAGAAAGCAGGAAAATGAGCGCTGAAAAGCCCGCTGCCAAAAAAACAAGATAAAGGGGCAGCCTGTATGAAAAATTATGATCCCCCATCTCTTGACCTCCCTTACAAATTCTATATTAAGCGAGCCACTCTTATTAGTCAACCCCCTAAAAACTGAGTAAATGAATATTTTATTCGCTGCGGAGAGAGAGCGCCGGGTTAGTCCGGGCCGCTTTCAGAGTCTGAGTCAAAACCGCCAGAAACGCAGCAGCAAGCGAAACAGTCACAGCCATAATATAGGTGCCCGCATTAATGGGAGTTATGAACAACAATCCGGTCTGAAGCGCCTTGCTCCAGCCGAAATACACAAGCCCCAGGGCGATTACATTCGCCACAGCCACCAGAATCAGAAACTCCCGCGTCATTCTCCACATAATGTTCCCTGCCGAAGCGCCCAGCACTTTGCGGATCCCGATCTCTTTGGTCCGCTGCTTTGTTAGATAGGAGGTCAATCCCAAAAGACCAAGGCAGGAGAACAAAATGGCCGTCATCCCGATCATGTTCAGAAAGCCGGTCAGTTTGCCCAGAAGGCCGAACACCCTGCTGAAATAATCCGACAATGTCGAACACTCAAAAGGGCTATCCGGCATAAGAGTCACCCACTGCTGTTTGATGTATTTCCGGAGTTCGGGAAATCCCTCTTCAGAGGAATATCTTACCAGCAGAACCCGTGATCCGTCAGGCTCCAGATACAGAACCGCAGGGGGGATTTGAAATCCTATATCTGCAAAGAGAAAGTCTTCCGCCACTCCGACCACTGTTCCTGTCCGGCCGCCCACAATCAACTGTCTGCCTATGGGATGTTCCCATTTGAGCTTTTCGAGGGCTGCTTCAGTGAGGATGAGGCTGTCTGCATCCGCAAAATCCCGGCTGAATCTGCGGCCTTTCTCCATCTGGATCTCGAGTGTTTCCACAAAACCGTAGTCCACTCCGTAAGCCTGCATGGTAACGGACTCATCCTCAGCCGTATCCGGTAAACGGACCGGCGCCGGAGACTCCCAGACCACAGGCAGGCTTCCTGCTCCAGAAACATGAACCACCTCCTCATGGCGGGCGATTTCTGTCTTTAAGACATCGAGCTTATCCCGTGCCTCTTTTCCCAGTTCCACATAAGCTACCTTCTCCCTGTTGTATCCAAAATCAGCCTCGAACAGATGTCTTGCTTGGTATTTCAACAGGAACGCACATGAGATGAAAAGTATGGAAAGCGAAAACTGGAACACGATCATAGCTTTGCTCCCTCTTTTCTTCTTTCGCCCCGGCTGGAAGTTTTCCTTCAACACATGCAGAGGCTGCAGACTCGAAAGAAAAAAGGCAGGATAGAGTCCGGAGAAAAGGCCTGTGAGCACAGCCGCCCCCACCAGGTATTTTAGAAGGAAGGGATAGTTCCAGATGGAGTTCGATACCTGAGGGACAAAAGACAACATAGCAAAATCCCCCATACTGGCATAAAAGATAGGATGGATGACTTCATACAGCACAACGGCCAATGGAATGGCGATGATGGATAGAATGAGGGATTCACCCAAAAACTGGAGGATCAGCTGGGGCCTCCTGGCACCGACGACTTTACGGAGTCCGATCTCTTTGGTTCTGTGCATGGAGCGCACAGTGGCCAGGTTGACAAAGTTAATGCTCACCACAAGAAGAAGCAGAATACCGATTGAAAAGATGATATACACGCTGGTCGGGCTGCTGCTTCCCATAAAAGAAGTGATATGCCTTGACTTTAAGCGGAAATCAAGAAAAGGGAAAAGATATATTTTTTCAGGTGATTCCGGAGTGCTGCCAAAATGCTTGAAGAGAAAATCAGGAAGCCTCTCCTCAAAACCGGACCGGTCAAACGCATCACTGACCAGAAGAAAAGTGGCCATTCGATGGGCTGACCAGTCATCCAGAATGCCTGAGAAGGCCCGAACCGTTTCCAGAGAGACCAGAAAATCGAATTTGATGGAAGAAGTCCGGGTTATGTTTTTTATAACTCCTGTAACCCGCAGGTTTGTGTCCTTATTAAAAGTCAGCACCCTGCCAATGGGATTTTCATCTCCGAAATATTTTCGGGCTGAGGCCTCGGACAAAACCAGGGAATACGGCTCGCTGAGCGCGGTCTCAGGGTCACCGGCTGTCATTTTAAAGGAAAACAGGGATAAAAAGGATGGATCGACGAACAGCACGCTGCGTTCGGAAAAGGTATCTTCCCCTCTTTTGAGAGCGACCTGCCCGGCCGGATAAACACGGCACGCATCCTTGATCTCGGGAAATTCGCTGCGCAGGGCTTTGGCCATGGGCCCGGGAGTGAATGCCAGGTGTTGGTCCTCTTTGTTTTCATTTTGAAAGACCTGGACCACACTGTAGATCTGTTCTGCTTTTTCATGGAATTTGTCTGCCCTGAGTTTGGAACCAGCCATAAGGGCAAACAGTATAAAGCCCGCCATGCCCACAGCCATTCCGAAAATGTTGATCCAGGAAAATGCCTTTTGTTTTCTCAGATTTCTTAAAGCAATAAGTATATAGCTTTTTATCATGACGTACCTCCTTGATGTGTTTGCTCCTGTTTTCTCACAAGCATGGATTTGGCGAATTGGCCGTGAATCCTGCCTATGAACCGGATAAGATGAAGGGTGGAGAAGAGGAGGGCAATCCCGCCCGCTGCAATCAGAGGAATGAACCAGGGATTGGGATAGAACGGCTGGTTGAAGGTGATCAAGGGGCGCTCAAACACCCAAAACCAGACCGGATAGAGGGCGAACTTAAGAGCCAGGGAGAGCAGCGTGAGGGTGATGAAAAAATATGTGAGGCCCAGAGGAAAATGCAGGACCAGATAGGCAAAGATTTTCCAGGTGTAAGACTCAGTGATCAAAGCTTTGTATTTTTGCCGCCAGTTCAGGCTGGGGCGCAAAAAGACAGACCTCCGCGGCATGCGGACACCGGTGAGCGCTTCAATGATGCGGCCTTCCACAAGAGCGATACCCCTTAGAGAGAGAAGAAAAAGGCCGGTCACAGGAATCCCGATGATCAAGACGAGCGAAAAAAGAGAAAACGCGCCCCCCAAAAGAGCCCATGTCCCGTACACGACAGCCGTAAGACCTGAGATCAGGATATAAAGAAAGGCTCCCCATGTTCGGGATTCTCCGGCAGCGCTGAAAAATTTTGCCCAAAGGGAACGCTTCTTTGTGCGTGCGGGTTCTCGGGGGGCCAGGGCGGGCCGCATGCGAGATTCGATCTCTCTGTACGCTGAAGCGACTTCCTGCGGTGTGCCGTATCTTTCGACGGATGATTCCCAAGCGTCTTGCTTTGAAATTTTGGGAGAGCCCTCCAATGCTTCTTCCAGAGCATTCTCCAGGTGCTCCTCAGCATCAGATAGGGCATCCTGGATGAGGGCCGGATCGCATCCTCTCATCTCTTCTTTGAGTTTGGCAATATATTCTGTGATGTTTTTTATCATGTTTCCATCCTTTTACTTTCGTACCAACATGGATTTGGCGAACCGGCCGTGTAGCCTGCCAAAAAGTTTGGCCAAATGAAAAGTCAGCGGCAGGAGAAGGAGACCGCCAAGACACACAAAGGGCAGAAGCCAGAGAGGTGTGAAAACATTATCTCCGGCGAGATCCAGCGGAATGCGGAATACGAGTTCAAGTACAGGGCTTAGGGCAAAGCTCAAAGAGAGGGCAAAAAGCAGGCTGAAAAAAGCTGAGTAGATAAATCCCAGAGGAAAAAGAAGCACAAAATACACCAGCGCCTTCCAGGAATAAGGGTCCTTGACTAAGGCTTTGAATTTGCCCCACCAACCAGGGCTTTTTTGAAAAAATTGCGGTCTCTGCGGCATACGGACTCCCAGGAGTGCTTCGATGATGCGGCCCTCCAGCAGCGCTATTCCTCGAAGGGAAAGAAGATAGCCTCCGAAGAAGGGCAGTCCGATGATAAAAACGAGCATGGATGCAGAAACGAGTCCGGCAAAAAGAGCCCAGCCTCCGAAGATGACGGCCGGAATAAAGGCAAAAACAAGGTAGACAAAAGCTCCCCATGCGCCGGATTCAGTCAGCACGCCAAAAAATTTCCCTAAAAGGGATCTTTTCCCGGGGCGAGATATGCGGGCAGGGGCGGGTGAGATATGAGGTTCCATTGTCCTATAAGCAGAGGCAACCTCGTTGGGCGTGCCGTATTTTTCAATAAGGGGACTGAGGAGCATGGCTTCGGAAGCATCGGGATTTTTGGACAGCTCCTCATCCAGAGCGTTTCTGAGGTGGGTCTCAGCATCGGAGAGAGCATCCTGGATAAGGGCGCGATCAACGCTCTGGCCCAGTTCTTTCTTGAGCTTTGCTAAATATTCTGAAACATTTTTACACATGATGTCTCCCCTTTAAAGCCCGGTCCACAAATGTTTTTGTTTGATCCCAGATTTGAGCCCAGGTTTTCAATGTTTCGAGACCGGCATCCGTGATCTTGTAGTAACGGCGAGGCGGTCCTGAAACAGAGGGATCCACATAGCTTTCCAGCAGTCCGCTGCTGTGGAGTGAACGCAGCACAGGGTAAAGCGCTCCCTGCTTCATCATAGGAGCGCCTTCATCCTCTGAATCCATAAGTTTGGCGATCCTGTACCCATAGAGCGGCTCGTCTGCCCGGGAAAGGATGCTGAGAAGAACCAGTGAGGCCGTGCCTGCGTTCAGTTCCTTCTGAAATTTTTTATTTATTTCGTTTTCCTGATCCAATCTGTACCTCCTCTAAGCAATTTATTAATATTCTTCGATTATCATTATTATTAACCTTAATATAGTGTTAACTTATCAATATGTCAAGAAAAATTTTATTTTTTCTTATTCAAGCTTATTCAGTTGGGTGTTATGACATTATATTCAGTATGTATCTGCATTTACAAAGTACAGGTAAACCGGATACATTTCTCCGGGCGCGGTCCAAACAGGCTGGATGCCAGCGGAGCTCGAAAAACAATTATCAGCCACTTACCCCCTCAGAAGAGTGGGAAAACCAGAGGATATTGCTAAGGCCGTTGTGTTCTTTGCCTCCACACAGGCGGATTGGATCACAGGGCAGGTCCTGTATGTGGGCGGTGGGAACCGGATGTGAAAGCGGCTGATTTGGGGCCCAAAAATGGGGGCTCTTCAGGGTGGGCGGTTGTGGAAAAGTGTCTTATCTTGTTGATATAATAGAAGATGCCCGGGCCCGTCCCCTTAATA
>CAZUXT010000024.1:0-50903 GCA_964624145.1 uncultured Eubacteriales bacterium | reverse complement strand
CAATTTTAAATACATTATCCAATAATGAGTCGTGGGGTCTTTTTTGCAGAACATATTCTTGGAATCTCTGTTGACGTTTACTATTTGATTTGCCCATTTCCAGATAGCAGGGGTTAGGATGCTTGATGACAAGGTCATCCATGCCGGTGGCATAATACGAAAAACTATTCCAGGGATAATTTCTTAAGTCATGGAAAAGTCCTGATCGCAAAGGATTCCTTTCGATATAACGTGCGCATTCCAATAAATAGCTTTCTTTCCCAATAAAAAGACTTTTATATCGATTTTGGAAGAGAAATCCCACAGTATCGTATTTTTTTCGGAAGTGCCACGCGTACGATTGAAGCAGTCCTTGCATAAATTTTGGTAAATGAATAGCTTTTTGTGCCTGAAGCAAAAAATGAAAGTGGTTGGGCATCAGGCAGTAATGGTAAATAGAGATTTCATATTTTTCCAAATATTTTGAAGTGATTGTTAGGAATTTGATGTAGTCTTCTTCGCAGTAGAAAATTTTTTTTTTGTTATTGCCCCGGCTAAAAACATGATAGTAACCATTATCCGTTAAGTATCTCGAAGCTCTCGGCACGAAATTTCCTCTCTACTATATTGACTGAAGAAATGGATCAAATTTATCACTTCGGGAAAAAAGTATTTCGGAATGGACTTTCAGTTTATAGGGTGGTACCTAAAGGGATGTCCCCATTTTATTCGAAGCGGAGGGAATCGACGGGATTTTTGGATGCAGCCCGCACGGTCTGGGAGCTGACAGTAATCACTGCGATCAAAAGAGCCAGGCCTGCCGTCACCAAGAACATCCACAGGCTGAGTTCAATCCGGTAGGCAAAGTTCTGCAGCCACCCTCTCATGAAATACCAGGCTACCGGCCATGCCAGGATATTGGCGATAAGGACCCATTTCACGAAGTTTTTGTTCAAATTTGAAACCAGTCCCGGCACGGAAGCTCCCAGTACTTTCCGGATTCCAATCTCCTTTGTTTTTTGATCCACAATAAAGGAGGCCAGGCCGAACAATCCCAGGCAGGCGATGAACAGGGCCAGAAATGAAAAGGCAGTGAACATTTTTTGGGTCTGCTTTTCATTGATGTAGAGGTTGTCAAAATCCTGATCCAGAAACGAGTAGTTGAAAGCATGGGACGGAGCGAGTTCCTTCCATATTTTTTCTATTGTTTTGATGGTTCGGGGAAGGTCTCCTGTTTCCAGTCGCGCTGCAATAACTTGATCAGGCCAATTATAGTACCCTCCGTTAAGAAAGAGCGCCATAGGCCGGATTTCATGATGGAGGGATTCGTAGTGGTAGTCTTTGACCACACCGATGACCGTAAAATTACCTCTTTCTTCGGCCCAGTTGTTGATCCTTTTTCCTATAGGGTCATCCCAGCTGAGCATTTGGGCCGCTTTTTCATTGAGAACAGCGGCATGGGAATCCGAGGGAAATTCTTTTGAAAAAAACCGGCCCTGGGCTATCTCCAGTCCCAGAGTTTTCAAAAATTCATGATCGCACACACACATATTCAAAGTGAAGCTTTCATCCACACCTTCAGCGCCAAAACCGATATTGTTTAATCTCATTCCTGGTAGAGTGGATGTTCCAGAAACTCCGGTGATCCTTGTTTCCCTTCTCAGACTTTCCTTGAAAGCCTCTGTGTTTTTCCCCAGGGATTCTGTATTTTTGATGACCAGTACCTGGCTTTTCTGGAATCCCAATTTCTTGTTCTGAAAAAATTTCATCTGCTGAAACACGACCAGGGTCCCGATCATAAGAAAGATTGAGATGGAAAACTGAAACACCACCAACGCATTCCGAAGCCACGCCCCGCCTTTGCCCATTCCTTTGAATCCCCTGTTTTTCAGAGCGGCTACAGGCTTTATTGACGAGAGGAAAAAAGCCGGATAAGAACCGGAAACCACTCCCACGAAAAGCCCGAGAGACAGCAAGAGAGGGATGACCAAAGGATTGTGGAGGTAGTTGAGCTCAAGAGGCCGGTCGACCAGGTTTCTAAAAAAAGGAAGGAGGAGATGGACAATCCCCATTCCCAGAGCTAAGGCGATGGAACTCAAAATAACAGACTCGCTAATGAACTGGGCCATTAATTGGCTTTTTCCCGAACCCACTACTTTTCTCATTCCCACTTCTTTTGCCCTTAAGGATGATTTCGCCGTGGACAGGTTCATGAAGTTGATACATGCAATGAGCAGGATGATGATACTGACTACGGAAAAGACATACACATAGGTCTCGTTCCCGTTGGATTCGAATTCTCCGTTCAGGTCAGATGTCAGATGGATCTTGGTGATGGGCTGGAGATAGTATTCCCAGGAATTCCCTTTGGCAACCCAGGAATCAAATTGTTCGCCGCCCATGTATTTCCGGGTGAATTCCTTGATTTTTTCATTGAACGCCTCTGCTGAGGTTCCTTTTTTTAGGAGAAGGTAGGTGATGAAATTATTAGCTGTCCATTCAGTTTCGTTGACCAAATCCGGGAAAGAGGCCAATGAGACCAAAATATCGTAATGAAAGTGGGAGTTTGCCGGCATGTTCTCCGAAATCCCGGTGACCTCGAATTCTTTGGTTCCAAGACCCCACGAAAAATCCACCCGGAGGACCTTGCCGACCGCATCCGTAGTCCCGAAATATTTGACCGCAGTGTCCTCTGAAAGCACCATAGTATTGGGATTTGTCAGCACAGATTTCGGGTCGCCATGTATGAGCGGGACCGTAAAGATATCATAAAAAGTCTCATCCACAGCATAAAACCGGGACTCGTAGAATGTTCTCTCTTCCAATTTAACAGGGATTTCTCCGATATTCAGGAATTTGACTCCAGATTCGATTTCGGGAAAATCCAGAAGAAGTTTCCTAAAGGTTTCCGCAGAGGAATAGGTCTGGCGGATCTGGGTATTGCCAATGGATGCTCTGACAGCGATCCGGTGTATCCGGTCGGCTTTCTCATGGAATCTGTCATAGCTTAATTCATGGGTCACAAAAAGAAGGATCAGAACACTGCAGGCGATGCCTATGGCCAGTCCGGTGATGTTGATGAAAGAAAAGGCTCTGTGTTTAAAAATATTTCTGACGGCGACTTTGAAATAGTTCTTAATCATTTGAATTCCTTTCAAGAATGCCAACCTGTGCGGCCAATAACAAATTTGCCATGGATAATAAGACAAATGCCGAATGATAAAGGCTTCACATTTGGATTCTTATATATAGACGTAGATTTATCCTAAAAGGTTTCCCGGGACCATTTATTCATGCCTGAGAGCTACTGCCGGATCGACTTTGGCTGCTCTCATGGCCGGATAAACTCCTGAGGCCAGGCTTATAATGACCGCAAATATCACAGCTCCGGCACACAGCCACCAGGGGAAGTCAAAGTAATGGATATAGGGTATGTTTTGTTTTGAAAGAAAATAGTTCACGACCCGGTTTATGAGACCGCTGACAAGCCAGCCCAGCAGGAGACCAAAAATTCCCCCCAGAAAGCCGATCAGACTTGTTTCAAAGAAAAAGACTTTTTTGATATCCTTGTTTCCAGCGCCCACTGCTTTCATGATTCCAATTTCTTTGTATCTTTCCATTATGGACATGATCATGGTGTTTGTGATTCCGAGGGAAGCCACAACAATGGCTATCATTCCCACGGCAAATAAAATCATATCCATGAATAGAAATCCTGTCTGGATTTCCTCAAATTGGTCGCTGAAAGCAAAGCTTTGGAAGCCCATGCTTTGGATTTTTTCCTTCACAGAAGGTATGAATTTAGGGGAAGAAAGCCTGACATTGACCATGGAATATCCGGAACTGTCCGATTTTCTGAAAAAGTCCCAGAGGCTGGTGACCGAAATCTTTTCCATTTTTTTTGATACTTCAAATGGAATAAACACATGGCTCCTTAAGGGAGTCGGATCTTCCAACCCTATATTTTCTGAGATGCCCACAATGGTGAAAGAATACACTTTCTGCGCAATGGGGAGTTTGCTGCCTGAGATGATAGAGCCTATTTTCTTTGGGTCCAGTGAAGACAGGTCAAAAAAGAAAGTTCTTATATTGATTTTCCTGCCAAGGCCCTCATGGATGTCTTTGATTCCAAACCTGGGAAGAAGAGAGCTGTGGATGATAACAGAATACTCTTCTTCACTGGAATAGGTTTTTCCGGCTTTGATTTTTATCAATTTGGAACGGGCAAATTTGACAGGGAGAGCCTGCACAAGACTGAATTCTTTCCGCCCGTTCATTTCGACCTGGGCGGGAAACCTAATATCAGGGAATGCTGTCTCCACGCCTCTGATAGAGCGTATGCTTTCGATGGCTTTATCATCCAGGGGGATTCCCTGTGGTTTTTGATGTTCAGACACCCCTCGATCATTTGATTCATCTGTTTGGATTTCACCAGGAAAAACAGATATGTAATTAAACAGCTCCATTTTTTTAAAGGCATTGGTGACATTCTTCTGCATGCCTTTGCCAAAAGATATCATAGAGACAAGAGCCCCTATACCGATCACCACGCCAAATATGGTTAAAAGCGAGCGGAGTTTGTGTGTCCAAAGATTAGAAATCGAAAAGCTTATATAATCGTTGAGTTTCATCCGGATGGCCACGTAAACCAGGCTTGAATCACTTTAAGACCCGGATCTTGAGGTGGGAGGGATGTTTTAAGGAGCGGTACACTCTGTGGGTGGCCTTCTGAAAATCGGATTCTTGAGCATGGTATATGTCAGTGAATTTCTGGGGGTTGCGGTCAATAAGGGGGAACCAGGTGCTTTGGATCTGGACCATGATCTTGTGTCCTTTTTGAAAGCAGTGGCCTTTGTCTCTGAGGTCGTATTCGATGTGTGTGATTTTACCGGGCACAAACGGCTCAGGGTGTTCAAAGCTGTTGCGGTATTTACCCCTGAACACGTCCGCTCCCACAAGCATCTGGAAGTGTCCCATCCTCACTCCGCACGGGTTGGGTTTGTTGTCAGGAGCATCGCCGGGATAAACATCGATCAATTTGACCACCCAGTCCGCATCCGTTCCCGTGGTGGACACATAAAGGCTGGCAATGAGAGGGCCGGCAACAGTGACATCCTCTGTAAGAACATCTGTCTTGAAAACAAGGATATCGGGTCTTTGTGCTGCGAATCTCTGGTCTTCGACCATCCAGAGATGCCCCTGGAAAGTTCGTATCTCTGCGGTATAAGGGACAGGCTTATTGGGGTCACTGATAAAAGAGTCGTATGTGTTTTCTTCAGAGGGAGGGTCAAAGGAGAGTTTTCCCTCCGCATGAAGGTAGAGATTCGTCTCTTGTGTTTCTTTGGGAGGCCAATGGTCGTATGATTTCCACTGGTTCAATCCGGTTATAAAGACGAGCGCCTCGGGCAGGTCCAGAGGGCCCTTGTCTTTCAGGTAGAAGTTAAAAAAGGGCAGCTCCACGTTTTCCCTGAAATATTCTCCGGTTTTAGAGTCAAACCGGATATTTCCCAGACTGTCTCCGTCCATTCTTGACCACCCTCCGTGAAGCCATGGGCCCACCACAAGTGTGCTTCTATTTTGTGGATTTTCCTTCTCAATGGTATAGTAGATGCTCATGGGGCCGTAGAAATCCTCCGCATCAAACCATCCGGCTACGTTTAAAACAGCGGGCTCGATATTTTTGAGATACTGGAGGACATTTTGCTTTTTCCAGTAGTCATCGTAATCTCCATGCTCCATGTACTCGTTCCAGGTGGGGACACGGTTGTGAAAGTATTTCTTGTCAACATTGGAGACAGGACCCAGGTCTAAGAAGAATTTGTATCCGTCAGGCGTTCCAAAATCGAATCTCTGGACCCCTTTCTCTGTTGTCCCGGCTCTTGTTTGGGCATGGTGAGCCAGCCATCCAAACGTATACATGAGCCTGAAAGCACCATTGTGATGGAAGTCATCCCCTATCCACATATCAGATGGAGACGCTTGGGGGGAGGAAGCTTTCAGTGCGGGATGGGCATCAACCATGCCCATCACGGTCTGAAAACCGGGATAGGAAATACCCCACTGTCCCACACGGCTGTTATGGTTGGGGATATTTTTCAACAGCCATTCAATAGTATCATAGGTGTCGCTGCTTTCATCTGTATCCCGGGGCCCTTGCTTGTTTTTTTCATGAGGCCTCATGACCGTGAACTCTCCTTCTGATTTAAACTTGCCTCTGACGTCCTGGTAGACAAAGATGAATCCTTCTTCGGCATACATCCTGTTTGGGCCGAGAAAAGGCCGGAATCTGTTTGCTTCATAATAACCTACCGAGTAAGGAGTCCGGAAAAGAAGGATGGGGTATTTTTGACTTTTATCCAGAGGGGCATAAACCTGGGTGTAGAGTTTGACGCCATCCCTCATAGGGATCATGTATTCGGATTTCGCATAGTTTGCTTTGATGTCAAAATCTTGGCCGGGGATAAGAGGGGCTGTTATCCATACCAGCAGCCCTATTCCCAAAGCAGCCAGATAGAGCCACGGAGTCTGTTTGAATTTTTTCATAAAAGGCCTCCTGTAAAAGGTTAAAAAGGGAAATCCCTTCTCCATATAGCACGGGATTCCATTGAAGTCAAAAGGAAATGTATTTTCCTAACCGAAATATCGAAGAATAATCGTCTTAATCAGCAAAATATCCGGCTCGATGCCGGATGTGATATCCTTTTCCCTTGATTTTAACTTCGATCTCCCGGAAACTTCCATCCGGCAGATAATTCTGAGGGGAATAATAGAGAATGTAATAATTTTCAGATACAGTTAAGGCTTTTTTAAAAGCTTCCCTGCCATCATATGAGCTTTCAGCTAAACCCCCGGTCCCTTCAGCTAAAGCCATCATGCCCTCGAATGTGCCGGATCTCATATCATACCAGTCCGATCTCTGGAAAAAGGGTTGACTGCTGTTGTCGGTTGTTTTTTTAGTGATGTAAAGAAAATGACACGAAATGGATTTGTCAGAAAAAATTTGTTTGATCCGCTCAGTATTTATTTGTGGTTGACTTGTAATATCGAAAAGTTCTATTGTTTCCTCAGGTGGAATCGGAAACATCTCATTCTGATAGAAGATAAAAACATGTTTTTGACCTTCTCGGTCTTTGAGATATTCGGCAAATTTTTCAGCTTCTGATGTGTCGAACTGCTTGAGCTGCTTAAACTTTCGGGTGACTTCCATTAGAAGTGAATGTCTGTGAGATTCCTGTTCTGGAATATAGGGAAACATCAAGTCTTGATATTCATTCAACAATTCCCGGTATTTTGCACTCCCTTTCCAGGCGTCTTTTCGGATCTTTTCTTTTAGCTGAGATAAAATTTTATGTTTGGGCATTCTTTCAAAAGCAGTTGGTTTCAAAGAATAGGTCTTGTATGGTGTGATGACCACAAGAGTGTCCTGTGGATTAAAGATGGAATTGAAGAAATAGTCCAGGGAGTCTCCGATCTCGGGCATGTATTCGACTACTTCAAAAACGAGGACATAATGTCGTGAGGCTACTTTGGGATTAAATGACCCGGTTTTCAACTCTCTGCGGGAAATATTTGTTTTTGTTATCAGATATAATGAATCAATTTTCTGGGGAATGCCGTTCTCGTAGACCAAAAAGTCATCAATAGAAAGATTATCGACAAACTTACCATTTTTGAATACCCGCACCGGAACTTCGATACTAACAACTAAAGCCTCATTTTGAATTTTTGGCATCTGGATTGGATCTGTTTGTGGATTTGTCTTGTTTTCTTCTGATCTCACTCCTATTTTTGCCATGCAGTTTTTCAGATGTCCTTGAATCTTTGATTTAAGATTTTCATCAAGCTCTGCTGCCTTTTCAAGATCAAGGATTGCTTTTTTATACTCCGCCAGCTTCATCCAAACAACAGCCCGGTTGTAAAATGCTTTACCATAGTTGGAATCGATGGCGGTGGCTTTATCAAAATCAGATAAAGCACCCTGAATATCATCAATTTTCATTTTTACCGATCCTCTGTTATTATAAGCCTGAGCATTATTGGTGTCCTTTTGCAGCAGTTGTGTATAATCCTCCACAGCGGATTGGAATTCTTCCAAACATTGATAGGCATAAGCCCGGTTGCTTAAGCTGATTAAATGGTCTGGATTTATGTCTAGTGCAGAATTGAAATCCAAAATTGCGTCTTCATAATATCCCCAATCAGTCCTTATTCTCCCGCGCATATTGTAGGCCGTAACATTTTCAGGATCCAGTTCAAGCACCCGGTTGTAATCTTGTACGGCTCCTTCAAGCTCCTTTAATTGATACCTTACTAAACCTCGATTAAGATAAGCACTGATAAACTCTTTATCAAGTTGTATCGCTGTAGAATAGTCTTCCAGAGCCCTCTCAAATTCTTTTTTCATTTGCCTGGCAAGTCCCCGGTTGTAATAAAATGAAGATTGTTCGGGGTCGCGTTCGATTACCTTATCGTAATATTTGATGGCTTCTTCGATATTCCCTTCCTGTATAAGTCTCAATCCTATATCCTGCTCGGTGGGTAATGTGGGTAATTGGGAACATCCAAAAGCAAACAAAATCCCTATACCGAAGACAACTGTCCAAATGATCCGATATTTTATATATTTTTTGAGCTTGATGTTCATGTTCATTAATTCTTTCTCCTAAAATATGGATGAATATGGTGTTGAATACGTAAAGTGTTCACTATAAAAACAACTTTTTTAAAGACATGACTGACCTTTTGCAATTGACATACCTTTAAAATTAATAAATGGGTATTGTGCCAATGTTTTTTATGGTAAATTATAGAGGAGATGAAAAGGAGAACAAGTTCAAATGAAGGCTTTGGTTCTCTCTTGAGAACGGCTGTCTTGCTTTGTTTTCTTCTGTCCTTGTTTCCTTTCTCGTATGCCCGTAGTGAAGAGCTTCGAACGGTCAGCCTCAAAGTGGCAGCAGACGAGGAATTCCGAAGCCAAAGTGACTGGCAGCTCAAAGCAAAACGACTGATATCCCGTTCTTCTGAAAGATTTGAAAATGAGTTCGCTATCCGGTTTCGAATTGAAAAATTCGTTTTCTGGACTTCTGACAACAGCGCGGATTCCCTCTTTGAACTGCTGAACGATTTAAGAAAGAAAATTCCTCATGAAAGCTGTGATGTGGTCATGGGATTGACATCTCAAGGTCAGCAGGGAGCGAAGTTCGAATATTCCGGCATCGCAGCCTACCTGAACAGCACTGTTTTACTGAGAGAGCTTCCGTCCGAATCAACAATGGAACGGTTGATGACTCATGAATTTGGCCACTTGTTCGGAGCTGCCGACCTTCACGAAAAAGACTCTTTAATGGATGAAGAAAAGCCGGGGGAGAAGTTCGATACATTCACCAGAAGCCTGATTGTCTTGAATAAGCAGAGAGACTTCAGCCCTTATGTTTTTCCGTTGACCGGAGAGGAGTTGGATAAAGCGGTAGCGCTGTATAAAAAACGAAAATCATTGGGGCTCGGAGAAGACAGCGTGGGGATGCTTCTGGCTGTTTTTTACCTGGAAATGGAGGATTATCCATCCATGATGGAAGAGTGTCTTGACCTGATAGGGAAAAATCCCGACTCACCTGAAGCCCGCAATCTCATGGGCATTGTTTTGAGAAGAACCGGCCGGATCGACGAAGCTGTTGCCGAATATGAAAAGGCGCTGGCTCTTCAAGCGCGCTTCCCGGAACTCCACTATAATCTGGGGATCGCTCTTATGAAAAAAGGCCTGATGACAGAGGCTGTTGAAGAATTTAAAGAAGCAGTCAGACTCTATCCGCGTTATGACAAAGCCTATGCCAATCTCGGGCATGTCTATGTTGAAATGAACCGGGCCGGTGATGCGGAAAGAGAATGCCGTAAAGCGCTGGAGGTAAATCCCCGCTCCGCAGAAGCCCTCTCGACTTTGGGAGCGGCCTTGATTCTAAAAGAAAATTATGAGGAAGCCAAACGTGTTTCTCATAAGGCCCTTGAAATCGATCCCCGGCTTTACGGACCCCATAATAACCTGGGGAGTGTGTATGTGCATTTTAACAGGATAGACGAGTCGGTGAGGGAATACAAAACAGCGATTAAAATGAAATCCGATTATCCGGAAGCTCATTACAATCTCGGAAGGGCCTATTTTCTAAAGGGAATGCTGGATGAAGCCAAAAAGGAGTTTCTCGAGGCGGTTCGCTTGAGACCTGATTATGACGAAGCCTTCTGCAGTCTGGCAGCGGTTTATCTCAGGCTGGATGAACCCGACCAGGCGGCCAGAGAATGCCGGTCAGCTCTGGGATTAAATCCCAATAATCCGGTGGCGCATTTCAACCTGGCCCATGCCCTTTACAGGCAGGGATCCCATAAACAGGCTGAAAAAGAGTGCCGGGAATCCATGGATCTGGGTCTTGAGGTCCCTCAATCCTACAGCCTGCTGGGCATCATATTAGAGGAGATGGGAAAAAGGGGAGAAGCCAGGAAACAGTTTTTAAAGGCATTGGATTTAAATCCTCAATTTGTGGAGGCTCATTTGAATCTGGCAAACCTTTATTTTAAGGAAAAAAATTTTTCCAAATGCGAGTCACATTATAAAAAGATCCTTGAAATCCATCCTCTAAACGGTCAGGTGTGTCATTATTTAGCCCTGGTTTATTTTTATTTGAAGGATTATGACCTGTCTCTGGCTTATGTCAAAAAGGCTGAAGATTTAGGCGTCACAGTGAATCCTGACTTTAAAAAAGACCTTATAGAAAAAATTAACAAAAAAGCCTGTCTGTAGAAACCCCTTTCTATTTGAGTTTTATAATAGTGATCTTATAGTTAAACCAATCCCCTTTGCTTCGATTGATGACTTTTCCATCTTCAAGAGGAATTTTTTCGCCTGAAAGGCTGAATAGAAACTCAGAGGACTTAAATGTCCGTTCATACACTTTCTCTCCAAGTTTTCCTATACTGAGGGGAACACAGGTGACACATGTCAGGGGCACATGATTTGGCCATTTGAGCTGTACGGTGTTTCCTGTAACTTTTCCATCTATTTTTTCCCCTGTGAAGTCAATGTCAAGGTCTTGACTGCCCTCACATTTTTTTTCACTGCAGTTGTATAGGTTGTCATATTCAAAAATAAGAGTGTGGTCTAAAATTGAGGAAAAGACATATCCATCATAATACGTTCTTGAAGCGCCTTGTCCCAAGGTCGAAAATTCAGCGATCAGATTCCATGTGAATTTCATAGTAATAGGAAGCTCACCTGTTTTCGCTTTCAGTCTGGGATTATCAATGGGTGCCTGTAAGGAGTCGGTTTCCTCTCCTTTTACACTGATCCTCCAGCTTTCAATTCCGTCTAAATGGAAGGTTGTTTTTCCGGAGAAAGTTTGGGGAGCTGTATTTGCGGACATAGAGCTGTAGTCCACGACTTTTTCAGCTCCGTCCTTAAGTTCAATATCAAAAAGCGTAAACATATCATCAGTGCTTTTCTGTGCCAGAGTGTTGGGATCAAAGTCATTCACGTATTCTTTCTTTTCTGTCCCCATTGGAGGAGGATAATTAATGGTGATGATTCCTTTACAGGGAATTTTTCCGTGTTCAAACCAGAAATTCAGGTATTTGCCTTTTTTCCTTCCTTTGACGATGAGGTCTCCCTGTCCCTTGAGAGGGCTTATAGACATTGCAGGATTCGGAGAATATTTGAAATTCATAGTCACGTATATTTCGCCGGTTCCGGAAAAAGTCCCGCCCTTTTCAGGATTCATATAGGCAAATCCTTCGGATTTGATTTCTATTCCTGCGGGGCCGTAAGCGCTGGTTCCTTCCATGGAAAGAAAGGAACGAAAACTCAGGAGCAGTTTTTGTCCGGTCTGAGCATTTGCAGGAGAAGAGAAAGAAATGGATATGAATATGACCAATAATAAGGTTTTATGTACAGTTGACCTTTTTTGTTTGTTTATTTGGAACATGGTTTTCTTTCCCCTTAAAATGATAGGAATATTAACGTTAAGAAAAAAATTATCATACTCTGCAAGCCGTGTCAATGAATAGACAGGGATGGTGAGAAATTCAGGATTTTTGCTTTTATGGCTTTTCCCAGCTGACCTTGAAGCGTTTTATAAGGATGTATCCCTCATCAGACTCTTCGGTTGCGTAGAGTTTATTGTTTTTCCAGAGGACGGGATTTGTTTTTAAGGGAAATTGCGAAATGAAACGTCCTTCCGGGTCAAATACATCACAGATGTATTCCCCTTCTTTTTTCCCTTTTTCAAAAGTTCGGACGAATATGCGGCCTTTTTCATCCATAGTGAAATTCTGGAAAGCGGGATAGTATTTGGAGAACTCGATCATGTCCTTTACATTAAGACCTCCGGTCTCAGGGATGCGGCTCAGGATTTCTTTTTTATCCTCTTCCGTGATTTTTATCGGGTCATACTCTTTGGTGATGCTTTTTATGTGCGTTCCGTCCGGATTCATGAATTTTATTTCATACTCTTTTGATGTCCCGTAGATTATATTTCCCTTTTTATCCACATTAAATATAATTATGAGATCGAACGGATTGACTTTTCCCTGAAGAGGGTTTGGAAAATCGACTTTATCCACAGTGAAGATTTCGTTTAAGTCCGCGTCATACTTTTTGACGTACCATGTCATTTTGTTTTCTTCCAAAACAAGCTCTCTCCCTATCATGGTTCCTTTAGTCCCGAATCTCAATCCTGTGAGAGAGGTTTTGGCTGCCGTGGAAATGCTCCTAAGGAATTCTCCTTCCGGAGTGAAAAAGGACAGTCTTCTGTTCAGAACTTCTTCCACCATAAGTTCTCCGTTTGAGGTGACCTGGATTCCTGTGGGCATATTCAATTCACCCGGACCCTGGCCCTGTTTGCCAAAGGCCCTTATATGAGTACCTGAGCTGTCAAACACCTTGATATTGTTGAGCTTCATATCCAAGACATAGAGATTTTCTTTGTCATCGGCCGTTATGAATATGCTTTCCGAAAACACTTCCTCGTCTTTTTCGCCTCCTCCAATAGAATATTCTTCTGCCAGGGTCATTTTGACCATGGCTCCTTTGGGAGGATTTGGCTTTTTATTGTTTATGATGTGTTTTACGTCATCTATGACTTTGACTTTCTGGGACAGAACAGTGGGGGAATAAGAAAAGAGGATACTGAGCGCCAGTATGGTGAAAAACAGTCTTTTTGTGTTGTTCATGGTTTTTTCTCCTTTTGATAATCCTGTATTATTCATAAAAACAGCCGCATTCTTCATGATGAACAATCCGGATAATGACCGTAACCATATAAATTTAGTTATTTATGAGTATATATATATACGAGAATGAGTTTGTTTGGTTCAAATAGAAAAAAAAGAAATATTTACAGATGTGTTTCATTCTCTTCGGAATCCGAGTAAGCGGCCGGTTTTTTTATACAGGGCATTCGCTCTCTGTATGAATGAGCCTAAAGGCCGATGCTTTAGTTTTATGGCATTAAAGCGGCAGACTTCGTGACAGCACATGCAGTGGATGCACCTGCTTTTTTCTATCCGGGCCGTATCATTGGTTTTACGAGCGGCTCCTGTGGGACAGATGTCAACACATTCCATGCAGCCGATGCATTTTTTTGAGTTTATCTCAGGAATATAAGCTAACTGATTTTGAATATAGGAATGAAGAATTTGGGGGATCCTTCTCTGAAGGGCCCCGACAGCTATAGCTGAATGCTTGAAATCTTTGACTGTCACATCTGAAATTTTTTCTCCTAAAATATTAATTCTTTTAATGTCTCCGATTCCCAGTCCTCTCTGATAAGCTGAATGTGTTGTGTATATATCCAGGGGATTGAACCCGACTATTTTAGAGGAAACAGCATCCAGGGCGACACCGTCTAAACTGGCAAGGACAATATTTGTTCTTCTTGGTTTTCCGGCCGAAGGTCCTTCTCCCTCCATGGAAACGATTCCATCCATGATGGTCAAGCTTGGCGGCACACACGAGTAGATGTCCACGAGCATTTCACTAAAATCACTGGGAAGCGGGAACTGCCGGTGGTACTCGGTTCTCATGCCGTGTGGGATGACTCCGAACATATTCTTGACGGCACCGGTGAATATGGTGAAGGAATGGGTTTTCAGTTTCGGGAGGTTGATCAAATAATCCGATTCCATGACCGGAGGAGAGATATAAACACTTTTAAGGAGAGCTCCCCTGCATTTGATTTTACGGAATCCTGCTTCCTTGAGGTTGATCAGTCTGACTCCCATATCATCACAGATTTTCCTGTATCCGGAAGCAGAAAACCCGTCTTTTCCTTTATACTGGATATCATCTCCGACTGTTATTCGGCAGTTAAGGTTTTTTAACTTTTTTAAGACCTCTTTGGTGAAGGAAGGATGGGTCACAATGGCTTTCTCCGGAGGAGACGGAGGAGAGAGATGGTTTATCTTGATAAAGACCGTGCTCCCCGGGCTGATGATATGGTCAAGCCCGCTTAAAAGATTTAATCCTTTCTCCAGGCCTCTGGATATATTTTCTTGTTGATAATCCGTGACTTTGACAAGAGAGACTTCGGCTTTTTTCATCGAGATGTGTTTCTTTTTAATCCATTTTAAAAATTTGTTCCATCAGTTTCCATTTTTCTTTTGCGGATGATCCGGGGGCTGCTCTTTGATATTTTGAGACCACAGCCTCCCATTCTTTTTGACGCGGCCGTTCAGCTAATTCAGACAGAGCCCGGTCGTGGTCAAAATCGGGCTTTGTGTCCATTATCATGAAAAGCGTTGTGCCGGAAAGATAGATTTCCATGTCAAGAATACCCACTATTTTCATCCCTTCAATGACTTCCGGCCATACCGCTCCTTTTTTGTGAAGGTCTTTATATTCTTGAATGAGCTGCGGGTCATTCACTAATTTCAGAGTTTTGCAGTAACGTTTGTATTTCTGTATCATCATTTCTCCTTTTTCTTTTTTCAAATAAGACTTGGTTTGTTCATCTCAATATATCAGATTCAGGCATTGTCTTTAACAGATTTTTAATGTATAAAGGACACCTTAGATTAACATTGTCATCTTATCCAGACAGGAATTCTGTTTTAGTGGCATCGGATTGTATAAAAAGGACCGTTTGGCAGGATAAATGAATCTGAAAGCATTCCTGGTATTTCATCTCAATGTGGGAGCCCGTCTTGCGCTAAACAAATTAGTCCCTGTTCTCGGAGCCATGTTTGCGGTCTATTTTATTTTCAAGCCGGAGTTCTTTAACGAATTTTTTTCGGTTCTCCTCAGAGAAGGCTCTATAATCCCGGGAGTTCTGTTCACTGCTATTTGTACGGCCACTGCTTCCATGGCATCAAAGAGGGTTTGTTTGGGACTCAGCGGCTGGATGCGTCATCTGCCTGTTTCCGGTTTAGCCACCCGGAGATTGGCGGAGATCGCTGTCTTTGCTGCCCAGACGCCCATCCTTTTGGTTTTGATTTTTTTCCCCTGTTTTTCTGTACTCTATCACGGAGTGTCTCCTTATTCTTATGCTTTTATCACGGGAGTGCCTCTGCTTGGATATGCTTCTGCCAGGGCTTCCGTTCCTTCCCGTCGAAGTCCTGTATCAAAGCCGCTTGCCTATGCGTCCTGTATCTTATTGGTATCAGGAAGATGGGTTTTTCTGTTCGGAGGGGTCGTGCTTTTGTTCCTGACGGATCTTATCTCTGGTCCTCTATCAGCTCCTAAAAGGCGCAGGTTTTTCAGGGCAAGTTCCAGAGGATATTTTTTAAACGCAGTGATTATCTGGCGCGCTGTTAAATTCAGAATGCTCCTTCCTTATGTTATTGGAGCGGCTGTGTTGGGGGCTGTGATGCTTTTTCTATCTAACAATCAGTTTTCTCCTGAAGTGACTTTAAAGGTCATGACGCTGGGAGGGGCTCTGAGTGCTGTTTTGTTCCTAGCTTTTTTTTCAAATCATCTTGCAAGCCGGCGGCCTGCCTGGCCCTGGATCCGTTCTCTGCCCTGGTCAGCCTGGGAGAGGGTGCTTCTTGATTCTCTCTGTCTTTTTTTACTGGTACTTCCCGTGCTTGTATTTCTTTTTTTTACTAACAGAAAGGCGCTTCTTTTTGTAGCCGCCTTTCTTCCTGCCGTTTGTGTATGGTCTTCCTTATCCATAAGGAAAGGGAGAAATTTAAAAATGGGAGCTAGCGGTGGTATTCTTTGTTTCGGATTTATCAGCTCTTTATTGATAACCGTAATACCTCTTTCTTCGATTGCTTTATTAGTGAGTGTGCCTTTTTTGCTGAAAGAGGCTGTTGAATCTGAACGCAATCTCAAAGTGAGCCGGTGGCTGAAGCTTCACCATCTTGCTGCTGGTGATACGCTGTCATGGAGTAAAGAATGATTGAGTTAAAAGATGTGAGTTTCTCTTATGAGAGAGATGAGCCTGTTTTGGATAAAGTGAATGTGAAACTGTCTCAGGGGCTCACTTTGCTTCTGGGACCTAACGGGTGCGGGAAGAGCACACTTCTCAAGATCGCATCAGGAGTTGAAAAACCGGATTCAGGATATGTCTTTGTCAATGGCCAGGATCTTTGGAAAAAGGAAGTGGAAGCACGGAAGAGCCTTTCTTTTCTTCCTGAACAGCCTGATCTTACCCCTTATGCCACCATCAGGGAAATTTTGTATCTTGTCTGCAGGCTGAGGAATGAGCCACTGTCAAGAGCTGATGAAACACTTGAATTTTTTAGTCTTAAGCATGTGGCTTCTCGAACAGTTCGTGAACTTTCAATGGGACAGAGAAGGCGGGCTGTTTTTTCCGCTCTTTTGATCGGAGAGCCGGAGCACATTTTTTTGGATGAGCCTTTGGAGGGAATGGACCGGAACATCCAGAAAGAAATACTGGAATGGATATTCAACCGGAAAAAAGCAGGAGCTTCTATAGTGGTTGTCTCACATACCATAGAACCTTTTATTGAAAGGACGTCAAAGGCTTGGGCTCTAAAAGACGGAAGCCTTTTTCTATATGATGACCTTCCAGAAGGACCGGAGGAGAGGCTTTTTTTACTGGAGGTCTTATCAAAGGGGAAATCATTATGAATAATACAGATAAAAGGAATAGAACCATCGCTTTTATTTAGGTATAATTATACGCATGGAAACAAAAACAAAGAAAGTTCCTTTTTTAAAAAAATGGATTATTTCCATGAGGCCGTGGGCGCTGCCCGCATCGACCATGCCGGTGATATTCGGAACGTCGCTTGCGGTCGTTTTTTATGGAACTTCCCTGAATTTTTTTCGTTTTTTTCTGGCTTTTCTGGCGATGATTATCCTTCACTCTGCCGCTAATATGCTGAGTGATGTTTTCGACTACAGGCGCGGCCTTGACAGAAATATAACTCCTGTAAGCGGGGCTGTATCCAGGGGCTGGCTGAGCGAAAATAAGGTGGCTGCCGGAGCTGTGGTCCTCTTTGTTATCGGGTCAGCCATAGGGATCGTTCTGGTGTTTATGACCGGTCAGATACTGCTGGTTATTGGTGCCATTGGAGTTGTGATCGGGGTTTTCTATACCCTTTTAAAATACAATTCGTTTGGCGATTTGGCTGTTTTTTTAGATTTTGGAATTCTCGGCTCCTTGGGAGCATGGGTTGTACAGACCAGAGAATTTTCCTGGCTTCCCGTATTATGGACCGTCCCTATGGCCATGCTTGTCAGTGCCATTCTTCATGCGAATAACTGGCGCGATATTGAATCAGATACTCAAAAGAATGTCAGGACTATCGCATCGATTTTGGGGGACAGAGGTTCTCTTATCTATTATTATTTCCTCATTCTCGGACCGTTTGCAGTGGTTCTTTTTCTTGTTATACTGCCCAGAATTTTAGAAATAGGGATACCTCCCATGCCGTGGGCTTTTTTGATCGTTTTTCTCTCTGTTCCTAATGCGGTCCATCTTTTAAAAAGAGCGGTGCTGAGACGCAAGCCCAAACGCCCCATGGATTTTGTGGTGCTTGATGGAGCCACTTCAAAACACAATCTTATTTTTGGGATTCTTTCCACAGCAGCTGTATGGCTGCATTTAATATTGAGCCGGATTTGAAGCAAACAGCAAAAAACACACTGTTTCCAACTGTCATCATACCCTTTGTTTTAGCCTGCGCTCTTTTTTTCCCTCTGTTTATCTTTCAAAATTTGGGATTTTTGAATTTCTGGTGGTGGATGAGTGTGAACATCATCCTTCTGGTCTCCTTCAGTTTCGTTATTGATTCTTCTTATAAAGATTATCTTAAGAGAGATTTTCAATCGGGTTCAGGTAAAAAAATAGTACTGGGAATCTTGTCTGCGGTTATTCTGTACGGGATTTTTTATGCAGCCGGGGAATGCTCCCGGATTATTTTTCATTTTGCAGAAAGAAATATTGACAGTATTTATGGTCTGAAACAGGGGAGTTCTTTGTTAAAAATAACGCTTCTTATGACCTTAGTGATAGGCCCCGGGGAGGAGTTGTTTTGGCGTGGTTTTCTTCAAAGAATTTGGGAGGGGAGGTTCGGAAAATATTCAGGGTTTCTTTTGTGTGTTCTCATGTATGCCTTTGTTCATTTGGGCAGTGGAAATGTGATCCTTGTGTTGGCTGCGGCTGTATGCGGACTGTTCTGGGGGGGACTTTACTTATGGAAGAAGTCTGTGCTTTTGGTTGCTGTCAGTCACGCTGTTTGGGATGTATTGATTTTTCTCATATTTCCATTATGATAATAAAGACAGGAGGGCAAATCACATGAAACCTAAAGTTATCATTGTTCTGGTTCTATTGGTCATTTCTTTGATATTCATATTACAAAATTCTAAAGTTGTGACCATTCAACTTCTTTTCTGGACAGTCAGTGCTTCCAGAATCATCATGGTATTAGGTCTTCTTTTTATTGGATTTGTGGTGGGTTTTTTATTGGGGCGCAAGTAGCGGTAAAAAAGGCATCTTCGGATGATTACATCGTGGTTCTTGATGAAGAAACGGAATTTGAGCTTCTCGAACTCAAAGATAATCCTCAGCCAGTCGTTGAGACGTATCTTGAGGCCGGTCATTATACCGGCGTCAGATTGGTAGTAGAGTCTGCACGGATCATTGTAGGGGGCGTTGAGTATAGATTGAATTTTTCCAGCGTAGAGATTTCGGTTGACGTGGAATTCGATGTGACTGAAGACGGAGAGGTCACTGTGACGCTTGATTTTGATGCGGAAAATTCTATTCAGACTGTGGATAACGGTCAGTCCGGGCTTTTTGTTTTTAAGCCGGTTGTTTTGGTTGATGATATCAATTATGAGTGACGCATAAGCCCGTTTTTCTCAAATAGCATTCAAATCCTTTTACCATTTCGCTTTAAAATTTTATCTTTTTGATTTAAACTGACCTGACAGAGACGGTAAAGAGAAGATGACGGAGAAAAACATCGGGAAACTCAGAAAACTCAAGCAGGAATTGAGCTCCATGGGGAACCTTGTGATTGCTTTCTCAGGAGGAGCAGACAGCAGTTTTCTGGCCAGCACGGCCTGCGAAGTTCTTGGTGATAAAGCTCTGGCAGTGACTTTTTCCACTGAAGTCCATTCTCGTTTTGAGATTCAAGAAGCCCAAAAAATAGCTGAAGAGATTGGGATCAAACATGAAGTCATCAATGTAAAACTGCTTGATAACAGAAATTTCACCGAAAACTCTCCTCTTAGATGCTATTTTTGCAAGAAAGTCCTGTTCTCACGGTTGAAAAAAATCGCTGAGAGCAGAGGATATAAACATGTGGCATGTGGTGAGAATGTTGAAGATAAAGACTCTTACAGGCCGGGGATGAAGGCATGCCGGGAACTCGATATTTCAACTCCGCTCGTAAATGCAGGGCTTACGAAGCAGGACATAAGAGAGTTATCAAGAGAGAGAAATCTGAGCACCTGGAATAAGCCTTCCATGTCCTGTCTAGCGACCCGGATTCCTTATCATACGCCGATTCGGACCGGTACTCTTTCGATGATCGAGGAATCTGAGGATTTTATTCGTCAGCTGGGGATAAACCAGTTCAGGGTAAGACATCACGGGGATACAGCAAGAATAGAGGTTTTGCCTGATGATATGGGAGTCCTGACAAAAGAACCGGTAAGGAAAAAAGTATTAAAGAGACTCAATCAGATAGGCTATACGTATATCTCCTTGGATTTAAAGGGTTACAGGACCGGGAGCATGGATGAGAATGGTCAGGTTGAGTGATGTTTTTTTTGTATTTTGAAATTTTATCATGATATGATTAACTTAAAGTGAAAGATTCAACTTCTATCAAAATCCGCTATCTCGACGGCATCCGGTACGCCCGTGCTGTTTTAAAGGGTTGTCAGGAAGTTGTCTCTCATGTAAAAGAGCTTAATAGGATCAATGTGTTTCCTATTCCTGATAAAGATACAGGTTCAAACCTGAAAAAGACATTCCGGCATATAAGCTCAAAAGAGCTGTTCACGGAAGCCTCTCTCCGCCAAAGCAGCCGCAGGATTGCCCAGGCCATTGAATCGTCTGCACTAGGATATTCAGGAACTGTGTTTGCTGAATTTTTTTCTGGATTTGAAGAAGGATTCAAAAATTTCGATAGGATTTTTGTCAAAGATTTTGCTGCGGCTGCAGAAAAAACCGTAGAGAGGGTGTACAGATCATTCGAGAATCCTGTGGAGGGAACCGCTCTTTCAGTGATGAAAGCCTGGTCCGAACACATAAAAAATCTGGTTTCAGTAACAGATGATTTTCATGACCTCTTAAAAGAGTCGTATAAAGAAGCTGTTTTAGCTCTGAAAAAGACTCCTGAACAGTTAGATGTTTTAAAAAAAAACGGGGTCGAGGATGCAGGCGGAAGAGCCTTTGTGTATTTACTGGAAGGGATCCTGAATTATATTGAAAAGGGAGACATCACCTCTGGATTCAAAAAAGCAAGACATGTTAAACAGGCTCTAGAAGCCGAAAAGGAAAGTCAGCCGCAAAGGTTTTGTGTGGAATGCTGCGTCAGGAATGAAAATCTCAACCGTGCGGATTTAGTGAAAGAGCTCAATTCATTAGGGAGTGATTTGATATTTTATGGCACCATACGTTTCGCTAAGATTCACTTGAGAACACATGATCCCAGGAAAACATTGTCTTGTGTTTCCAGATTCGGGAAGATAACGTCTGAAGAAGTCCTTGACTGCTCAACAGATCTTCCTTCGGACAAGAAAAAGCCTCTCGCCATTGTGAGTGATACGACCTGTGATATTCCTGAAAAATATGTGGAAAGTCATGATATCTACTTTGTGCCGGTCAAGTTCCATGCAGCGGACAGGGTGTATACGGATAAAGTCGATATTATTCCGGAAGAATTCTATGATATACTGGAATCTTCCCCTGAAATTCCAAAAACGTCAAAACCTTCGATTAAGGATTTTACAAAAGTGTATACAAACCTTCTTTTCCATTACCGGTCCATACTTTCCATACATTTAACAGGTGCACTCAGCGGGACTTTTCACACAGCTCTTCAGGCTGCCAAAAACATCAGTTCCCAAAAGATAAAGGTGCTGAACAGCAAAAATCTTTCCATAGGGCTGGGATTGATTGTGCTGGAAGTGATTGAGGCATTAAAAAAAGGAATAGGGTATGAAGCGGTTTTAAAAAGAGTTGAAAAAGCTGTCAGAGATACAGAGATATTTATAGGGATTCCCAGCTTGAAATATCTTATCAAAGGAGGAAGAATAACGAAAACCAAAGGATTACTGGCAAAATTATTCAATATAAATCCTGTCCTTTCATTGAATGCAGAAGGAATCCTTGTACCCGTGGGGAAAGCAAGAGGAAGGAAAAGACTTGAGGAAAAGGTCTTATCACTTGTGTTCGGAAAGATGGAGAAAGAGGGAGGGCACGAAAAACAGGGGTTTTTAACGGCGGTGGCTCACGTTAATGCTCTGGATTCTGGGAAAAGAGTAGGAGAAAAAATCAGGCAAAAAACAAATGAGAATCCTGTGATGATCATAAATGCATCCCCTGTATTGGGGGCTCATGCCGGCCCGGGCACCATTGGCGTGGCCGTGCTTAAGAGTGAGTAGTCCCGGTAAAATGCCATGATAAAAAAAGACAAATCCATTAAAAATTATTAGAGAGGGATCAATGAGTGAAAAGCGTAGACAGAGAATGACAATTTTGTGTGTGGTGATATTTATCTTTTCGTTTTCATCTGTATCCTTTACTCAGATTCGGGGGCGGGCCCTGTATGAGAAACTAACAAAAGACAGGGATTTAATAAAGCCCGCAAGAATGCAAAGATACAACTGGCTTCCTGACGGGACTGGATTGTATTTTAAAGAAGAAGGAAATTTTAAAAAAATAGACATTAAAACAGGGGAGAAAAAGAATCTTTTCGATGAGAGTAGAATCATCTCTGTATATAATAAACTGACAGGGAAAAATCTGGATAAACTCCCGTTTGAGGATTTTGAATTTATCAAAAACAGGAGCCGGATCCGGTTTCAAGTCAAAAGCAAGGCGTTTTTTTATGACCTTGATTCCGGCGAAATGATTACCTATGTTCCGGAGAAGAGTTTTATAGGTGTGCGGGGAAGGATTTATTCTGAGGTGCTGTCTCCGGACCTTAAGTACAGAGCGTTTGTCCGTGATTTCAATCTTTATATCAAGGATTTTGAGGAAAACGAGACACCGCTGACTCAAGGCGGGAACAAAGACCTGCGCAAAGGTTTTCCGGATTGGGTCTACCCCGAAGAACTGGGTCAGTACGAGGCTTTCTGGTGGTCTCCTGACTCCTCAAAGATCGCTTATATGGAATTCGACGAAAAGCCCGTAAAAAAATATCCTATTGTTCATGATATAGATCCGGCTCCTTCCCTGGAAATGCAGAGCTACCCCAAGTCAGGAGAGAACAATCCCATAGTGCGGTTTTATATCGTGGATGTCAAAAGCCGGGAAACCGTAAGGATCGAGACGGGCATGGAAACGAATGTCTATCTTTTTAATGGAGAATGGACCTGTGACGGAAAATATTTTACGTACCAGCGTTTGAACAGGCTTCAGAATGAGCTGGAATTATTTGCTGCTGACCCGAAGACAGGAGAAACCAAACTTATACTGAAGGATGAAGACAACTGCTATATAGAGGCTCATAATGACCTCAGATTTTTAAAAGACAACAAACATTTCATCTGGACCTCGGAGAGAAGCGGATGGAGGGAGATTTATCTTTATGATATTTCAGGCAATCTCGTCAGACAGTTAACAGATGCCAAACTTCCGGTGAACCGGGTGGTCGGAGTTGACGAAGAGGAAGGATGGGTTTATTTCACCGGCCAGGAAAACAGAGGCCTTGAATCTTATCTTTACAGAGTGGGAATGGACGGGGTAGGTTTTGAGAGGTTATCCAGGGAAAAAGGCACGCATAGTATATCCATGTCCCCTGACGGACGGTATTTTGTCGATACTTTTTCTTCGTTTGATGAACCTCCTCGGGCCGGCCTTTTTACAGCAACCGGAGAAAAAATAAGAGAACTCATCCGTTCCGTGATCACAAAGGAATTTAAAGATCTCAAGTTAATCAGACCGGAACACTTTGTTTTTAAGTCAGCAGATCAAAAGTATCAGTTGGATGGAGTGCTTTATAAACCGGCTCATTTTAATGAAAAGGAGAAATACTCCTTGATCATGGCTGTTTACGGGGGGCCCGGAGCCAAAATGATCTATAACCGATTCAATATGAACGACCGCAACCAGGCTCTCGCCCAACTGGGTTTTATTGTCGCTTCCATAGACCACAGAGGAGTAGCCGGTAGGGGAAAGGATTTCCAGAACCTGATGTATATGAACCTAGGACAGATCGAATTAGCCGACCATGTCGCTGCTGTTAAATATCTCACGAAAAGGCCTTACATCGATGAAAATAGGGTCGGGATCTCCGGGCATTCTTACGGAGGTTATTTGACGTGCACTGCCATGCTGAAGGCTCCTGATATTTTTCATGTGGGGGTTGCTGGAGCACCGGTAACTGACTGGAGGAATTATGACACGATCTATACCGAAAGATACATGAGAAGGCCGCAGGATAATCCGGAGGGATATAAAAAAGGGTCGTGTATGAATTATGCAAAGGATCTCATAGGCCACTTTGCTATCCATCACGGGGCTGTGGATAACAATGTTCATCCCGGGAATACAATCCAGCTGATTCAAGAGCTTTTGAAACACAACAAAAAATTTGATTTGATGATCTATCCCGAACAAAGGCACGGGATCCGCTTTGAACGTTACGGAGAGGCAAGGATAGAGTTTTTTATAGAGCATTTAAAACCGGAAGTCATAGAGCGTTAAACAGGGTTTGGTTCATTCGGAAGAAATGCCGAAAATCTGGATTCTATTGCTGTCCCTGTCGACAACATAAACCAAGCCCTTAGGGTCAACAACGATCCCAATCGGGAAATTTATCAGCTCTTCCTCAGAGCCGGAATTTCCCCATTCGGTTATGAACCGGCCGGTTGCATCGAATTTTTGGATCCGGTAGTTATACGTATCTGATATATAAAGGCAGTTGTCACTGTCACCATAAATCCCCATGGGCCTGTCAAATTTCCCCGGTGCTGTGCCTTTATCTCCCCAGCCTGAAATGAATTCCCCGCTGTTTGTGAACTTTTGCAGGTTGTTTTGGTCAGTGACAAATATTTCATCCTTTTCATTTACGAAAATACCTGCAGGGAATAAAAACTCACCTTCGGAAGCGCCTTCTTGCCCCCAGGAGTATTGAAAAACACCCAAATGCGTGAACTTTTTGATTTTATGGTTTCCCGAGTCCGCAACATATATATTGTTCTCCTGGTCAACCGCGATTCCCAAAGGTGTATTGAACTCGGTATCTCCGGAACCTTCTTTTCCCCATTTGAGCACAAAATTTCCTTTGCTGTCAAACTTCATGACACAGTGTTTTTTCATATCAGTGACATAAAGATATCCTTCGCTGTTTACAGCAATTCCAAAAGGGCTTTTTAACCTGTTGAGATCCCGTTTGTTTACCGCAAGATCAGTCTTGAATACTCCTTCCGGACTGATTTTATTTATTTTTAAATCGCTCTCATCAATGACATAGAAGTTGCCCTGCCCGTCTATAGCTATTCCCGTAGGAGAGGCAAAGAAATAGGAGTTTTCTTTTCCCCATTGGCTGACACTGATGTATTCTTTAGGCTCTAATGTGATTTCCAGCTTGAGGGGGCCTTCCCCTTTTGTCACCTCAAGATCCTGTAACCAGTCTTTATAATTTTTTTTTGATATCTTTAATTTGTGAACCCCGAACTCCACTAAGGGAAGGTCTGAATCTGTATCCATACCGGTGTATTCTCCTTTTAGGAAAATCTTTGCGCCGGATGGAGAAGAGCTTATATGGACCGTTCTTCCGCTTTTCTGGAGAATAAATTCTTTTTCACTCGTTTCAGCTATAAGAAAGATGTCTTCTTTGATGGTCTCATAACCCTGTTTTTCTATTTCAATGGTGAATTTTGGGGAATCTGTTTTTATGGTTGTGGGGGTTTTACCTGCCTCGTCCCCGTTTAATTTTATTACGGCATCCTGGGGCATTGTGGATATTTTAAGATAATACTCTTTTATAAGCCCCAGGTATTCTTTTTCTGCAAGGCTTATTATTTTGGATATGTTCGGGTCGTATATGTTCCGGGAGATTTCCAGGGCATAGGAATGATCGACCTCGAACATGTTTTTCATTTCTTTAAGGGCCAGAAACTCATTCTTTTGGGCTGCGTACCCAAGCCCTATCCAGAGGTATATCTCTGCTGCCAGTCTTCTCTGCTTTTCGAAATCTAAAACCCGAAAGACTTTTGGGATAAGAGGCCTCAGTGAGGCAATGGCCGTGTCCAATTGCTGCTCTTCGCGAATGAGTTCTTTACTGCTTTCAACAGAGGTTTCTATGTTTGCGATTATTTCTTCCTGGCTTATCTCCCTGGATGAAGGGATATCTGTATCTGATTTAACAGTAGCATCATCAATGACTTTGACCAGCATTTCGTGTATAAAGCCTGAAATAACTTTCCCTTGTATCTCAAAACTGACCTTATACCATTCCCCTTGTTTTTCTTCCCCGAGAAGGATGGTTC
Organism: uncultured Eubacteriales bacterium; assembly: GCA_964624145.1. Classification (GTDB taxonomy): domain Bacteria; phylum Acidobacteriota; class Aminicenantia; order Aminicenantales; family Aminicenantaceae; genus WJMT01. Next base: position 24,799 of record CAZUXT010000024.1, on the reverse strand, counting down.
CGGAGTTGACACTGGCAATATTCTCTCCGCCTATTTCAGGCTTCAATTTTATGTTGGCATTGCTGGCAATTACCTCTAACTTAAGGGAAGAGGAACCAAGCAGTACACACATGGCAAGAACAGACAGGATAAGGAATGCTTTTTTTCTGGTGCCAAATCCCCATGTCTTCATCGTTTATCCCAAAACCTCTTCTATTATAATTATTTGTTATTTATTATCAATAATTTTCCATTGATTTCCCATTTTTTTTACAGTCCATTTTTTTGTTCCATCAAAAAGGACTTTTCTTTGATTGGTTTTCTCGTAAACAGCGATCAGCATATGGGAAAAGTCTACTTCCGCTTCTCTGGTATTTTTAAAATGGATGGTGATGTCAGAATAAACAGACTGGATATCTTTGTAGTGATCAAAAAGAAGGGCCAGGTCAGCTTTTCTCTGCTCCAGAATTTTTTCAGATCCTATACCAGCGAGTATGGTTTCCAGGTTTTTTTCTTCTTCTGCTGTTTTTTGTTTTTCAAGCATATTTGTGATTTCGATTTTAGATAGGGCTGTGTCAGCCAAATAAATATATTTTTTTGCTTCCGTGTTTTCTTTGTCCCATTTCAGGACCTGATTCATATCATCGATGCATTTTCTGTAAAGGCCTTGTTTATAGTGATCAATCCCTGTTTTTAAATACTGGGATGCGGTAACTTTGTTGGATATACTCTGGATTTTTTCCTGTGCCTGTTCAAGATATTTCCGGGCTGTTTCGTTCTCAGGCTCTGTGGAAAGGATCTTTTCTGCTAAATCCTTTGTTTCTGAATAGTTTTTGTTTTCAAAGCTCTGTATCATTTGTTTGACTGTGTTGTACGGGAGAGCGGATAATTCCTTTATGTGGATAGGGGGAGGGAGAGGAGATTCGACGGTGATCTCTACTGATTTTCCTGGAGTCAGGAAGGGAATGTTTATCTTATGATTGAGAAAAAGAATCAGAACTGTTCCTAAGATAAGAAGGAACACCACAACAGCACTGATCCCGATCCAAATCCCTTTTGTTTTTTTTGGGGGTTTTTGTGTTGTATCTATTTGCCCTTGAAGGTCCTGTTTGAGCTGCTCGCATGTTTGATAGCGTTTTTTGGGGTCTTTGGCTAAAGCTTTTGAAATGATCGTCTCAAATCCTTTGGGGAGCGCTTTTTTTATTTCAGTGGATGCCAGTGGTTCTTCATGAATGATCTTGTAGATCACTGTGGTTATGCTGTCTCCATGGAAAGGCCTTTTTCCTGTAAGGATTTCATAAAGAAGAACTCCCAGTGAAAATATATCAGAGCACTTGTCCACTTTTTGTCCCATAACTTGTTCTGGGGACATATAACTTGGAGTTCCTACGGTTCTGCCTGTCTGCGTGATAGTGGATGTTTCGATTCTGGCTATGCCAAAATCAACGAGATAGGGTTTTCCTTCTTTATCTATGAGAATATTGGCAGGTTTTATATCCCTGTGAATGATTCCTTGTTTGTGGGCATAGCTTAAAGCACTGCATATCTGGGTCATGAGAAGCACTGCTTTTTCAGTGGATGTTTTCTGGCCTGAGGAGATCGTCTTTTGAAGGCTGTGTCCTTCGATATGTTGCATCACGATATAGGTCATATTTTTGGTTTTCACGACATCATAGATAGTGACGATATTCGGATGAACGAGTTTTCCTGCTGACTGGGCTTCCCTCATAAACCTTTTCATTATCTCTTCGCGTTCAGAATCTTCGGAGATAATATCGAATCTTATGGCTTTAATGGCTACGATTCTGTCAATGTCAGGATCCAGAGCTTTATAAACAATGCCCATAGCTCCTTTGCCAATGATATCTAAAATTTCGTATTTACCTATTTTTTTGTTTTCCGGCATAAGGTTTCCCTTGAACCATGTTTACAAGAGAATATTTGCTCATTCCCTGTTTGTTCAGCTTACTTATTAAGATTTTTATATCATAATCGATACATAATAGACAAATTATTTTAAAATTATTTAATGCGGGGGTCCCTGTATCTCAGGGTAATTCATATTGACATTTTTTTTATCTCAAATATAATTATATATGAGACCGGGGGCGAATTGGGTTCGACGGAGGTAAAGAGACTGAGGAAGCATGTCGAGGCCCCACCCACCTCGTTAATCAGGTGGAAATTAACAATTGCAGAATCAATGCCATTAGCTGCCTAAAAAGAGGCATGCCGTTTCTTTTGCGTTTTCCTGCGGCGCTCAAGAAACGCCGACCAGCAGGATAGCGAACCTGGCACGCTCCTTGCCAGGCAAGTGATTTTTTTAGGAGCTGGTTTCAGGGTAGTTTTCCTCTTTGACAGCCTTGAAGCGAGAAAAAAGAAGAGGATAAGCATGTAGCGTCCTCTCGTTGAATGCCTTCGGACGCGGGTTCGATTCCCGCCGCCTCCATTAAGATTGTTTTTGAATAAAGATTCATTGTGCTGGTAAAAATGAAAAAAAGCTTGTTAGTGATTTTTTTGGTTTTGATAGTTATTCAGGGATTTCTTCCTTCCCAGCAAAGCCCTTTTCTTAAGCTATCGGTTAAAGACTATTCTGATTATTCCCGAGTATTTTTGGAATCTTCTAAGCCTCTAAGCATAAGCACGGAAAAAAGCGGTCTTTATATCCTTGTTAGAGTCAGAGCGGATGACCCGTTTCACATAAACAAGGAGGCTTTTCAAAGCAGCAGGGTGGAGTCAATAGAATGGGGAAGAGGATCTGATTATTATATATTCACCATAAAAATGGCTCATAAAGACCTTCTCTGCCGTCCTTCCATATCCCAGGATTCTTCAACTGTCCTCTTAGATATTACGTCTTCACCAGAAGAGTTTAAAGAGGACAGCAATAATGATTCCCGTCATGATGCCAATTCTTTTTCAAATAAGCCTGCAAATGTTTCCACGCAGGAGGGATTAAGGACCATTGTCATAGATCCAGGTCACGGCGGTCTGGAAACAGGTGCCGAAGGAAGGTATGGAACCAAAGAAAAAATAATCACTCTTGAAATCGCGCTCAAGTTAAAAGCTATCATTGAAAGAAATCTTCCTTACAGAGTTCAATTGACAAGAGAGGAAGATGTGGATGTCTCCCTTGAGAGAAGAGCAGCTATTGCCAATAATTACAAAGCCTTTGTTTTCATCAGTATTCATGCCAATGGTTCTTACAGAAAAACAGCGCAGGGCTCTGAGACATTTTTTTTGAGCTTGAATGCCACTGACGAAGAAACCCGAAGGCTTGCTTATATGGAGAATAATTCCACTGAATTGGAGAGCATACAGAGCGATAATGTGGATGATATAAAGTTGATCTTATGGGATATGGCCCAGTCATCCTATATTCGGCAGAGCAGTCGGCTTGCCGAGAAGATTCAGAACAAGCTCAATACCCTCAGCGGGACATTAAACAGAGGAGTCAAGCAGGCTCCTTTTAAAGTTTTAACGGGAGTGGCATGCCCTGCTGTTCTTGTTGAGACAGCGTTTATTTCCAATCCCAGGGAGGAAAAAAATCTGATAACAGACGAATTTCAGAACAGCATTGCACGGGCGATATATCTGGGGCTGGCTGAGTTTTTGGATGAATACACTCGCCAGTAGAAAAGCCATGGAATTGAAAAAATTGATTCTTCCTGCTTCCCTTTTGGTATTGCTGATCATTCTGATGGTGCTTTTTTTTGGAAGCCAGGGGAAAGAAAAAACTCCTGATATGTCTTCTGTTGATTTGTTGGAAGAGGAGCGTTCAGGAGAGCCAGAGCTGGATACAAAAAAAATAGTGTTGTTTTTCATTTCTGAGGAAGATTACAGACTGCACAGGGAGGAAAGAGAAATCGTTAATGGTTCGATACTGGAAAACCAGATAGAACGTTTGATAAAAGAACTGATTGCCGGATCTAAAGAAGGATTGCTGTCACCGTTTCCTCTGGAGACAAAGGTCAGAAGTATTTATATTACAAAGGATGGAATCGTATACGTTGATTTTTCTCCTGAGTTTCAAACAGCACATCCTTCAGGTTCCTCTGCAGAGATTTCTTCCATATTTTCTATTGTCAATTCTATTACTTATAATTTTAAATCAATTAAAAAGGTATTTATTCTGGTTAACGGAACGGAACAGGAAACATTAGCCGGCCATATTGACCTCAGGAGGCCATTTCTTCCACGCTATGACCTTATAAGCGATTGATTTTTCTCTTTTCTGAATAGTTCAGGTTAACTGATTTTAGGACCGTAAGGGAAATGAATAAACTGACCAGGGTTGTTATCGTCGGATTTCCAAATGTGGGGAAGTCGACTTTATTCAACCGTCTTCTCAGAGAAAAAAAGGCCATTGTGCACTCTTCGCCGGGTATGACACGAGACATGAACTCAAGTGTATGCACTTTAGGAGACAAAAAATTCGAACTTGTGGATACAGGCGGTTTTTTCGACTCTGAATCAAATCCTATCTCATCTCAAGTCAAAATCAAGGCATGGGAAGCTTCAAAACAGGCTGATGTACTGATATTCATGCTTGATGCCAGGAAAGGGATCGTTCCTTCCGAACAGGAGCTCTTTATCTCTCTGAAAAAGCTTGGCAAGCCCATAATCATAGTGGTTAATAAAATGGACTCACCTGCCATGGAAGAGAAGTACCTATGGGAATTTTTCAAGCTGGGCGGGGATTTTCTCATCCCCTTATCCGCAGAGCATAAACGGAATATAGAACTTCTTGAAGAGGCGATTACCAATGTGATACCCAGTATTTCTTACGATAAACAAGAATTGATACCTATTAAAATAGCCGTTGTTGGCAGGATCAATGTAGGTAAATCTTCTATAGTTAATCTCATCATCGGTCAGGAAAAGCTTATTGTCAGTGAGACCCCAGGAACAACAAGAGACAGTATAGACACGGTAGTTTTAAGGAACGGCCGTCCTTTTTGTCTTATTGATACAGCAGGCATTCGAAAATTGAGCAGGACCAGGGACAAGAGAGAAAAAGCAGGCATCATCAGAGCAAAGAAAAACATCGGGAAAGCAGATGTGGTTTGTCTTTTAATGGATGCAACCGAATTTCCAACCCGCCAGGATGCAGCCATAGCCCATTTAGCGTATGACTCGGGAAAACCTCTTATGCTTGCCTTGAATAAATGGGATTTGATTCCCTCTAAAGAAAAGGTCTATGAGGAGTTTAAAATAAAGGCTTATGAAAGACTTGATTTTGTCTCATATGCGCCTCTTCTTTTTGTATCAGCCCGTACCGGGAAGCGGGCTGTAAAAATACTGGATTTAGCTGAAGAGATTTATAACAATGCAAAGACATGGGTTCCCACTCCACATCTTAATAAATTTTTATATTCCACAAGCCGGGAAAAACCTCCCCTATCCAAAAAGAAAAAGAAGATTAAGATCAAATATATGGTGCAGCAGAGTATCCTTCCTCCTACTTTTGTTCTTTTTACCCACTCCAAAAGCGCTCTTTTACCTTCCTATGAAAAATATTTTTCAGCTCTTTTAAGAGAAAAATTTAATATATGGGGGACTCCCATACGACTTCGCCTTAAAAGGAACTAGAAGGTGAACACATTAGGGATGTTTTACTTGACTTTAGCGAGGCTTTTTATTATAAATTCAAATTACTGACGTGAATTATTAATATGAATAGATAGAAAGATTAAGGAGGTCATAATGTCTCTAAAAAAGATGAATCCCGCTCTGATCGTTGTGTTAGCTGTCATCATAGTTTTTACTACAGTAAGCTGCGAAAAGCTTAAAGTGAGCCGTTTGCAAGCAAATCATTATTTTTCCAAGGCCAATCAGGCTTTTACAGAGCAAAAGTATAGAGACGCCATAGAAAATTATGAGAAGGCTTTAGAATTAAATCCAAGTTTAGTTCAAGCGCACCGTTTTCTGGGAGAAAGTTATAAGGCTGTCTTTAGTCCGGGAGTAGATACTGAGAGAAACATGGAGCGTGCGGATAAAGCTCTTGAGGCTTTGAATAGAGCGTATGAGATCAGCCCGGAGAATGAAGAGATTATCCATTCATTGGCGGACATGTATGATAAATTGAGAAATTTTGAGGAAGCTGAGAAATTGTTTTTAAAGATTTTGGATATGAATCCTACCAATATGAGCAATTATTATGTTGTGGCTGAGTTCTACAAGAGATATGCAGGGGGTGAAAGCGAGGAAGAAGAGGGAGAAAAAACTGAAAATGGTGAAAAGACACCTTTTGAAAAAGCGGAGCAGATGTATTTAAGAAGAATCGAGCTGGAGCCTGAAAATCCTCAGGGTTATGCTTATATTGCCCAGTTTTATCAGGATTTAGAGATGAGTATTAAAAGAGTAGACCAAGCCTATTTTTATCATGATAAAAGGACTGAGTTAGAACCTGATAATCCCGCTGCCTGGCTTTCTAAAGGAGTGAACAGATGGTCCAAGGCTTACAGGCTTCAGAACAGGCTTTCCAGGGCTCAGCGCCTTCAGGCTGCTAAAGAGAGCGAAAGCGCGCTTGTGAAAGCGAGTGAACTGGATCCCAAGTATCCGGAACCTTATTCTTGGTTGAGCGTCATATACCAGAGCGTGCTGGCTAAAATAGACCCGGACAGAGCTGAACGCTATATTCAGGATGGCCAGATGTATTTAGAGAGATATAAAGAAGCCAGAGAGGCTGAGGTAGAAAGGCAGAAATTAGAAAAAGAACTCAAAAAGTAATGTAACTAATATTTTTGTTTCATAGTTTAGAATAGAAAACAATAATGAAAGGCCTATGATAAATAGGCCTTTTTTTTTCACAGACCCATGTTCATACCTTTAAAAGACGAAAATCCTACATAGCGTTTTCCCTGTTTACTCATATTGGTGGTTTTCTTCTGGGCATTTTCTTGATCAAGCAGCTCAATCCCATAAGGCTGAGAGTCATTGAGGAATAATCCAGAAAAGCATATTGTTTGAGCTTTTAAGCATTTGAGCAGTTGACAATTACCTGAAGATTTAGTATATTTTCTCACCAATATTGGTGTCTTTTACCATCATTGTTATATTATCATATATTGTTAAGTTTTAAGGATTATTGTTATGAAGACTTACGTACCGAAAAAGAATGAGATCGAGAGAAATTGGTGGCTTATCAATGCTGAAGGAAAGGTTCTGGGAAGATTAGCCACTGAAGTAGCCGGTTTGCTCCGAGGAAAAGGGAAGCCCCAGTATGTCAATTTTTTAGATTGTGGAGACCATGTGATCGTTGTCAATGCGGAAAAAGTAATTGTCTCCGGGAATAAATTAGATCAAAAAAAATATTATTCCCATACGGGATATCCGGGGGGAATAAAAGAAAAAACCTTAGGAGAAATGATTGAGAAAAATCCGGAAGAAGTTATTAAAAGGGCTGTCCGCGGAATGATCCCAAGGAATAAGCTGGGTCAGGCCATACATAAGAAACTTAAGGTTTATCGTGGTCCTGATCATCCCCACGAAGCACAGAAACCAAAAGAATATGAGTTTTAGGAGGAGATTTGAGTTTAATACAATATTACGGCACGGGAAGACGGAAGTCATCAGTTGCCAGAGTCTATCTTAGGCCGGGCAAAGGGGACATTACACTATATGTCAATAAAAGGCTGCAGCCGTTTAGCAATTTTTTTTCTTTGGAAATCTACAGAAAAACAATAAAGAAACCTTTGTTGTTGACAGAGACGAGTGATAAATTTGATCTTTTTATCAGAGTCAACGGCGGAGGAATATCAGGCCAGGCAGAAGCGATCCGATTAGGTGTTGCGAGGGCTTTGGTTGAGTTCAACAAAGAGTTAAGACCCGTACTCAAAGAATCAGGACTGCTGACCAGAGATGATAGGGTGAAGGAAAGGAAAAAGTATGGATTAAGAGGAGCCCGTAAAGCCCCTCAGTACCATAAGAGATAAATGGAGGATTACAGTTGGTTTCAGTAAATATGAAAGAATTGTTAGAGGCAGGTGTTCATTTTGGCCATCAGACAAGACGGTGGAATCCAAAAATGGAGGAATACATTTTCTGCCAGAGAAATGGGATTTATATTGTAGATTTACAAAAGACCATAAAGATATTCAAAGAAGCTTTGGATTTTGTCGGTAAGGTCGTTGAAGATGGGAAAGGCGTGCTTTTTGTTGGGACTAAAAAGCAAGCTCAGGATATCATCAAAGAGTATGCAGAAAAATGCGAATCAAATTATGTCAATCAAAGATGGTTAGGAGGGCTTTTGACCAATTTTGATGTGATTAGAGGAAGTGCTGAGAAGCTGATCGAGCTAGAGGAGATGAAAGAAGATGGGAGGTGGGACCTTCTCTTAAAGAAAGAGCAGTCAAAGCTGGATAAAGTTTATAAAAAGCTCCAGAAAAACATAGGTGGTGTCAAAAATATGACAGAAATGCCCGGAGCCATTTTTGTAGTCGATTCCATAAAAGAGAATATAGCCGTAGCTGAAGCTAGGAAGATCCATATCCCTATTATTGCTATTGTGGATACGAACGGAGATCCTGATAACATCGATTTTCCCATTCCGGGAAATGATGATGCCCTGAGAGCTATAGAGCTGTTTACCTCTAAAGTCGCAGAGGCTGTTATTGAAGCAAAGAAAAAGCGTGTAGAAAAAGAGATTATTGAATCAGGAAAAGAAGAGGAAACTGTCGAGGGAGAAGAACCTGAAGCCTCTGAAGAGACGGTGGATAAACCGGAACCCTCAGAATCTGATGAGTCAATTAAAGCCGAAGCAAAAGAGGGAGATAAGACAGAAGCCGAGGATGAGACCGTAGAGGGAGAAGTTTCAGAAGATAAGGAGACAGCCAAAGATAAAGGTGAAGATAAAGACGAAAAAGAACCGAAACTTGAAGAAAGTTCTCCTGGAAAGGAAGATGCCGGCTCCGGGTCAAAAAAAGAAACCGGATCATCTGGAGAGTCTGAGTAAGGAAAGGATTTCATAAAATGAAAATTACAGCAAAACTTGTAAATGAACTGCGTCAAATGACAGGAATAGGAATGATGGATTGCAAGGAAGCTCTAAAGGAGACCGATGGAGACATTGAAAAAGCCATTATCTATCTAAGAAAAAAAGGATATGATAGAGCTAAGGACAAAATGGGGAGAGAAACCACTGAAGGAGTCGTGGGTTCCTATATACATTCGGATAGTAAGCTCGGCGTCTTGGTTGAGGTCAGTTGTGAGTCTGATTTTGTGGCAAGGAATGAGGAGTTTAAGGGACTGGTAAAGAACATATCTCTGCACATAGCCGCTGCCAACCCCAAATACATCACTTCAGAGGAAATTCCTGAAGATGTTATCAAAAAAGAGAAAGAGATCATACTGGGACAGTATAAAGATTCTGATAAACCTCCTGAGATTCTGGAAAGGATTGTTGAAGGAAAACTGAAGAAGTTTTACTCTGAAGTCTGCTTGTGGAATCAGCCCTATATTAAGGATGATAAAATAACCATAGAAAAATTAGTCTCGACCTATATTACTAAATTCGGTGAGAACATAAAAATAAATAGATTTGCCAGATTTTCAATAGGCAGGCCATAAAAATCAAAATGCCAGAAGAGAAGCCGGAATATCAGAGGGTTCTTTTAAAGCTTTCCGGTGAAGCTCTTTTGGGAAGTGAATCCTTCGGAATAGATGTAAAAACAGCTAGGTCTATTGCTCAGGAAGTCAAGGAACTGCACACATTAGGTGTGCAGGTTGCGATAATGATAGGGGCCGGAAATATATTTCGCGGGACCAGGGGGCATGAAGTCGGCATAGATAGAGTCTCAGCAGATTATATGGGTATGCTGGCCACGATTATCAATGGGATTGCATTGCAGAACATTTTGAGTAAGGAAGGGCTGTCCGTACGCCAGGTTTCTGCTCTTGAGGTCAGGGCTGTTGCTGAGCCGTTTGTCAGAGGAAAGGTTCTCCATTACCTCGAGGAAGGAGAGATCGTTGTTTTCACCTCGGGTATAGGAAGTCCTTATTTCACAACAGATACAGCGGCTGCGACGAGAGCTCTGGAAATAAATGCTGAAGTGATTTTGAAGGCCACAAAAGTGGACGGTGTTTATTCTTCTGACCCTGTCACAGACAAAAACGCAAAAAGATATAAAGAAATAAGATATATAGATATCCTCAAACAGGACTTAAAGGTTATGGATGCGACGGCTATTTCCCTTTGCAAGGATAACGGGCTGCCTATCATCGTGTTCAATATAAAAAAAAGGGGAAATATCAAAAAGGTTATTCTGGGAAAAGATGTAGGGACCAAGATTTATTAATAGGAACATTATTCCTCTTGACTTATAAATTTATTTCATTAAAAGGATAAAACAATGGTCAAACAAGAATTAATAGACTTAGAGAAAAAAATGAATAAGTCAGTTGAACATTTCAGAAAGACTTTGTCCAAGTTAAGAACCGGCCGTGCAAACATCAATATATTTGAAGATATTAGAGTCGACTATTACGGTGCACAGACCCCTATTAATCAAGTTGCGACACTGGCGATACCAGATCCTACTTTGATCACCATAAAGCCTTATGACCCGTCAAAGACTGAAGATATAGATAAAGCGATCCGTGCAGCTGATTTGGGCCTGAATCCTATTAATGAGGGAGAGATACTGAAGGTCCCCATTCCTCCCTTAGACGAGGAAAGACGGAAAGAGATTGCCAAGCATATAAAAAAGTTGTTGGAAGACGAAAAGACAGCCCTCCGCAATATGAGAAGAGATTCCAAAGACATGATCGAAGAGATGGAAAAGGAAAAAGAAATTACCGAAGATGACAAGTTCTGGGGACTAGATAAGCTTCAGGAGATTTTGGATAACTATTACAAAAAAGTAGAAAACATGGCTGAGGCCAAACAAAAAGAGATCCTGGAGATCTGATCTATCAAGTATTTGTTTCTTCCGGCAGTTTTCTTTTAAACCAGTTTTCAGTTGTTCCGAATTTTGTTCTGATTACGACTCCCCATGCCATCATGGTAAAAAAGAAAGAGATAAGAACGCCAAGAATCGGAATGCTGGTGAGCAGGGTTATGAGAATAAAGCCCAGGAAAATGGACATGAGGATCGAAGGATGTCTGCTTCCGAGTAACTTTGAGATGCTTTTCCCGCAAAAGTGAAAGATGATCACATTTCCCAGTATTTTGATGATGACGGCCAGCAGTATTAACGAAAGGAGGATGGGAATGCCTATGATAAATAGAGAGAGAAGCGCAGAAAAGAGACATAGGGCTATAAACAGGATCAAACTCAATAATCCTGTTCCAATGATCGGCCAAAAAGATTCATTGATTTGGTCAGAGGCGAAGGATATTTGTCTGGGAAGTATCAGGGCCAGCACAATGGCAAAAATGAGCCAGATAAACGAGGTGACCAATTTGAAAATCAAGTACAGGGGGAATATGCGGGAAGAGATGAGTGTGTCTTTTGTGAAAAGGTCCCCGGGAGATTTGAAGTACAGGGTGTCTCCCTTGATAATAGTTCCCGGGTCTCTAGTGAAACTCCCTCCAATGGAGACGATATCTCCCATGATCGTGGAACTGGATTTTAAGTAAATATCTGAGCCTATCCCCAGTATTTGTTCGCCCACTTCCCCTTCCACGGTTATGGAACCCCCGATAGAGAAAACACTTTCTTTGACTTTCCCCTTTATGATTATATTTCCTCCGAAGGAAAAAACATTGGCCCGGATTTCGTCTTCAGCCACATAGATATCACTTTTTATCGTGACTTTATCCTGGGCATAGATTGAAAGCGGAGCTGAAATCAAGAGAATAAAAAGAACCGTATATAATGATTTCGATTTCATCTCTTATCTCCTAGAATATATTTTTGTTTTAAAGACAATATGACCGTAACAGCAGTCAAGATGCCAAAGAAAATACTGAAAATCTGTATCTCTGTACTTATGACAGGTGTGACAGAAAGAACGCTTTTAAGAATGAGTCCTATGAGCTGAAAGAACATATGTATGAGAGCATAAAAAAATTTAAGGAATTTTATGGATGTTACGAGGGCTTCCTGAGATAAGTTCATTGCTGATTGAAAGGAATTGACGCTAAAATCAGCCAGTCCCTGTTTTGAGAAGGCAAAGAACAACAAAGAAACAACAGTGATAAAGATTGCAGCGGCTGCTCCGGCTTTGAACCATTCAGATGGGGATGGTTTGACAGGCTCGATTTTTGACATGATTTGATTCACAAATCCTCTAGGGGTTTTGAAGCGGGGGATCTTTTTTACGGCTTCTAGCATACGCTGTTTTTTCTTCAAGGATTGTCTGCATTTCCGGCAGGAAGCTAAGTGAGATTTGACATCAGCTTTCTTTTTATCAGTCAGCTCTTCTTCCAGATAGGCATACATTTCAGCCGGGTCAAGACATTTCATAATTTTTCCTCCAGATGGGTCCTAAGCAGTTCTTTGGCTTGAAAAACTCTGTTTTTTACAGTCCCTACAGGGAGGTTTTTTATTTCAGCAATTTCTTGGTAACTGAGATCATTTATATGCCTGCATACAAAAAGCTCTCTCAATCTAGGGGGGAGAAGAGATAATGCTTGTTCTATCTTTTTCCCTAATTCCCTTAGTTCGAGCCTTTGAGGAGCGATCATTTCATTTGATTCGATCTGGGGAGGCGCATAGCCTTCGTTTTCTTTTATTGGATGGTCAATGGATATATATTCGATTTTTTTCTTTCTCCAGTGGTCTATTATGTGATTTGATGCGATTTTAAAAAGCCAGGTTTTGAATGAGTACTTGGGATTGAAAGTATGTAGGGCTTTATAGGCTTTTAAAAACACTTCTTGAGTGAATTCAAGGGCGAGGTTATAGTTTCGTATAGTCTGACCTATATAATTGATGATGGTATTTTCGTACTTTTTTACGATCATCTCAAAGGATTTGTCATCGCCTTTAATTGTTTTTTTAACAAGTACTTTGTCTTCAATCATGGAGGAGGTTTAGTCCCCTTACTTACATACGTATTATAGGTATTATGGTTTTTTTGAATCGTTTATTTTATTATTTCCACATCTTCCGGAACAATTAAGTCAAAAGTCTTTTCAGGCAAATCCCTGTTTATTTGAATATGGCTGAATATGAACTCCTGTTTGTTTCCTGCCCAATCAAAGAATGTTGCTTTGATTATGAACAGAGATTTTTTATCTATATCAAGAAGGATAAAATTCTCTATATCGTCATATTTTGGGATTAATTTGATGTGATAGAATTTGTTGCTGGCAGCGTTTTCGTCTGAGGTTTCAGCGTCATAATCCTGGAGGATATGAGTCTTTCCTGTAAGAAGCGACATGATATTGTTCCCCTGTTCTTCATCCGTTGTATCCTGGATCAAAAGCTGGTTATCTTCCGGGAAATAATATTGGATTTTATTTTCAGTCAACAGGACAGTTTTTTCCTCGGGTTCCGTATAAGCCCATTTCATCAATCCCGGTTGTTTATAATAGACAATCCCATATTCTGTAAGAGGAGTCGAGACTGAGGAAGAATAATAGACCTGTTTGAACTCGGCCTGGAAGGAAATGAGCGATCGGAGTCTCTGTTCGGTCTGTCTGGCTATATCTGCCGCATTTTGAGAAAAGCCGGACAGGGAGAGGACAAGATAAAAAATAACACCTTTCATTTAGGCTAAATTATATCAAACAATTTCATCAAGGTCTTGTTTTTTTCGGCTTTCCCTTTTAAATTGGAATTCTTTTTGTTATAAAGCCTATTATGCAGGGTGTTTATTTTGCTGTTCTCCTTGGCTATATGGGACTGTTGCTTCTTGTCAGCTTTCTGTTCTCCAGGCGTATGCGTAGTGTGGAGGATTTTTTCTTGGCTTCCCGAAGGCTTCCCGGGTTTTTGGTTTATCTTTCTGTCACAGCATCGTGGATCGGAGCGGCAGCTACTCTCGTATCTGTGGATGAAGCCTATGTCAATGGATTGAGTTCGTTCTGGATCATGGGATTTCCTTCAGCGGTAACAGCGCTCATTTTTGCTGTTTTTCTTGCATCCCGTATTCAAAAGCTTCCCATTGTCAGCCTGCCTGACCTTGTGGAGATGCGGTACGGCAGAGCCGTCAGGCATATGGCCTCTGTGATCATTGTCTGGTATATGGTTGTACTGGCATCAAGTCAAATGGTGGCCGCCGGAAAATTCCTTTGTGAGTTTATTGGAACGACTTATGTCAAAGGGCTGCTTTTAGGAGCCGGTGTGGTTTTGATTTATTCAGTTTTTGGCGGTTTTTTTTCAGTAGTGATCACAGACGGGTTTCAATTTTTTTGTATCGTGGTTGGCGTGACAGGACTTTGTGTTTTCCTGTTCGGTTCCTCTTCTCTTTCAGATGTTTCTTTTTTAGCGCAGCAGTTTGGGAAAACCAATTATTTTAATTTTTTCCACAATTTTGAAAGAAGCTTTCTGGTGTTTGTTTCCTTCACAGCCGCATGGACTATCTCCCCTATTGTCTGGCAGAGGATCCAGTCTGCCCGCACAAAAAAGGAGGCTCAAAAGGGCCTTTTTGCTTCGTCAGCGACTTTTTTATTGTATTACGGAGCTGTTACCCTCATAGGAATGCTTTCTTTAGCCTTGTTTTCGTCAGCGGATCAGGAGGGACCGATTCTTTCGGCCATTATATCCGGGAAGTCAGGATATATACTGGGAGGGATCTTATTCCTAGCCATTACCGCGGCATTGATGTCCACTATGGATACGGCCATAAATACGGGTGCTCTCTCTTTGACCCGTGATGTGTTTCAACAGATATTCCGCATCAACCAATCAAAACATACCGTTTTTCTGAGCAGGGCCGCAACTCTGGTAGTGGGAGGGATGGCCTTTCTCATAGCGACCAGGATGCAGAGTATTCTAAAAACACTGGGGTTGGCCTCGGAGATAATGTGCGTGGGTTTTTTTATTCCCGGGATTGCGATGCTTTATTTCAAGAAGAAAAAATTTTTCGCAGGACTTCTGGGCCTTTCATCGGGAACACTTTTTTCATTTATTGGTTTTTTGTCAGGTACCGGAATGATTCATTTGAAATGGCCTGAATGGCCTTATTCCGTTCCCTTGGGATTAGGGATCAGTGGTTTGAGCTTTTTGGTAGGATGGGTCATGGACGGTCGCCATTAGACTTTTCCGCTTTACTCTTTAGCGGCCACTGATTATTATGTATCTAAATATATCTAATGTCTTTTTTTGAGAGAATTTATTGGACTATCATAGGCTTGTCAGGGAGGTTTCTGATTTGGCTTTTGGGGATATCGACCCGGAAGACTGTGATAGGGGAAAAGCCGTATATCAAATTAAGAAAATCTCAAAAGCCTGTCATTTTTATTCTATGGCATGGAAGGATTCTGTTTTCTTCCTATTTTTTCAGGAAGAGAGGCATATCCGCTTTAGTCAGTCCCAGCAGGGATGGAGAAATCATTGCCCGGATTTTATCCGGATGGGGATACAAATTGTTGAGAGGTTCAGGTTCTCATCCTGTAGTGGACGAATGGAAAAAAATGAAAAAATTGATGACCTCAGGTGGTGAATTGATCCTAGTCGCAGATGGCCCAAAAGGCCCGGAGAGAAAAATGAAACCCGGTGCTGTTCGGCTTGCACAGGAAACAGGAGCTTATTTGGTGCCGTTCACTTATTCTTCAAAAAAGGGGAAGTTTTTTAAAAGCTGGGATCGTTTTCTGTTTTTTTATCCTTTCACAAAATTGGTCGCGGTTCACGGGATGCCCATGAAGATCCCTTCGGATTTGAAACCTGACGAATTTGAAAGAGAATGCCTTAAAGTTGAAAAGTCATTGAGAGAGCTTGAAGAATCAGCTGAAAAGTATTTTTAATCCTTTCGAAACTTTTTATCCTTGAGAAGCTCCTCGGCACTTTTTTTTGCATTGCCCACATCGGATTTCCAATAAGGGTCGTCTTCCATAGAAAGCACAGACTCAAGTTCTTCCCTGGCTCTTTCTATGTCATTCATAGCAAGAAGAGTCTCTCCTAAAAAGAGCCTTGTGTTTGCGTCCTCAGGCCCTATTTCAATGGATTTTTCCAGCAGTTTCAAGGATTCCTCGTTACTCCCGCCGGCAAAACCGGGAAGCTTGAAATAGACCCGGCCCAGCACTCTATAAGCGCCTCCGTCTTCGAATTCCGGGTCGAGTTCAATCACTTTGTTCATATCACTTTTTATTGGCTTGACAAGGAACAGACTTTTTAAGACACCTCTGCTCTCTCCGTATTTTCCGTTGTTGACTCCCCTCCAGTAATATCCATCCGGTTGTTCAGGACTGAGCTGGATAGCCTTTTCAGCATAGTAAAGAGCTTGGGAAAAAATATTCTTTTTTTCTTTATTGCTCTCAGTATGTTCTCCAATGTAATAGAACATTCTTGCGATCTTCCAGTAGGGTTCATATTTGTCTTCTGTAAGGTTCAGGGCTTTTCGATAGAGATCCAGGGCTTTCTCTGCTGTTTCCATGTCTGACATCGTATCAAACAAATCGTCAGCTTGGGTGAGTATCTGCTCTGCATCCTGACTCAAGAGAGCGAGCGGAAAAATAAGTATAACCACGAATGTAAAGATCTTAACCCTCATTGCTTTCTCCTTCGTTGTTTGTTTTGCATATATATATCACTTATGTGTAAAAAATGACAGAATAATTTGTTATAATGGAAAAAATGGATGTGTATTTAGGCCGTGAAGCTCAGAGATATTTAGAGGGACTGGCTCTCTGCAGTTCCTGTTTGCAAGGGGTCCTTATCGGTCATAAACGGGGATATGAATATTATATTGAACAGGTCTTTCCCCTTCATAAGGCTCTTGGTATGACGGAAGAGAGCTTTGCGGAAATCAACCGCCATTTTGATGATAAAGTGGTTGGATTTTACACCTTTTCTTCAGATGAAAAAAGCGATAAAAGAATTTTTTTTCCTTTTGCTGTGGGAAAGGTTCTTTTAAGGATAAAAACGGACAGAGAAAAGGGTATTTCAGTGGATTCTTTTTACATAGATTATGATGATGCGTTTAGCCTGAAATCCGTTGATACCCATATCATTAACAGGGAGTAGAATTTAATGGAAAAGGACCTTGATAAGGACCAGCAAAGATTTTTACTCAAACTAGCCCGTGATTCCATAAAGTATTATCTTGAAAAGGGGAAGCACATAGATGTTGAGGTTGAGGAAGGTGTTTTAAAAGAAAAAAGGGGAGCTTTTGTAACCATCAAGCACAATCATCAATTGAGAGGATGTATAGGATATCCCACTCCCAGCTACCCTTTGTATAAGGCCATTATCGAAACTTCTATCATGGCAGCCGCAAAGGATCCGCGGTTTTTGCCTGTTGAAAAAGCGGAATTTCCTGCTATCGATATTGAGGTTTCCGTGCTTTCCGTTCCGAAAAGAATAAAGGATATTTCTGAAATAGAAGTAGGGAGACACGGCATCATTGTTTCCAAAGGTTTGAATTCCGGTCTTCTTCTGCCCCAGGTTCCCATGGAATATGGATGGGATTTGGAGACATATCTCAGGCACGGATGTCTGAAAGCGGGATTGAGTGAGGAGGCCTGGAAAAAAGGAGCGGAAATAGAGATATTCACTGCTCAGGTTTTTTCAGAAAAAGATTTCAACCTTTAACCTGAACTATTCATAAAAAAATGGCGATGTTCATTTTTTTACCATTGAGGCGAGCCAATGTGAAATTCAGATATAGCTTGTGCTCGCTAAAGATTTTTAACGCCATTCTTCGCACTGTATTCTCGGCTGCTGCGCAACTCCCCCCGTCCGTGGGTCAGACATGCTCACAGCTCGGCTCTGCCGAGTTCCCTCAAACACAGCACTCCGAAGGCTAAATCTTCAATGTCGCTTCAGCCACACCTGAATTTCAGTAAGCTATCTTCAACCTTGACTCGTTCATCATCCAGGTTAAATAGCTAGCAAGTTTTATGAAAGCGGAGATAAAAAAGATAAAACACCAGTATCAAGAAGTTAACCGTAATAACTGAAAGAGACATGAACGAGGCGTACAGCTCCTTTCCCATCAGGTCATAGAGTGAAAAAAATATGACAGACAGATTTATGATAAGAACGATCTTTCCGGCCTTTGAAAACGATGAAAAGTGATAAACAACGACCATAAGCCCGGGAAAAGCCATAAGAAGTGTGTAATCCCACCCCAAAGGGGAGACCAGGGGTATGCACAGGAGAAGGAGCGATGACTCAAGTACAGAGGGGGACATGACCTGAGACCGCTTTTTCATAACAAAAAGAGTAAGAAGAGCCAGTCCGAAAATACAAACCACAGCGGGATATACGGCCCATCCTGCGCTGTTTGTCCATTTGGAAAAAAAGGCGAAGATTGAAATGTTATCCTGTGTGGACAGCAGTTGGGGAGTGGATTGAGAAAGAGTGGCGATCCATTCCGTAAAGACTTCCCTGTTTCCATTCCACCCATAGTAAAGGGCAGGCGCAGCAAGGAACAGGCAGATGGATAGGAAGCCTGAAATAAGCGGGATGATTTTTTTTCTTAAAATGAAATAAGGGAAAAATATGAGAGCGTAAGGCTTCAATACGACTGCAATACCCCAGAGGATTCCCGATGCAGCTTCCAGTTTTCCGGAATGTTTTTTTTCAGATCGGATCAGAACCACGGTCATGATAAGAAGGAGCGCTGTGATAAACGCATTGATCTGCCCTAGTTCGATCTCCCGGAAGAAATATCTGGCTAAGATCAAAAAAGGAAGAAAAAGAGTCCATCTGACAGGGCGCTTGTTTTCGGGGAAAAGATTCCTGGAGAGCCCTATGATGGCGGCTGAACTCAGGACCACAACGGTGTACCAGACGGCTTTGGCTAGATCCAGAGGGAGATAGGACAAGGGTGCATAAAGGATGGCCGCAGGGGATGGATATTTAAACATATAGTGTTCATCTGTGACTCTGTAAAGGGATTCCCCCCATGTCAGTCTTTTGCCTGCAGTGTAGTTGACTTCAAAATCGACCATACCAGATCTGACTTTAGCGAAAAACAGAAAGACCAGTGCGCTTACAAGAGCGAGAAGGATCAGGGTTTTTATGAGCGGTCTTTTCATTGTCAAAAAAATGGCGGTACTATTATTACTTTCATTTTAGAGATTTGTATGATTTTTTCAAGAATGGCCATTGCTGTTTTTTTATTATTTTAAGAAATGTCTCCCTTTTTGTTTATGTGTTTTTTTGACAGCTGATTGTTTGTTTTTATAAAATGAACAAAAGGAAGGCATTATCCTATCACTTCAAGGAGAATTCATGATTCAACAAAGAAAAACAATCTGGGCAATGTCCATTGTGCTGCTTTTTTGCTTGTTTACTCTAGCTGACTGCGGCACAGCAGGGGAAACGAAATTCAAAGTCATGATGTCCATTACGTTTGAAAGTGACTTGTCAAAAATACCTGATTATCCCGAAGGCACACCTTATTCCGAACCGGTTGGCGTGGGGGTTGTGGAAATGGAAGTTACTTTTCCAAAATCAGGCGGTTCTGCTGCATCACAAACCGGAGAGATCCGGCTGACGGATTACCATGAAAAAGGCCCCTACTGCACTCTTGAAATTCCAGATGATATGATCGGCACAAAAAGCCCGGTGTCATGGTCGGATATTGTTTGGGATCCGGCTGGCCGCATGACCTTTGAGGCAGAGATTCGTTTTGAAAATCCATCCTTCTCAATAATAGTGAATTGTCCGCCGTATTCTGCTCCTGTGGAAGAATATCCCCTGTACAAACTCCTTGGTATTTTTAATGAAAAGATGAAATCCTTTTCCGTGGAAATATCCCCTGATGGGAGTTATTTTAAGGACCTGCACTGGGGTATGCATGATACCATTCAAATCGATCTGGATGTTGTCATTCAGAAAATGGATTAGTACTTCTGTCTCATTTTTGATAACTGGGACTTTCGTCCTATGGAAAGGTTTCTGAAACAATAATAAAATTTAAAAAGAAATCAATATTCATGAATGGTGTTTTTCAGTCCCAGGAGATCAAATGAAGACCGGGCCTCATAAATATAAAAGTGCGACGGTTTATTTTTCAAGCGGAACAGGAAATTCTTATCGTACAGCCAGATGGTTTGCCGAATCCTGCAGGGACAGGGGGATCCCTTCACTCATTGCGCCTGTGGATCAGGGGGATCCTCAGCATGAAATTTCTTTGTCTGAACACCTGGTTGCCCTTTCTTTTCCCACTCACGGATTGATGCCTCCCTGGTCGGTCCTAAAATTTCTCTTCAGAATGCCGAGAAAAAGAGGGATACACTTTCTGTGCCTTACGACAAGGGGAAGTTTTTTCATCGGCCCCCTCAAAATTCCAGGGGCGGCTGGGCTGGCATCCTTTCTGCCGGCTCTCATTCTCTTGTTTAAGGGATATTCTCCCAGGGGAGCTGTCAGTTTTGATATGCCTGCAAACATGACCTTTCTCCATCCGGCACTGACTCCCCGGCATGCCCGGAGGGTTGTTGCCGCAGCCAGAAAAAAGGCAGATAAGTATTTCCCTCTTTTTTTTAGAAGAAAGTCACTGTGGCTGACAAAAAACAATCTGTATGAATTCTTATGGGCGCTTCCTCTTCTCTATTTTTTCCCGTTGTTTCCCCTGCTTTATTTGATTGTTGGTAAGTTTTTTATGGGGAAAATCATGTTTGCCAATATCCACTGCAAGGGCTGTGGAGTGTGCGTAAAGTCCTGCCCCACAGGTGCTTTAGTCATGAGAGGAGGGAAAAAGAAACGTCCTTACTGGAGATACAACTGCGAGGCATGTCTCCGATGTTTGAACGGCTGCCCCAACCATGCTGTTGAGGCGGGACACTCCTGGGCAGCCATCCTCTGGACCCTTGGTATTTCTTTGGCTGCAGGTTCTGCACTCTACACATGGCTGACCAAGTTCATTCCCCAACTCCAGTCTATCCGGAACTGGTGGACTGTGGAGCTGTTGGATGCCCTTTTTTATTATCCTGTTATTATCACTGCCTATTTCCTGTTCTTCCACTTGATCCGGTTCAAACTTCCGAGTCAAATCTTTACTTACACCAGCTTGGAACGCCTTTTTGGTCAGTACAGAGAACCTGACACGTCTCTTCAAGATCTTACCCGGAAGACTGTTCTTAAACCTTCTCCTAAACCAGATAAGGAAGCACTTTTTCATAAACCTCTTCAGAAGTGATGCTTTTTAAGCATTGATTGTCCCTGCAAGGTGAGTGCTTCTGATTGAAGGCAGACACACAGGGGCTGCAGGCCATGCCTTTGTAGAACACATGGGATTTTTCCCCCAGAGGTCCGAATATCTTTGGAGTTTCCGGGCCGAAGAACACAAATGTCCTTATACCGGTCATGGTTGAAAAATGAACCGGGCCGCTGTCATTGGTGATCAGGATGTCTGCCAAGTGATACAGAGTGATGAGTTCAGGAAAGGAAGTTTTTCCTGCGAAATTCAGACACCGGTCCGATTTAATGACCCTTATGATTTTTTCTGCTTGTTTTTTTTCAGAAGCCTTTCCTGTTATAAGGATCAACGGATTCGGATTTTTCAATATAAGACGGATAAGACGGATGTAGTATTCCGCAGGCCACCGCCTCAGAGGGACAATATCACTGGCATTGGGATTGATCAAAATAATTTTACTGTTTTTTTTCTTTAAAGGAATTCTGTCGGCAATTTTTTTCCAGACTTTTTGTTCGATATCTTTCGGGGGATGGTATTTTGGAATGCGGATATCCTTATCATCAGGTATTCTTTTGGTGGGCGGGATATCTGATTTGAAGGAATGGGCCGCATAAATGAGATTGAGCATGTTTTGTGTCATGTGGATATGGGGATTGAAAGGAACTTCATGAGTGAGAAACCTTCCTTTATAAAGTCCTTCCTGATTGAACCGGTAAAAGCCCACTCTGTTTTTGGCGCCGCTGAGATAACTGAGAATGGCCGAAAACCTGGAAAAAGTCTCCATATCAACAGCCATATCCAGATCGATCCTGCGGAGTTCACGCAGTGTTTTTAGAGTGGAGAGTGCGAGAAGGCACAGGTTCCGGTTGTCTATGGCAAAGACATTGTTTTTCGGGATGATATTGAGTATATCCACAGCATGCCGGCTTTGTTTGAATGTCAGAAAATAAAGGCATGCCTCCGGATAGTATTGTTTCGTTTTTAAAAAAAGGGAATAAGCCAATATGATGCTTCCCATTTCTGACATTTCAATGAAAAGGATATTTTTTGGGTGTCTGACCGCAGAGGGCCTTTTAAAGACCTTTAAGAATTTATGTGCCAGAGTCAGAAGAGAACAGATAGGCTTTCCGACACTCCGGTCTATTTTGCGCATCAACTGAGTATTCATGGCCCTGCCATACTTCTTGAAGTGAGGCTCAATGATAATACACAGGTCTTAAAATATCAAATGACACCCATGACTGATGAAACAAGACAAAGACAGAGCCATATGATAAGGATACCTGTTATATTCAGCCAGAATCCCACTTTTATCATTTGGGGAAGCTTGATCATTCCGGATCCATAGATGATGGCGTTGGGCGGTGTGGCTACCGGAAGCATGAAAGCGAAACTGCACCCGATGGCGCTCCCCAGTACCGGGATCAGAGGATTGACGGAAGCCGCATGTGACAGGGCTATGATAATGGGAATGATCATATTGGCCGATGCTGTATTTGAGGTTACTTCAGTGAGAAAGACACTAAAAGCAATAGAGATAAAAGTGATGAGCAAAATTCCAGCGTGTTTTCCTCCCAAAGAGATAAAATATTTACCAATAATGTCAGCCAATCCCGTTTCAAACATCTGGAATCCGAGAGAAAGACCCCCGCCGAAGAGAAGAAGGGTTCCCCAATCGATATTTATAGCGTCTTTGAGAGTAAGGGTGAAGCGTCCTTTGGATAGGTCAACAGGAAGAAGAAAGAGCAGTCCCGCGCCAATAAGTGCGGCTGCTGATTCAGGTATGTGCTGCTGCAGCCACAGGGTCAAAGGATGGGCTTTGCCCAGTGCCAGGGAGATAATGCCGGGAAAAGTCCAGAGAAACACCGTAAGGGAAAAAGCAGTCAAAACATTTTTTTGCGGCCGGGTGAGCTTTGTGGGTGTTTCGTCTTTATCCAAAGTTTTCGTCTTGAGAGCTTTGTTTGAAGAGTCGATCTTTTTCAACTTGTGTTTCATAAAGAAAAAAAGGCACGCATACATGGGAATAAGGATGACAAACCCGATTACCATCCACTGAAAAAAATCAATCTTATAACCGGCAAGTTTTTCCAGCATGCCAATGGCTATAAGATTGGGAGGGCTTCCGATAGGAGTCCCTATGCCTCCAATGGAAGCCGAATAAGCTAAGGTCAAAAGAAGGATGACTTTGAAAGACAGGCCTTTTCCCTCTTCCTTGTGGTGAAAAGAGGCCAGGACTCCCATGGCAATAGGGTACATCATGGCTGTAGTGGCTGTGTTGCTTATCCACATGGAGAGGAATAAGGAGAGAAGCCCGAATGCAAAGAGAACCCGGGTTTGGCTGTGTTTGACCGATTTGAGAGAAAGAACAGAGTAAGCCAGTTTTCTGTCCAAAGAGTGAACGCACATAGCTCTGGCAAGGATAAAACTTCCAAGGAAAAGCATTATGATAGGATTGGCAAAAGGAGAAAGAGCCTCATGAATGCTGGAGATTTGAAAGATAGTGATAAACACAGGTATCAGCAAGGCTGTGACAGGAATAGGGATGCATTCTGTTACCCACCAGGTTATGACCAGAAAGAACACGGCCAGAAGCCTGTGGGCTTTTGGATTTTGGGAGAGGATGGGAGAAAAATAAGTGATAAGAAAGAGAAGAGGGCCGAGAAAGAGGCCGATTTTTTTCCTTACCTCCATTATTCTGCCTTTTTTTTGGCCCATACCATGATGCCGTATCCCCTCTGGAAAAAGAAAATTTTGTCTATTCGGGTGATGATCCAGATTAAAGGGTAAATCAGCGAATAGAGACCGAATGCTCTTTTACTCGAGTCGAACTCGCTGGATGTGGAAGGCCTTATGTTTCCGTCTCTCAATTTGAGGGACTTTTTTGATGCAAACAGCTTTATGTATAAGAAGTTGAGCATAAGCTCGATGAGCTCTGTGAGAAATCCGGAAAAAGAGCTGTGTTTTATGAATCGGAGGTCAGCTTTTTCAATAAGAGTTTTTAATCCTTTTAAAGAATATCCCTCTCTTTTATGGCCGTAAAATTCCAGCTTCATCCCCAGAAGAGGACGGAGGTAATTAAGGAGGAAAATTTTTCCTGTTCTTGGAGTCGCTGCGATGAATTCACCTTGTTTTTTCAGCACCCTGCATATCTCGTTCACACACATCTGGTCATCTTCAAGATGTTCAAGATAGTCAAGACACACTACTTTGTCAAACGATTCATCTTTAAACGGAAGGGGCCCGGGCTCCAACTGAATGAGATTTTTTTTGAGAATTTTTTTACTGGATTGAACATTGACAAAATCTTGATCTGCGCTTATCCAGAACCCTCCTTTTTTCCTGAGAAAGTAACTGAGAATGCCCTGAGCGCATCCAAGATCTAACAGGCGGTTATGAGGATCTACTTTATCTATATCCGGCTTCCGAATGACTGGATCACCGCAATGATGCCCGGGGTGAGATCTTTTTTGTGGCTGCCTTAAGTTATTTTATAAGAGCCCCTTTGCCGCAGACACACAGTTCGGAGAGAAGCGAACAGTTGAATTTGAAGAATTTCAAAAAAGCCCTTTTTTAAATTTTTATGACAATTTTGGCGAATTTGCTTGACAAAAATATTTTATTATTT
>CAZUXT010000023.1:5273-52030 GCA_964624145.1 uncultured Eubacteriales bacterium | reverse complement strand
AACCATGCCCGCTCGCCTCCGGATGACTTCAGAACCACCCAGCCTGCCTGAAAGTTGAGATGGTGCGTGATACTATTTATCTAACAGGATAAGCGTATTCCTTAAGAAATTCAGGTGTGGCTGAAGCGACATTAAAGATTTAGCCTTCAGAGTGCCGTGTTTGAGGGAACTCAGCGAAGCTGAGCTTCGAGTATGTCTGACCCACGGACGGGGGGAGTTACGCAGAAGCCGAGAATACAGCGCGAAGAATGGCGTTAAAAATCTTTAGCGAGCATAAGCCATATCTGAATTTTTTTATTCTTGCCTGATGATGGGGGTCGTGGCGAACTCGAGGATAATGACAGAGACGTATGGATCTGTGGCATCTTCGGGAACCTGGACCAGAGCCCCGGCATCATTATATTCAATAGTCAATGGGGCTTCCGGATTCTGAAGGAGATACACTGACTCAGCCCTTTGCTTTAATCCGGGCAATTCAAGGGTTCTGTTTTCAGGCCATTCAAAAACATGCAAAAAGACTATATTAGCCTTTGTGGTGCTCCGGCCCCACTTCAGATCAGAAAAAAGGCTGGCTGATGTTCCGTATAGGCTCTCTCCGTTGACATCCATCCATTTTCCAATGGCGCTGAGTCTTTTGATGGAAGGCTCAGGGAAAAGCCCCTCAGCAGTTGGCCCCACATTGAGAAGGAAATTTCCTCCTTTACTGACGATATCGACCAATTTTTGTATCAGATCCTTCTCAGATTTCCAGTTATCATCGTGTTTGTTGTATCCCCAGTGGTCGTTCATGGTCATACATGTTTCCCAGTCATACCCGAGGCCTGTTGCCGGAATTTCCTGCTCGGGCGTTCCAAAATCTCCGGACGACTGCTTTGGATCATAGGTTCCAGCCATTCCTTCTCTTCCTTTTCCGACTCTGTTGTTGATGATGATACTGGGCTTAAGAGACCGGACATAGCCGTAGAGGTCGATTCCTCTCTCTTTGTTCCAGGTATCTTCCCATTCTCCGTCAAACCACAGCACTCCGATTTCGCCGTAGTTTGTGAGAAGCTCTTTCACTTGACCTTTCATGTGCTGGACATAGCGGTCAAAATCGGCCCCTTCTTCCGGCCGTGTTTCCCATTTCCTGCGGGGCAGATAATCCGGGTGGTGCCAGTCCATTATGGAATGATAAAAACATAGTTTTATGCCTTGTTTGTGACATTCCTCTGAGAGTTCTTTCAGGACATCGCGCTTAAAAGGAGTGGCATCTACGACATCGTAGTCAGTGAGTTCTGAATCAAAGAGGCAGAACCCATCATGGTGCTTGCTTGTGATGACAATGTACTTCATTCCGGCGTTCTTTGCGGTCTTTACCCATTGCTCGGCATTGAACTGAGTGGGATTGAATCCTTTGGCAAACTTTTCATATTCACTTACTGGGATTTGAGCGGTCGTTAAGATCCATTCGGCATGATCGGTCTCTCCGTTCCATTCACCTGCAGGGATGGCATAGAGCCCCCAATGGATAAACATGCCAAACCGTACGTCTCTCCACCATGCCATTCTCTGGTCATGCTGCTCCTGACTCTCCATAGCGGTTTGGTTTTCTTGTTCATTTGAATGCGCGCACATCATTAATCCGGTTAAAAGAACCAGGACACAAATGGCCCTTAGGATTATTTTTGGTGACATTCCTTTTCCCATTATTCCTCCTTCATTTAATCATCCAGGTTCATATTAAATAACTCTATATAAGAAATTTAATCTTCATCCCATAATTCAGGATGGATCAGAATCTGAAGAATCTTTTTATCCCTGTTTTTTATTTTGGAGAGAAACATCTGGTGGTTTTCAAGATCGTTGATGTCTGATAGAGCTTCTTCCATCAGTATTTTTGAAGATGCGCTGACTTTTTGACCGATAAAGAACGAGTCTTCCGGGATATTGGAGTATTGGAGAGGGAAAGAGACAGAGTGTACGTTTCTTTTGATAACACTCTCAAGATATCGGCACTGTGAGATTATTCCGTCTGTTTTGAGATCTGATTCCTTTGGATCCGTGGTGTATTGAAATGAGTGATAGACATACACTCCGGCCTCATGTCCCAGGTTTATGATCTCCTTGATTATGGATAAATTTTCTTTTTCTTTCAGATTGAAGTCGGGAGACAGCACGTCTATCATATAGGAGGCCCTGATGGAGTATTCATTCTCTATTTTAGCAAGCTTTAAACCTTTGATGAGAGATTCGTGGATGTCGTGTCTTATAATATATTTAGGCCTTAATATTTGGCTGAAGATCTGGGGGATTTCGGATACAACATAATTCGTGTCAAAATACTCTTTAAGAGCTTCCAGAATTTTTCGATAGTAGCTGAAACTGTACTTTGCCTTTTTTTTGTTAAAAACCATTGATTGGCTCATATCATTCCTTCTGTTCATCTCAGAATCAGCTTTTTTTTATATTATAAAATCTTTTTTTGCCTATTTTAAGAATGATTCCGTCTCTTTTTGTCAGATCTATCATAAAGCCAATATCTGTTATTCTCCTGCCGTCGAGATAGAGCCCACCCTGTCTTATGATGCGCTTAGCTTCCCCGCGGGAAGGGAAGATGTTTTTGTCAGCAAGAAGGTCTAAAAGAAGAATTTTTTCAGATTTTATTTCAATCTTTTCCATATCTGAAGGAGCCTTGTTCTGTTTGAACACACGATCGAACTCATGCGCCGCTTTTTCTGATTTCTCTCTGCCCCAGAAGTCTTTGACGATGAGCCTGGCCAGTTCAGATTTGATGTCCCTTGGATTGATTTCCTCTTTTTTGGCTTTTTCCTGGTATTCTTTGATTTTGGACACAGATATATCTGTGAGCAGTTCATAATAGCGGTACATAAGCGTATCAGATATGGACATGATCTTCCCGTATATTTCCTCCGGAGGCTCTGTGATTCCAATATAGTTATCCAAAGACTTACTCATTTTTTCGATACCGTCGATTCCCTCTAAAAGAGGCATGGTCAGCACTATCTGTGGTTTTTGGTTGTATTCTCTCTGTATGTCCCGGCCCACGAGAAGATTGAATTTTTGGTCTGTGCCTCCCAGCTCGACATCTGCTTTTAAAGCCACTGAATCATAAGCCTGCATGATGGGATAAAGAATCTCATGGGTGCAGATCGGTTTGTTTTTTTTGAGTCTCTCTGAAAAATCATCTCTTTCGAGAATTCTGGCAATCGTATATTTCGCCATAAGGCGGATTATGTCAAAGCTGGTCAGCTTCCCCAACCACTTTGAATTGAATTCTATGATTGTTTTCTCATGGTCGAGAATTTTAAAAACCTGTTGTTTGTATGTCTCTGCATTTTTATTTATCTGTTCTCTTGTCATAGGAGGACGTGTTTTTGATTGACCTGATGGATCTCCAATAAGCCCTGTGAAGTCGCCGATCAAAAATATGACTTCATGGCCCAGGTCTTGAAAATGTTTCATTTTACGCAAAAGCACGGTGTGTCCCAGATGAATATCAGGCGCAGTGGGATCAAAGCCAGCTTTCACTCTTAAAGGTTTGTTGTTTTTCAGGGAATTTTCAAGCCGCTCCTTTAATTCGTTTTCCTGTATTATCTCTGTGCTGCCTTTTTTTAGATAATCAAATTGTTTTTCCGCCTCTTTTTTCATCTGCATTTTGTCGTTCCTCACTGTGTTTTGGTTTTATATATTTTTACACTCTTTATGAGTAAATGGCAAATATGAATGAGAAGAGAGGAGCCTTCGTTGTTCACAGGTCCGTGAGAGATATGCTCATTCAATGTTCAGGGCAAAATAAAGACTTTTCTTCCTTTGATCAATAGTTTTCCTTCAAAATAGAGCATCACTGATTCCGGATAGATCTTATGTTCCTGTTTCAGTATTCTGTTACTGAGAGATTCTTCTGTGTCATCCTGGAGAACCGGGACCACAGCCTGGAGAATAATAGGTCCCATATCCACAGAAGCTGTCACAAAATGAACGGTCGCTCCGGAATATCTCACTCCCC
Source organism: uncultured Eubacteriales bacterium (assembly GCA_964624145.1). Lineage (GTDB taxonomy): Bacteria > Acidobacteriota > Aminicenantia > Aminicenantales > Aminicenantaceae > WJMT01. The sequence goes on along the minus strand of CAZUXT010000023.1, from coordinate 48,024 downwards.
AATCAATGGCTTTTTTCTGTACATGAAGACCGGGGAAGGAAGGAAGAAGTGCGGGGTGAATGTTCATAATCCTGTTTTCGAATTCATTGCACAAGTCGGGTGTCAGAATTTTCATATAACCTGCCAAGCAAATGAGATCGATATCCCTTTTCTTTACTTCTTTGCAGATTTCTTCATCATAGTCTTCTTTTGACTCAAATTCTTTTGGATTTAAGTAAAGTGTTTCCAAACAGCGTTCTTTTGCATGCAGCAGACCGGGGGCTTCTTTTTTATTGCTGAACACAAGCGATATGTCTGCGTTTATATCTCCTTTTTTCACAGCATCATGAATGGCAAGGAAATTCGATCCTCTTCCCGATAAAAAAACAGCGATTTTACCTCTTTTTTTAGGACTCTGGAATGTTTTTTCAGCCATAGCCTCTTCCCTATTTTATATTGGAATTAACAGCTACTAATAACATACCAATTTATCTTCGATTTTAAAACAGAAATTTTGAAAGGGAACTTATTGTACCTTAAAGAAACCGGAAAGAGACGACTTCCAGAGCATATAGACCTTTTGGATCGGGATATCTATTATTTTTTCCCCTAATTGCTTTATCAAGATGTTTTCCCCGCCGGTTTTTCCTATTATGGAATAGGGGACTTTTCTGTTTCGGGCAAGGGATTCAAAAGCATCCTTTTGTTTCTCTTCCAGGGAAATGAGTATCCGCGACTGGGTTTCTCCGAAGAGAAGGGCATCTGTCCTTATTTTATCTTCAAGGTTTATGTGGCATCCTATTTTGTTTTTCCCTATGAGGCAGCATTCAGCCAGGCATTGAGCGAGGCCCCCTTCTGATACGTCATGCGCTGATTTGATCATTTTTTTAGAAATAGCTTCCAAGCACAGTGACTGGACTCTTTTCTCTTTCCTGAGGTCGATTTCCGGAGGCGGCCCGCCTTTTTTTGAATGGATCTGTTTTATATATTCAGAGGCTCCCAGCTCTTCCTTATTTTCTCCGAGCAGGAGGATGGTGTCTCCGGGAGCTTTGAATTCCGGAGTCATGATTTTATCAAGGCCGTCAATAACACCCACCACGCCCAATACGGGTGTGGGATATATGGGGATTCCTTCAGTTTCGTTATAAAAACTGACATTGCCTCCTGTCACGGGGATTTGAAAGGCCCTGCAGGCTTGAGCAATGCCCTGGACCGCTTCCTTAAACTGCCACATGATTTCGGATTTTTCCGGATTTCCAAAGTTTAGACAATTTGTGACGCCTAAGGGAGTTGCCCCCACACAGGCAAGATTTCGGCACGCTTCAGCCACAGCAATAGTGCCGCCTGATCGAGGATTGGCATAAGTGTAAAAAGAATTTCCATCCAGCGTAACGGCCAGAGCTTTGTCTGTGTTTTTTATGCGGAGCACTGATGCATCAGCACCTGGCAGAACAGAGGTATTCGTCTGAACCATGTGATCATACTGACGGAATATCCACTCCTTGTCAGCAAGGCCGGGCGACTTTATGATTTGAAGGAAGACCTGTTCATAATTTTCAGGAAAAGGAATATCATTAGAGTCTATTACTGGAGTAGTCGGAGCGGGAGGCTTGGCTTCTCTATTATAGACAGGGCACTGATTGATCACCGCCCCAACGGGTATGTCCACGACTGTTTTGCCACCTGATTTGACTTTCAGGTTTTGTGTATCTGTCACATGTCCGATGATGACAGCATCCATGTCCCATTTGGCAAACACGGCTTGGGCTTGCTTGACCTTTTCTTTTTGAGCGACGATGAGCATTCTTTCCTGAGATTCTGAAAGCATGATCTCATAAGGAGTCATACCCTGTTCTCTTTGAGGGATGAGGTCTATATCGATTTCAATGCCAGTGCCTGAGTTTGCCGCCATTTCCGTTGTTGAGCAGGTCAGACCGGCTGCTCCCATGTCTTGGATCCCCAATACCAGATTTTTTTCCATGACTTCCAGGCAGGCTTCTAAAAGCAGCTTTTCTTTAAAGGGATCGCCAACCTGGACATTAGGCCTTTTTTGCTCGAGGTCTTCCCCGAATTCAGCAGAGGCCATTGTGGCTCCGTGGATTCCATCCCGTCCTGTTTTCGAACCGACGTAAAGCACGGGATTCCTTATTCCCTCTGCTCTGGAATAGAAGATTTTATCCTTTTTTGCGATCCCCAGACAAAATACGTTGACAAGAGGATTCAATGAATAGCATTCGTCGAAATAGGTTTCTCCCCCAACTGTGGGAACTCCTATTGAATTTCCGTAACCGGCAATTCCTGATACGACCCCTTCCATTACCGTTTTGTTTTTTGGAACGGACAAAGGCCCGAAGCGAAGGGAATCCAGGGAAGCTATGGGCCTGGCTCCCATGGTGAATATATCTCTTAATATGCCGCCGACTCCGGTTGCAGCCCCTTGATAGGGTTCTATGAAAGAAGGATGATTGTGCGATTCAATCTTAAACACAACGGCAAGGCCGTTTCCTATATCAATGATTCCTGCGTTTTCTCCAGGCCCCTGAATCACATTTTTGCCTGAAGTCGGATATTTTTTTAAATGCACTTTTGAGCTTTTATAACTGCAGTGTTCTGACCACATAAGAGAAAAGATCCCGAGTTCAGTTAGATTTGGTTCTCTTTTGATAAGGTCAGTAATCCTTTTATACTCTTCTTGAGTGAGACCGTGTTCTTTTATTATGGAATCATCTATCATTTTTTATATAGTCTATTATGGAATCAAATATGATATGTCCGTCCCGGCTTCCTAGTAATGTTTCGGATGCCCTCTCAGGATGCGGCATCATGCCCAGAACATTTTTGTTCTCGTTCACAAGTCCGGCGATGCAGTCTAACGAACCGTTGAAATTGTCTTTCTCGGTCAAAAGGCCGTCAGCACTGGAATAGCGCAGGAGGATTTGATTGTTCTTTTTTATTTTATCCAGATTGGGTCCGTCAATATAATAATTACCGTCAAAATGAGCAATGGGTATATTGAGAACTTGCCCCGGTTTTCCTTTGTTTGTAAAGGGAGTGTCTGTGTTTTCGATTCTCAGGTGAACGTTCTGGCAGAGAAATTTGAGGTTTTTGTTTCTGAGCATGGCTCCGGGCAAGAGCCCGAGTTCCAGCAGCACCTGGAAGCCATTGCATATACCCAGTACAATCCCTCCGCATAAGGCAAATTCCTTGACTTCCTGCATCAGGGGAGAAAATCTTGCAATGGCTCCGGATCTGAGGTAATCTCCATAAGAAAATCCTCCCGGAAGTATGACGCAGTCTGCGTTCTTCAGATCATGGTCTTTATGCCAAAGGAAGTAGGCTTCCTGTTTGACAACGTATTTGAGGACGTGCAGGGTATCATAATCACAGTTAGAACCAGGGAAAACAACGATTCCGAATCTCATTTCAATGGGGCCCCGGTGTGTATGGTTGTCATTTGAGGATTTCCCATTCAAACCGCTCTATGATTGGATTCGACAAGACTTTATGAGAAATTTCCGGTATGACTTTATCTATTTCTTCCCTGGAAATATCATTCAGTTCCAGTTCGAAGACCTTGCCCTGTCTGACATCTTTAATAATATCATATCCAAGAGTAAGTAGAGCGTTTTTTACGGCCTGCCCCTGAGGGTCTAAAACACTTTCTTTAAATGACACGAGCACTCTAACTTTCATCAGCAAACACCTTGTTAAAAATATAATCAATTTTTGATAAATAGGTTTCAAGAGAGAAACATTCATCGATTTCTTTCTCTGTAAGTCTTTCTTTTATCTCAGGATCGGAAAGCAGAAGTTTTTTAAAATCCGTCTTCTGTTTCCAGGCCTTTAAGCTGTTGTTTTGTACAAGCCTGTAGGCATCCTCACGCGAGATATCTTTTTTGGTAAGAGCCAGCAAAACTTTTTGAGAGAAGACCAAACCCTGGGTGAGATTTATATTTTCTTTCATCTTTTCAGGATAGACATGCCAGTTGGTTATGATGTCTGTTGCCTCTGCCAGTAGAAAATCAGTGATGATGAAGGTATCAGGGATGATGACTCTTTCAGCTGAGGAGTGAGAGATATCTCTCTCATGCCAAAGAGGTATATTTTCAAGTGCGGTTTGGAGATTGCTCCGGGAAATTCTGGCAAGCCCTGAAATCCTTTCTGTGCGTACCGGATTCCTTTTATGAGGCATGGAAGAGGAACCTTTCTGTCCTTTAGTAAAGGGTTCTTCTAATTCAAGGACCTCAGTTTTCTGAAGGTGCCTTATTTCTTGCGCTATTTTGTCGAGTGAAGCGCAGAGAAGTGCGAGAACGCTTATGACTTCCGCATGTCTGTCTCTCTGAAGGATTTGAGTTGAAACATGCGCGGGTTTGAGATTTAATTTTTTTAAAGTCTTGGACTCGACTTTCGGGTCAAGGTGAATGTATGTGCCCACTGCACCTGATATCCTGCCGCAGCTTATATTTTCCCTTGCCTGGATGATTCTTCTTTGATGCCGCTTGATCTCTTCATACCAGACCAGTATTTTCACTCCAAAAGTAATGGGCTCCGCATGGACTCCGTGAGTTCTTCCAATAATGGGAGTGAATTTGTATTTGAGGGCTTGCTTTTTAAGCGTCTTTTTGAGAAGGGACAGGTCTTTGAGAATCTCATCGAGAGCTTCTGTTATAAGGAGAGAAAGAGCTGTGTCCACGACATCATAAGAAGTCAGCCCAAGATGGATGTATCGAGAGTCTTTTCCGACATTCTCAGCAATGGAGGTGAGAAAAGCGACCACGTCATGTTTGACTATTTTTTCTATCTCTTCAATTCTTTCTAAAGAGAAGTCAGCTTTATCCTTTATCCTCTTAAGAGCTTCAGAAGGGATTTCGCCCAGTTCATTCCATACTTCACAGACAGCAAGTTCGACTTCAAGCCATTTTTTATATTTATTCCTCTCATTCCATATAGCTCCCATATTGGGTCTGGTGTACCTTTTTATCATGCTGCAGTCCTTATGTTGGGATGAATCAGAATCATAACAACTCCTTTATTTCATGTCAATTGATTTGGCCTCATTATCCAGGTTAATTTTGGCCTCGTTATTTGAGTCTCTTTTTTTTAAATTAATTTGGATTTGGTTCTTGACAAAAAATAATTATTAGGGTAGCATTTCCCATGCGTTGGTTTATTTCCTAAATATGGATTTATTATAGAGACAGGCAGGTATAAAAAATAAGAACTTTTTCTGTCCTATTCCTACGCAGATTATTTCCCAAATAAAAAGGACAAAAGATAAATAATGTTTTTTTTGCCAGCGTAGCTCAGTTGGTAGAGCAGCTGATTTGTAATCAGCGGGTCGGGGGTTCGAATCCTCTCGCTGGCTCATGGATATAAAGAAGAGGCCTTATAAAAAGATAAAAAGTAATACAATTAACAAAAAGGGAGACGTATCAAGACAGCTTGACTTGAAAAAAAGATGTATTGTGAATAAAATGGGCAGGTACCAAAGTGGACAAATGGGGCGGGCTGTAAACCCGCAGCGGGAACGCTTCGGAGGTTCGAATCCTTCCCTGCCCATTTTTAGCGGGAATAGCTCAGTTGGTAGAGCATCGGCCTTCCAAGCCGTAGGTCGCGGGTTCGAGTCCCGTTTCCCGCTCAATAATGTTGCCCACGTAGCTCAGTTGGTAGAGCACGTCCTTGGTAAGGACGGGGTCACCAGTTCAAATCTGGTCGTGGGCTTTGAGAAAGTTTTGAAAGTTTAATGAGCTAGGAGGTAAATCAATGGCGAAGGCAAAATTTGAGAGGAAGAAGCCGCATTTAAACGTAGGGACGATAGGGCACGTGGATCATGGGAAGACGACATTAACAGCAGCGATCACGAAGGTACTGCACAGGGCGGATGATGGGATAGAGTTTATAGACTATGATCAGATAGACAATGCACCTGAGGAGAAGGAGAGGGGATTGACGATACAGGTAGCGCACATAGAGTATGAGACGAAGGCGAGGCATTATGCACACATAGACTGTCCTGGGCATGCGGATTACATCAAGAACATGGTGACAGGGGCGGCGCAGATGGACGGGGCGATATTGGTAGTGGCAGCGGACGATGGACCTATGCCGCAGACGAGGGAGCACATATTATTAGCGCGGCAGGTGAACGTACCGGCGATAGTGGTGTTTATGAACAAGACGGATTTAGTGGATGATCCTGAGATACTGGATTTAGTAGAGTTAGAGGTAAGGGAGCTGTTGACGAAGTATGAATTTCCTGGGGATGACATACCGGTAGTGAGGGGGAGCGCATTGAAGTCGCTGGAATCAGATGGGGATTCGGAGGCGGAAGTGAACAAGCCGATAATGGAGTTACTGGATGCGGTGGATGAGCACATACCGACGCCGAAGAGGATAGTGGACCGGCCGTTTTTGATGTCGATAGAGGACATATTTACGATAAGCGGGCGGGGGACAGTGGTGACGGGCAGGATAGACAGAGGGATGATAAAGAAGGGAGAAGAGGTAGAGATAGTCGGATTTGGAGAGACGAAAAAGCGTGTAGTGACAGGGGTAGAGATGTTTCGGAAGATACTGGATGAGGGGCAGGCAGGAGACAATGTAGGGATCTTATTGAGAGGGACGGACAAGGAAGAGGTGCAGCGCGGCATGGTATTGGCGAAGCCCGGGACGATCACACCGCACCGGAAGTTCAAGGGGAAGATAGTTGCGTTGACCAAGGATGAAGGGGGAAGGCACACGCCGTTTTTTTCGGGGTACAGGCCGCAGTTTTATTTTTCGACCACAGATGTAACAGGGAACGTGAAGTTACCGGTTGGGGTAGAGATGGTGATGCCCGGAGATAATGTAACGCTGGAGGTTGATCTGATAACCAATGTGGCTATGGAGAAGGGCCAGAGGTTTGCCATAAGAGAGGGAAGCAGAACCGTAGGAGCAGGAACGGTTACCGAAGTCATCGAATAGCCATTGCTGGATGATATTTTCAAGGAGTTGAGAGAATGAGAGACATCATAACACTTCAATGCTCGGAATGCGGCAGGAGAAACTATACGACCACAAAGAACAAGAAGTTAAATAAAGAAAAATTGGAAATAAAAAAGTACTGCAAATTTGACAGAAAGCATACAGTTCATAAAGAGGTGAAATAAAGAAGAAAGGATTTTGTTCTTAGGAGAAGGGGAGACACGATAGAGGACACAGGTGAGTAGCTCAACTGGCTAGAGCATCGGTCTCCAAAACCGAGGGTTGCGGGTTCGAGTCCTGCCTCACCTGCCATTGATATCCTGGGAATAAGATAATTCAGGACGAAAGTAAAGAGAAAGGTTTTTTTACAAGAATAATTGATGTAAGGGAAAAGAATGAATAAAAAAAACAAGTGGTACAAACGTATTATTCCTTTTCTCAAAGAGGTAAGAGCCGAAATGAGAAAGGTAACCTGGCCTTCTCGTACTGAGATCTACAGCACGACTATAGTTGTGATTTTGGCTACCATATTTTTTGGTTTTTACCTTTATTTTATGGACATAATTTTTTCGTTTGTCATAAAAAACATACAATCATTGTTTTTATAAAAACAGAAGAGATAAAAATGGCAAAAAATTGGTATGTCGTACATACGTATTCAGGATTTGAGAAATTTGTTGCGGAATCCATACATCAAAGAGCCGCAGAACATAAAATAGAAGACCAGATAGGAGAAATCATCATTCCTACAGAGGGAGTAGTAGAAATAAAGGACGGGAAAAAGGTGGTTTCTACGAAGAGGTCATACCCTGGATATATTTTGATCGAGATGGAAATGAGTGATGAAAATTGGTTGATTATTAGAGATACGCCTAAAGTGACGGGTTTTGTCGGTTCAGGAAAGAAACCATCGCCCTTAAGCAAAGAGGAAGTGAGCCAGATTGTGGAACATATGGAGAGTACTTCTGAAAAGCCCAAACCCAAGCATTCGTTTGAGAAAGGCGAGGCTGTAAGGATTATTGACGGACCTTTTTTTAATTTCAATGGAATTGTTGAAGAAGTGAACCATGAGAGAGACACTTTGAAGGTTATGGTCACCATATTCGGCCGGTCAACCCCGGTTGAACTTGAATTCTTACAGGTCGAAAAAATATAGGAGGCACTATGGCAAAAAAAGAGGTTGTGACAGAAATAAAGCTTCAGATTCCGGCCGGCCAGGCAAGTCCGGCCCCTCCTGTTGGGCCTGCCCTCGGACAGCATAATATACCCATCATGGATTTTGTACGCCAATTTAATGAGAAAACAGGAAAGATGGAAGCTGGTTCCATTGTTCCTGTTGTCATTACAGTATACAAAGACAGAAGCTTTAGTTTTATAGTCAAGTCTCCCCCGGCCGCTTTTTTACTCAAAAAAGCTGCCGGAATTGCAAAAGGTTCCGGAGAGCCAAACAGGGAGAAAGTAGGCAAAATAACCAGATCCCAATTAAGGGAGATAGCCCAACAAAAATTGGAAGATTTAAATGCTTATGATATTGATGCCGCAGCAAAGATTATAGAAGGAACCGCAAAAAACATGGGATTGGAGATAATAAGTGGTTAAAAGAGGCAAAAAATACACTAAATCAAGAGACTTAATAGAAAAAGAGGAATATGCTTTAGATGAAGCGGTCAGTCTCTTAAAAAAGGCCAGTTATGTGGACTTTGATGAGTCTGTGGATATCTCGATGACTCTGGGAGTTAATCCCAAACATTCGGATCAAATGGTAAGGGGAACACTCGTGCTTCCTCAAGGGACCGGTAAGAGTCAAAAGGTCTGTGTCATTGCGTCCGGCGAGAAAATAAAGGAAGCTGAAGAAGCAGGAGCTGACCATGTAGGAGGAGAAGATCTTATTGAAAAGATATCAAAGGGTTGGATAGATTTTGATACGATTGTCGCCACTCCCGATATGATGAAAGGAGTTGGAAAGCTTGGTAGAGTGCTCGGGCCTAAGGGCCTGATGCCCAATCCAAAATCCGGGACCGTTTCCTTTGACATAAAAAAAGCTGTAGATGAGATAAAAAGAGGCAAAGTTGAGTTTAGAGTGGATAAAACTTCAATCATTCATTCAGCGGTGGGGAAAATCTCATTTTCTGAAGATAAATTAAAGGAAAACATTACAGCTTTTATCCAGGCCATTATTCAGGCTAAACCTGCTTCTAGTAAAGGAAAGTATATAAAAAGTGTTTATATTTCCTCGACTATGGGGCCTTCTATAAAAATTGCTGAGAGCGATCTTGATAAATAGGAGATATGAAATTGAGTTTGAATCGTGAAAAAAAGCAAAAAAAGGCAAAGGAAATCCGTGAGGACTTTGATAATAATGATGCGCTGTTTTTAGTGGATTATGTGAATATCCCTGTTTCTAAATCCATTGAGCTAAGAACACAACTCAGAGAGAATAATTGTTCCATAAAGGTTATCAAGAATCGATTGGCATTAAAGGGCTTAGGAGATGATATTAAAGAAGAGCTGAAAGAAAATTTCACAGGCCCTACGGCCCTGGCTTTTACATCTGATGACCCCATAAATTTAGCCCGGATCTTAGATGATTTTATAGGCAGTAATAAAATATTAGGTATAAAAGCGGGTATTGTCGAAGGCCAGTTCATAAAGGGCGATAGATTTAAAGAAGTTGTAAATCTGGGTTCCCGTAAGGAATTGATGACAAAATTCGGATATTTAATGGCAGCCCCGTTAACTAAATTATTAAGGACTTGGCAGGCCCCCTTAAGTAGTCTTGGCAGCCTATTGAGTCAATTAAAATCAAAAAAATAGAGTTGGAGGTAAAAATGGCTAAAGAACAGACCAAACAATCTAGTGATCCTAATAAGGGAAAAAAGGAGACAGAAAAAAAAGCTGAAAAGTCAAAGTTGACTAAAGAGCAGTTTTTTGAACATCTTGATAATCTCACTGTATTAGAGCTTGCTGATTATATCAAGGAATTCGAAGAAAGGTATGATGTAAGCGCGTCTGCTGCTGCTATACCCATGGTTGCTGCAGGAGCCCAGGCCGCAGGAGAAGCTCCGGCAGAGGAAGAAAAGACCGAGTTCAATATTATTTTAAAAGAAATAGGCGACAAAAAAATAAATGTGATTAAGACAGTCAGAGAAGTGACAAGTTTAGGATTAAAAGAGGCAAAAGATCTAGTTGATAGCGCCCCGAAGCCAGTCAAAGAAGGAGTTTCCAAAGAGGAAGCCGAGGAAATGAAGAAAAAATTTGAAGAAGTCGGGGCGGTTATAGAATTACAATAGCTTTAAATAGAGAAAAAGTCTCTTTTGAGAGAGAAAAATATGCATACGGAATTGAAAAATATTTATCGGGAAAGGGTTGATTTCTCAAAAATCAAAAGTACTTTTCCTATACCAGACATGCTGGCTATTCAGAAAGAATCCTATGCACAGTTTCTGCAGATGGAACTTCTTCCGGAAGAAAGGGAGGATACCGGTCTGCAGGGTGCGTTCAAGGATATTTTTCCCATTTCTGATTTTAAGGAAACGACCCAATTAGAGTTTATTAGTTATTCAATCGGTGACTGGGAGTGCAAGTGCGGAAAGCTCAAGGGCGTTGAGAATTCGCGGCGCAAGTGTACGGCGTGCGGTACTCTGCTGCCTGGAAATATAGAGCTTACTGACAAGGAGATCTGTCCTTACTGTGGAACTGCTGGGAAAATCGAACTCCCCATTTGTGAACACTGTGGAGATCGGGTCAGGCTTAAAATGAAATACAGCCCTATGGAATGTCTTCAAAAAGGGTACTCATACAGCGTGCCTTTGAGGATAAAGATTAGGCTGGTATCTTGGGAAAAAGACCCTGAAACAAAAGCGAAACGCCTCAAACATATCAAAGAGCAGGAATCCTATTTTGGTGACATTCCTTTAATGACCGATAAGGGCACCTTTATTTTTAACGGGATCGAACGGGTCATTGTCAGCCAGCTTCAGAGGTCACCTGGAGTGTTCTTCAGGCCTGACAAAAGGAAAAAGGATTACTTTGTTGGAAAGGTGATTCCTTACAGAGGTGCCTGGGTTGAGTTTGAATACACAAAGAATAATGTGCTTTATGTGAGGCTAGACAGAAAGAAAAAATTTCCCGCAAGTGTCTTTTTAAGGGCACTCGGATTTGGTTCAGATGAAGAGATATTAAAGCTTTTTTATAAGTCTTATAAAGTAACTCCAAAAAATGGGATTCTTTACTGGGAATTAACAGAAGACCTTATAGGCAAAGTATTAACAGCAGATATTGTAGATCCTGATTCAAAGACTAAAAAGGTTCTTGCCCCAGCAAAGAAGAAGCTGACAAAGGAGTTATACAGTAAGCTGAAAAGCCGCGGTGTGAACATGATCCCGGTCGCAAAGACCCAATTGAAGGGGGCTTATATAATAGACACGGTTCCAGAAGTCATAAAATCCAATGAAGAGATCGGAGACTCACAATTAGAAAAGCTTATTGAATCTGGAAAGACCTTTGAAGTCTTTTATCCTTCCAAAGAAAAAATAGGTAAAATTATATCCAATACCCTGAAAAAGGATAAGAAGAAGGACACGAATCAGGCTCTGGGTGAAATTTATAAAAAATTGAGGCCGGGTGAACCGCACACTATGGAAAGCGCTCAAAATCTTTTTCACAGCCTTTTCTTTAATCCTCAGAAGTACAATTTCTCCCGTATTGGCCGGCTTAAAATGAATATAAAATTAGGCCTTGAGAGGCCTCTTGACGAGAAGATTCTATCTCCCCTGGATTTTGTGGAAGTCATGATGTATCTGTTAAAACTGAGGATGGGAGAGGGGGAGATAGATAATATCGACCATTTGGGAAACCGGCGTGTCCGGTCTGTTGGAGAGCTGGTAGAGAATGCGTTTCGTATCGGGCTGACACGTATGGAAAGAACCATTAGAGAGAAAATGACTGTTGCTACGGATTTAGCATCGTCCATGCCTCAGGATCTCATAAACTCAAAACCTGTTATAGCCGCCCTCAAGGAATTTTTTGGCAGTTCTCAGTTGTCGCAGTTCATGGATCAGATAAACAGTCTTGCGGAGGTGACCCACAAGCGCAGATTGAGCGCTTTGGGACCGGGGGGATTGAGTAGGGAGCGTGCAGGCTTTGAGGTGAGAGATATTCAATCCTCTCACTATGGGAGAATATGTCCCATTGAGACTCCGGAGGGACCTAATATAGGACTTATCTCCTCTCTCAGCAGCTATGCGAGAGTCAATGAATTCGGGTTTATTGAGACTCCTTATAGGAAAGTCAAGAACGGAAGGGTTCTGGATTATTACAAGATCATTCATCCCGGAGGCAGCAGTTACAAAATAGGTGATACGGTTGAAAAGCAAGAGATGGAAAAGGAGATTGAAAGAATAAAGAAAACAAAAAACAAGAGTCTTCCGGTTTTTGAGCCTTACTGCTTTTATTTAACGGCCTGGGAAGAAGAAAATTATATCATTGCCCAGGCTAACTCTCCTGTTGATGAAAAGGGAAATCTTCAAAGAGACCTTATCAATGCAAGACAAAAAGGAGAATATAGGGTCATTCCAAAAGAAAAAGTAGATTACATCGACGTTTCACCAAAGCAGCTGGTTTCTCTTTCCACTTCGTTGATTCCCTTTCTTGAGCATGATGATGCGAACCGTGCCTTAATGGGTTCTAACATGCAGAGGCAGGCTGTTCCTTTGCTAAAGCCGGAAGCGCCAAGAGTAGGAACAGGGATCGAGCATCTTATTGCCAAAGGCTCCGGGGATGTGGTGATATGCAAACGCTCCGGAGTGGTAGAGTTTGTGGATGCAGAGAGAATCTTGGTCCGTATTGATGAACAGTCTGACGGAAAGACATATGATGTGGGCACGGACCTTTATTTGCTGACGAAAAGTCTGAGGACCAACCAAAACACATGTTTAAACCACCGCCCTATAGTAAGAAAGGGAGACAGGGTTCAGGCAGGACAGATACTGGCTGACAGCTCATGTACGGATAAAGGAGAACTGGCTTTGGGCAGAAATGTTCTTTGCGCGTTCATACCATGGAGGGGATACAATTTCGAGGATGCCATTATTGTCAGTGAGAAGTTGATAAAGGAAGATATATTTACGTCTTTACACATAGCCGAAGAAACCCTGGACGCACGCGATACAAAACTAGGTCCCGAGGAAATTACAAGGGACATCCCTAATGTCCCGGAAAAACTGCTCCGGAATCTCGATGAAAACGGAATTGTTCGGATAGGAGCCAAAGTAAAGCCAGGAGATATCTTGGTGGGAAAGGTTGCTCCCAAAGGAGAGACTCAACTCTCTCCGGAAGAAAAACTCCTGAAAGCCATATTCGGGGAGAAAGCTCTGGATGTGAAGGACGCTTCTTTGTACTGTTCACCAGGAATAGAAGGGACTGTGATAGATGTAAAGATATTTTCAAGGCGGGGGATAGAAAAGGGTCCCAGAGCCAAAGTGATTGAAAAAGAAGAAATCGAGAGAATGAAAAGAAACCTTGATGATGAGATAAGCATATTGAATGCTGCAAAACTGCGGAGGATCAAATCAATCTTAAAAAATTCTGTGCTTCAAAATGGGGTTAAAATAGGCGATACAAAGGTCAAAAAAGGGGATAAACTGACTGCTTCCCTTTTAAAGAAAATGACGCTTGAACAAACAGCCAAGATAAAAGTCAAAAAAGCCCATGAGAAGGAAATTTCAGATATCAAGAAAAAGGTAAACCGCCAAATAGAGGCCTTAAAGTCTGTCTTCAAAGAAAAATGCGATGCTCTGAAGAAAGGCGATGAGCTGTCTCCGGGTGTTATCCAGACCATAAAAGTTTACATAGCCATGAAAAGGAAGCTATCCGTAGGAGACAAGGTCTCAGGAAGGCATGGAAATAAAGGAATCATTGCAAAGATTGTGTCTGAAGAAGATATGCCTCATATGCCGGATGGGAGGACTGTTGAGGTTATTCTAAATCCGCTGGGAGTTCCGTCCAGAATGAACGTCGGACAGATTTTAGAGACACACCTGGGAGGGGCTGCTGCGGAGCTTGGAATGTGGGTGTCAACTCCCGTGTTTGACGGAATATCCGAAAGAGAGATTAAAGAGCTTTTAAAGGAAGCCGGGCTTCCTGAGAGCGGAAAACATCCTTTATATGACGGAATAACAGGTGAATTACTGGACAGTGAAGTAACTGTTGGCTATATGTACATAATGAAACTGTACCATTTGGTTGAGGATAAGATCCATGCCCGCTCAACAGGACCTTATTCTTTGATCACCCAGCAGCCATTGGGAGGAAAAGCACAGTTTGGAGGCCAGAGATTTGGAGAGATGGAAGTGTGGGCTCTGGAAGCATATGGAGCTGCTTTCACACTACAGGAATTATTAACGGCCAAATCAGATGATGTGGAAGGAAGAGCAAAAATATATGAGGCGATTGTAAAAGGCGACCTTGATTTTAAACCCGGGCTTCCCGAATCAGTCAATGTTCTCATCAGAGAGCTTCAAAGCCTGTGTTTGAATGTGGAGCTGGAAAAAATTGAAGAAGAGGAAGTCCTTCCTTGGGGCATTGATGTTCCCAAAATCCTTAAAGGAGAAAAATAATGGAGACAAGGCATTCAATGGGAGGAAGACCTAAAGTAGATTTTGATCAGGTAAGAATAAGCATTGCCTCTCCAGAAAAGATACTGAGCTGGTCTTGGGGAGAGGTGACCAAACCGGAGACCATTAACTACAGGACCTTTAAGCCGGAAAAAGACGGGCTGTTTTGTGCGAAAATATTCGGACCCATAAATGACTACGAATGCCTTTGTGGAAAATACAAACGCATGAAATACAGGGGAATCATTTGTGAAAGATGCGGAGTTGAAGTCACCCGTTCTAACGTAAGACGGGAACGTATGGGGCATATAAAACTCGCTTCTCCAGTGGCTCATATTTGGTTTTCCAAAAGTCTTCCAAGCCGGATAGGTCTCCTGCTTGACTTGAAAATAAAGGATCTGGAAAAAGTGCTTTACTTTGAATCCTATATCGTGATCGATGCCGGTGATACGCCTCTTAAAGAAAGGCAGATACTAACCGAGGATGAATACAAGGAGGCACAGTCAAAGTATGGGGACGGGTTTAAGGCATCCATTGGAGCCGAGGCGATCAAGGCTCTGCTGGAACAAATTGATATTGATAAGGAAAGCGCTTCTTTAAGAAAAAAGATGAAAACAGAGACTTCAAAGCAGAGAAGGCTTCGGGCAGCTAAGCGTCTTAGAGTCTTCAAAGCGCTGAAGGATTCCGGAAACAGGCCGGAGTGGATGATACTTGATGTGATTCCTGTTATTCCTCCTGATTTACGGCCCCTGGTCAGACTGGATGGAGGTCGTTTTGCTACTTCTGACCTTAATGACCTTTACAGAAGGGTGATCAACAGAAACAACCGGCTGAAAAAGTTGATCGAGCTCAGAGCACCTGAACTGATTATCCGGAATGAAAAAAGAATGCTTCAGGAAGCGGTCGATGCCCTCTTTGATAATGGAAGAAGAGGAAGGGTTCACTTAGGTCCTAACAGACGGCCTTTAAAATCTTTGAGCGAATCTTTACGGGGGAAACAAGGGAGATTCAGACAAAACCTCCTCGGGAAAAGAGTCGATTATTCCGGCAGGTCTGTTATTGTGGTGGGACCGGAACTCAAGCTGTATCAATGCGGGCTTCCCAAAAAGATGGCCCTGGAGCTTTTCAAGCCTTTTATTTTTCATAAATTAGAAAAAGAAGGCTTGGTTCCCAGCGTCAAAGTCGCCCGGGAGTGGCATGAACAGGAAAGACCCGAAGTATGGGATTATCTGGAACAGGTTGTAAAAGAACATCCCATCCTTTTAAACCGAGCACCGACACTTCATCGCCTTGGAATACAGGCCTTCCAGCCCATTCTGGTAGAGGGGAAAGCGATCCAGATACATCCTCTGGTCTGTGCTGCGTTCAATGCGGATTTTGACGGTGACCAAATGGCCGTGCATGTGCCTCTTTCTGTTGAGGCTCAGGTCGAAGCCAGAAATTTGATGCTGTCCAGCAGAAATATTTTATCCCCTGCTCATGGTCGTCCTCTGGCTATTCCCAGTCAAGATATGGTTTTGGGCTGCTACTATCTCACTCTTTCCAAGAAAGACCAAAAAGGAGAGGGGAGAATTTTCTTTTCCAAGGAAGAAGCACTGGTTGCCCTGGAAAACAAGGAAGTCGACCTTCATGCGCTCATAAAAGTGAGGTTGAGAGGGACTTTCATGAACCTGTCAACTTATTATGATGACCAGGACGTTCTGACATGTCCTGTGAAAAAAATCAATAATGAACTTATAGAAACAACTCCGGGTCGTATCATATTTAATGATATTTTTACGGCTGAAATACCTTTTGTGAACGGTAAATTGAAAAAGAAGGGGATCGAGAATCTCATTTATTTTATTTATCTCAAACTGGGCCGGGAAGGAACCATAAAAGTCTTGGATGACATGAAAGAGATTGGATTCAAGTATGCAAGCAGTGCCGGATTTTCCTTAGGAATAGATGACTTTATCACTCCTCCGGAGAAGTCTATGTTGGTTGATAAAGCTCAGAAACAGGTGCAGAAAATTGAAGGTCTTTATAAGGAAGGGATTATTTCCGCAAGAGAAAGATTCAACAGAGTCGTGGGTGTTTGGGGCAGCGTTACGGATAAAGTGTCTCAAGTTATGATCGAAGATATGAAAAAAATCAGCTTTGAAAGCAACAAGCTCAATCCGCTCTTCGTGATGGCTGATTCGGGTTCCAGGGGAAACAAACAGCAGATCCGTCAGCTTGCCGGAATGCGCGGCCTTATGAGTAAACCCTCAGGCGAAATCATTGAGACCCCTATTATTTCAAATCTGAGGGAAGGTTTGGACGTGCTGCAGTATTTTATTTCAACTAATGGAGCACGAAAGGGTTTGGCCGATACCGCCTTAAAAACGGCGAATTCGGGATATTTAACCAGAAAACTTGTGGATGTCTCCCAGGAAGTCATAGTGGACGAATATGACTGCGGCACTATGAAGGGAGTTCAGGTGTCAGCCATTGTTGAAAACGGGGAACTTATAGAGCCGTTTATTGACAGAATCGTTGGAAGGATTTCCTTAGAGAAAGTAACTCATCCTGATACGAATGAAGTCATTGTTGATGTGAATGAGGAAATAACAGAGGATGTGGCGCAGAGACTGGAAAGCATGGGAATTGAAAAGATTAAAATCCGGTCTGTTTTAACCTGTGAGTCAAAAAGAGGCGTGTGCCAGCTTTGCTACGGCCGTGATATGACAAGCGGGAAGCTGGTTGAAATGGGAGAGGCCGCAGGAGTCCAAGCAGCACAGTCTATCGGAGAACCGGGCACACAATTGACTATGAGAACTTTTCATGTGGGCGGAATAGCCATGGGAGGAGCGGAGAAGTCAAGACTTGAAGCAAAAAACGACGGGATTGTTAAATTCGATAATTTAAAGTATGTGATAAATAAGGAAAAAAAGATCATAGTCGTCAATCGAACAGCCCGGATTGCCATTCTTGACCACCGGGGTCGTGAGGTAGAACACTATCAGGTACCTTACGGAGCTCAAGTCCTTATAAAAGACGGAGAGGATGTCAAAGAAAGACAGCAGTTCGCCGAGTGGGATCCATACAATACTTATATAATAAGCGAAGAAACCGGTGGGGTTCATTTCCATGATGTGGTGCTGGGGTTGACAATGGAAGAGGTCCAGGATGAATTCACCGGATTGATCACTCAAGTTATAACAGATCCGAAAGACGATAAAATGCAGCCTCAGATTTTGATACTTGACGAAAAGAAGAAGGATGATAAAGGGAAATCGGTATTACTAAAGAAATATTTTCTTCCCTCAGGAGCTAATCTTGAAATCAAAGATGATGACAAAATATTTGCTGGCGACGTTCTCGCAAAGATTCCAAGAGAGGCAACCAGAACCAAAGATATCACAGGGGGTCTGCCAAGAGCTGAGGAGCTGTTTGAAGCGAGAAGACCAAAATCTCCGGCCACCATATCTGAAATTGATGGCGTGGTGAGTTACGGAGGCTTGGTCAGAGGCAACAGAAAGATAACGGTCGAAAATGAGCGCGGGGGCGAGAAGGAATATTTCATTCCAAAAGAATCACATGTCATCGTTGGAGAAAAAGAGAGGGTCAGAGCAGGTACTCCATTGATGGACGGGCCTGTGAATCCCCATGATATCCTGCGGGTTTTGGGAGAAAAGGAACTTGCAGAATACTTATTGAGAGAGGTACAGGGAGTCTACAGGCTTCAGGGAGTGGCCATAAACGACAAGCATATGGAAACCATAATCAGGCAGATGTTGAGATGGATTAAAGTGGAGGAAGTAGGGGATACGGATTTTCTTATTGATGAGAAAGTTGATAAGTTTGTTTTTCAGGAAGAGAATAGAAAAGTCATAGAAAAAGGCGGCAAGCCGGCTAAGGCACGTCCGCTGCTTCTCGGAATAACCAAAAGTGCTTTGAGTACAAGCAGCTTTATCGCTGCCGCATCATTCCAGGAGACAACACGTGTTTTAACAGAGGCGAGCCTTTATGGAAAGGTTGATCATCTGCGGCGACTTAAGGAAAATATAATTATGGGAAGATTGATTCCAGCTGGCACTGGATACAAAGCTCACCAGTGTGTAGAATTGGTGGAAGAGAAAGAGGAAAAAAAGCAGGAGGAAGTCGACCTTCAAATCAGCCAGTAAAAATCTTTCTAAATATATTAAAAACCTTGACATAACAGACTAGGTTTGCTATCATCCGAACATTCGTTTTAGCGGATTTTAGCCGAATTTAATGACAACATAATTATTAAAAGAGGAGTAATCTATTGCCCACTGTAAACCAGTTAGTGAGAAAAGGACGTAAAAGCAAAAAAAGCAAGACGAAGTCTCCTGCTTTGGAGAAATGCCCTCAGAAAAGAGGAGTGTGCACAAGAGTTTTTACGACCACGCCAAAAAAGCCTAATTCTGCTATGAGAAAGGTCGCACGAATCAGACTGACCAACAATAAGGAAGTGACCGGATATATTCCGGGAATCGGTCATGACCTGCAGGAACACTCGATTGTTGTTATTAGGGGAGGCCGGGTCAAGGATTTGCCGGGAGTTCGCTATCATGTTATAAGGGGAGCCCTTGACTGCGAAGGCGTACAGAACAGAGGACAAGGACGTTCAAAGTATGGGGCTAAAATGCCGAAACAGAAAAAGGTTGGAGAATAAGGGAGTGAAAGATGCCCAGAAAAGGCAAAGTTAAAAAAAGAAGTAAAGCACCGGATCAGTTCTATAACAGTACCCTTGTGTCTCAGCTCATTAATGGTGTTATGATCGACGGCAAAAAAAGCCTTGCCGCGCGTATCGTGTATGAATCATTGGAAAAAGTAAAAAAAACCACAAAAGAAGATCCGTTAAAGACCTATGAAAAGGCTATTAATAACATAAAGCCTCTTTTGGAAACAAAATCAAGGAGAGTGGGAGGGGCCACCTATCAGGTCCCGGTAGAAGTCGATGAAAAAAGAGCCATTTCGCTGGCAATCAGATGGCTTCTGTCCCATTCAAAACAAAGGCCCGGAAAATCTTTTGTGGACAAATTATCTGGAGAGATAATGGAAGCTGCCGATAATAAAGGCGGAGCCATTAAAAAAAGAGAAGATACCCATCGAATGGCAAAGGCTAATAGAGCTTTTGCTCATTATAAATGGTAGTCTGATTCGCATTGAGTTTAGGATTTAAGAAAGTAAAAATGGAGTCCAAATTTGAAGAGAAGAGACCCGATAGAGAGAGTCAGAAACATTGGGATCATGGCCCATATCGATGCGGGGAAGACTACCACTACAGAGCGTATCCTGTTCTACACTGGCATTACCCACAAGATGGGAGAAGTTGATGAGGGGACTGCGGTTATGGACTGGATGGCTCAGGAGCAGGAACGCGGTATAACAATCACATCTGCAGCAACCGCATGCAGGTGGAAGAATTGCAGAATCAACATTATTGATACTCCTGGGCATGTGGATTTCACGGTAGAGGTTGAACGTTCTCTCAGGGTTCTGGATGGAGCCATAATAATACTGTGCGGAGTCGGGGGAGTGGAAGCCCAGTCTGAGACAGTTTGGAGGCAGGCAGACCGGTATAAGATACCGAGGATAGCTTACATAAATAAGATGGATAGAATCGGAGTGAACCCTGAAAAGGCGATCAAACAGATGGAAGAGAGATTCAATATAAGGCCTCTGGCTGTACAGATCCCCGTAGGAAGAGAGGAAGACTTCCAGGGAGTCATTGATTTGGTCCATATGAAAGAGATTCAATATGGTGACGACGTCCTTGGAGTGAAATATAAAGTCATAGAAATAACTCCGGAATACAGAGAAAAGGCGGAACAAAAAAGAATGGAGATGCTTGAAGATTTGAGCGATATGAGTGACTCCATCATGGAGAAGTATCTGGAAGGTCAGGATCTGTCAGAAGAGGAAATTTTAAGTGCGATCAGAAAGGCAACACTCTCACTTCAGACCGTCCCTGTTCTGTTCGGTTCTTCGTTTAAAAACAAAGGAGTCCATCCCCTTTTGGATGCGGTCGTCGATTATCTGCCTTCTCCTGCTGATGTTCCTCCGGTAACAGGATACCATCCCAAAACCAAATCTGTGGAACAGAGAGGACCTTCAGATGACGAGCCTTTTTCAGCGTTTGTTTTTAAAGTAATGAATGACCCCTATACAGGAACCCTGGCGTTTTTCAGGGTGTATTCAGGTAAGACCAAGGTCGGGTCTTCTGTATATAACTGTACGAGTGAGGAGGAAGAACGGATCAATCGTCTTTTAGAGATGCATTCTAACAAAAGAAAGGATATTGAAGAGGTCTTCACAGGTGACATAGCCGCTTTGACATCAACTAAAGTCATTTCAACTGGGGATACCCTAAGCGTGAGAAACAGGCCCATCATTTTTTCTTCCATAGAGTTCCCTGAACCCGTTGTGTCTGCCTTTATCGAGCCAAGATCCAGGAGCGAGCACTTGAAATTGAGCGAATCTCTGAACAAACTGGCCAAAGAGGATCCAACTTTCAAGATCAAGAAAGATCCTATGACCGGACAAACTCTGGTTTATGGAATGGGGGAGCTGCATCTAGAGATATTAATGGAACGCATGGCAAGAGAGTTCGGAGTGAAAGCAAACCTCGGGAATCCTCAGGTTGCGTATAAGGAAACCATTACTGAGGAGGCAGAGGGAGAAGGGAAATATATCCGACAGAGCGGAGGACGGGGTCAGTACGGGCAATGCAGGATAAGGATCGAACCTTATAAAGAGGGAACGGATTTTGAATTTACGGACGAAACAAAAGGCGGCGTTATCCCAAAGGAATTTATTTCTCCCATTGAAGACGGGGTTAGAGAGGCTATGGAATCAGGCGTGCTGGCAGGTTTCCCCATGACTCATATCAAAGCTGTTTTGACCGGAGGTTCGTTTCACGAGGAAGATTCCACTTCTATTGCTTTTAAAATCGCCGGATCCATGGCATTTAAGGATGCGGCAAAAAGGGCCCTGCCCACACTGCTCGAGCCCATAATGAGTCTGGAAGTGCTTACGCCCGAGGAATATTTGGGAGATGTTGTCGGAGACCTTAATTCGAGAAGGGCCAAAATAGCAAGCATGGAATCAGCCGGAAGGACCCGGATTGTAAGAGCTTTTATCCCGATATCAGAAATGTTTGGATATGCAACTGACCTTAGGACCATGACTCAGGGAAGAGGGCTGTTTACAATGGAATTTTTTGAGTATAGGCCCACAGCTCCGTCGATAATGGAAAAAATAGTGGCAAGAATAGAGGGAAAGATATCTTATTAGTATTAAGATGAATAATAAAGTTTAATGAGCTAGGAGGTAAATCAATGGCGAAGGCAAAATTTGAGAGGAAGAAGCCGCATTTAAACGTAGGGACGATAGGGCACGTGGATCATGGGAAGACGACATTAACAGCAGCGATCACGAAGGTACTGCACAGGGCGGATGATGGGATAGAGTTTATAGACTATGATCAGATAGACAATGCACCTGAGGAGAAGGAGAGGGGATTGACGATACAGGTAGCGCACATAGAGTATGAGACGAAGGCGAGGCATTATGCACACATAGACTGTCCTGGGCATGCGGATTACATCAAGAACATGGTGACAGGGGCGGCGCAGATGGACGGGGCGATATTGGTAGTGGCAGCGGACGATGGACCTATGCCGCAGACGAGGGAGCACATATTATTAGCGCGGCAGGTGAACGTACCGGCGATAGTGGTGTTTATGAACAAGACGGATTTAGTGGATGATCCTGAGATACTGGATTTAGTAGAGTTAGAGGTAAGGGAGCTGTTGACGAAGTATGAATTTCCTGGGGATGACATACCGGTAGTGAGGGGGAGCGCATTGAAGTCGCTGGAATCAGATGGGGATTCGGAGGCGGAAGTGAACAAGCCGATAATGGAGTTACTGGATGCGGTGGATGAGCACATACCGACGCCGAAGAGGATAGTGGACCGGCCGTTTTTGATGTCGATAGAGGACATATTTACGATAAGCGGGCGGGGGACAGTGGTGACGGGCAGGATAGACAGAGGGATGATAAAGAAGGGAGAAGAGGTAGAGATAGTCGGATTTGGAGAGACGAAAAAGCGTGTAGTGACAGGGGTAGAGATGTTTCGGAAGATACTGGATGAGGGGCAGGCAGGAGACAATGTAGGGATCTTATTGAGAGGGACGGACAAGGAAGAGGTGCAGCGCGGCATGGTATTGGCGAAGCCCGGGACGATCACACCGCACCGGAAGTTCAAGGGGAAGATAGTTGCGTTGACCAAGGATGAAGGGGGAAGGCACACGCCGTTTTTTTCGGGGTACAGGCCGCAGTTTTATTTTTCGACCACAGATGTAACAGGGAACGTGAAGTTACCGGTTGGGGTAGAGATGGTGATGCCCGGAGATAATGTAACGCTGGAGGTTGATCTGATAACCAATGTGGCTATGGAGAAGGGCCAGAGGTTTGCCATAAGAGAGGGAAGCAGAACCGTAGGAGCAGGAACGGTTACCGAAGTCATCGAATAGCCATTTTAAAGAGGATTATCATAAAGAGAAAGATATGGAGAATAAATAAAATGAGGAAAAGCGAGGAATAATAAAATGGATAAAATCAGGATAAGGCTCAAGGCGTTTGATCACCGTTTGCTTGATCAGTCTGTGAAAGATATCGTAATAAAAGCAAAAAGAACCGGTGCAAGCATTTCAGGCCCTATACCTCTTCCTACGAATATACACAGATTTTGTGTTCTTCGCTCTCCTCATGTGGACAAAAGGTCCAGAGAGCATTTTGAGATGAGGATCCATAAAAGATTGATTGATATAAATAATTATAACAATGATACCATTGAGGAACTTCAAAAGTTAGACCTTCCCGCAGGCATCGATGTGGAGATACAGGCATTTGGGGAGGGAGAATAATCATGATCGAAGGGTTGATCGGAAAAAAAATTGGAATGACCCAGACCTTTGACAAGGGCGGGAATGCTGTATCTGCAACGGTTATTCTAGCTGGGCCTTGTACGGTTATACAGAAAAAGACAATGGAAAAAGACGGCTGCGCCGCGCTTCAGATCGGATTCTATGATAAACACACATCCAAAAAATTCACAAGGGCCTCTGCCGGTCATTTTAAGAAGGCTGATGTTCCTCCTACAAAAATATTGAAGCAATTTCTCGACCACAAGGACAGAGAGGTCAAACCAGGGGATCAATTTTTTGTGGATTTGTTTAAAGAAGGCGAAAAAGTCAATGTAGTCGGCATGAGCAAAGGAAAGGGATTTACAGGAGTTGTCAAAAGGTGGGGATTTCACGGAGGAAAAAACACACATGGATCCATGTTTCACCGTCATCCGGGATCCATAGGCTGTTCAGCTGATCCTTCCAGAGTGATGAAAGGGAAAAAATTGCCCGGTCATTCGGGGAACAGCAAGGTAACGGTGAAAAATTTGACTGTTCTTCAGGCAAAAAAAGAAGACAATCTGTTGGTAGTCAAGGGATGTGTACCTGGCGCTAACGGTGGTTATGTTTATATAAAAAAAGTGAATTTTAATCGGCCATTGCAAAAAAAAGAGATAAAAGGGTAAACAATGCCAAAGGTAAATGTGCTTGATCAAAGTGGAAAGAAATTAAAAGAGCTGAGTGCTCCGGATGATGTTCTTTCTTATTCTGCTAATGAGCATCTTCTCTATGAAGCGGTTGTCAATTACAGGGCTAATCAAAGGCAGGGAACAGCATCTACAAAGACAAGAAGACAGGTAAGAGGAGGAGGCAAGAAGCCTTGGCGGCAGAAAGGAACCGGAAGAGCGCGAGCTGGAAGCAACCGGTCCCCCTTATGGAGAAAAGGAGGAATTACATTCGGTCCACATCCCAGAAGTTACTATTATAAATTACCGAAAAAGTCAAGAACCAATGCCATTAAATTTGCCTTATCTCAGAAATATAAGGAAAAACAGATCACCGTAGTGAAGGACTTAACATTCAAAGAGCCGAGAACAAAGGACGGAGTGGGCCTTTTGGATAAATTAGGATTGGATTCCGCTTTGATTGTGGATTCTCATGAAAACAAAAATTTGATATTATCCATGAGGAATATTCCTGGCGTGAAGATTGTTGATTATAATCAGATTAGTGTATATGATATTTTAAATCATAGGAGCCTTATTTTTTCTCAGCAGTCATTTGATTTATTAATGGAGAAGTTAAAGTGAGCGTTAAAGATCCTTATAGAATCATCATAAAACCCGTTATAACTGAAAAAAGCACGTGGCTGAAAGATATAAATAGGGATGTCTGTTTTGAAGTGGCACGGAGCGCCAATAAAATCGAAATAAAAGAAGCGGTAGAAAAACTTTTTGATGTGAAAGTGGAAAGTGTCCGGATAGTTAAGAAAAAAGGAAAAACAAAACGGGTAGGAAAGAATATAGGGAAAACTAAGGACTGGAAAAAAGCTTATGTGAAATTGAAAAAAGGCGAAAAGATGATAGAATATTTCGAGGCGGTATAAAATGGGATTAAAGACATTCAAACCAACTTCAGCCGGTCTTCGCCACAGGACAGGAGTTGTTTATGATGATTTGACCAAGGATAAGCCCTACAAGCCCTTGCTGGAGCCAATAAAAAAGAAAGGTGGAAGAAATTCCCGAGGGCATATCTCTGCTCGGCACCGCGGGGGAGGTAATAAACGCCAGTACCGGATCATAGATTTTAAAAGGGATAAAAAAGGTGTTCCCGGTATTGTTGAGACGATCGAATATGACCCTAACCGCTCTTCCTTTATCTCATTGATCAAGTACAGGGATGGAGAAAGGAGATATATTCTTACTCCTCGGGGTCTTGAAAAAGGGCAAACCATTGTTTCCGATGACAAGCAGGTAGACATTCTGCCTGGGAATGCGATGCCCCTCAGGAATATACCTTTAGGAATGATCATACACAACATAGAGCTGCGGAACGGAAAAGGAGGGCAGATAGCCAAATCCGCGGGTACCGGAGCTCAGATATTGGCTAAAGAAGGGGACTATGCGCAGGTCAGGCTTCCCTCTTCTGAGATTAGAAAGATTCATTTAGACTGCCGGGCCACTATTGGTGAGGTCAGCAATCCCGATCACCAAAACATTTCCATTGGGAAAGCCGGAAGGAAAAGAAACATGGGAAGAAGGCCTCATGTTCGGGGAACTGCCATGAATCCCATAGATCATCCACACGGCGGCGGTGAAGGAAAGGCCAAAGGAGGCCGGCATCCTGTTTCACCTACAGGCCAGCCGGCAAAGGGATACAGAACCAGGCGAAATAAAAGAACTCAGGACTTTATCGTAAGGAGAAGGAGTAGATAATAATGGGCAGGTCGATAAAAAAAGGTCCTTTTGTTGATGAGTCGCTTTTGAAAAAAATCGAGTCGATCGAATCTGCAAAAGACAAGAAAAAAGTTATAAAGACATATTCAAGACGTTCAACCGTGATTCCGGAAATGGTCGGGCTTACGATCGGTGTCCATAATGGAAAAAAATTTATTCCCGTATTTGTTACGGAAAACATGGTAGGTCATAAATTGGGAGAATTTTCTCCTACGAGGACGTTTAAAGGGCACACATCAAAAGCAGCAAGAGCCATAAAGATAAAGAAATAAAATGAAAGAACAAGATATCATTTCCAAAGCCACAGCTAAACATGTGAGGGTTTCTCCCAGAAAGTGCCGTCTGGTTTCAGACCTTATCAGGGATAGATATGTAGGGGAAGCACTGACCATACTTAAATTTTCTAACAAGAAGAAAATCAGCTCTATCCACGAGAAGCTGCTGCGTTCTGCCATTGCCAATGCCCAGCAGAAGAGTCCTGATGTGAATGTGGATGATCTTTATATCAGAGAAATATTCGTTAATCAGGGGCCTGCCTGGAAACGTTTTAGAGCGGCAGCAATGGGCAGGGCAGTAAGGATCCTTAAAAGAACAAGTCATGTATCCATATTTTTAGAAGAAAGAAAAGGGAGATAACAGTGGGCCAAAAAACACATCCTTATGGTTTCAGGCTGGGATATAATAAAGACTGGAGCTCTAAATGGTTTTCAAAAGGGGAAGAATACAGGCGGTTTATACACGAAGACCTGAAAATGAAAAAGATGGTCAAAGACCTCTACAACCATGCCGGCATATCTGAAGTCAATATAGAGAGAATTGGCCCTAAAATAAGAGTCATTGTTTATACGGCCCGCCCGGGAATCGTTATAGGAAGAGGGGGAAGGGAAATAGAAAGCCTGAAGGGGCACCTGCAGGAAATCACAAAAAAAGAAATCTATATTGATATAAGGGAAGTGGATAAACCCGAGTTAAATGCCATTTTGGTAGCCCAGGGAATAGCCCTTCAGTTGGAAAAAAGGATTGCTTACCGTAAGGCCATGCGCAGAGCTGTTAATATGGCAGTCAAGCTGGGAGCCAAAGGCATAAAAGTCATGTGTTCCGGAAGGCTGGGTGGAGTGGAAATAGCGCGCTCTGAATGGTATTTAAAAGGACAGCTGAAGCTTCAGACTCTTAGAGCAGATATTGATTACGGCTTTACTGAAGCCCATACGGGTTACGGAAATATAGGCATAAAAGTCTGGATATATAATTCGGATAAAGAAAAAGAGAAAATGACATCCCGAACCGATGAAATTGAGGAGATTTAACCATGTTAATGCCAAGTAAAGTCAAGCACCGCAAGCAGCATCGGGGAAGAATGAAGGGGAAGGCTATCCGCGGAGGAAGTCTGTCATTCGGACAGTATGGACTTCAAGCTTTGGAGCCATGCTGGATGACGGCGAGACAGATCGAGGCCGGACGGGTGGCCATTGGTCGTTTTCTCAGGAGAAAAGGAAAGCTTTGGATCAGAGTTTTCCCGTGGAAGCCTGTGACGAAAAAACCGACGGAAGTAAGGATGGGAAAAGGAAAAGGAGATCCTGAATTCTGGGTTGATGTGATCAAACCGGGGCGGATGATCTATGAGCTTGGTGGAGTCGAGGAGAAGACTGCAAAAGAAGCCATGAGGCGGGCAGACAACAAGCTTCCGATAAAGACTCGATTTGTATCTCGTGATAGTAGGGAATTAAAATGAAAGCACAAGAAATTAGAGAAATGTCTGAACAGGAGCTGGATAACAAAAAAAGCGATCTGGAAGACCAGCTTTTTAAATTAAGGTTTCAGGAGTCCCTGGGGCAGCTTGAGGATGTCAAGAAAATTAAAAATATTAAAAAGAACTTAGCGAGAATAAATACCATACTTACTGAAAAGAAAAGAGGAAACAAAGAGAATGAATAATACCAAGGGCAGAAAAAAAGAAAAGACCGGTGTTGTTATTGGAAATGAGATGAAGAAGACGGTTAAGGTGGCTGTAGAACGTCAAGTAAGACATCCTCTGTATAAAAAAGTCATAAAAAAGAGAAAGAAATACTTTGCTCATGATGAGCTGGAAAAGTGCAAAATCGGAGATGTTGTAAAGATTGTTGAAACCAGGCCTATAAGTAAAACCAAGAGATGGAGAGTCAAGGAAATCATTGATTTAGCCCCGGGTGACAAACAAAGATAAAATGAAAACAGGGAATAGCGGACAATGATACGTTCAGAAACAATGCTCAAGGTAGCTGATAATTCAGGAGTCAGGAAGATATTGTGTATCACTCCTTTAGGAGGTGGAGTGGGAAAAAATGCCGGTGTCGGAGACATAATATCAGCATCGGTGAAGGCAGCTCAACCGGAAAGCGAGATTCCGAAGGGAAAGATTGTCAGGGCGGTGATTGTGAGAGCAAAGAAAGAATCAAGGAGAAAAGACGGTTCTTATATTCGATTTGATGATAATGCTGCGGTTATCATTAACGCCCAGAGCGAGCCGGTCGGAACCCGTGTTTTCGGACCCGTAGCGCGGGAACTGAGAGAAAAGAATTTCATGAAGATTATTTCACTTGCACCGGAGGTGGTCTGATGAACAAACTGAAGATCAGAAAAAACGATACGGTTATCGTAAGAAGAGGAAAAGACAAAGGGAAGACCGGAAAAGTATTGAAGGTCATCCCCGAGAAAAAAAGAGTCATTGTAGAGAAGCTTAATTTTGCAAAGGAATTCATCAGGCAGGATCAGAGTAAGAATATTCAGGGGGGAATCATGGAGAAAGAAGCTCCTATCCATATTTCCAATGTTATGATTTATTGTCAGGAATGCGGACAGGGAGTGAGAATAAGGCACAAAGAACTGGAAGATGGTTCCAGGGTCAGAGTATGCAGCAAATGCGATATGACAATAGAAAAGGCGGAATGAGGTCAAATATGAGCAGGCTTAAAGAAAAATTTGAAAAGGAAATCATTCCCGAATTGATGAAGGAATTTTCTCTAAAGAATCCAATGGCCGTTCCAAGAGTAGAAAGGGTAGTCATAAATATGGGTATCGGAGAGGCTCTGCAGGACATAAAAGTTTTGGATAAAGCTCAAGAGGAGTTGAGCTTGATTACAGGCCAGTGGCCTGCTGTAGGAAGAGCCAGAAAATCGATATCCACATTCAAATTAAGGAAAGGAAAACCAATCGGCTGTTATGTGACTTTACGGAAAAAAAGGATGTATGAATTTATTGACCGGTTGGTGAACATAGTACTCCCAAGAGTCAGAGATTTCAGAGGCATTTCAGCCCGGTCATTTGATGGAACGGGAAATTACACTTTAGCAATAAAAGACCAATTGGTCTTCCCTGAAATAGATTATACAAAAGTGAATAAGACCAGAGGCATGAATATAACATTTGTCACTTCTGCCGAAAATGACAAACAAGGTTATATTTTACTAAAAAAATTAGGGATGCCTTTTAGTGAGGAGTAAAAAAGGAAGGAAAAAGTGGCTAAAAAATCATCTATAGCAAAGCATAGAAAAGAGCCGAAGTTCCAAGTAAGATATAAAAACCGGTGCCAGATTTGCGGCCGGCCCAAAGGTTATCTCAGAAAATTTGGTTTATGCCGGCTGTGCTTCAGGGAGTTAGCCTTGAAAGGTGAAGTTCCTGGTGTGACAAAGGCATCCTGGTAAAGAAAAGCGAGGTTTAATACTATGACTTTAACAGATCCTATTGCAGACATGCTAACAAGAATTAGAAACGCAGGGATGGTCAGAAAAAAAGAAGTTGATATCCCTTCGTCCAATATAAAAGTGTCCCTGGCCAAAATATTAAAGGATGAAGGTTATATAAGAAACTATAAAGTCATCGATAATAAAAAACAGGGAATTTTGAAATTGTTCCTAAAATACACAAAAGACAAAGAAAACGTTATTTCAGGCCTTGAAAGGGTGAGCAAGCCCGGGTGTCGTATTTATTGCAAAAAAGACAGTATACCAAAAGTCCTTGACGGACTGGGTGTAGTCGTCATATCCACTTCTAAAGGTGTGTATACAGGAAAGAAATGCGAAGAGATAGGGCTGGGAGGAGAAGTAATATGTCAGATCTGGTAAACAAGAGGAGTAAAGGAAGGTAGAAATGTCAAGAGTGGGTAAGAATCCAATTGCTATTCCTGAGAAGGTAAAAGTGGAGATCCATTCTGATCGAATCGTGTTCCAAGGACCTAAAGGCAGGAATGAATCGCCGCTGTTTGAAGGAGTCAAGCCGGTATTAAAGGATAATGTTTTGGTTTTTCAAAGAAAAAGCAATGATCATCAGACCGCTTCTTATCACGGTCTTTCCCGCACTCTGGCTGCCAATGCCGTTAAAGGGATTACAGAAGGATTCTCAAAAAAATTGGAGATCGTAGGAGTCGGATTCAGGGCAAAACTTCAAAACAAAAGGCTGGAGCTGAATCTGGGTTACTCAAAACCTGTGATTTATGATATTCCCGAAGATGTTGAGATAGAGCTGGAGAACCCAAACACCATAGTCGTCAAAGGCATCAACAAACAGAGAGTGGGGCAGGAAGCCCATAAGATCAAAAGTTTCAGGAAACCAGACGCATATAAACTTAAGGGGATCCGGTATTCGGGAGAGAGGCTTTTAAAGAAGGAGCGTAAGGCAGGAGTAGGAGCAACCGGTGTATAAAGATAAAGTTTACAAAAAGAAAAAAGCTAAGCAGAGAATAAGAAAGAGAGTCAGAAATAAGATCAACGGAACTGCGGAAAGGCCGAGGCTTAAGGTAACCCGTACAAATAGGTACATTTATGTCCAGGCTGTCGATGACATCAAAGGCATTGTTCTCACATCAGCCTCTACTTTGGAAAAAGACCTTCGTAAGGAGAACGGCAATAATAAAAGCATAAAGGCGTCAGAAGCTCTCGGAAACACCATGGCCGAGAGATTAAAAAAGAAGAAAATAAATGAGATTGTTTTTGATAGGGGGCATTACCCGTATCAAGGAAGGATCAAAACGCTGGCTGAATCTATGAGAAAGTCAGGTATTAAATTCTGAGTCGCCCTTAAGGAGGAGAAAGCGTGGAAGAAGAAATCTTTAAAAAAGAAGAAGCTGAAGAAGAGGAATTAAAAGACCAGGTCATTTCCATACGCAGGACTATGAAGGTCGTTAAAGGAGGAAAGAATTTAAGCTTTTCTGCTCTGGTTGCCGTGGGAAATGAAAATGGCTTGGTAGGCATAGGAAAGGGAAAGGCCAGAGAGGTGCCTCCTGCCATAAAGAAAGGGGTCAAAGACGCAAAAAAGAACATGATAGAAGTTCCTCTTAAAGATACCACTATTCCTCACTTAATAAAGGGAGTGCACTGCGGGGGAGAAGTTATTCTGCGTCCTGCCTCCAAAGGAACAGGCATCATTGCCGGAGGGGCTGTGAGGATTATCATGGAATTAGCCGGCGTAAAAGATGTTCTGACGAAATCTGTGGGGAGTAACAATCCTTTGAGCGTGGCGAATGCGACCATGGATGCTCTGAAAAAGCTGAAAAGCCCTGAGAAACTTTCGAAACTAAGAGACAAAGATAAGGATTTGATATGGCAGTAAAAGAGAATAAAACAAGTTCCCAAAAAAAAGAGACAGGAACACCAGGGAAAAGACTGAGGATAAAGCTTGTCCGCAGTTTGGTTGGGCGCCCACGGAAGCAGAGAGAGGTAGTGAGGGGATTGGGATTGAGGAGG
This sequence comes from uncultured Eubacteriales bacterium, assembly GCA_964624145.1. Taxonomy (GTDB): domain Bacteria; phylum Acidobacteriota; class Aminicenantia; order Aminicenantales; family Aminicenantaceae; genus WJMT01. The sequence continues at coordinate 16,393 of CAZUXT010000023.1, read as the reverse complement.
GTAAATTCGGAAGTCACAAAAAAGGATTGTCCGGAAGTCAGAGGCATGGTAACCAAGGTGTCTCATTTAGTCAATGTTGAGGAGTTGGGCAAAAAATGAAATTAAATGATCTTCATGCAGCAGAGGGTTCCCGTAAGAACAGGAAAAGAGTCGGCCGCGGGCCAGGCTCAGGGAGAGGAAAAACATCGGGCCGTGGCACAAAGGGCCAGAAGTCTATATCCGGATATTCAAGGAAACTTGGATTTGAAGGCGGCCAGATGCCTCTTGTGAGAAGGGTTCCGAAGAGAGGTTTTACCAACATTTTCCGCCAGGAGTTTTCTGAAGTGAATATTGACAAACTGAATAAAATAAAAAAGCAAACCATTAAAATCGAGGACCTTATACAGAACGGCATTGTAAAAAAGAAATCACAGCCTGTAAAAATATTGGGAAATGGGGAAATAACAAGCCCCAAAACAGTTTATGCACATAAATTTTCGCAATCCGCCAAGAAAAAGATAGAAAAAGCGGGCGGAAAAGCCATTTTAATTGGAAGTGAGTGATGCTAGAAAGTATAAGAAATATTTTCAGTATTCCTGATTTACGGAGAAGGGTTCTGTTTACTTTGATGATCCTGGCTGTTTACAGGATAGGCGCCCAGATCCCGAATCCCGGAATAAGCGGTACTGCGCTGGCTGAGTTCTGGAATGCGCAGAAAGGCACTATTCTGGGAATGGTTGATTTGTTCAGCGGAAGAAATATGTCGCGTATGACCATTTTCGCACTGGGGATCATGCCTTACATCAGTGCCTCGATTATTCTTCAGCTGCTTCAGGTCGTGTGGCCTTATCTGGAGAGACTGTCCAAAGAAGGAGAGCTCGGAAGAAAGAAAATAACTCAATACACAAGGTACGGGACTCTTATTATTTGTGTTATTCAGGCAACGGCGATCAGTATATTTCTTGAGACAGCTAAAACACCTGGTGGAGCACCCATCGTACCCAATCCCGGCCTGGGATTTAAATTTTTAACCGTATTGACATTAACCACAGGGACAGTTTTTATTATGTGGTTGGGAGAGCAGATATCTGAAAGAGGGATCGGAAATGGCATCTCTCTTATTATTTTCGCAGGGATTGTAGTGGGTTTTCCCAGCGGAGCTCAAAGCATCGCAGATGGATTAAGAACAGGGGATCTGACCATTATCCGCGTACTATTTTTGGTTGCTTTGATGGTCGCTGTAATCGCTGTTATTGTGTTCGTAGAAAGAGGGCAGAGACGGCTGCCCGTTTCTTATGCCAAGAGAGTGGTTGGCCGTAAGATATATGGAGGGCAAAGCACTCATCTTCCTTTAAGGGTTAATACCGGAGGTGTTATTCCGATCATATTTGCTGCCTCTGTAATCACCATTCCCTCTACTATGGCCCAGATGATCAAAGTTCCCTTTATTCAGCGTATAGCTGAACAGTTCCAGATGGGATGGCCGCTTTATAATCTGTTTTATATAGCGGCTATCATATTTTTCACTTATTTTTATGTTTCCATTATTTTTAATCCCTCTGATGTGGCAGATAATCTGAGGAAGTACGGAGGATTTATACCTGGAATACGCCCTGGCAAAAATACATCTGATTACATAGACAGTGTGCTATCAAGGCTCACATTGGTTGGCGCTGTTTATCTTGCTGCTGTCGCTATCATTCCGGAGATCCTCATCACAGGGTTTAAAGTTCAGCCAATTCCCCTGATAGGTAATTTTTTGGACCGGAATCTCCCTGAGTGGTTCACGCAGGGCTTGAATGTCCAGTTCTATTTCGGGGGCACGTCTATTCTGATTGTGGTCGGTGTGGCTATGGATACCTTACAGCAGATAGAAGCCCAGCTTGTCATGCGTCATTATGACGGATTCATGAGGCGCGGACGCATTAAGGGGAGGAGAGGATGAGGTTGATCCTTCTCGGGCCTCCAGGAAGCGGAAAAGGAACCCAAGGGGACCTTATAGAGGACAAATTCGGATTTCCAAAGATATCCGCTGGAGACCTTCTCAGAAGTGCGGTCAAACAGGGCACTCCTTCAGGTTTAAAGGCCAAAAAAAGCATAGACAAGGGCGAGCTGGTCGAGGACCGAATCATTCTTGAGATAATAAAGGACAGGATCGGAAAAGATGACTGCAGGAACGGTTATACTCTGGACGGGTTTCCAAGGAATGTGTCTCAGGCGGAGTTACTGGAAAAAGTTGACCCGGAAAAGGAAGAAACGGCCATAGACATCAGGACAGACGACGAAACAGTAGTCAGGCGCCTCTCGTCCCGTTATATTTGTTCTGAATGCAATAATATATATAATATAAAGAACGAAGATCTCATAGATGAAAAAAAGTGTGGCCGCTGCGGAGGGAAACTCGTTCAAAGAGAGGATGACAGACCGGAAGTCATAAAGAAAAGGCTTTCCGTCTATCATAATGAGACCGAAAAGCTGGTCCATTATTATAAAAAAAAAGGAATTTATAAAGCGGTCAATGGAGAAGGCCGTATAGAGGAGGTCTTTCAGAGGATTTGCTCTCTGATAAATAAGATTTATATGCAGAGCCAGGAATGTGAAGTGTGAAAATGATTATCTACAAGAACCATAAAGAGATAGAATTGATGAGACGGAGCAATCAAATTGTAGCTCAAATTCTCAGTGAATTGAGAGAAAGGGTAAAACCCGGTGTTAAGACCATAGAACTGGATGAGTATGCTGAAAAAAGAACAAAGGAACTCGGAGCCAAACCCGCTTTTAAAGGATACCGGGGTTACCCCGCTTCCTTATGTACTTCCATAAATGAAGAGATCGTACACGGCATTCCTTCATCCAGGACACTTAAAAAAGGCGATATCATCAGCATGGATTTTGGAGTGGTTTATAAAGACTTGTACGGCGATGCGGCCGTAACCGTTCCTGTAGGAGAGGTTTCGTCAGAGGCCGAGATGTTGATAGAGACCGTCAAAGTGAGTCTCAATAAAGGTATTGAGCAGGTTCGAGTTGGAAACAGGATTTCTGATATATCCTCTGCGGTACAGAAGCATGTTGAATCCAAAGGATTTTCAGTTATTAGAACCTTTGTCGGGCACGGAATTGGATTTTCTTTACATGAGGAACCCCAGGTTCCCAATTTCGGCTCACCGGGCCATGGTCCTAAAATTAGGCCTGGAATGGTGTTGGCTATCGAACCTATGATTGCAGCAGGTGACTGGGACGTAGAAATATTGGAAGATAATTGGACTGCCATAACGAGAGACAGGAGCCTGTCCGCGCATTATGAAAACACAGTCGCTGTAACTGAGAACGGACCGGAGATTCTGAGTGTGTTTGATAAAGAAGGGATGAGTAACTAAAGGGAGAGCAAGGATGCCAAAAAAGGATGATGTGTATGAAACTGAGGGAACAGTTATCGAAACGCTTCCTAATGCCATGTTCAAAGTTGAGCTGCCGAACAAACACATCATTTTAGCGCACATATCAGGAAAAATGCGTAAATATTTCATTCGTATTTTGCCTGGAGATAAAGTGCTGGTTGAGCTCTCTCCGTATGACCTGACAAAGGGAAGGATAATTTATCGTTTTAAATAGAGAGAATGAGGAAATAAAATGAAAGTAAGAGCATCAGTCAAGAAAATGTGCAGAAACTGCAGAATCATACGAAGAAAAGGTGTTCTGAGAGTTATATGCAGGAACCCGAAACATAAACAAAAACAAGGATAGATGAGGAAAAAATGGCAAGAATAGCAGGAATAACACTTCCTTCTGAAAAAAGGATTGAAATAGGACTGACCTATATTTACGGAATAGGGCGTTCACGCTCCAATATGATTCTGGAGAAGGTAAAGATAAACAGGGACAAGAAGGTGAAGGACCTTACGGAAGAAGAAATCAATAAAATAAGGAAGCAGATAGAGAAGGGAGAAAAGATTGAGGGAGACCTTAGAAAGGAGGTCTCAGGAGATATAAAAAGACTTATGGACATAGGGTCCTACAGGGGCCTGCGTCACAAAAAGAATCTTCCTGTAAGAGGGCAGAGAACAAAGACAAATGCCCGCACCAGAAAGGGACCTGCGCGAAGTAAAATCAAGAGATAGGAAGGAATAACTGATGCCCAAGAAAAAAACAAAAACAAAGAAGAAAAAAGTAAAAAAAGATATTGGTTATGGTGTCGCAGACATCACATCCACCTTTAACAATACAATCATCACTATCACTGACCGGCAGGGCAATGTTGTCGTTTGGGGAAGCTGCGGTAAAGCCGGTTTCACCGGAGCACGAAAAGGGACCCCTTATGCCGCACAATTAGCTGCCCAGGAGGTAGGTGAAAACGCACAGGGAATGGGCGTCCGTTACGTTGATGTCAGAGTCAAAGGTCCTGGAGCGGGGAGAGAATCTGCCATCAGAGCGCTTCAAGCCGCAGGATTGGAAATAAAATCTATAAGGGATGTGACTCCTTTACCACATAATGGATGCCGGGGAAGAAAAAGGAGAAGAGTATAAAGGATCATTCTTTGAGGAGTTGAATATGGCCAGTAATAGAAAAAGTATTTGCCGTCTCTGTAGAGTTGAAAAGACCAAACTCTTTCTGAAAGGGCATAAATGCAGTACTGATAAATGTCCTTTTGAGAGAAAAGCTTATCCTCCTGGAGAACACGGAAGAGCCAGGAGAAGAATATTAGGATACGGAATCCAGCTTAGGGAAAAACAGAGATTGAAAAGATATTATGGAATGTCCGAAAAACAATTTAAATTGTTTTTCATGAGAGCGGAAAGAAAAAGGGGTGTCACAGGAGAAATTCTTTTGACGATGCTGGAGAGAAGGCTGGATAATGTTATCGCTCTCATAGGCTTTGCTCATTCCAGAGCTCATGCAAGACAGCTGATCGTTCACGGGCATTTTAGAAAAAACGGGAAGAAAGCAACCATCCCCTCCATGTTGGTCGAGAAAAATGACATCATCTCTGTGCATGAAAAAGCTGAAGGAAGTCATGAAGAGCTTAATGCAATTATAGAATCTCATGAAAATAAAGAAGTTCCAGCATGGCTGAATGTAAATAGAGAGGAAAAAACAGCAACCGTTGCTTCTTTTCCGAAACGGGAAGATATCTCCATGCCTGTTGAGGAAAGGCTGGTTGTGGAATTGTATTCCAAATAAATCGTTATAAATGGAATAAATAAGGAAAACTTCCTTTTATTATAAAATGAAATAAGAAAATTAGGGTACCAAAATAGGAGGAATCATGACAGAAACAGGATTTCAGAGGCCAAGACATATTGAATGTGATTTTGAAACACTGACAGATTTATATGGGAGATTTTATGCCCAGCCTTTTGAAAGAGGTTATGGCATAACCATAGGTAATGCATTGAGAAGAATACTTGTTTCATCTATTACGGGAGCGGCGATTACAAACGTACGGATCCAGGGTGTTCTTCATGAATTTTCATCACTTCCCGGTGTTGTTGAAGATGTAACTGATATCATATTGAATTTAAAGAGCCTGCGTTTGAGAATGACAGGAAAAGAGTCAAAAACAATGACATTGAAAGTCAAAGGTCCTGCTGAAGCAACGGCCTATGATATTGAGCATGATTCTGATATTGAAATACTGGAAAAGGATGTGCATATAGCCTCTTTGGATGAACACGGGGAATTAGATGTGGAAATGATTGTAGAGAACAAAAGGGGATATGTACCGGCAGACCAGAATTACAACAAGGATTTAGGAGTTGACTTTATTCCGCTTGATTCATCGCATTCACCTGTTCTTAAAGTCAATTACAAGGTGGAACCCGCGCGGGTCGGAAAGAGAATCGACTATGAGAAGCTCGATTTGGAAGTATGGACTACAGGAGCAGTGGTGCCGCAGGATGCCATATCCAAAGCGGCTAAGATTTTGCGGGATCATCTTGTCATTTTCATGAATGTGGTGGATGAGCCTATTAAAAAGGATGAAGAAGACGAAAAGGAAGAAGTTCCCTATATGGATAAATTTGATATTTTAACAAAGTCTATTGATCATCTTGAACTTTCTGTCAGATCAAACAATTGTCTGCGTTCTGCAGGGATAAAGTTGGTTTACGAGCTGGTTCAGAAAACCGAAGAAGATCTGCTGAAGACGAAAAATTTTGGACGGAAATCTCTGATGGAAATAAAGGACACTCTCAAGGAGCTAGGTTTGGAATTAAACACGGAATTCCATTCTTTTCTGCTGGAAAAAATAGATGAGTTCAAAGAAGCTCAGGAAGAACAGGAGGAAGAAGAAGGAGAAGAAGAATGAGGCATTTGGTCAAACGGCACCGTTTAGGCAGAGGTTCAGCTCAAAGAAAAGCCCTTATGCGCAGTCTTGTCACATCCTTTTTGGAGAAAGAACGGATAAAGACAACAAAGGCAAAGGCGAAAGCGTTAAGGCCCGTAGCTGAGAAAATGATTTCCCTTGCAAAGAAGGGAACCCTTCATTCAAGAAGAAAAGTATTGAGCTTTGTTTATAAAAAAGATGTGGTGAAAAAACTTTTTGAAGAAATAGGTCCAAGGTTTTCGGAAAGGCCGGGCGGATATACCAGAATCATAAAATTAGGGCCCCGTGCGGGAGACGGAGCAGAAATGGCGCTTATTGAACTTATCGGGACCGAGTTCGAGAAAAAGACCAAGAAAAAAGGAACGCCTGAACAGCGGGCGAAAGCTGCGGCCGCCAGGACCCGGAAATAACCTGCCTTATTTTTTGTCAGTGATCCAGAGCTTCTGACCGGGATAAATTTTGGAGTGCTTGGTCAGTCCGTTTATATTCAAGAGAACACTCAGCTTCATTCCGAATTGACGGGCTATTTTGTAAGGAGTGTCTCCTGTCTTAACAGTATAGAAAGAAGTTCCCTCCGCAACGCCGGATTGAATGATGAGTTTTTGTCCTACATCCAGTCTGTTGCTTGTTAAGTTGTTTAAGTTTTTTATGTTTTGTATTGTGGTGCTGAAGACGTTGGCTATAAGATAAAGAGAATCACCGCGTTTTACCGTGTATATGAGTTTGTTTCCTTCTCTGGAAAGGTTTCTGGAGGGGATTGGAACGCTTCTTGATCTTGAGCTTCCCGGGATTTTCAGCCTTTGTCCTTGGCGTATAAGGTACCTTCTCCCCAAGCCATTCAGGCGGGCAATGGAAGAAATGGATGTTCCGTACCTGCTGGCGATCTCTGATACGGTTTCTCCTCTTCTTACATAATGTATGAAATAAGTCGCTTCCGGGGGGATCCATCTGGGAAGGGAATCCAGTGTTGAGGAGGCAAGTTCGAATGTTCCCTTTGGTATTTTAAGGGTGTATTCGCTGTCAGGTGTTGATTTGTGTCTGAGTTCAGGATTCAGGTCAGCCAGCTTTTCCGCAGGGAGCCCCATCTTGGTCGATAAAGAGGACAGTTTAACCGGGTGGTTGATGGTTACGGTCTCGTAGTCTAAAGGCGGCTCGGGAACGGGCAGGTCGATGTGGTATTTTTCCGGGTTGTTGATGATCAGGAGTGTGGCGATGAATCTGGGAACGAAGCGCGATGTTTCCCTGGGCAGCATAGGATAAAGGTCCCAGAAATTATCAAGATAATTGATGCGCTGATTTCTTATTATTCTCTGGACTCTGAATTCGCCGCAGTTGTAGGCAGCCAGCGCTGTGGTCCAGTCACCAAAATAAGAATGAAGCTCCTTTAAATACTGAACAGAAGCCCTGGTTGCTTTCTCAGGGTCCATCCGTTCGTCTATCCAGCGGTCTCTTTTAAGGCCGAATCTGTATCCTGTTGAAGAAATAAACTGCCACAAACCGAGAGCCCTGGCTCTAGAGTAGGCTCTGATCTTGAACCAGCTTTCGATCATGGGCATCCAGGACAGCTCTTGAGGCAGCCCCTCTTTTTCCAGTTCATTAAGGATCATTTCCCTGTACAGGCCCGACCTCTGATAGGCCTCCTGAAAAAGCTTTTTTTCTGTTCCCAGGAAAGATTCTATTTCCTTAAGAACATATTTGTTTTCGACTAACGGGATGGAGCCGTGGTTTTCACCAATAGCGCTTGCGCGTGAGGCATATATTTCCTGTATTCTTTGTGCGATTAAAAGACGCAGGTCGTTTTTATCCTGTATAAGAGGCGAATCAGGCGGAAGCTCTATCTGAAGAATGGTCTTATAGGCATTATCAAGGCTTGATATGGCATCATCTATATGCCCCTGGTCCCATGCCCTCAATGCCTCTCTGTAGATATTCATAGCCTCCTCAAGCAGCTCCGATGGTTCGGCTGTTTCCTTTTCTTCTGTTTCCTCTTGAACGGTTTCTTCCGCTTCATCTGCAGCAGCTGGTTGTTCCGGTTTTATTTCGAGTTCTTTCTCGCTTGTATCCGGTTTTTCCTTAGCCGGTTCGGGTTGTGTCTGGACGGGAGCAGGCGGTACGTGCTCAGGGGCTTTGGATGTTTTACTGCCGGTTCTGCAGCCGTAAAAAGAGAGGGCTGCCAGAAAAAGGACCACATAAAGGATTATGAATGTATTATTTCTATTTCGCATAATATAAGTAGGTTTTATAGCATTCTTACTCATTAGAGTCAAACATATTATTTATGCGTTTCGTTGCATACCCGGGTGTTATCTTTTCGCTGTTTTATTGTGCCAGGCCCAGGCTGTCCGGATAATTGTGTCTATATCAGAATATTTGAGCTCCCATCCGAGAAGATTTTGCGCTTTATCTTTGGAGGCTATCAGCACAGCAACATCTCCTTTTCTCTTTGGTTTTTCTTTGAATGGGATTTTTTCTCCGGTGATCTCTGCGGCTTTTTCCAGAATTTCCCTGACTGAGTATCCTTTGTTCGTACCCAGGTTGATGAAATCGCTTTTTTCCGTCTCCATAAGATATGTGAGTGCCCGGACATGAGCTTCTGCCAGGTCAGTGACATGGATGTAATCTCTTATGGCCGTCCCGTCTTTTGTAGGGAAATCCGTGCCAAAGATTTCCAGCTTCCTCTGTTTGTCAAGAAGGGATAAGAGGATATTGGGTATGAGGTGCGTTTCAGGATCGTGCATCTCACCGAGTTCAATATCAGGATCAGCTCCGGCAGCATTGAAATATCTGAGCGAGATAAGATGGAGACCATAAGCTCTTTCATAATCTTTAATGATTTCTTCGATCATATATTTTGTTTTCCCGTAAGGATTCACGGGATTGAGAACATGGGATTCTAATATGGGGATATGATCAGGGATTCCATACACAGCAGCGCTGGAGGAGAAGATAAAATATTTGACATTGGTCTCTATCATTGCCTCCAGTACATTCAGGCTGTTTATCAGATTGGCCGCATAGTACTTATGAGGATCATTGTAGGATTCCCCAACCCGGATGAGCGAAGCAAAATGAAGGACTGCCTCTATGTCGTGTTCTTTGAATGTTCTTATAATAGATTCTTTTTCTGCCAGGTCTTTTTCTATAACCTCAGATGTGCCCTCTGGTATCAGTTCCCTTTTTCCCGAAGAAAAGTTGTCCAGGATGATGGTATCAAAACCCTGTTTGATGAGAGCTTTGGAAGTGTGGGAGCCTATATATCCGGCTCCTCCCGTGACAAGAACGCTCATGGGGCTTGTTCCTTTATTATTTTTTTTGCAATTTCCAGTCCCTGTTTTTTTGTTCTGAATTCATCGTCGATCTGCAGCTGGTAGAGCTTTTTCAATATCTTTCCCATGGAGGGCCCTGGTTCCACTCCCATTTTTTTGAGGTCCCTTCCCATGATCAGCGGCTGGATGGTCTCTCCCGAGACATTGAGCTCCTTGAATTTATTCAAGAGCCAATTTCCGGCTTTATCAAGGCCTTTGACCGGTTTTTCATCTCTGCCCGCTCTATCAGCAGCGTCCAGTACGATCAGAAGTTCGATCTCTCCGTTGACATCGGCCGCCAGGCGGTTATAGGCTTTTTTTGTCACCACATCCCTGTTCTGCCACAATTCCGATGCTCTGTGATGGCACCGTATCAACCGCAGCACCGTGCTTTGCAGGTCATATCCGTCTCTTGAGTGCAGCTTATACCGTGTGAGTATTTTTTTTGTTATTTTTTCTCCTTCTATATCGTGTCGGTTGTTGGTTATGACCATCCGGCCTTTTTTGTATTCCCATTGAGCCGTTTTTGGTTTCCCTATGTCATGAAAAAGCGCGGATAAAAGCAGGGCCAGTTTCTTTTGCCCTTCAATATTTCGGGCTTCAGCAAGCCTTTTCGCCTGGTCCACGGTTATGACCGTGTGTTTCCACACAGTATGATGGCCATAGGCATCTTTTTCTGGATGAAAAGAGGAATCCTGGATGGAAAGACTCAGCCTGTAGAGGTCGGGAAAAAGCTGGCGCAGGGCATCGAGCCTGAACATTTCTTCAAGACCTATGGATGGAGCCGGAGAATCCAAAAGTATTTTAAGCAGCTCTTCGGTTATCCTTTCCACGCTTAAGCCTGTGAGGTCTATGTGTTTTGATATTTCATAGATTCGGGGATCGACTTTAAAATTGAGTGTGGAGGCGAACCGGGCCGCTCTCATCACCCTTAATGGATCGTCAGGAAAAGCCTGAGGGTTTGTAAGCCTGAGAATCTTCTCTTCCACATCCTTGACGCCGTTAAAATGGTCTATCAATTGATCATCTATCAGCCTGAGAGCCATACTGTTGCAGCGGAAATCACGTCTTTTCAGGTCCTCTTTAAGAGGAATCTCAGGGTCAGCTTCTATGATAAAGTCTTTATGCCCTCTTTTTTCCGTTGGTTTTGGGAAATCCTTTCTGGGGAGAGCGATGTCGTAAACGGTTTCTTCCATGATGAATTTTATGACTCCGAAGCTTTTCCCAACCAGATTGACTTTTCCGGATTTATTCAGAATGGAAATGATTTTTTCTGCAGGATGACGGGTAATGATGAGGTCCACCATTCCTTCACCGGTTTGTTTTTCCAGAAGCCTATCTCTGATATAACCTCCAACGGCATAGATGTCCTCGCTGAAATGCGCCACAAAAAAATCTTTATGCCGGAAATCTGCCTTGATTCTTTTCATTTGATTTTTTCTGTAAGAGAAGTTCTTTATCAAAGGGATGATATAATAGAAATGATGAGAAATCAAAAAGTATTATTCAATAA